>JBGTJE010000081.1:0-3877 GCA_041745295.1 Pirellulaceae bacterium | reverse complement strand
TTGGACTTGTCATACGCATCATCCCAAACAAAAATCCAAACCTCCGATCCAAGAAATGTAATCCTTCGGCACGCTATCAAACACGATCCATCGAACATATCCCACCATTGAACCGTAAACTTGTGGGTAATGATCAGGCCTAAATCCTCGGCTCAAAACACCCGGTGACACTCCCCTCACCTGCTTCCGCCTACGTCAGCAGAATAATCCATTGCTTTCTCCGTCGAGCCGAACGATAATTAATCTTAATGCAGGGCCGACGAACTCTTGGTTGGCTCCACGATATACTTGGGTTGAAGTCGTCGGAAGACTAAATAAAGAGCAACCCGGCGGTGCCGGGGGGCTAGTTAATAAGTAAACCGACGTGTTCGAATGCCTCAGGGTGTTTGGACACGTCGGTTTTTTTTCGTTCGTGTTCTCAACATCCTCTAGTAAAAGTGCGAGAGCGAAGTTGTTATGACGAACGAGGCAATAGGTACGGTTTACGGCAGAAGCAGGGCTGGCTTCGCCACAGGGAGAAAAAGAGTATGAGTACGACTGGGCTAATTATTCTGATCGTCGTTTTGGTCCTACTGTTCGGTGGGGGTGGCGGCTATTATTGGAGCCGCCGATGAGGGTAGAGGACGCAAGGTGTCGGATGAGCAGGTTTTTGGCTGCTTCCGACGGCACCACGTCCACCCAGCAAGTTGCTCCTCAGCGCGCTGCAAAGGGGATTCGAAGTTTTCATCCCGAGACAGACAAGGCCATCGAGGCGCCCATAGCTTCGGGGGCGCGTCATTGTTAGGGCCAGCGGCGTCTGGCTGTCGAAGCGTAGTCGTGCGTGCCCGAAGAACCTGATCGATAAGCGCCGCTACGCGCTTTCGGATACAAAGATTGCCGCAACGTCATGGTGGCGGGCGGATTACACAAAAACGAACTAGAAGGATATTGAGTCATGAAAACACGAATTTCAATCATCAAGTCTCTCGCGGTAGCATTTATTCTAATGGCCATTCTCTTTGCGACTTCCATTCAAGCCGTCGCCCAGACCGAGAAGAGTCTTTATGAACGCCTTGGCGGCGTCTTCGCCATCGCCGCGGTAGTTGACCATTTTAGTGACGCGGTTGTTCAAAACCCGATCGTGGGAAAGACTTCCAAGAACCCAGCCCTCAGGGAATGGCACACGAAGAACCTAGGCAGATTGCCCGGTCTGAAGTTCATGCGAACCTTGTGGGTCTGCGAAGTCGCGGGCGGGCCGTTTAAATACTCGCCAACAAAACCGGGAAAGACTGAATTGGGTCTTGAGGAAGCGCATCGTGCCCTCAAGATCTCACCAGTAGAATTCGACGAGGTCGCGGCCGAGCTAGGGCGCAGTCTTGACTTCGCCAAAGTGCCTGCACGTGAGAAGGGAGAAGTCCTCGCGGCCTTCGCAGCGCATAAGGACGAGGTAACGGCTGGCTCCAAGGCAAAGTAATTACGCGACAGGGGCTTTCAACTCTGCCGTAATCGCGTCCGTACTTAGTCAGGCTCATTCCCAACTGCTTGAACCGCGGCTTACCAGCCGTTTCAGCGGACATGCGGGGGATGACCGTGTGATTCGCGGGCCGACTGTGCGACCCACCGCTGCCGCTTGCCGAGTAGGCGAGCATCGGGGCCACTGGAAGCCCGTCGATCTCCCGATAAAATGTGCCGTATCAGGAAACCTTTAGATCCAAGGAACCGCTTCCGAGAACAGCAATAGATCGAGGGTGAAATGGAAGCGAACGTTGACAAGCGATCACCTGACCAGGACGACCTTACCTACGCTGAGAACCGTCGTAGTTGAGGCAGAGCCCGGTTATGTTGTTGGATTGTGCGATTCGGGGAAACTAGGCTGCCCTTCAAATAAGTTTGTGCAGTGATAAATGCAGAGTTTGGTGCAGTGCAGAACCCAATAACATGTGAAAAGTTGAGCATTGAGTAAACGAAAGGGGATGCGTATGGTGATAACAACGAATTGATGGGTAAGCACTTACAACAAAACTGCATGATTGAACCGACTAATTGACATCGTGGAGGTCGCTTGTTCGAGTCAAGTACCGTTCACTCGCACGAACGCTTGCAAACAATTCGTTTTCCAGCGTTTTTTCTTGCGCCCGCCGACCGCTGGATCCGAATTTGCCGCGTCGCAAAGGCAATACATGATCGCCGCCCCGATAAATGACTTCCAAAAAAAGACGTCCCGGCTCATTCTCCGCCGAGACGTCTTGATCATTGCTGATGTTTCACGACCGATTGAATGCCGATCGCGCGTCAAAACTACAAGATGATTTCGACGACGTCTCCTTCTGAATTCGTCGAGCCATCAATGAGTGCTTTTAGCTTGATGTCTGTGATTAGGTCGCCGGCGCTAATAATGAACAAGTCGGCACCCGACGATCCGGTTAACTTATCCACGTCTCCGTCGTTCCCGGTCGTAAGGTCAACCGTGTCCGCAATTGAGTTTCCGGTATCGACATTGGTGGAATCATGATTGCCAACCTCTGCGAGCCACGCGTTCATCAATTGCTTTAGGCCGGCATACGTAGCGCCGACCAGGTCGCCAGAGATCAAGATGTCGTTGCCGGACGCCCCGACGAGCCGATCCGCGCCATCGCCACCCACGATAACATCGTGGCCGGAAGACCCGGTGATCGTGTCGTTACCGTTATCGCCCCAGAGGATGTCGTTGCCCGAACCACCCGTAATTTCATCGTGGCCACTCCCGCCGTGGGCTTCGAGAACAATCGAACCGTCCATGACGATGCAATCATTACCGTCCAGCGTATAGACAATCACTCGTTGAGTTACCGGGTTAACGGCGAATGTTCCGGCCGACTGTCCGTTGATCGAGACCCGTACGCTTCCCGTGTTTCCACAATTGATCGACGATTCGATCTCGATGCCGCCTGAACCGCCGCACCCGGATCCACAGTCGTTGCCATTGGTCCCAATCACAACGAGGTTTCCGTTGCCATCGTGCGTCACGAAGCCTGTGGTCGGAGCCAACACGTTGAGCGTTCCGTTAAAGAACGCAAACGAGTAATTCGACGCCGCCAAGCTCCCCAAGGCCGCCGCAATCGCATACGTTCCAACGGGGCTAAATTGAGTCGCGCTGGTTGTCAGGCCGGCGCTCCCAGTTACGCCGCTTGTAGCCAAGTTCTGGCCGCCGACAAAGCCGGCAATAACGGCCGTAAAGGTCGGATTCATTACGCCAAACAATCTACTCGCATTGTTCGCAGTGACGGTCAAGTTGGCCTTGCTGATGTCAATCGCTGTAAAACCGCTCTCGTCGAGGTAGTTAATGCCACCTTCGAAATTCCAGCTACCTGCGTGGTTGCCCGCGTTGGTAAAGCCCGCTCCAAACGTCAGGCTGCTTCCAGCCGCGCTCGGATCACCGGCTACGCCCGCGACGGAGCCCGTCAAATTGTGTTCAGCAGCATCGTACGTTCCGCTGTACGGATTAATCGTGACGACTGCGTCTGCTTGAGCGATATCAATCGCCGCGAAGCCGCTTTCGTCGAGGTAGTTGATTCCACCCTCGAAGTTCCAGCTTCCGGTCCCGCCAGGTGCGTTAGTGAAGCCCGCTCCAATCGTCAAGCTACTGCCCACCGCGCTCGGGTCGCCGGCCACGCCAGCGACCGAGCCCGTCAAGTTGTGTTCAGACGCATCGTAGGTCCCGCTGTACGGATTAATCGTGACGACTGCGTCTGCTTGAGCGATGTCGATCGCTGCAAAGCCGCTTTCGTCGAGGTAGTTGACTCCCCCTTCGAAGGTCCAGCTTCCTGTGTGATTGCCCGCGTCCGTATAGCCCGCGCCGAACGTCAGGCTGCTGCCGACGGCGCTCGGATCGCCGGCGACGCCAGCGACGGAGCCCGTC
>JBGTJE010000080.1:0-121014 GCA_041745295.1 Pirellulaceae bacterium | reverse complement strand
GCCGCCACCACCGCCGCCACGTTGGCCGCCTAACTGTTGATGCATCACGGGAACGCCAGCAAAGGCTTCCGGCATCTGAATGGAAATGGGCTCGTCGGTTTTGTTTTCAATGATGAACTTGCCCTCGGTCGAGTCTTCCATGCGAAGTCGAACGTTGATCTGGCCCGCATCCATCGCCGCGAAAAACTCAACTTGTTTGAAGCCTTCGGCGGCTTCGCGCGTGGCGGTCACTCGGTCAGGCACTTTGGACTTGGTTATCTCATCGTCGCCAAACGCATTGGCGGACAAGTAACCGCAAGCAACAAAACAGGCCAAGCAAACTATTTTTCTGGACATTCGAACAAACCTCCAAACAAAAGCGCCAAACCTTGCCGTCGACGCGATCAATACCGAGCGAACAATCGTGGGGACGAATCCGTTCGACCGAACGCGTTCTCTTTAAGGATACCTAGGGGTATCGTCAAATCCAAGCAGAAAAGCTCAGGTCGAAGTTCAAAGGACAAGAAAGCCGGAACACGGGGATCAGCCGGACCGTCGACCTTGTGGTTTTGGCCGATTTTTCCGGCTATTTGCCCGAAGTGGCATTCCCACCGGTTGTGATTGCGGCCATGGCGTTAGGAGCGATCTTCCAGACCCAACTTGGCAGGTCAATTTTATGCGGTGATATGGGCTCCGGAAACGAGGCACTTCGGCATCTAAACTGCCACAATAAAACAACCATCGATGCGACACTTGCCAACCGCGTTGTCGTTTAGGACACAAGTCTCCGCTTCGCTGGGCTGCGATTTTCAACGTCGCGTCATTTTAATAGAATTGCTGGAAGCATTGATCGTCGATGTTGCCTGCCGGGCCAGACCCTGGCCCGCACGTCGTTTTTTCCAGGTCAACCCGATCTTAACTTCGTTGCCGGCAAGCTGACCGGCCGTAGAGAATCATGGGAGTGGCGAATGTCACGTCGAAAACTGTTTGCGTTCATTGGACTATTGGGTTTAGTCGCCAGCCTTCCGTCACGTTCGGCTGGCGCACAAGACCCAACGCCGCAATCGGCAAAACCTCCGAAAGTGGCGCAAGCGCAAGAGGACGCTAACAAACCTGCCGAAGACGCAAAACAAGACGCCGAAAAAGCCGACCAGGAATCGGCGAAAACCAACGGCGACGAGGACTTGGAAAAGGCGATTGAACTGAAGGCCAAAGCCAAAACGACGCGCGAGCTGGATGAAGTCGTCGACTTATGCGAATCGGCGATCAGCAAAGGGCTCGATGAGACGTCCAAGACACTCGCCCAGGCGATGATCAAAACCACGCTGTTCGACCACGCCAAACAATTGAGCGATCGCATTTTTGAAGGGCCCCGTGATTCGCGCTGGCGCTTTCTCCGCCGGGAAGCCATTTCGCGTTTGGAAAAAGTCTTGAGCATCGATCCCGAAATGGTTGAGGCTCATTTGATGGTGGCCCGACTGTCGATGCTTCCGGGCGGAGACGTCAACGAGGCGCAACAGGCCTTGGATAAAGCCATCGAATTTGCGGCCAACGACAAACCCGCGTTGTCCGAAGCTCTTTTGCTCCGCGCCGCGCTCGCCGAGGACGACGAGAGTCAACTCGCCGACCTCAATCAAGCGATCATCATCGATCCGACAAACACCAAGGCCCTGCTGACGCGCGGGCAATTCCATCACAACAAAGAGGATTTTGCCGCCGCCGTCGCCGACTTCCGCACGGCGATCGAACAAGGGTCCGACGATACGACGATTTTGGCCCTCCTCATGGAGAGTTTGATCGAAGGCAAACAGTTCGACGAAGCCAACGCGGAAATCGAAAAGGCCTTGGCCAACGACGCGAACAATCCGATTTATTATCGACTCCGCGCCCAAATTCGAATCGCCCAAGAAAAGCCAGACGAAGCGTTGAGCGACGTCGACAAGGTCCTCGAGTTGGATCCGAAGAACCTCGACTCGATGTTGCTGAAAACCTCAATCCTGCTTGACCAAAAACGCTTTGATGAAGCACTGACGGCCGTGGATGAAGCCTTGGTCGTACAACCGGGATGGGTCCGCGGCATTCTCATGCGCAGCTTGATCCACGCAGGTAAGGAAGACTACGACAAGGCGATCGACGACGTGAAGGAACTCGTCGAATTCGCCCCCAACAACGTCAACTTCCAATTGCAGCTGGCGATGTTCTATAACGCCGCGAAAAAAACCGACGAGGCGGTCAAGATTTACGACGGGATTCTCGAAGACGACCCGGAAAACCCCGATGCGATTCGGGGTCGTGGGGACGCTTATTTGTCGCTCGGAGAACACGCCAAAGCGATTCAAGACTACGAGCGGGCGATCGAAATTCAAAACGAAAAAGAAGACCCGGATCCGGGAACAATCAACAATCTGGCGTGGGTGTTGGCGACTTCCCCTAAGCCGGAAATCCGCGACGGAAAACGATCGATAGAACTCGGATTGCGGGCCTGTGAATTGGTCGAATATAAAGAATCCTATGCTGTCAGCACGCTGGCCGCGGGCTATGCCGAAACCGGAGACTTTGAAAAAGCCCGCGAATGGGGGGCCAAAGCCGTCGAACTTGGCGAACAGGAAAAAAGCGACTCGCTGGATAATCTGCGGCGAGAACTCGAAGGATACAATCGGAACAAACCTTGGCGCGAGCTCCTGAGCGAAGGCCTGACCGGGCCCGAAGGAGAGGAAGTTCGCGACGAAGAAAAGGCCGGCGATTCGGAAGAAAAAGGTGCTCCGACCGAAGCAGACAAGGGCGACGATAAATCGCCTGACGAGCCCAGATGATCATTGTTCTGAAGCGTGGCGCCACGGATTCCGACGCCCAGGAAATCCTGGCAGATATCCAGCGGCTCGGATTGACGCCACTGCATATGCCGGGCGTCGAACGCGTCGTGCTCGGCGCATTGGGCGACGAACGAGTCCTGGCGGAACTCAATTTGGCGTCCCACCCCGCGGTCGAGTCGGTCAAGCCGATCCTGACGCCGTACAAACTGGTGGGACGTGATCTGCACCCTCACGACACGGTCGTCGACGTCGCTGGCGTTCCCGTCGGGGGTCGGCAATTCAGCGTGATTGCCGGGCCGTGCGCGGTCGAAACTGCCGACCAATTGCTGGCAACTGCGGAAGTTGTTCAACGAAATGGCGCACGGCTTCTGCGCGGCGGTGCCTACAAACCACGGACGAGCCCCTACAGCTTTCAAGGGCACGGGCGGGATGCCTTGCCAATGTTGCGGGCAGTTTCCGAGAAAACCAAGCTTCCCATCGTTAGCGAAATCGTCGACGCCGGCGATCTTGAACTAATGGAGCCCATCGTCGGCGCGTTTCAACTCGGTGCGCGCAACATGCAGAATTACTCGCTGCTGAAAGCCTTGGGTACTACTCGCAAACCTGTCATTCTGAAGCGCGGATTGGCCGCGACGATCGAGGAATTTTTGCTGGCTGCCGAGTATCTCCTGGCCGGCGGCAATCCTAACGTGATCTTGTGCGAGCGCGGCATTCGCACGTTTGAGACAGCCACGCGCAGTACGCTGGATTTGAATGCGGTGGCCTTGATCAAACAAAGGTCTCACCTGCCCATTCTGGTCGATCCCAGCCACGGCACGGGCATCCGCGAATTGGTGACTCCGCTGGCTCGCGCGGCGGCCGCTGTGGGGGCCGACGGAATCTTGGTCGAAGTTCATAACGACCCGCGACGAGCGCTTTCCGACGGCCACCAATCGCTCAACCCAGCGGAATTTGCCCAGCTCATGCGCGAATTGAGGCCCTTCGTTGAAGCCGCGGGGAGGACGTTGTGAACGCGTCCCGCTTGCCCGAAGGCCATGTTCGCTCGTTGACTCGGCGATTGACAGAGGTCCCCTCACCGCTGGCTTTGTTTGCCGCATTAACCGACCAAGGCAAATTGCCCGACACGATCTTGCTCGATTCAGCGGAACCCTCCAGTCACCAGTCGCAACAGAGCCTGTTGGTCGTTTCTGCCGCGGTGCGCTTCACTTGTTGCGGATCGCGCGTCGATGTCTCGGCACTCAACAGCAACGGTCAAAGTGCGATTCCGTTTTTGAAAAAAGAGTTCCAATCGTTTACCCCGCGCGACGCGCCTCAGGGGTTCACACTGGAGTTCACCCCTGGCAACACCGAAGATAGCGAACAGAAACGATTGCACGCGCCGTCTCCGTTGAGCGTATTGCGGACCGTCATCGGACGACTCAAACCGGAGACCGCGAATCACCCCGCGTCCGTCCTGCTGGTTGGCCTGTTTGCATACGATTTGGTTGCCCAATTTGAATCGTTACCAAAGACAAATTCCGGCAAGAAGACTCCTGGCGACGACGTCCCCGACTTTCGGTTCGTGTTGGCGGACCAAATCGTCGTGATCGATCACCAAAATCGACATGCAGAAGCCGTCGTTAATATATTGGGAGGCGCCCACGCTGAGTCCAATTATTACTCGGCTCTCGATGCCGTCACGCGGATCGCCGAAGTCGCCGCTCGCGTGGTCCATGAACCGCTCGAAAATTCGCCCTATCCGGCGGTGGCCGCCGATGAACTGGCCGAGGTTGTGGTCGATGCGAATGACGCGACTTTCATGGCCGTCGTCGAAGCCATGCAAGAGCACATCACTGCCGGGGATGTATTCCAGATCGTGCCGTCGCGAACTTTTTCGATTGCTTGCCCCGACGCGTTGTCCGCCTATGCCTCGTTGCGGCAACTGAATCCCAGTCCTTACCTTTTTTTCCTTAATTTCGGCGAGTTTGTCTTATTCGGTGCCTCGCCCGAATCGGCGGTCAAAGTCAACGGCCCGCTGCGCCGGGTCGAGATTTCGCCGATTGCCGGTACTCGCGCGCGTGGAATCCGTCCCGACGGAACATACGACGCAGATTTGGACAGTCGGATCGAAGCAGAATTGCGCTTGGATGAAAAAGAAAACGCCGAACACTTGATGCTGGTGGATTTGGCGCGGAACGATGTCGCCCGTGTGTCGCGCTGCGGCACCCGGAACGTCACGGATCTGGCTCGTATCGTCCGCTATTCACACGTCATGCATCTTGTCTCCCAAGTCCAAGGCGAGCTGCGCGAAGATTTGGACGCTCTGCACGCTTATCAAGCCAGTATGAACATGGGGACGCTGACGGGAGCACCCAAAATTAAAGCGATGCAACTGATCCGCCAATTCGAAGGGACGAGGCGCGGACACTACGGCGGCGCAGTCGGTTATCTTCGCGGCGACGGAAGCTTTGATACCGCGATCGTGATTCGCTCGGCACTGGTGCAGCACGGAATCGCCCATGTTCGCGCCGGAGCAGGCGTGGTCCACGACTCTGTGCCGCAATGGGAGGCCGATGAAACTCGCCGCAAGGCCGAAGCCGTGCTACGAGCGATCGCTCGAGCCAATGCCTTGTCCGCCGGAGTAACTCAACGTGGCTAAGCCGCACATTTTGCTGATCGACAATTTCGATTCGTTTAGCTTCAATCTCGTTGACGCGTTTGCATCCCTGGGCGGCGAGGTCGACGTCTATCGCAACACGCTGTCTGTCGACAAAGCCTTGACCATCGCCACGGAAAAACGGTCGACTCTTATCGCCTTTTCGCCAGGGCCTGGAACGCCTGAAGACGCCGGTTGTTGCGTCGAGTTGATTCGAAAAGCGGCTGGCCGCTGGCCGCTTTTTGGAGTCTGCTTGGGGCATCAAGCAATAGTCAGCGCGTTCGGCGGTAAAGTTGGCTCGGCGGGAGCGATTGTGCATGGAAAAAAGTCACGCATCCGCCATGCGGGCCACGAGCTTTTTGCGGGGTTGCCGCCGGAGTTGAATGTGGGTCGGTATCACTCGCTTACGGCGCTCCGCCTACCGGATTCCTTGGTGAGCATCGCCGAGTTCGGCGAAATCGTCATGGCGATTGCGCACCGGAAGCATCCGATCTTTGGTGTACAGTTCCATCCCGAATCGATTCTGACAACTTTTGGACAAACGATCCTTTCGAATTTGATGGACATTGCGCTGCGTTCAAACTCCACGGAGGTTGGGTGATGCACGCGCACCTTGCCCGGTTGATGCAGCGTCGCGATTTGACTCGCGAGGAAACCCGCCAGCTATTCGATTCCCTCATCCTTGGCGAACTATCCGACGTGGAAATTTCCGACCTGCTGATCACGTTAAAACGCAAAGGCGAGACGTCGGACGACATCGCCGGAGCGGCCGAAGCCCTGCTCGATGCCGCCAACTCATTTCCCCGCCCCGATTACCGATTTGCGGACGTCGTTGGAACCGGTGGCGACGGGGTTAACACCATCAACATCTCGACGGCTGTGGCCTTCGTTGCCGCCGAAGCTGGATTGCCCGTCGCCAAACATGGCAATCGCGCGGTATCCAGCAAATGCGGCGCTGCAGATTTGCTCGAACAGTTTGGTTTCCGATTGGACATGAGTCCCAGCACGGCCCGAAAATGTTTAGATCAAACTGGTGTCAGCTTTTTGTTTGCTCCGCACTATCATGGCGGCATACGCCATGCGATGCCCGTCCGCAAACAACTTGGCACCCGAACGATCTTCAATATTCTGGGACCACTCGTTAATCCATCACGGCCGCCGATCATGCTGGTTGGTGTTTACGACCCCAATCTCTGTCAGGTCGTCGCTGAATCCCTCAAATTACTCGGCTGCCAACGAGCACTCGTCGTCCATGGCCAAGGCTTGGACGAAATTGCGCTGCACGGCCCAACATTGGCTGTCGAGCTGATCGACGGAGAAATTCTCGAGCGGAGTTTATGTACGGACGATTTTGGGGCGAGTTCATTTCCCGTTTCTGCGATTGCCGGCGGCGCGCCGGCGGAGAACGCTCGAGCGATCACCGCAGTGCTTGCCGGCCAAGGTCAAACCGCCCACGCGGCGGCCGTCGCTATCAACACAGCCGCGCTGCTGGTCTTAGCTGGAATCGCTGAATCCTTTAATCAAGGGTATCAGCGGGCTCAGGACACGTTAGCGACCGGCAAGGCACTTGCTCGCCTGGAACGCAGCGCGGCCTTTTCGCGGAGCGAATTGTGATGTCGGTTCTACAGGAAATTGTTGCCCGCAAACGAGTCGACGTTGCAGCGCGGCAACACGAAATCCCATGGGAATCGTTGTGCCGGCAATCCAAGCCGACGCAGCGCAGCCTCCTGGATTCGCTCCGCAAACCAGGGTTGCGGTTTATTCTAGAATGCAAAAAGGCCTCGCCGTCCGAGGGCTTGCTGCGGCCGAACTTTGACCCGACGGCCATCGCCGCGATCTACCGCGATTTTGCCGACGGCATTTCGGTGCTGACCGATGGCCCATTTTTCGCTGGCGAACTGGCTCACTTGAAAGCGGTCCGGGCTCAAGTCGCGCAGCCGATCCTCTGCAAAGACTTCGTCGTGGATCCCTACCAAATCTGGGAAGCCCGCGTCGCCGGAGCGGACGCGATCCTGCTAATGCTTTCTGTGCTGGGCGACGATGAATATCGCCGATGCGCGGCCGAAGCCGCGCGGCTGAACATGGATATCTTGACGGAGGTGCACGATGAAGCAGAGTTGGGGCGAGCACTATCGCTGGATGCCCGCATGATTGGAATCAACAACCGCGACCTAAACACGCTGAAGATAGACTTAGGGACTACGCGGCGGCTTGCGCCCCAAATTCCGTCGAATCGGCTCGTGATTTGCGAGTCAGGAATTCGTTCGCGGGCCGATTTGGATGCACTGGACGATTGCGTCGACGCTTTTTTGGTCGGCAGTCAATTAATGAAAGCGCCGCGGCTGGATTTGGCGCTCCGCGAGCTCATCCATGGCGCTGTCAAAATCTGCGGGCTGCGTTCACGCGAACAAATTCGCTTGGCGCATGCGGCCGGGGCGTGTTACGGCGGCTTGGTTTTCGCATCCGAATCCTTGCGCTTCGTCAATCCGGATCAGGCGAGGCTGTTTGCGACGGATTCGCCTCTGCCACTGGTCGGCGTGTTTGTCAACGAATCGCTCGACCGGATCGTGAACCTTGCGACCGTGCTGCGATTGCACGCGATCCAATTGCATGGTGACGAGACCGCGGAGTTGGTCGCCGCATTACGCAAGCGAGTTCCTGATAATTGTGAAATCTGGAAGGCCGTCCAAGTCAACGATTCGATTCCAAGCCTCGCGGCGTATGGCGCCGATCGGCTGTTGCTCGACGCTTGCGAGGACGGCCAACGAGGCGGTACAGGGAAAGCGTTCGATTGGAATTTGTTGAGCGATTATCCCGACAAATCACAGTTGATCCTTGCCGGAGGAATTCGGCCGGACAATGTGCTCGCCGCGCATCGACTTGGCTGTGGAATACTGGATGTCAGTTCGGGCGTGGAGTCCGCGGCAGGCGTCAAGGATGAGTTGCTTTTGCGGCAATTATTTGCGGCGTTGCGAGGAACCTGATGACATCGTTTAAGCCGGTCAAAGGGGCCTTTGGAGAATTCGGCGGGATGTTCGTGCCGGAAATTCTGGTGCCTGCGCTGGAGCAATTGGAATCCGCTTTCGAAACGGCGCGCAACGATCCCGAGTTCCTCAAGGAACTCAATCAATTGCTGCGCGATTATGCCGGACGGGAAACACCGCTTTACCGTTGCCGAAATCTGGGACAAGACACCAAAGCGGCGATCTACCTAAAGCGCGAAGATTTGCTGCATGGCGGCGCGCACAAGACCAATCAAGTCATCGGCCAAGCGTTGCTCGCGAAACGAATGGGTAAGACGCGGTTGATCGCCGAGACTGGCGCCGGACAGCATGGCGTTGCGACGGCCATCGTCGGCGCCCTTTTTCGCATGACCACACGAGTCTATATGGGAACCAAGGACATCGAACGGCAATCGATGAACGTGTTCCGGATGCGTTTGATGGGCGCCGAAGTCGTTCCCGTGGAAAGCGGGAGCCAAAGCTTGAAGGACGCGGTCAACGAGGCGCTTCGGGATTGGTCGGCGAGTTACGAAACGACGCATTATTTGCTGGGAACAGCGGCGGGCCCACATCCGTTTCCGACGATGGTCCGTGAATTTCAACGCGTCATCGGCGCGGAAGCAAAACGGCAAATTGTCGATCAAGCCGGCCGATTGCCGGACGCCGTGATCGCCTGCGTCGGCGGTGGATCGAACGCGATCGGCATCTTTGCGGACTTTATTCCGGAATCCAGAGTGCGACTAATCGGCGTCGAAGCGGCCGGTCATGGGTTGCATTCGCACGCGCACGGGGCGACGTTGCAGCGCGGTCGGCCAGGGATCTTGCACGGCACGCGGAGCCATGTCCTGCAAGACGAACAAGGGCAGATCCGCGAGTCGCATTCGATTTCTGCGGGGCTCGATTATCCCGGCGTCGGCCCCGAGCACGCTTATTTACAGTCCATTGGCCGGGCCGAATACGTCGGCATAACCGACGCGGAAGCCCTTGCGGCATTTGGTTTGCTCGCCAAGACCGAGGGCATCATTCCCGCGCTCGAGTCCGCGCACGCGATCGCCCACGCCGTCCAACTCGCCGCCGCCGCCCCCCGCAACACGATCCTCCTCATCAACCTCTCCGGTCGCGGGGACAAGGACATTACCCATGTGATGAATCAGCCACTGCTGCCTGAAAGTTCGACCTAACATTGAGGCGCGGCTTCGACCGCGACGCAAAGGCATCCATGGATCGTTACGAAAAAATGTTCTCGCGACTGGCGGCGGCGGGCGAAGGGGCGTTTGTGCCGTTCGTCGTGTTGGGTGATCCGGATCCGGAGGCGTCGTTGGAGATCGTCGAGGCATTGGTTGTCGGAGGGGCCGACGCGCTCGAGCTGGGGATCCCGTTTTCTGATCCGATCGCGGACGGACCGGTCATCCAGGCGGCGGCGGGCCGCGCAATTGCCGCGGGCGTCACGCCTGAAACCTGTTTTCAAATCGTACAACAAGTTCGCGAGCGGCATTCCGAAATTCCGATTGGCTTGCTGGTCTACAGCAATTTGATCGTGCACGGACGCCCCGAAGCGTTTTTTGCGCAGGCCGCCCAAGCGGGAGTCGACTCGGTGCTGATCGCCGACATTCCCAGCATTGAGCTTGGGCCGTAC
The DNA here is from genome assembly GCA_041745295.1 of Pirellulaceae bacterium. Lineage (GTDB taxonomy): Bacteria > Planctomycetota > Planctomycetia > Pirellulales > Pirellulaceae > JANMEB01. The sequence goes on along the minus strand of JBGTJE010000080.1, from coordinate 110,949 downwards.
GCAGAAATTGCGACAGCGGCGGGCATCGCGCCGATCCTGATCGTGCCGCCGAATGCGTCCGAGGCCTGCTTGCTCCGCGTCGCGGAAATGGGCCGCGGATATACGTACTTGTTGAGCCGGGCGGGCGTGACGGGGATGCAAACTGAGATGCAAAAGCCCACTCGGGAATTGGTCACGGCCCTGGAAGAGGCCGGCGCGCCGCCGGCCTTGTTGGGATTTGGAATTTCGACTCCCGAGCATGTGCGGGAGGCGCTCGAAGCCGGCGCGCGAGGAGCGATCGTCGGATCGGCGATCGTGCAGATCATAAGGGAGAACCTGCAGGATGCTTCTGAACGCAGTGAATCCCTCAGTCGATTCGCTTCCGCTATGAAAGCTGCGACGAAGAAGAAGTAAGAACGTCTACCTTGCCGAGTTGTAACTCCGGGCTTGGCCAGGGACTCCGTCGCGCTCATCGTCATTCCGGGCTGAGACCCGGAATCCAAATTCCACGGATGGGGGAAGTAACTACCATGCGTCCATGCAAGACTGGATTCCGGGGCTCAGCCCGGAATGACTTTGGGTTGTGTACGTCGATCGAAGTAATTTCCGTCGCTTTTATTGCTTTGGACCTAACGGGGACTCAATGCGATTTTTGTATCGCGGTAGAATGACCGGGATACGAAAGCCCTTTCCTTTGCGAGAGACGCCATGGATATTCAAACCAGCCATCAATTAGCCGAGAAGAAATGCGTTCCCTGCGAAGGGGGCGTTGACCCGTGTCCGCTACCTCAAGCTCAACGACAATTGCAAAATTTGCCGGGCTGGCGAATCACCCACGAAGGGAAGCGAATCCGAAAAGATTGGGTCGTCAAGAATTTTTTGGCGGGCCTTGAATTCTTCAATCAAGTTGCCGTCGTCGCCGAAGCGGACGGCCATCACCCCGATTTGCACCTCGAAGGCTACCGCAACGTTTGGATCGAAATCTGGACACACGCCATCGGCGGACTCAGCGAAAATGATTTCATTCTGGCCGCCAAAATAGATCAGATTCCAATCGAGACAAAAAAACCCAAGTAACGGCCGGTGTACAGTTCGATTGATTCGCTCGACGATCCCCGATTGGATCCCTATCGCGATCTCAAAAAAACCAATTGGACGCGGGATTCGGATTGGTTTATTGCCGAGGGCCGCTGGGTCGTGCGGCGACTATTGGAAAGCAGTTACCAAGTCCTCTCGGTGCTGCTGGCGGATTCGGCCGTCGCTTCGTTTCGCGCGCACATCCCTGCGCGAACCCAAGTGCTCGTGTTGCCCGCGGAGCTCGTATCCCAACTGGTCGGTTTTCAGTTTCACGCCGGTGTAATCGCCTGCGGGCGACGCGTGAAGCACACTTCGGTTGCTAATTTCCCGCAGGTCTTAACCGCACAATCGTCGACTCTCATGGCGTGTCCGCACACGGTGTTGCCCGACAATCTCGGCTCGATCATTCGCGTCGCCACGGCGTTTGGCGCGGATGCGATGCTCGTTGGCGACCGATCGACCGATCCGTTTTCGCGCCGGACCGTTCGTGTCTCGATGGGAAATATCTTTCAGCTGCCGATGATCGAGCCAGTTTCTCTGTCCGACACGTTGCAGACGCTTCGACGCGATCATAGTTTTCGCATTGTCGCAGCGACCGGCTCGCCCAATGCCACGCCGTTGCCGTTCCCGCGCCCGGCCGCGCGAATAGTGTTGCTCTTGGGCAACGAAGCACACGGCCTCGATCCGGAATTAGTTGCCATGAGCGACGTTGAAGTCTCGATTCCCATGTCCGGTTCCACCGATTCGCTCAACGTTGCCACCGCCGCCGCGGTGCTGCTCTATCAATTCACGAGAGTGGGGTAGCTCATTGGTCGTCGCTCCCACCGTCATTCCGGGCTGAGCCCCGGAATCCATCTTCCATGGATGGGAGAGTTGCCGCATCACGCCGATCAATCACCTCGGGTGTCGCCTTGCCGTCCCAAACTGGCGTTACGCCGACCCACACAAAAACATTTATCCTTGAATCTCCTCCCACAAATCCCGCCATTCTGGATTCACACTTTCAATGAGTTCTACCTTCCAAGACCTTCTCCACTTTTTGATTGTCTTTTCCCTCAAAATTGCCGCGTCCATATCCTGATGGTATTCATAGTAGACGAGACAATGGACCTGATACCGTTTTGTGAATCCGGGAGCGAGGTCGTTCTTGTGTTGCCAGACGCGTTGAATGAGGTCCGATGTCACTCCGATATATAATGTTCCGTTGTAACCGCTTGCCAGGATGTAGACTGCCGGTTCAATGGCCATCCTAAGACTCCGCGCGAGCTTGGCAACGATTTGGAAATGATCGCAGGATTATCGATCATCTTTCGGCAACCGAAAATCGTCTCAGAGGCGCGTATCAAAAAAGTGAATTGAAAAAGCGATTGGCACTTCCCCCGTCCATGGAAGATGGATTCCGGGGCTCAGCCCGGAATGACGCACCGTTGGCCACCCATTGAATTTGTTGGCAAATTGCGGATTCGGTTTCAATTGCTAAACTGATAAATCTCTGTCTAGCTTAAGAGGACGAAATTGCTTCGCTTTAACCTGCACGATCAACTCCTTCGAAAGGATCATACTCTTTATGGAGGAATCCTTAATGGGATTGACGGACAGATAATCGAATTGCAAGGACGCGCCACAGCGTTGCTAAAAACACCCAAGCCCATCATTGAATGCTGTTCAATTACGGGAATGACTCGCGGTGCGGTAAAGGAATCACTTCATCGAATCGCTGGATCATTTAGCAAGCTTGGTATTGCGAACAGTCCAGTGAGCCTTCTGATCAACCTGGCGCCAGCCGGCATTGAAAAGAGTGGAACGTGGCTTGATCTGCCATTAGCCGTCATTCTGCTCCAGGTTGCTGGCATGCTTCCAGACCTATCTAAGGACAAAGAATCCAAGTTCATCTTGTTTGGTGAGCTTGGAATACACGGGGAGTTGCGTCGAGTTCCAGGAGCATTGTCGCTCGCATTTTGTGCCAAGCCAGGCCAATCTTTGATTGTGCCCAAAGGGAACGAAAAAGAATGTGCGTTGATCCTTGCAAAGCCTGGTCACGAAGGGTGCAAAGTTTTTCCAGTGGAAACATTCGATGAAGTTCTGGAGTATTTCCGAGGTCACGAAAAGCTTAAGAACGCGTTAGACGAATCAATTAAATTTGAACCGATCATTGATAAGGCAGTGGACTTCGGAAGAATTCGAGGGCAAGAGGACGCCAAGAGGGCAGCGATAATTTGTGCCGCTGGAGGACACAATCTGCTTTTGATCGGGCCACCCGGCGAAGGAAAGTCACTTCTGGCTAGTGCGATTCCGGGAATACTCCCTCAATTGACCGATGCCGAGAAAGTTGAATTGACTCGAATCTATTCAGCAGTCGGAAAATTGGAACAAGATGGTCAAGCAGTTACTCGTCGTCCTGTGCGCACAGTTCACCACAGTGCGTCATTGCAAGCACTTGTTGGAGGCGGTTCTGGCGTCCCGAGTCCTGGCGAGATAACGTTGGCTCACCATGGAGTACTGTTTCTCGATGAGCTACCCGAGTTTTCAAGGCAAGTATTGGAGGCGCTTCGACAACCTTTGGAAAATGGATTTGTCAATATTAGTCGCGTGAATGCCAGCCTGGAATTTCCCGCACGATTTACACTAGTTGCGGCAATGAACCCGTGTCCCTGCGGTTTTGCCGGCACTGCGCGGTGTACTTGTGATTCTAAGGCCATCGAACGTTATCAAAAAAAGCTAAGCGGTCCGCTTTTGGATCGGATCGACTTACAGGTTTTCCTACAACCTTTGTCAACTGACGAACGATTCGCTCAGATTCAAGAAGGTGAATCGCCAAAATTGCGGGCGGCGGTTCAAAGAGCTCGGCGGAAGCAGCATGACCGATTTTCCGGGACATCAATCTCAAATAATGCATCAATTCCCGGAGGACAAGTCGCGGACTTTTGTCGATTTTCCGACGCTGGTTTTGTGACCTACAAATTGGTCATCGCAAGAGGACAGATCTCAACACGTACCGTTGATCGACTAGCAAAGGTATCTACAACTATTGCCGATTTGAATAACCGAAACCTGATCGAGCCTGACGATGTAGAGGAAGCCGCACGCTTCGTGGCTGGCGGAATTTTGGAACTATTGTGATTCGATAGGATTTGATTCCAGGTGCGTTGCGTAATGAGTGACGTGCAGATTCGGAGGAGACATTGAGCACAAGCGATGCTTCCAACGTTTTTCGATGCTCATTCTGTGAGCAGTCAATTAAATTCAAGTCAGAGCATACGGGACGAAGGCTCAATTGTCCGAAGTGTAAGCGTCCGGTACGAATTTACGCGAACCAGACCACGACGATTTCTGATCAGCTTTCCACTCATTGGTTTTATAAACGAAGTCGTTTGCTTCGTAGCGCTGAAGAAGTCGGGCCGGTATCGGACGAACAGTTCCTGACATTGGTCAATCACAAGGAAATTGACGCTCAAACGGAAGTCCGAAGCCCGCAGTTGACGGAAGATAAATATGTTCTCGGAAATTTAGTACCCATTTCGACGATTCAGGAGTTAGTCGAGCAACGCAAGGCAGAACAACAACGACTTGAACGAAGGGCCGAGCGTAAGCGCGAAATTGATTCGAAAAACCGGCAAAAATTGGTAAGTGCCATCGAATCGTTTATTGCCGATGGAACTGTTTCATTTACGGAGAAGAGCAAGCTATTGGAATTCGGACAAGCCGCAGGAATTCCAACTGATGAGATTGAATCGCTTCTAAACGTCGAATCGGGCAGACTCATCAATGAATTAATTGAGAATATTCTTGAAGATGGTTTTCTAGATCCGCAAGAGAAGGATCGGCTGAGCCAAGTGGCCACGGGCCTGGGCGTCAGTTTGACGTTTTCGGATGACCAGCTTAAGCGATTCGAGCGATCTGAACTGGCCTGGCAATTAGCAACTGACAATTTCCGTCCGCCGCGAATCAATGTCAACGATTTCTCTCCAAATTCAAACGAATCGATTATCGTCGCCTATTCGCTTGAGTGGTTCGAAATTGTACAGCAAAAAAAGCCATCTGGAATTCCACTCGGTGACGACCATTACTTGAAATCGACTGGCGTTGGCGAATGCGTGCTCACCGACAAACGAATCGTGATGATTAGCAAGTTCTCGGCAAAAAAAATCAATCTGTCCTCAGTGGAAGCCGTCCGATGGTACCGCGATGGCGTCTTTTGTAAGCGTTCATCGGGCAAGAGCATTTTTCTACGTCCATCTACGAACTCTTCTGAATGGGACCGATTTGCTATGCTTGTTCAACACGCAATAACTGGTGAACCCGTTCTTGGAACCGAACCGACACAGGCATTTATTCCCCTGGTGGTAGAATCGAACATGGGGTCAAGCGCGTCACCGCCAATCCTAAATCGAAGTGGCAGCTCGACCGCACCCTATGTCGAGTGGCAACCAACCTCAGATGAGCCTCGCTATACATTCCGGGTCGTTGGCGACCAATACGAAGGCCGGTCACAATGGATAGATCGCCTCAATATCGGCGACTCGGTTTCCATGATTCGAGAGCCTTCCAATCCGTACGACGAGAATGCGGTTGCAGTCTTCGACACAAATAGACATCAAATTGGCTATTTGAAGCGCGAAGTTGCAATTTGGTTTGCACCAATCCTCGACCGAGGAAAAAGATTTCGTTGTCAAGCATTTCGCAGACTAGATTCCGGAAGTTTGATTATTGCCGTGTTTGAATAACGATAGACTTCAAACTCGGGGCATAATTCGTGATAGCGATGTCGCCCGAATGCGCTTTCGGTACGTCTTTACCGCGGCGTTCCGTCCATGTCGAAGTACTTCAAAAATGCGGCGGTCATTTGCTTTTGGCGATCGGCGCGGAGTTGAGGCGTGAGAATCGAGCCGTGGTCTTTGCCGGGAAACATTGTGACGTCGGCGTCGCTTCCGAGTCCCGTCAGGCGTTTGCCGAGTAGCTCCGTTGCACCGTTCAAATAAAACGTGTCCAGGTCCCCCATCGCGATGTGAATCTTGCCGGCAAGTTTGTCCTTAAGCTGCGGCCAATTCTGCTCGAGCAACAAGCTAATGTCATATTTTTTCCAATGCTCGAGAATCTTTGGATCGACTCGTCCGGTAGACCGGTCCCAGCAGCGCGCGGGTTCGCCGTCGTCGGACAACGGACTGAAGACGGCGTCGAAGGAGCGCAACTGGCCGCCGCGACCCAGCACGTCGTCCATCTTGCAAAAATCGTCGTACCAAAGAACCGGCTGCGTTCCGCGACGGGCCAACGGTCGTCGATGGCCTTGCTCGTCAATGAACACGCTCGGTGGCGGATCGGCGTACAAATTCGTCCCTTGCCAATCGCGAAAATCGACGGGATCGGGGGATGTGCTCCAAACTCCGCCAAACGTTTCCGGATAAGCCACTTGCAACCAAAGGCTCGACCAGCCGCCGCTGCTATGACCGGCGACGAATCGGGCTCTCGGATCGGCGACCGTGCGAAACGTTTGATCGAGATGCGGGATCATCTCTCGGACCAAGGCATCGCCACGGGGTCCGTTTGAGGCGCTGTTCGCGTAGACGTGGTGACCCCACTTGCATTCTCCGGAAAGCATCACGTAAATGAACTCGGCATCTCCTTCGGCAGCTTGAGGCGGTTCCTTCGAATAGCGCGCGCCCATTCTTCGCACCGATCCGCCGAAGCCGGAAACTTCATACAACACGGGATAACGACGCATCGGCTGTTCATAATAGCTGGCCGGCAAAACGACGGCGACGCGATCGATGACTTCACGATGATGGAAATCGCTCAGCAAATTGCTAGGCTGCTGAACGAATTTGACCCATTGCGTGTCGACGAATGCCGGTTCGGGAACGATTTGATCCAGGTGCAACTGAATCGTCCCGGATTTTTCCGGGTTCAATTTGAGCGATTCGGTTTTCGAGTACATGTTGCCAGGTCCGTCGGCGGGATCGGGATAATAAAAATCTTGATCGAAAAGAGCTTGGACGCGGTATTCGCCGGCCGGCAATTCCGCCAAAGTTTTGGGAAAGCCAATCGCCGCTGCGTCGATCACACGCGATTGGCCAGGGGCGAAATCCTTGACGTCGACCGCGAAAAATGGCTGGGGCGAAAACCAGTTGAGGCCATTCATCGGCTCGCCCGAGCGGCGATCCGAGACAAAGACAAACAGCCGGCCGGTAGTTGGGGCGACTTTGACGGTGGGCGAGAGCTGCACTTCAAACTTGAGCAATCGATCGTCTTGTCCCCAAGCCGCGAATGGCAACACGAGCAGCAAGCCGGTAACGGCGACTCGAACACATAATCGGACGGGGGAATTTTGCAAAATCATGGCATTATCCGGCTATTTTGAGGAGTTTATCCATAGCAAGGCGACGAAATTCAGAGCGAACATCATACTCGATTCGCAAGCCTGAAGATAAGATGAGGCGAACGCCCTGCGCGGGCCAGTTCGCGCACAGCGTTAGCTCAACACGTTATCTTAGTCGGGAGTCGCTCTGTGACGGTCAGAAACATATTGTTCCTGGTTGGTTTGGGAATGGTTCTCACGAATACAAATTCGGATGCGGTGGCGCAACACGAAGTTTCGGGCCAATACAAAATCCTGTTCGACGGATCCTCGCTCGATGCGTGGCGCGGCTATGCCGACGAAGCAATCGGGAAAGGTTGGACGATCGTCGATGGGGCATTGTTGTACGACGGCAGCGGCGGCGGCGACATTATTACTAAAGAGGAGTTTGCCGACTTCGAGTTGCAATTTGAATGGAGACTTCCAGCCGGGGCCAACAGTGGAGTGATGTACCGCGTTGGCATGGGGGACAAAGCACCTTATCTCACCGGGCCCGAGTATCAAATCTTGGACGACGCGGGTCACGCCGACGGACAAAATCCGTTGACGTCGGCGGCGTCGTTGTACGGCTTATACGCCCCCGAGAATAAATGCCTCCATCCGCTTTGCTGGTGGAATTCGGCAAAGATTGTCGCCAAGGGAAATCGGATCGAGCATTGGCTGAACGGAACCAAGGTGCTCGAAGCGGAAATCGGAAGCGATCTCTGGAAGGAGCGAATTCAGAATAGCAAATTCAAGAATTGGGAAAAGTTTGCGACCTTGCCTTCCGGCCGAATCTGCTTGCAAGATCACGGAAACGAAACCTGGTATCGCCACATCACGATCCAAGTATTCGACACTCCACCCGCGGCCCCAGCCGCCAGCCAGTCCCCATAAAGAGTATTTCGCTCGGCATTCATGAAGTACCCTGCGCACCTGGTCCCGTTTGAAAAATTGATGTATTTCCTGGACCAGCCGAGTTTCCCCAACAGTTTGGGGATTCGCTTGCGGTTCGACGGGCAGATCAATCGCGCCGCCGCGCTGGCCGCCGCCGAAGTAGCGTTTGGTCGTCACCCGGGGTTCCAAGTGATCGTCGATCGAGAACGCTTGCGGTTTGTCGACAACGAAGAGCCATTTCGGAACTTTCGCTGGATCGAACTGAGCTCCGCCGATGAGGCGCACCCGATGCAGCCGACCGACGTTCACAGGGACGGAGGCGGAATGTTTTGGTTTGTGGCCGCGCCAGGAGGATGCTCTGTGGCACTGATCGGCAATCACACGCTCACCGACGGCGTTGGCGGACTGCAAGTCATCTCGGATTGGTTGCTGGAATACCATCGCGTGATCACCGGTGGGAAACCGTCGCTTTCCAAGCTGAGTCCCGAACGGCTGGCCCTGCGCGGTCGGTTGAACTTGCTCAACCGAAAGTTTCTCAGCAAACTTTTATTTCAACCGATCGCCTTGTTCGGTGCGAGTAAGTTTCTGTTTCGCAGGACAGTCCCCTTGCTCTCCCATAGCGGCAACGAAGTCGTGATAGAGCCGCCGAGTACCTATCCGAATATATTGACGCGGCGGCTTTCGGTCAGCCAAACCGATCGCATCAAGGTTTTGGCAACGGAATGCGCGGGCACGCCCAATGATATCTTGGCGGGTGCGCTTTTCGTTGCAATCGCCCGTTGGCGAAAGCGACATTCACACCAAAACGAGCGGGACTGGATTCGCTTGCTGATCCCGTTATCAATTCGCACGATGGCGGATCGACGGCTTACGGCGTGTAACCGAGTGTCGATGGTTCAAGTCGATCGTCAACCACGGCAGATGATTGACACCGGCGCGCTTCTCGCCAGTGTTTCGCGCGAGTTGCGCGTGATTCGGCAATGGCAATTGGACCGAACGTTGTTGCTGGCGCTCCGTCTGTCGTCGTTGGTTCCAGGCCAACTGAGGCGAATGGCGCGCAATCCGCGCAATCGCGCAACCAGTTTGTTGACCAATCTTGGCAATCCATTCGATCGACTGCCGTTGCCCAAAGACGATCATTCGATCCTCGTGGGAAACTTGAAACTGTTTGGCGTCGAATTAGTCGCGCCAATGCTCCGAGGTGTTCCGATCGCGTTGGCGGTCGCCGAGTTCTTGAAGCAGTGGACCATATGCCTTAATTTCGATGCACGGCTGGTTGCGGCTAAGCAAGCCGGCGAATTTCTGGACGAATTCGAGCGGGCGATTGGCGAGTTGATTGACGAGGATTACAACAAAGAGAGTTAAGTAGTGCTGAATAGTCTCGAAAACCAATTTCGCACGCTCAAGCAATCCACCGACAACCATGCCGCACCGACCGCTGACTCTGCTCCGCTCCGGAAACCAACTTTCCGACCCGGCCACGCAACGCCGAGTTTTGCGCAAAGCGACGCGCGAAGATGGCGGGATAGTGCCTACCTTTGATTCGATGGTGCAAGCGCCACTGGGCGAACTGCGCGCGAATCGGATCGATGTTCTGCAAGTCAACTTGGGAAAGCTCTGCAACCAGACTTGCCGGCATTGCCACGTCGATGCCGGACCCGATCGGCGTGAAATCATGTCGCGTGAGATTGCCGAAGACTGTTTGCGCGTTCTAGCTCAAAGCGAAATAGGAACGCTCGACCTTACTGGTGGCGCGCCGGAACTCAATCCGCATTTTCGCTGGATGGTTGCCGAGGCGAGGCGCTTGGGTCGCAACGTCATCGACCGCTGCAACTTGACGATCTTGCTGGCCGCAGGATTTAGAGACTTGCCCGAGTTTTTGGCCGAGCAGCAAGTCGAAATAGTCGCTTCGTTGCCTTGTTACCTGGAGGAAAACTGCGACGCACAACGTGGCGAGGGAGTATTTGCCCAATCGATCGAAGCCATTGCCCGACTCAACGGCCTAGGGTACGGTTCTGCCGAGAGTTCTTTGACGCTGACGCTGGTTTACAACCCGGTCGGGCCAGTATTGCCGCCCAATCAAGCCGAGCTTGAGGCCGCTTATCGTCGCGAACTGCTAGCCCGATACGGGATACGATTTAATCGCCTTTTCACAATCACCAACATGCCGATCAGTCGCTTTTTGGACGACCTTTTGCAGACGGGGAATTACGAGCGCTACATGCAACGGCTCGTCGATTCTTTCAATCCTGCGACGATCGGGGGCCTGATGTGTCGGCACACGCTCTCGGTGGATTGGCTGGGGTTTTTGTACGATTGCGACTTCAACCAGATGTTGGACTTGAAAATCGGCGAGCCGCGGCAGCGACATATTCGCGATTTCAACTTCGGGCGATTGTCTACGCGGCGAATTGTCACAGGCCCTCATTGCTTTGGTTGCACGGCGGGATGCGGTTCGGGATGCCAAGGGGCGATTGAACCCTAACCGGCCAATGCATCGGATGCACGCCAGTTAGTCAAGGAACTTTTCGTTTCTGGGGAACCGTTTGATGACAGTCCTGACTGGAAAATTCGCTGCGGCGACTTGCGTCAATACGGATATCGATCAAGCAATCAATGACGTATTGGATCAAGTCGACCGAGAGCTACCCTCGGTTGACTTGGCGGTCGCTTTTTTCTCCGCGCCTTTCATCGAGGCCCTGGAAAACAACCCGGGAATATTCGCCGCTCGTTTTGGAACACGGAACGTCATCGGCTGTTCCGCCGAATCAATCATCGGCGGCGATCGCGAATATGAAAGCGAACCGGCAATCAGTCTGTGGGCGGCATCGTTGCCCGGCTGCGTTATCCAAACGATGCACTTGCAATATCTCCGCGCTTCCGACGGTGGTGCTTTCACCGGCTGGCCGGCCGAATTGGAAACGGATTGGCCGGAGCATTCGACGCTGATCTGTTTGGGCGAGCCGCTTACGTTTCCTGGGGATGTATTATTGGCAAATCTGAACGATGACCATCCTGGTTTACCGGTGGCTGGCGGGATGGCAAGCTGTGCTCTGGGAAGCAACCGACTCATTGTCGGCGATCGGATGGTCGAAGACGGCGCGGTGTCCGTTTTGATCTCGGGCAATGTTCACTCGTACACAGTTGTTTCCCAAGGCTGTCGACCGATTGGCGAGCCAGCCGTAGTCACCAAAGCGGAAGCCAACGAGATCTTGCAAATCCGCGGCGAGCCGGCGCTCGAGTTTTTGCAAAAATTGTACGCGACTCTCCCGACGCGCGAGCAACGACTCGTCCGCGAAGGCTTACATATTGGGCGCGTGATCAGCGAGTACCAAGACCGACGACAATTCGGCGACTTTTTGATACGCAACGTCATGTCGGCCGATCCGGACCGGCAATCGGTTTGTGTCGGCGACTTCATTCGTCAGGGTCAAACCATCCAGTTCCATATCCGCGACCATGCCTCGGCGGACGCCGACTTGCAACAGTGGCTGCGCAACGCGCGAACCGAGATTCCGGCCGACGCCAAGATTGGCGGTTTGTTGTTTACCTGCAACGGGCGCGGCACGAATCTCTTTCCGCACGCCGATCACGATGCATCATTGATTCAGCAAACGCTGGGACCGCTACCGCTGGCTGGATTTTTCGCGGCCGGGGAATTGGGCCCCGTGGCACGGCAAAATTTCGTGCACGGATATACGGCGAGTTTGGTGTTGTTTTGGTAGTCGACTCATGTGGTTAAGTTTCCATGGATTATCTAAGTTACAACCGACAGGCCTGGGATCGCCAAGTCGCCCGCGGCAACCGCTGGACGGTACCGGTTTCGCCCGACGACATTGCGCAAGCGAGGCAAGGTCCTATTGCAATTGTTTTAACTCCAACCAAGTTGGTTCCGATAAATTGGTTCGGCGAGCTTCGTGCGAAACGGGTGTTGTGTTTGGCGAGCGGCGGGGGGCAGCAAGTCCCGATTTTAGCGGCCGCAGGCGCCGATGTTACTTCGTACGACAACTCGCCTGCGCAATTGGATCGAGACCGCAAAGTCGCCCTGCGCGAGGGCTTATCGATCCAAACAATGCTGGGCGACATGGCCCGTTTGGCAGCGCTTGGCGATGCGCAATTCGATTTGATCTTTCACCCTTGCTCGAATGCATTTGTCCAGGACGTCAATCCGGTGTGGCGCGAGTGCTTTCGGGTGCTGAAACCTGGTGGCCGACTGCTGGCAGGGTTTACGAATCCACTGTTGTTTCTCTTCGATGATCGCGAAATGGACCGCGGCAATCTGGTCGTCCGATACAAGATTCCTTATTCGGATCTGGAGAGTTTGACCCCTGAACAGCGGAAATACTATATCGATGCCGATGAGCCGCTCTGTTTCGGCCACACACTGGCTGATCAAATTGGTGGCCAATTGGAAGTCGGGTTCGTGTTGGCCGGCTTCTACGAAGATCGTCGCGAGGAGACGTCGGATCAGATTCTTTCAAAGTACATTGATCCGTACGTCGCAACCTTGGCGATCAAACCGCCGCTGGGTGAGAGCAAATCACCTGCAATTGAAGTCCAAATTTAGGTCAATGATGCTGCTCCTTCGCTTGCGCGTCAGGCTTCAATTGGCGACGAAATAGCGCGTTGCCTGGGAAAAACGCAACACCACCGCTGCGCCCTAGGGCTGTCGAATTCCGACCCTTTGGGCCGAAGATCGCGCAAATAATTCCGCATAGGACAATTCATAAGGCAGTCGCTAGAATCGTCGGACGAATTTCGCCGCGACGAAGTCTTTGCAGGGATGCCGGAAATTTGAAACGGTCGCTGATTACAATCGCCAAATTTGCTGTGTCGTTCGGCATTTTGGCGTATCTATTCCACAACGCGTGGCAGCAAGATCAGTTTCAACAATTGGCTTCGGCAACCAAGCGTTGGGAGTGGTGGCTGATCGGTTTGACGGCCTGTTTGGCTGCGACTCTCGTGTCTTTCTATCGTTGGTGGGCGCTCGTCCGAGCGCTCGACATCCCGTTTCGTCTACGAGACGCAATCCGACTCGGTTTCATCTCGCAGCTTTTCAATTTCTTGTCGATCGGCGTCTTTGGCGGGGATGCGATGCGGGCGTTTGCAGCCGCGCGTCAAGTTCCGCAGCGGATGCCCGAAGCGGTCGCGTCGGTTGTCGTCGACCGTGCGATCGGGCTTTTGACGATGTTCATTTTCGGCGCCAGTGCCTACTGGCTGAGTGATTTTTCCGCGATCCAAGCTCGACATCCGAAAACACTGGAAGCCGTCCAAGCAGTCTGCATCTTCGCCACGGTCGTCTCGATCGCGGGAGTCGTTGGACTCGTGTTGCTGTTGGTTTTGCCGGGTTTCGATCGTTGGCCGCTGTTTCGTGCGATCACCTCGCTTCCCAAGATTGGACCGACGATCGAACGCTTGTTGCGCGTGATTTTGGTGTATCGCCGGATCAAGCCGCAAATGTTTTGCGCGTTCCTCAATAGCATGTCGGTGAACGCCTTATTGGCAATTTCAATCTATTCAATCGCTCACGGCATTTCCGACACGCACCCGACGTTGATGCAACATCTGGTCATTTCGCCGGTGGTCATGGTGGCCAACGCGGCTCCTTTGCCGGGTGGACTGGGCGGGATGGAGATCAGCCTGGACCTGATGTACAAAGCTTTTTCCCAAGTCGACGCCCCGACTGAACACGGATTTATTGTTGCACTCGGGTACCGCGTCATTTTGTTAATTATCGCCGGGATCGGCGTCGTGTTTTATTTCGTGCAAAAACCCGTGTTGTCTGGTGCGCCGGGTCCGAGTTTGACGCATTAAAAATGGTCGCGTTGTCGCCAAACAACCCGTTTGGGACTCGCGCCGTTTATTGAACGCCGCAAAAAGCACTGTTGCTGACCGCCATAAACTCTGAATCAGGTTATAATTCAACCATGAGCACATCGATCAACGAATCCGCTGAATCAATCATTCTCGCGCGCGTGATTGCGCCCGATCGACCGACAATGCCAAACGCGGTTGCCGCCGAGATCCTCAAATGGGGCTTCCCCGAATCGGACCAAAGCCGGATGAGCGAATTGGCGGCCAAGGCCCGGCAGGGCGCGCTTTCGATGGCAGAACAATCCGAAATTGAGGGCTACGAGCGCGTGAGCAGCTTTTTGGGATTGGTAAAGTCCAAAGCCCGCTGTTCACTACGACGCCAGACAAGCGAATAATCGATGGATCGGCATCTCCGCGAACAGATTGGGCAACGCGCGGAATCTCGATGTGAATATTGCCAAATGCCGCAAGAGTTCACCGATGCCTGCCACGAAATTGACCACGTGATTGCCGAAAAACATCGCGGTCAAACGGTATTAGAAAATCTCGCGCTGGCTTGTTTTCATTGCAATAATCACAAGGGCCCGAACATCTCCGGAATCGACCCGCAAACCGGTGCGATGACGCGGCTGTACCATCCGCGACAAGATATGTGGGATGACCATTTCGCTTGGCAAGGTCCCATTTTGACCGGTCTTTCGCCGATCGGCCGAGCTACCATTGAGGTACTCGAAATCAATCTGAGGCATCGAGTCGCCCATCGGCATTCGCTCATTGCGGAAGGCGTATTCCCACCTGCATACAAATCCATTTAGTGGTAATCCCTCTGTCCGCTGAGGACTTCAAAATGCATTTTCGAACTCCACTAGCGGCTCTCGTGTTAATCGGATTTGGTGTTCATTTGTCGGTTGCGCAAGAACCGATTCGGATCCAAATAGTGCCGGCCGTGGCGCCGACACCGTCTTTAGAATACCGTTTTCTACCCGATAGCTCCGATATCGTACCGGGCAACGCGGCCACACTTTACTACCGCGCTTTGACTCAACTTTTTGACGTATCAGAAGAGGATGGATTTGCGCACGTCGAAGATAAGGAAAAAGGATTTTGGTACTACAAAGTCGGACGTTGGCTGGGGGAAACTCCTATTGGCGAATTACCCGACGATGAAATTCGTGCGTTTCTAGTGCCGTATAAAGTTGCATTAAAGGATCTCGAGCTCGCTTCGCGTCGACAAAATTGCGATTGGGATCTTGCCGGCAGAACGGATGGCATCGATTTGAATGCGTTTGAAACCGACAAGTTCCGGCAATTGTGCGAGGTTATTTGCCTCCATGGTCGATTGGAGATACCGAATAACAATCATTTCGAGGCGATTCGAATTCTCCGAACGAATTTTTGCTTGGCGAAGCACTTGGCACGAGGACCGACAAACACGCATATCGTAAACGGCTTGCGCATTAGTCGTATCACTTGCGATGTCTTGCGCGAAATGATGGAGACGGACGGGGCACCCAACTTGTATTGGGCACTTGCCGAACTTCCTCCGCAGTTTTTCGATATTCGACCGGCATTTGAGTTTGAGCGAGACGGCTTAACGCAAACTTTTCCATTGCTTTCGGAATTGGACAAGGGACCCGCCAGTTCGGATACCATGGCGGAACTTAAATCGAAGGTCCGAGAATACAAGGAATCGTTTCAAGCATCGAACGACAATGAATTGATACAACAAATGGCATTGGAAGTGCTCTACGATGAATGCAAGACAAATCTAAATGCCGACGACATTGAAAAAGAAGCTGTCGAGAAAATGTCGCGCGAGGAAGTTGTCTTGCTGGACCACCTTCGCAAACGAAGGGCTGCTCAGAACTAGTTTCTCAATTGGCTGCATGTGCCGTTCCACAAGGCCCATCCACAATTGAATGAGTGTTCCGTGAAACTCATGGAAGCAACCGTTAAGCTGGATGCCGTTTTACGTCGGGATTTCTGACTTCGATGGGCTTTGCTTCGAATTACAATACGGATTACGGTGTGTTATCGAACGTTGCATGCAAAGGAAACCAGCGATTTGCCGTACTGCGCACGATCGAATCAATTCGTGACTACGCGGCAAAAAACGATGGACAATTGCCGGATAGTTTGGAGGGTAAGTTTGACCTTCCGATTCCGCTGGACCCCGTAACAGGCAAGCCGTTCCAATATTCTCGCGACGGTAACAAGGCCAGGATTCAATGCGCCACAACGCCGATTCTCGGGGGCGATGGATTTGAAGCTACGTACGAACTCACAATTCGCGCGAAATGCGTCCTGTGACAGTGTCGCATGATGTCATCACAAGTCGACGATCTCTTATCCGCCACAAAAAATACGGAAACATCTAACGGGGCCGTCCCCTTTGTCCCTCTCAACTCTCGAATTCCGCCGCAAACTAACCCGCCGCCTGTTTCAGATAGCTCAGAATTCCGTCGACGCTGGCTTTGGCGTCACCGAAGAGCATGCGGGTGTTCTCTTTGTAGAACAGCGGATTGTCGACCCCGGAATAACCCGTCGCCATGCTCCGCTTGAGCACTACGACTTCGCCGGATTTCCAACATTCCAGCACCGGCATCCCATAAATCGGACTCGACGGATCGTCCAACGCAGCAGGATTGACGATATCGTTGGCGCCAATCACCAGCACTAAATCGGTGGACGGAAAGTCTTCGTTGATCTCGTCCAGTTCGAGCACGATGTCGTAAGGGACGTTTGCTTCCGCCAAGAGCACGTTCATGTGCCCGGGCAAACGCCCGGCGACCGGATGGATTGCGAATCGCGTGTTCACGCCCCGCTTGCGCAAGATGTCCGTGATCTCGCGAATCGGATGCTGGGCTTGAGCGACGGCCATCCCGTAACCCGGAATGACGATGACGCTTTGCGATTCGAGCAAATGCTGGCCGACTTCATCGGCAAAGACTTCGGTATGGGCCTTTGCCTCGCCGCTCGCCGCAACTTGAGAACCCGATTCGACGCCAAAGCCCCCCAAGATCACGCTTAAAAAAGAGCGGTTCATCGCACGGCACATGATGTAGCTCTGAATCGCACCGCTGCTGCCAACCAGAGCGCCCGTCACAATCAGCAAGTCGTTTTCCAGCAAAAATCCGGTTGCGGCCGCTGCCCAGCCGGAATAGCTATTGAGCATCGAGACGACCACCGGCATGTCGGCTCCGCCGATCGCCACGACCAGGTGCACGCCGAGCGCAAACGAAAGCAACGTCATCAGCACCAAAGGAACTAGGCCGACGCCGATTGTCTGCACGCTGAGAAACCAATAGCCGAGTGCCGCACACGCGACGAGGAATCCCAAATTGAGCCAATGCCGCGCAGGCAACAGAACCGGCTTGCTGGTAAAGCGACCTTGCAGCTTTCCCCACGCAATGATCGAGCCGGCAAAGGTGATCCCGCCAATAAACACACCCAGGAAAATCTCGATCTTGTGAATAATGATCTCGGCCGAGATTACGGCCTGCGCCGCAGCATCCGCCGCTGCCGTCTGCAGCGCCGGGTCGGCAATTGCCTCACGCACTTCAACAATCGAGTTAGCGCTGAAGTTACAAATCCCGACAAGGACCGCGGCCATTCCGACAAAGCTATGCAAGATGGCCACCAGTTGCGGCATGGCGGTCATTTCGACGCGCAATGCGACCACGGTTCCGATCGCCGCCCCGATCAGGAGTGCCGGAGCTAACAGATAATAGCTGCCGAGAATCTGTTGCGAGAAAATCGTCGCCGCGACAGCAATTAAAATGCCAATGATGCCCAGCAGATTGCCGCGCCGCGCGGATTCATGCCGGCTTAGCCCGCCGAGGCTAAAGATGAAGCAGACAGCGGCGATCAAGTAAGCGATTTGGTGCAGTTGATACGGCATGCTCATCCCCTGCGAAACATGCTGAGCATGCGTTGAGTGACCAAAAATCCGCCGACGACGTTGATCGAGGCAATCAGCACGGCAAAAGCCGCGAGTAGCGTGGTGATTCCATACCACGGCGCGCGGATTTGCAGCATGGCGCCGATTAAGATGATTCCACTTATCGCATTAGTGACACTCATTAGCGGCGTGTGCAGCGCGGGCGTCACGTTCCAGACGACTTGCCAACCGACGAAGCACGCCAAAACGAAAACACTCAAATGCGCGATCAGCCGTTCCGGCGCAAAACGCCCAATGAGCAATAGAAGCCCAATCGCGAATACGATTCCCAGCCCTTGGACAAGCCAGCGCTGCCATTGGGGAGCCAATCTCGATTCTTGAAAGTCGATGTTTTCGGTGCTGGCCGCCGGCACGAACGGTTGAATCTTGGGAAGCGGCCAATTGATTTCGCCGCGGTTCGCGACGAGTGATCCGCGGACCACGTCATCTTGCAAATTGAATTCGATTTCGCCGTTTTTCTTGGGGGTTAGATCGGTGAGCAGGTTGACCAGATTGTTTGCGTAAAGCGTCGAGGCCTGGGTCGGCAGTCGTCCGGCCAGATCGGTGTAGCCGACGATTTTCACGCCGTCCTTTTCAACGATTTTGCCAGGCTCTGTCAGCTCGCAATTGCCCCCTTGTTCGGCCGCCATGTCGACGATCACGCTTCCCGGTTTCATCGAGCGAACCATCTCGGCCGTGATCAGTTTCGGGGCGGGTTTATTCGGAATCAAGGCCGTTGTAATGATGATGTCGACTTCGCGGGCTTGTTGCGCGAACAATGCCATTTCGGCGTCGATGAACGCTTTGGTCATTTCTTTGGCGTAGCCGCCGGCTCCTTCCCCTTCCTCGTGATAATCCAATTCGAGGAATTCCGCGCCCATGCTTTTGACTTGCTCTTTCACCGCGGCGCGCGTGTCGAAGGCTCGGACGATTGCCCCCAATCCGCGCGCGGCGCCGATGGCTGCCAAACCGGCGACTCCCGCGCCGATCACAAGCACCTTGGCGGGGGGAACTTTTCCTGCGGCCGTCATTTGGCCGGTAAAGAATCCGCCGAAGTTATGGGCCGCTTCGAGCACGGCGCGATAACCGGCGATGTTGGCCATCGAGCTGAGCACATCCATCTTTTGCGCCCGCGAAATCCGCGGAATGCTATCCATCGCGATCGCGGAAGCGCCACGGCTTTTGATCGCGTCGAGCAGGTCGCCATTGCGGGCGGGCCAAAGCAAACAAATCAACACCGCGCCGGTTTTGAGCTGATTGACTTCAAAGCTCGTCGGCGGATTGACTTTGAGCACGATGTCGCTGGTCGACCAAACAGCTTGCGCCGTATCGACCAACTTGACCCCCGCATCGCGATAGGCCGCGTCGGAAAAATGAGACCGACGCCCGCAACCTGTTTGGATTTGGACTTCGTATCCGAGTTTGCGCAAGCGACCGATCGATGCCGGAGTTGCCGCAACTCGCGACTCCTGTTCTTGAGATTCGGATACAACTCCCACGATCATGGCATATTTCCGGTTGGATTGTTGGCGATTGCTCTTCGTGCAGCGATGGTAAGTGGGAAATCCCCGTTGGACAAGCCGACAGGCCCGGATCGTTTGCCGTGGCCGGGCTCGAACACGAATTTGGCGCCCGCGATGCCTATGCCGTCGACTTCGGGCTCGCAACGATTGGCGCAATTTGGAAGTGCGGTTGGCGGATTCGCGTGCGGATCAGGTGCGGCATCCACAGAGATTTTTCGGCCAGCTCTAACAGGACCTGTGAGGCGAAGGGTTTTCGCAGATGATACGTCGCGCCCTGGGCGTGGCTTTTGCGAATGATTTCCGGCTGTTGGCAGGCTGACGAATACATGACGGAGACGTCGCCGCGTTGGGGAATCTGACGTATCTCGTCGAGCAAGGCATAGCCTTCAATGCCGCCGATATCGAGATCGCACACAATGAGATCCAAATCGAGATCGCGCGCGGCTTTTAACGCGGCCTCGCGTGACGCCGCGCAGTGGACTTCATAGTCCGCGCAGTGCAGGACTGCTGAAGTCGCGGTCAGGGATAGCGGATCGGGGTCGATGACGAGCACAACGGCCCGCGCGAGATTGGTCATGGAATGGCACTCCCAAGGGGACTTACGTTGCCAATCCTTTAGCAATTTTTCGGGCGGAATTCCTGCCCAAGGTCGTTATCGTGTTCCCAAACGAAAATCTTTCCCCAAATTCCCAACGATCGGATAAGCGTTAAGTTGGAATTGTTCGCGCCAACCGGACCGTCAATCAATTTCGATTTCGCGCGTCCATTTTGCAGAAGGCGAACGCTTTGCTCGCTGTCCACCGCCAGCCAACTCAACCGCGCGGGCGGTGTCGAGCGGAGCGTAATCGACGAAGACACAAGCAATCAATTGCTGATCGGCAGAAATCCCCAATTTTTGGAATCCGATCGGGGTCTTGAAAAGGCTACCGCTCGACCAATACGAAGCCATCCCGCGAGCCTCCAAAAGCAGCAGCAGATTCTCGACGTACGCCGCGGATGCCGCCAGATGCTCCTCATTAACTGCGATGAGCTTTTGATGATCCTCACCTGCGGTTGCACCTTGCGGAATCCAGGTTACCAATACCACGCAACCGCACGCCGCCAAAAGGGACGGCATCTTGTTACCCGGCTTGAGATCCGTGAACCAATGGCTCAGTTGAGTCGCGATTCGTCGGCATCCGTTTTGATCGAGCCAATGGACGCGCCACGGCTCGGCGATTTCATCCAAACGCCGATCGAAGTGAAATGGCGCCCAACCCGCGTCGTCAATGCACTGCCGAACCATCGCATCGCATTGCTGCTTAAACGCCGCGTCGGTTGCTAGTGGTTGCTCGGCTGAAGCAAATACCTTGGTCGTCTTACGACGGCGAATCACCGTGCGTACCGCTTGATACAAATCCTCGTTAGATCCCTCTGCTGGCATGAGCCCTCATCCTCGTTATCAAAACACGACGGTCAAAAGTCGAATTGCGGTGACGCCGGTTGGCACCTTAGCAACCACCTGCAACTTTGGCAATCGTTCGCCTGCGGCACCTTACGACTTTGCATTGAAATTGTTAAGATTGGCCGCACGTCGTTTGAGGCGGAGGGCCGTTGCTTGGGTCCATCGGTTTCTTGGTTGAATTATCCCCACGTGCCGCCGGTTGGAGTACTCCGATGAAATTCTTGCGCACCCATTCTTCGTTCCTGGTTATCGCCATGGCCATTGCAAGTCAGAATCTGTCCTCCGCCCAATCGACCGAAATGGTCGCTGAGATCGAAGGAATTACGGAATACCGTTTGAATAACGGCTGCCGCGTGTTGCTGTTCCCCGATCAATCGAAGCCCGAAATCACGGTCAACATGACCATTTTCGTTGGTTCGCGACACGAAGGGTACGGCGAAACCGGCATGGCCCACTTGCTCGAACACTTGATGTTCAAGGGAACGCCAACGAATCGCGATATTCCCAAGTCGATGAAGGATCGCGGTGCAACGAACTTCAACGGAACGACTTGGTACGATCGAACCAATTATTACGAAACCCTCCCCGCGAGTGACGAAAATCTAGAATTCGCGATCGGATTGGAAGCAGACCGATTGGTGAATAGCTTTATCAGCGGCACCGATTTGGCATCGGAAATGACCGTCGTCCGCAACGAGTTTGAACGGGGCGAAAACAGTCCGCGGCGCGTACTCTCGCAACGGATCATGTCCAACGCATTCGAATGGCACAACTACGGCAAGTCGACCATCGGCAATCGAGCGGATATCGAACGCGTGCCGATCAACCGTCTCAAAAACTTTTATTCAAAATTTTATCGCACCGACAACATCATGCTGGTCGTCGCCGGTCGATTCGACGTCACCAAGGCGTTGACCGTTATCGAAAAACATTTTGGTGCGTTGGAAGCGCCCCAGACCGCGATTGAGCCGACCTACACGGAAGAGCCCGTGCAAGACGGCGAACGCGTCGTCTATTTGCGCCGCGTTGGCGATGTGAGCATGGTCGGCGCCGGTTATCACATCCCTTCCGCCTCGCACCCCGATAGCGTTGCTGTCGAAGTGCTTGCCCAAGTGCTCAGCATGCGACCCAGTGGCCGCTTGTACAAGAAGCTTGTCGAAACCAAACTCGCCTCCAGCGCCACGGCCAGTGCCGACTCCGGACATGACCCGGGCATGCTCCTTTGTTTTGCCGAAGTTCCACCGGAGGGCGATGTCGACAAGACGAAGGACGCCTTACTCGCCACCGTCGAAGAAGTCGGGCAAAGTGAGATCAGCGACGAAGAAGTCCAACGGGGCGTCGCCGAACTGCTCAAACGGCGCGACGACTTGATGGCGAACACCTCTCGCCTAGCCATCGAACTAAGCGAATGGGCGGCCTATGGCGATTGGCGATTATTCTTCGTGCACCGCGATCAGCTCGAGAAAGTGTCGACCTCCGAGGTTAAACGCGTGGCCCAAGACTACTTAATGTCCAGCAATCGCACGGTTGGCTTGTTTATTCCGACCAAGGATCCCGTTCGTGCGCGAATTCCGGAATCACCGTCGGTTGAAAAAATGGTCGCTGATTACAAAGGACGCGCCAAAGTCGCCGAAGGAGAAGTCTTCGACACGGCCCCCGACAGTGTCGAACAACGGGTGACCCGCGGCCAGCTCAAGAGCGGTTTGAGATTCGCGTTTCTACCGAAAAAGACCAAGGCAGAAAAAGTACTTCTCACTCTGAACCTCCGCTTCGGCGACGAAAAGGGACTGAATCAAGGCCGGCTCAACGATGCCTGCGATGTGGTCGCCGAGCTCATGGTCCGCGGAACCAAACAACTTTCCTATCAACAGATTCAAGATAAACTGCGCGACCTGAAGGCGAACTTGAGCTCGCAGAGCGGCACCGGCGAAGCATCGTTTCGCATGGAATGCCGCCGCGAGGATCTTGTCGCCGCGCTCGATGTCTTCCGGCAAATCTTGCGCGAGCCGACGTTTCCCGCCGAAGAGTTCGAACTCATTCGGACGCAGCAACTCACCCGCGCCGAAGCGCAGAAATCGGAACCCCAATCGCTCGCGGTCGAGGCGCTCATGCGCAAGCTTATGCCGTACGAACCGACCGATATTCGTTACTATCCGACCATCAGCGAACAGATCGAGCGGCTCAAGGCCCTCCAGATCGACGACATCCAAAAACTTTACACACAGTTCTTCAACGGGCAAAACGGCGAATTGGTTGTCGTTGGGGACTTCGATTCCGCCGAAATTCAACCGATTTTGGAGCAGATCTTTGTCGATTGGAAGTCGCCCAATCCGTACCAACGAATTGACATGTCCGCTCGCGCAAAGATCGCATCGGAATCAGTCGTGATTGAAACGCCCGATAAAACCAACGCCGTTTTCTTTGCCGGAATTACGCTGCCCATGCGCGACGACCACCCCGAATTCGAAGCGATGTTTGTCGGCAATAACATTTTAGGAGGCGGGGCGTTATCGAATCGCCTCGCCGTTCGAGTTCGCCAAAAGGAAGGCTTGTCGTATAGCGTCGGCTCGCAGTTCAGCGCCGAACCGCTCGATGAGCGAGCCACCTTCATGACCTTTGCGATCATGAATCCGACCAACCGCGATCGCGTTCAAGAAGCCGTCAGCGAAGAATTCGCGCGGATACTCGAAAGCGGCGTGACGGGTGACGAGTTGGACAAATCCAAGACGGGCTTGATCGAACAAATGCGATTGAGTCGCGGCCAGGACAGCTCGCTGGCGGCGATCTTGCAGAAACAGCTGTTGACCGGCCGCAGCATGGAGTTCGTCAAAGCCCGCGAGGCCCGGATCCAAGGTCTGACGAAAGAGATGGTCGACAAGGCCATCAAAACATTGGTCGACCGCAAACAGATGATCACGGTCACAGCCGGCGATTTCAACGGCAAGCCCCAAGCCGACAAGAATGCCGAGCCAAGCGGCGATTCGGATTCAAAATAGACTCAGCCGCGATGACTTAATGTTGTCGTGATGAAAAGCATCCACCAAGTTCCCTCTCCCCCGCCGCGGGGGAGAGGGCAGGGTGAAGGCGCGCTAGAGGTGTCGGATTTTTCGTACCCGGATTGAGCCTGCGAACCAGGATGCTTATGCGGGGGCGTTGCCCAAAAACAGCACTGGCAGAGCCAGTGGCACACAAGACAGAAGCGAAATTCCGTGTGCCACTGGCTCTGCCAGTGTTCTCTCGTTCCCAGGCTCTGCCTGGGAACCCACTGTCTCCGAGGCTCTGCCTCGATCTCTCGTTCCCATGCTCCGCGTGGGAACCAGGAAGCTTACGCCCTAACCTTTTTCTTGGTCGATGGCTTGGACATTTTCCTCGATGCGCTTGCCCTCACAGGCCTGCGCGCCGGTGCCTTGGACTTCGCTTTGGTCTTGGCGATCGTTTTCAATACTGTTTCATAATGTTCGATATGCGTTTTCAAAGGGACGCGTCGAATCGCTTCGCCGATGACATCGAGCGCGAGATCGTCCAGCTTCCTAAAGCGTATGCAACACTTTCCCATGTCAAGTTTCTTGCCTGTCTTTTTCCATTGCTCGCGAAACCACGATTCTCCGGCATCCTCGCCGTACGCCGGCATCAAGTACAGCGACATGTAGTTTTTCTGTGAAGCCAAACAGGCGTATGGAAGAGGCTGCTTTGGATCGCAGTGGTATCCGGCGGGGAAGATCTTGTGCGGAACGTACCAACCGATCATGCCGTACTGCATGCCTTCCTCAAAGCCCTTATCGATGTTTTTGAGAACGGTGTTGCGCACGGCTTCGATCGCGGCGCGACGATCCTGGGGTAACTCGGCGAGATACTGTTTGACGGTGGTCGCTTTGCTTTGCATGGCATGACCTCTCAGCTTCGATGGTACAGAAACGGTTCTCGAATTTTGCCAGGCGGAGCCACGAATTTCAAGAATCCATCCCGGCTAACTCGCGGAACCGGCGCAGCGTCCTGGGGCTGACATGGTGCTCGATGCCTTCTGCGTCGATGGCGGCGGTTTCCTCATCGATGCCAATGGCCAACAAGAAGCAGCGCACGATTTCGTGTCGTTCCCGACATTTCGACGCAAGCCGCTTTCCTTTGTGCGTCAATTCGATCGGCTGATACGGCCGAGTCACGAGGAGTCCCTCCTTTTGTAATCGCTCAACAATGCGATTTACGGTGACGTGGCTGACGGCAAAACGCTTGGCAAGATCCGTGACGCGGCATTTGGGTCGCCATGCGAGGATATCGGCTACCGCTTCGACGTAATCCTCGGCCGTTTCGCTCGCATGATCGCGCCGCGTCCGGCGATGCGGTTCGGAAATGTTCGTCGCTTTTGCCATTGCGATGTCTCGGGCACGACGGGAGAGGATTCAACCACTCAATCAAACAATATGTAGTGAGGTTATTTGCTTTGATAGTCGCCTTTCGCTCAGCGAAAGAACGTCCTTTTGCGGAGTAAGAGACGATGCTGCCAACTATCGTATGGGATTGACAGAATTGTAGCAATCGCTAAAATTTTAGGTCTTGAGTGTAGCAATAGCTACAATCGCTGGCCTGTCGACGACTGGCTGAAACATACGCGATCGGCGGGCGAGATATTCCGTTGTGCGCACAGGGAACTGCCTCGTGATCAAACACCCGTCCCTCGTATTGAGCTTGGCGATCTGCGTCGGGTGCGGCGGGCCCAATCCGTCGCCACCGTCGAATTCCACCGTCGCAACGTATCCGATCAAGGCAATCGCAACGGTCGGCATGGTGGCCGATATTGTGCGAAACGTTGGTGACCAACACGTCGTGGTGACCCAGATCATGGGCCCTGGCGTTGATCCCCATTTGTATAAGGTCAACCGCGATGACGTTCAGACGATTATGGACGGCGATCTGGTCTTCTACAGTGGCTTGATGCTCGAAGGAAAGATGTCCGACGCGCTCATCAAGGTGGCCCGCAGCAAGCCGGTCTTTGCCGTAACGGAACTCATCGACGAAGCCCAATTGCTCCAACCGGAAGATTTTGCGGGCCACTACGACCCGCACGTTTGGATGGATGTGTCGGCGTGGTCCAAATGCGTCGACGTAGTCGCGAAGGGACTGTCGGACTTCGATCCGCCGCACGCTTTTGATTACCAGCAGAATGCCGAAGCGTATCAACTGCAACTAGCCGAACTTCACGCTTACGGCGTTCAGTCAATCGGCTCAATTCCACAAGCGAGTCGCGTGTTGATTACATCTCACGACGCATTCAACTATTTTGGTCGCGCGTACGGCCTCGATGTTCAAGGAGTGCAGGGTATCTCGACCGAGTCTGAGGCGGGATTGCAGCGGATCAATCAACTTGTCGACACGATCGTTGCGAAACGCGTGCCGGCGGTGTTTGTGGAAAGCAGTGTGTCACGAAAGAACATCGACGCCTTAGTGGAAGGGGCCAAGGCGAGGAATCATCGGATTACCGTGGGCGGCGAGCTCTTTTCCGATGCGATGGGCGAAACGGGCACGTACGAAGGAACGTACGTCGGGATGCTCGACCACAATTTCACCATTGTGACGAGAGCCTTGGGTGGTAGCGCGCCTGAAATGGGCTTTCAGGGTAAGCTTGGTCAACCAAAAAAGTGATGAACGATGGTTGTCCCTTCGGAATCCGCAATCCCCTTGCCAACCCGCAAGTCCGAGGGCGGCCTCGACGTCGACGTTCCCTTGTCGGTTTACGATTTGACCGTCGCGTATCATCGTAAACCGGTGATCTGGGACGTCAGTTTTGATATCCCGCCCGGTTCGCTGGTAGGTGTTGTCGGGCCCAATGGTGCCGGTAAGAGCACGTTGCTCAAGGCCGTCATGGACTTGGTGCCGCGCGCCTCAGGCCGAGTGACCATCTTCGGACAACCATATCGCCAAGCTCGGCATCGTGTCGGCTACGTCCCGCAGCGCGAGAGCGTTGATTGGGATTTTCCGGTCGACGCGCTCGATGTCGTCGCCATGGGGTTATATAGCAAGATTGGTTGGTGCCTTCCGGTACGCAAAAAACATCGCCAGGCCGCTCTAGAAGCCCTACGGCGAGTGGGAATCGCGGAACTTGCCCATCGTCAAATCAGTCAATTGTCCGGAGGCCAGCAGCAGCGCACGTTCCTCGCGCGAGCATTGGTGCAGGAAGTCGATCTTTACCTCATGGATGAACCGTTTGCGGCAGTCGATGCGGCGACCGAACTCGCCATCGTCGACATCCTCCGCGAACTAAAGCAGCGTGGTAAGACCGCCATTGTCATTCATCACGATCTACAAACCGTGCGAGAGTATTTTGACTATGTTGTCCTCCTCAACATGCGGATCGTCGCCCACGGGCCTGTGGGCGAGGTCTTCACGAACGAGAATCTCCAAAAGACTTACGGCGGACGGCTGACGTTGTTAGAAGAAGTGACGGAGGCCATGCGGCGGAGGGAGCGTTCATTATGAACCGTGCGGCCGTAGGTATCGCCGCGGTCATTCTGTCGTTTTGGATTTCCATCATCGCTGTCGCAGCGACGCATCCCATGGCACAGAGTGATTCGCAAGGGTCGATCACCGATCGGACTGTGACGTGGCCAACCGCGGAACAATGGCGCCGCGTCCTGTTGTTGGAAGATTACAACACGCGGGTCGTGATTCTGAGTACGACGTTACTCGGTGGTGCGGCCGGAATGGTTGGCAGCTTTACGCTGTTGAGAAAACGAGCGTTGATGGGTGACGCCTTGAGCCACGCGACCTTGCCCGGTATTGGTTTGGCATTCATTGCCGCCACGGTCATGGGAGGCAACGGAAAGTCGTTGCCCATTTTGCTGTTGGGAGCCACGCTCACGGGCCTGTTGGGTATGGGCGCAATTCTTCTGATTCGCAATTTGACGCGACTCAAGGAAGATGCCGCGCTTGGCGCGGTGCTTAGCGTTTTTTTTGGAGCGGGCGTGGCTCTGCTGGGCGTCATTCAGCAAATGACGGCGGGGCACGCCGCTGGGCTTGAAGCCTTTATCTACGGAAAGACAGCGTCGATGGGCGCAATGGACGCGAAGTTGATTTTCGGCGCTGCGGTCGTTTGCATTACGATGTGCATATTGCTCTTCAAGGAACTGAAGCTTTTGTGTTTTGACGAGGGGTTTGCGGGCTCGCACGGCCTGCCCGTCGTCAGCCTCGACGTGGGACTGATGGCCCTCGTCGTCGTGGTCACGATTGTGGGATTGCAGGCTGTCGGACTGATCCTGATGGTCGCCTTGTTGGTGATTCCGGCGTCGGCCGCCAGGTTTTGGACTGAAAAAATGTGGCGAATGGCGATCATTTCGGCCGTCATCGGCGCCGTCGGCGGAATGGTTGGCGCCGGCATCAGCGCGCTGTTCTCCAAGCTCCCCTCCGGCGCCATGATCGTCCTGGTTTGTGCATCGATTTTCTTGCTCAGCCTGATCTTTGGCACCGCACGCGGCGTCCCATTGCGCCTGATTCGCAGGTTGCGGCTGAATCGAAGCGTGGACCGCCAGCATTTGCTGCGGTCCATCTATGAAGTGTTGGAATCGTCGAATTCTCTGCCCACCAAAGGTTTGTCCGAGCCGAGGCCGATTCCCATTGGCGAGTTGTTAACAAGGCGAAGCTGGTCTAGGGGCCGGCTGATGCGCGAAATCCGGCGGGCCCAGCGGAACAATCGTGTTGAAGTCGTCGACGAAGGAGTTCTGTTCACGCCCCGGGGACGTGAGGAGGCATCGCGATTGACGCGCCAACATCGACTGTGGGAACTCTACCTGATCACGCACGCGGACATCGCACCGGGCCAAGTCGATCGCGATGCGGACGCGATTGAACACGTGCTTGAACCAAAGATCATTGCCGAATTGGAGGCGCTGTTGGCAACATCGGTCACGGACGTCCCCGCTAGTCCGCATACGCTTTCAGCGATCCCCAGCAAGACGGCTTTATAGGCTGGATTTCGATATGATGCCGCTGACAAACTGGGATTGGGCTCTCGACGGCTGGATTATTGCGGCGGGCAGTTTGTGCGCAGTGGCGGCCGCCTTGCTCGGGAACTTTTTAGTCTTACGCCGGATGAGCATGTTGGGAGACGCAATCAGTCACGCCGTCTTGCCGGGATTGGCCGCCGCTTTTTTTCTCAGCGCCAGCCGCAGCAGTTGGCCGATGTTCGCGGGCGCGGTCGTCGTCGGCATCTTAACCGCATTGTTCACGGAATGGATTCGTGGCATCGGCAAAGTGGACGAAGGAGCGTCCATGGGAGTGGTCTTTACGTCGCTCTTTGCATTGGGCCTCGTGCTGATCGTCCAGGCCGCGGACCACGTCGATCTAGACCCCGGCTGCGTTCTGTTCGGTGCCATTGAACTCACTCCGCTGGATACGTTGTCCATCGGTGGGCAGGAGATTCCTCGAGCGGTCGTTATGTTAACCATCGTGGCAGCTATCGACGCTTGCTTCGTCATTTTGTTTTTTAAAGAGCTGAAGATAAGCTCGTTCGATCCAACGCTTGCGACGACCATTGGCTTCAATGCCAGGCTCATGCATTACCTGCTGATGGTCCTGGTCGCCGTTACGGCAGTCGCAAGTTTCGAAACCGTGGGGAACATCCTGGTGGTGGCGATGTTCGTCGTCCCACCTGCCGCCGCGTACATGCTTACCGATCGGTTGCCAAGGATGATCGCGTTGAGTGTGATTCTGGCGGTTGCATCCGCGGTCTTGGGTCACATCGGGGCGTTGACCGTGCCGGCCTGGTTTGGTTATCAAAGTACGAACACGGCCGGGATGATGGCCGTTGCCGCGGGCGCATTGCTCATGCTTGCGGTCGCGTTTGGGCCGCGACACGGAATTATTGTAAAACTCTTCCGACGTGTCGTATTGTCCTGGAGTATTCTCGCGGAGGACATCGTTGCGCTGTTGTACCGGATTGACGAGCGAGGTGGAGTTACGAGGGCAGACTATTCGAATTTGCGAAACATGCTCCGGACCAAACGCATTTCATTGCTTGCCACGCTGGCCTGGCTTCGCATTCAAAACGAAGTGGCGTTGGCGGGGGAAACCTACCAACTTACCGCGGCGGGACGAACAAGAGCGCAGGGTCTGGTGCGATCCCATCGCTTGTGGGAGGAATATCTCGTCGCGCACGTTGGCGTCGACGCGAATCGGATTCACCAAAAGGCGGAGCGACTTGAACATTTCACCGATTCGCGACTGCGCGAACAGTTGAGTGCGGAAACGAATGCTCCGCAGATCGATCCCCACGGACGTCCGATTCCGGAAGAATCGAAAAAGTGGAGCCGAGGGGAGTCGAACCCCTGACCTCTTGCATGCCATGCAAGCGCTCTGCCAACTGAGCTACGACCCCGTTCAAAATCTTATGATTCGAACTCTATGGCCTCCCCAATTGGGCTGACCGTCTCGGACCACAAATCGTCAGATTTCAGCTTGAAAGCTATCAATGGCATTAGCGGATGTCAAGACGCAAGTCCATGAGACTCCCGCCATGAGTACGCGCGCTGGCTGTTACAAACTCTTTGCGCAACGCTGCGCTTTGCCAGACGTCCAAACGTACATATTGGTCTAGGATGAAGGTCAGTTCTCACCTTTGAGAAAGATCCTTGAACCGTTTTCCCGCTTTACAAGTAATAGGAGCTCATCATGAATTTCCGTTCCGTTGGACCTTGTTTCATGTTTTTGCTGTGTTTTGCCATGGCGGGCGCGGAGACTGTATTGCGCGGCGACGATCAAGAACCGAGCGCCAACACCGGTAAGGTCGTGCGCGTCACGCTGTACCGCGGCCAAGCCTTGGTGACCCGCTCGATCCCGTTTGGCGGCGCTGCGGGGAGCCGCGAGTTGACCGTCACCGAGCTACCTCTGAACATCGTCGACGGCAGCTTATTCGCGGAAGCCACAGACAACATCGAAGTCCGCGCGGTCCGCTTACGACAACGCGCGGTTGGCGAAGAGCCACGCGAAGAAGTTCGAAAGCTCGATGAGCAGATTCTGACGACGGGCGAATCCATCGCCTTGAATCAAAAAAAACAAGAGTTGACCAACCGAAAAATGCAGTACTTGGATCAAATGGAAACGTTTATCGCTCCGACCGCTCAAATCGAGTTGTCCAAAGGCGTGCTCAACGCTGAGACCTTGCAGCAGCTTACGCAATTCTCCTTTGGCCAGCGCACGGCCATTGCCGAAGAGCAAATTAGCTTGGCGACCGAGTTGCGGCAGATGACGGAACGGCTGCAATTGCTCGAACGCCAAAAAGCTGAATTGACCAACGGCTCGCAAAAAACAGTCAACGAAGCGATCCTCTTCTTGGAAAAACAAGCCGCCGGCGACCAAGCGATCGAACTGAGTTATTTAGTGAATAATTGTGGATGGTCCCCCTCGTACACGATTCGGGCGGGCGACGATGTTGCCAATGTCGAGGTCGAATACAACGCGCTGATCCAACAAATGACCGGCGAGGACTGGTCGGGTGTTAAGCTAACGATGTCGACAGCCTCGCCGGCGCTGAGCGCCTCGGGTCCGAGTTTGGCTCCGTTTTACGTCTCGCTGACGTCCGGCAATGCCGAAAACCAACCCGTCGCCGACGCGGCGTCGAGTCTCGGCCAAGTCTCGCAGCAGTATCGCGCGAATAAAATGGCTCAATCCGAGGTTCAATTGCAATTGGGCAACGTCGTCGCGTTCGCCGATAAAACGCGTTTGAATTGGGCGATGAACCGCTCGGCAGGCGACAATCAAGGAATCGAATTGGCTTGTCCCAGCGACGTCGTCGCAACGATTGTGACCGAATCGGATGATAGTGAAGGTCCGAGTTTGAGCTATTCACTTCCCATTTCCGTGAGTCTGGCCAGTCGCAACGAGCAGCAGATGGTTCGAATTCTCAAGCGCGGACTGTCGAGCAGTTTCTATCACGTCGCGACGCCCGTCCTCAGTTCTTACGTTTTCCGCGAAGCCGAGATCCGCAACGAAAGCGATATCGACTTATTGGGCGGTCCGGTCACGGTATATGTGGGAAGTCGATTCGTCGGCCGCGCCGAGATTCCGACAGTTGCCCAAGGCGAGTCGTTTGTCGTTGGTTTTGGCGCCGACGCGCAGTTGCGGTCGCGCCGCGAAATGGTCGAAAAGACCGAAGGGATTCAAGGCGGTAACAAGGAAATGAAGATGCGCTATCGCGTCACCGTGGAAAACTACAAGAACGAGCCCGTCAACGTCCGCCTGTACGATCGTTTGCCGCATTCGAATCGCGCCAGTGACGTTCGCGTTTCGCTCGATACCCCGGAGATCCCATTGAGCACCGATCCGGCGTATACGCGGTCGGAACGAAGCAAGGGAATTTTGCGTTGGGACATCGAGGTTGCGGCCGTCGCGACCGGAGAAAAAGCGCACGAAATCACCTATGGGTTCAAACTCGATTACGATCGGAATTTTGCTTTGACCACCAACACCGATCAGCCCACGCTTTTGCAAGAGTTCGAGCAACTCGAACGGATGCGCATGAAGCGGTAACGCGAAATCCCTTTGGCGGTTACAATATTTCGGACGCGCCGCGGACCGCCTGGGAGCAAATCCGAAAACCGAAATCGTTCCCTCGCCCCCGCTTCGGGCGAGAGGGCAGGGTGAGGGGGGCGATTCAGTGTTCGGATACGCTCTCAATGTCTGAAAGCGCGTCCGTTTTCTCTCAACCATCGTGCTCAGCCAATTCCTTTTGCAGTCCACCATGCCGGTACCCCAAGTTGCAATTATCGGTCGACCCAACGTCGGCAAATCCAGTCTCTTTAATTGGCTGGCCGGCCGCCGCTTGGCCATTGTCGATGCGGTTGCGGGAATTACCCGCGATCGCATGATGCACTTGCTCGAACACGAAGGCCACTATTTTGAAGTTGTCGACACGGGCGGAATCGGTATCAACGACGTCGATCAACTCGATCGGGAGATTGCCGATCAAATTCAGCAGGCGATTGACATGGCGACCGTAATACTGATGGTCGTGGATATTCGAACGGGACTAACTTCGGCCGACCAGCCGATCGGACGGCAGCTGCGGGCAACGCGCAAACCCGTCTTGCTCGTCGCCAACAAAGCAGATCATGACGGTTTGGAGGCGGAGGCAAGTGAATTTTATCCGTTGGGCTTAGGGGATCCCTTGTGCGTGAGCGCGCAAAATCACCGCAATAAGAATCTGTTGTTGGATGCGATCGTTCGCGCCCTGCCACCCGAGTCGTCGGCGAGCCAAACCACGCCCGTGATGAAACTCGCCATCGTCGGTCGGCGCAACGTCGGCAAGAGCACGTTTATCAATGCGATCACTCAGTCCAATCGCATGATCGTTTCCGACATCGCTGGAACGACGCGTGACAGCGTTGACGTTCGCTTTGAAATCGACGGCCAGACCTTTATTGCGATTGACACGCCAGGGCTGCGGAAACGCAAAAGTGTGCGCAGCGACGTTGAGTTTTATAGCCTCCATCGGGCACAGCGCAGCATCCGCTACGCCGACGTCGTGTTGATGTTTTTTGATGCCAGCTCACGCGTCAGCGCGGTCGATCAACAGCTCTGTGGCTATATTGATTCGCACTTTAAACCGTGCATGCTCGTGGTAAACAAGTGGGATTTAATGGCACCGCACATGCCCACCGAACAATGGTCTGAATACTTGCGCGAACAATTTCCATGGCTGGCGTTCGCACCCATCGGCTTTATTTCGTCGACCGATGGACGGAACATTCGACGCGTTTTGAACCACGCCCAGATGCTGTACAAGCAGTCGCAACAGCGGGTCTCGACACCAGATTTGAATCGCTTGGTCCACGAGGCACTGGCGGACAACCCGCCTCCTATCTCGTCTGGTCGCCGCGGCAAGATTTACTACGCCAGCCAGATCCACGTCGGTCCACCGACGATCGTGCTGAAATGCAATGATCCGGAGGCTTTTTCGCTAACCTATCGGCGGTATCTATTACGCGTGTTGCACGATTCGCTCAGTTATGGCGACATACCCATCCGGGTTCTGTTCGAGGGGCGGGGAGAAGATTCACCGCTGGCAATCCGTGAGCCGGGCGAATCGGACGCCGCGAGCAGTTAGGCGCCGGGTTCTGAGTGGCGTGCTCCGAGGACATAAGGACGTGCATCCAATTGTTTGCGCGGAAAAACTTCGGTTCGCCGCAACCTGGTGAATTTTTTATGTCGGGGCTTGCGATTCCGACGCTGCTTTGTTGAAATGCCCTTTCTCATGGCGTTGTTCATTTATGCAGAAGGACGAAGCGGATGATTGTCGGCGTACCCAAAGAAATCAAGCGAGATGAATATCGAGTGGCCATGTTGCCGGTCGGTGTCGGCGAACTGCGGGCTCGGGGCCACGAGGTACTGGTGGAAACCGCTGCCGGCACCGGTTCGGGGTTGGCCGACGACGCGTACGCCCAGGAAGGCGCTGTCATCGTACGCACCGCGGCGGAGATCTTTGCGCGCTCCGACATGATCATCAAAGTCAAAGAACCGCAGCCGCTGGAGTATTCGCTCATTCGCCGTGGGCAGATCATGTTCACGTATTTCCACTTTGCGGCCGACCGCGAACTGACCGAAGCGATGGTCAAATCCGGCGCGACGTGCATCGCCTACGAAACGTTGACCGACGGCAAGGGGGGCCTGCCGCTGCTGACTCCGATGAGCGAAGTCGCTGGGCGAATGAGCGTTCAAGAAGGCGCCCGATTCCTCGAACGCCCGCAATTGGGTCGCGGCATCT
Organism: Pirellulaceae bacterium; assembly: GCA_041745295.1. Lineage (GTDB taxonomy): Bacteria > Planctomycetota > Planctomycetia > Pirellulales > Pirellulaceae > JANMEB01. The sequence continues at coordinate 76,197 of JBGTJE010000080.1, read as the reverse complement.
TGTTGGGGGGCGTGCCCGGCGTTGCTCCCGCACATATTACCATTATCGGCGGTGGCATCGTCGGAACGAACGCCGCCAAAATTGCCGCCGGCTTCCGGGCGGAAGTTTCAATTCTCGACATCAATATGGATCGACTGCGTTATCTCGACGACGTCATGCCGGCCAATGTCAACGTGCTTTTCAGCGATCGCCACGTGATTCAACAGGAGCTGCAGAAAGCAGACTTGTTAATCGGAGCCGTTTTGATTCCCGGTGCCAAGGCACCGCGGCTCGTAACGCGAAAAGACCTCAAGATGATGAAGCCAGGAAGTGTGATCGTCGATGTGGCGGTCGATCAAGGCGGCTGCGTAGAAACAACTCGTCCGACTTCGCATTCGGATCCCGTCTTTGTGGAAGAAGAAGTCGTGCACTATTGCGTCACCAACATGCCCGGCGCGGTGGGTCGAACGAGTACATTTGCGTTGTGCAACGTGACTTTGCCGTGGGCCTTGATCATCGCCACCGAGGGGGCAGTTGAATCCGCTCGAAACCGACAGCCGATTCGCGATGCGATCAACGTGATTGATGGCAAAATTACCAATCAACCGGTCGCGGAAACGTTTAATCTGAAATACCAACCGCTGTTTTAGTCATGACCAAGACGGAGACCAAACCGAGTACGCTGGAAGCGGTTCGCTGGTTGGGTGGCGTCGACGGTGTCTTGGAGCTGATCGATCAGACGTTGCTGCCCCTAGAAATGCGGCAGATTCAACTGCGCGACGCGGAATCGGTTTGGGAGGCCATCAAATCCTTGCGCGTCCGCGGCGCGCCGGCGATCGGGATTGCCGCTGCCTACGGTGTCGTCTTGGGATTGCAATCGGCTACCGATTGCGATCGCAACGAGTTTCTGCGCCGCGTCGACGATGTCACATCGCGTTTGGTCTCTAGTCGGCCCACCGCCGTCAACCTGTCGTGGGCATTGGAAGAGATGAAGATGGCTGCGGTCAAATCCGCGCCCCGCCTGGACAGCTCAGAATTGCTCGCCGTGTTATTGCACCAGGCGAAAGAGATCCACGACCAAGATCGGCAGATGTGTCATCAGATCGGCGCCCACGGCGCGAAATGGTTTATCGAACGGGGCTATTCAAGCTTGCTGACCCATTGTAACGCGGGCGGCTTGGCGACCGCGGAATACGGGACGGCGCTGAGCGTCGTCTTCACGATGCAAGATCTGGGGAAAAAGCCCCGCGTTTTCGTCGACGAAACGCGGCCGCTGTTGCAAGGCTCGCGGCTGACGGCCTGGGAGCTAGCCCAGCGTCAAATCGAAGCCACGTTGATCTGCGATTCGATGGCGGGCCACGTCATGCGGATGGGATTTGTTGACGCCGTAATTACGGGCGCCGATCGCATCGCGTCCAACGGCGATTCGGCGAATAAAATTGGAACCTATTCGCTGGCCGTCTTGGCACGGGCCCATGGCATTCCTTTTTTTATTGCGGCTCCCCGTTCGACCTTTGATTTGTCAATCGGAAGCGGCGAGGAAATTCCGATCGAGCAGCGCGGCCCGGACGAGATCACGCACTGTTTTGGTCGACGGGTCGCGGCAGCCGGGGTTTCCGTTTATAACCCGGCGTTCGATATCACGCCGGCGGATTATATCGAAGCGATCATTACCGATCGCGGGATCATCCGACCGGTTTCGGCGAAGAATATCCTTCGCGTCTTGGGAGTCACTTGACGCTCGAGTGAGTTGAAAAACCACGGTTGACATCAAACGAGAATTTTTTGGGGAGGAACAGAGAATGTGCAGATTTACTTACATCGTTGGAATCGCAGTGGCCATTTCGTTGGGGATCGGCAGCGGCGGGTGGGCCCAGGATGACGACCCTGAAGTCGTTGGCTTTTCGGTTGCCAAAAAAGACGCCGGAAGCGAGTTCGGACAATCCTATGTCCCGGGAACTCAAGCCGGTTTGCACATTTATCTCCGAGTCGCCCTACCGAAAAACACAATTCTCAACGTCGACGGCGAGAAGACCTCGTTTCAAGTCAAAGACTCCGGCAACAAAGAACTGTCCGCAGATGACAACTCCAACATGTCCTTCATGGCATCGATTGCGGACGATAAACATTCGGTGATCCTCCCGGTCCAATGCACCGAACTTCCATCCGCCGGAGCAACCTCGCTTACCGTTTCCGGAAGCGCCACGTTGAACTGCGGTGCCGATGCGAAGACGGAAACGGTCGCTATCGCGATCAAAGAAGGAGACGAACTAAAACTGGGACCGGTCGCTGCCAAAGTCATGCAGATTGGGGACGGGTTCGAACCGGATAGCAAACGCTTGGAACTGGAAAGCAAGGATTCATTTGATAAACTCGAGAACGTCGTCTTCATTGACGCTCACGGAAAAGAAGTTGAGACCAGTCCGGCGGGCAGCGGCAGTTTCGGCTTCGGCGGTGACATGACGTATTCCAAAGTTTACCAATTCAAGGGAAATCCAGCCGAAATCGCCAAGGCGAAAATCACGTACTTTCAAAAGTTCGAAGCCGTTCAAGTCCCGGTCGAGGTCAAGTTTGGCATGGACTTGGGGAAATAGGTCGCGATCGGCTCGCGAGACCTACAACCGAGTGAGACCTCCTTTAATTTCGAGGATGCAATGAACATCTGTTTGACGTATCGACGACGGATCTGCATCGCCGCGTGGTTTTTCACGGCTTGGGGCTTTTCGTCCATTTGCGCTCAGGACCCCGCGTCTAGTTCGTTAGCGATCGTTCCGCGCGACGCGTCGTTTTATTTCTCGTCGATGAACCACGCGACGTGTTGGCATGCCCTCGTTGACAGCAATGCCTACAAGAGACTGCTGGAATCCCCCGTCGGCGAAAAAATGCGCAAAGCCTATCGGCGCGGCCGAGCGGATGGTTTCGACCAATTCGGTGAAAACAACCCGCTGGCCCAATACTTGAACGCCTACGCCGATGTGTTTGCAAATCCCGGCACAAAGTTCGCAATGCCTTTCTTGCGCGAGATATTCCGCAACGAAATCTTTGTCTACGGAGACGCCAATGTTCCAAAATTCCTAGATGCCCTGGAACAAGTTCAACTCGATCTTGTCAAGCTGGGCGGCCTGGGTGAAGACGAATTGCCGGCTGAGATTCTAAAGTCGGTCGAAACTCATCTCAACAACGTTGAACTTCCGACGATTGTCGTCGGGACGGTGCTTAGCGATCCGAGCAACCTAACCGACCTAATGCGTTTGGCGCGCAGTGGACTGGAAAAAGGTCTGCAAAATGTCCCCGCATCCGTTCAGCTCTTGGTCGACGGATACCGAGTGATTGAGGACGAAACCACGTTCTTGCTCACAATGACGGTCGATGTGAATTCGGTTCCCTGGGATTCCCTCGAACTGGAAGAAAACGCCGCTTCGATTGTCGATGGGCTGCGCGCGATTTTTCGGGATAAGAAACTGACGCTTGCGGTCGGTGTCAAAGACCATTTTTTGATTGCTACGGTCGGACCTTCACTCGATTACGTTTCCGCCTTGGGTGACGGCCCGCACTTGGTCGACCTGCCTCGACTGGCACCTCTGAAGTCGGCGTTGGGCGACGGAAAGTCGCTGACCGGCGCCTATTATTTTTCGGCAGCCTATCTACGCCGCTCGACAAATTTCAGCGGCGCCGCCGAAGTCTTGCCGGCCATTGTGGAGGCGGCGTTGCGCGAGACCGACGACGAAGCGGCCAAGCAAGCACTGTTGGCTGCCGTTCGCAAAGATGCACCCGAATTAGTCGCCGATCTGGGGAAACTGCTCCCCACGCGCGGCGATGCATTTGGCTTTAGCTTTTTGACCGACCAAGGAATCGAAGGATTTCAATACGATTTTTCGGAACAACGATTTCAGGACAGTTCCAAACCGTTGGACCTGTTTCAACACGCGGGCGAAAATCCCGCGCTATTGGTCGTCAGCCGCGGCAAAGGGACGCTCGAACAGTTCCAGGTCGTGCAAAAGTGGGGAGGCATCGGGTTCGATTACGCCGAGAAATTCATTCCGGAGTTTGGTGGTGAATCGGACGACGCTCAGCAGGCACTCGAATTCCTGAGCGCGCTCAAGCCGTTTCTAAAACGGTTGGGAGACATTACCGCGGAGAAGGTGATCCCGGCAACTTTGGGTGGTGAATCCGCTATCGTTGTCGACTTTGTGGAATCGCGTCATCAATGGCATTCCGAGCAACCGGCGTCGAGTCAATCACTTCCTTTGCCCAGTCTCTCGATCGTTATGCAGACCCTTGACTCCGACCAGATCAAGGCCGCAGGGCGTGAGTATTTCGAGCTCGCTCGCGACATCGTGGAATGGATTCGCACGCTACCCGAGGTCGAACTTCCCGCTGAGTTTCAATTGATACCGCCCGAAGCCACGACGACTACGGAAGGGGAAATGTATTCATATCCCTTGCCCGAAGCCGCACAACTCGACGAATCGATCCTGCCGCACGCCCTACTTGCCAATGGTCTGTTGGTTTTTTCGTATTTTCCAGAGCGATCCAAGGCGATCGTCGCCGAAAACCATCCCCAATGGATCGTGCCGCTCGAATTGGACCGGGCCGCGGCCCGGGGGGTCTACTTAAATGCCCACGAGTTTATCAACGCCGCCAACAATTGGTTGCATTACGCGGTGGAAGTTCAGGAGGCTGGTGGTCAACGGTTCGAGTTGAAGAACGAGGCGGAAAACGATTTACTGGATTTTGAAAGAGCCGAGTTGATGGAAACTTGGGATCGAACGGTTGACTTGTTCAAATGCTTTCGGGGGCTGTTCGCATACAGCTACACGGATGCCGATGCCACAATAACGCACTATCAGCTGCGCTTCGCCGATATCGGCAAATAGTAAACGGACCGCGAGGCGTTGGCAGTCCGTGGTCGGAGCGAGTTCGTTAGCCTATCCGCCAAGCGCGGACTTGATAACGGGCTGATCTGCGGGAGCGTTGACTCCGATCGCGGACTCGACTGCGCTGATGCCGGCGTTAAGCGACTTGCGCAAACGCTCTTCGTTGGACTCCGCTTTTGGGGGTTTTTGTCCCGCAGCGACAATGGCCGTCGCTGACGGAGCTTTCGGCGGGGCCAAATCAGTCTGCACCATAACGTTGTCGAGTCCGGCAACCAGTTGCTCGATCACTTTGGCGGTTGCTGGATCGGCAAGCGCCTTTAAGTTCTCCGGTGGCTTCACTTCGTTTCTGCGCTTTGGAGCCAATCCATCAAGCGCGCGGCGCGCAATGAACACGATTGTTTTCGTTCGTTGCCTAACATCATTGATCTTGTAATTGGGAAATTCGACCATGGAGCCTGATCGAGACGTTTGACTTGCCGTACTGGATGCGCCGGCTGCCGCCTTGGCACCAGCCCCGCCACCGCCCGATCGCAATGCATCCTCGTCCCCACCAGAAGTGGAGGCCGCCTCTGGTTTGTCCGTCTCTGTCGATCGTGTGGCAATCATTCGATTTTCCTTAATCGCGGCGACGTAGTCATCGATCGACTGAATGTCGGCCTTGAAGAATCTGCTCACGATCATCCCGATCGACTTGACCACGTTGGCGACATCGGCCTGTTCAGGCGAAGCGAATCGGATATTTCCATAGGCTTCAATCGCATCAGCGGCAAGCCACAAGGGGGCGGTCTGGTCGTCGAGAATCTTGCGCAGCGAGGCAACTGCCTTGCCATCCGCGCCTGGCACGCGAAATTTGCCCAAAATCTGGGCCGCCTGGCGCTTCATCCAATATTGTTCGTCGGTCAATGTCGTACCATCGGCTCCCGAAGGAGTGGCATCCAGCACCGAGATCGCCAACTGGATCGCTTGTTCGCGCAGCGCGTTTTCCAAGACGGGCGTTTTCATTTGCCCATCGATAATGGCATGCCGCAAAATCCCGGAGAGCGCCCCAATTTTCAAATAGGGGGGCGTGTCGGCCGCGTTTGCCAAATTCACCAGAATCCGCAGCGACGCGTCCATCGGAAGCGAAGGTTCGACGTTTCGAGATCCATCGCGTCGATTGAGGTTGCCGATGATCAGCACTGCATTCAAACGGACCGCGGGATGATAACCTGAATCGGAAACCACCTGGGTAAAATACGGCAGCACAAGTTCATCCAGCATGTGCTTGCGAATGGCCGAGTCGTTGGGTGTTTCCCGTATCTGGCCCAGCAACTCGTCGCGTAAATCGCCCAATTTGGACAGAGACTCGTCGTCAATTTGAGTCATCGAGGGAAATAGCCAGCCTTTATAGTAGCGATCGAATTCGGATCTTGCGGAATTCAAATCGGCGGTTCCGCGCAATACGTTGTCGGCTATCTCCTGGCTCGTGCTTCGCGCTGCTTTGACTCCCTTTTCTAAGTTCGTCAATTCAAGCTTTTGATCTTTTTTCGTCTTATCGAATTTGGTCGCATCCGGCAGCACAAATGCGGGATCAAGAGGATCCGACTTGTAGGTTTCTTGCGCCGCGAGCGAACGGGCTAACACGCCGCCCAATAATGCGCTCAACACCGCGAGGAATAATAGCGTTCGGCTCATTGTGATTTTTCCTTGGTAAGTAGCCATCGAACCCCCAACCCGCGATTTGCTTTCGATCCCTGTGCGCTGGGAATCCCACGAACTGGGGATCGGTTGCCGCCGCAACTTGGACAGGTTCCGAAACCAAAAAGTTCCGGGTTGCCGCCCCCGCACGATCGATAATGTGTTTTTAACCTTTGTGCTGAAATCACACTACCCAAACTCAATTCAACCCCGGTTTCCGAGCCTTGCCCGGGCAATGGACCAATCAATGATCGATTAGAATGCCCCTATCAAGAATACCCAAGCCCACGGGTGACTGTCAATTTTGTGCACTTTTCCTTGCGCTTTTCAGTAAAACAGCAGGCAAACATGCCAGATTTTCTCCGTGTGCTCCCTGTATTCTACGATTCGACGTTTTTGCGACATGCGACCGGGGGCCATCCCGAGTGCCCTGAAAGGTTGCAGGCGATCCTGGAACGGCTAACGGGTGATGCGCTCAAAAGCGTAGTTCAATTACGGACTTGCCAAGCCCCCGATGAGGTTTGGATCACCGCCGTTCACGGCGAGGATTACGTTCGAGCGGTTCGGCAGCGATGCGAAAACGGAGGTGGTTGGCTGGACGCCGATACCATCCTGAGTCCCGGGTCCTTCGACGCAGCGCGGCTGGCCTGCGGGGCGGTCTGTCACGCGGTCCGTGAGGTCGTTGAAGGACGGGAACGCGCTGCGTTCTGCGCAGTCCGGCCACCGGGACACCACGCCGAGTCGAACCGGGGAATGGGGTTTTGCCTGTTGAATAACGTCGCTGTCGCCGCCGAATATTCGATTCGCAATCTGCTATTGAATCGCATCTTAGTTATCGATTGGGATGTTCACCATGGCAATGGAACTCAAGAAATTTTTTGGACTCGTGCCGAGGTTGGGTATCTTTCGATCCATCGCTATCCGTTTTATCCGGGAACTGGAACAGCTGGGGAAACCGGGTCCGCGGATGGTTTGGGTTGCACCTTGAATTTGCCGATCTCGTTTGGGACGCCGCCGAGCGAATTTCTGAAACAATTCCGCCGCGGGCTCGAGCAGATCGCTCAACGCATTCAACCTGAGCTGATCCTGATCAGCGCCGGTTTCGATGCATTTGTCGATGACCCGATTGGCTCGTTGGGTCTTGGGCCCGAGGATTTTGGCCATTTAACAGACGCCGTGGTGGAGATGAGCCGCGAGTATTGCCCAGGGAAAATCGTCAGCGTCCTTGAGGGTGGGTATCATTTGGATGGCCTGGCGAGTTGCACGGAAAATCATTTGCTTTCCCTGTCCCGGAGTTTAAATTGAACGGGAGAGCACCGGTTCGCCGTGTAAATTGATCAAACGTAGCCCCAGCGTCTAGCCCCGCGCCTCGGTCTTCTTCGGAATTCGTGCTAGTTGCCTAGTGAAGTACGCTTGCGGCTAGATATAATTTCCCATGGGTTTCGCACGCGGGTGCGTTCGGGTCGAAAATCGGGCAGAATTCATGGCGACAGAGAAAATCAATGGCTTCGGCAAAGTCCTCGTAGACAAGGGCATAATCAGCGTCGAGCAATACAAGGAAGCCGACGTGGTCGCCCGCGAAACGGCCTCCACCATTGCCGATACGCTGGTCAAACTAGGACATGCAACCGGCGATGAAGTCATGGAAGCGATCGCCCGCGTTCATCGACTGCGCTACGTCGATTTGACGCGAATCGATATTCCGGAAAGCGTCGTCGAACTCGTTCCCGAATCGGTCGCCCGCGAAAACAAGGTCTTGCCACTCGAGGAAGTCGACGGTCGACTCGTGGTTCTGATGAGCGACCCCTCTGACGTCGATACGCTAGAAAAACTCCGCTTTATTCTCAATCGCGACGTATCGATCGCGCTCGCTCCGCGGGCCAAGATCATGGAAACGATCAACCGCGTTTACGGGCAAATCGAAGGTGAAAGCGCCGACTCGATCCTGCAAGAATTCACCGATACGGCAATCGATTTCACCGAAACGGAATCCGATACTGGCGGACCCGCGGGCACGGACGACGAAAACAGCGCTCCGATCGTCCGGCTCGTGAATTTGATGATCACCGAAGCCGTTCAGCTTCGCGCATCGGATATTCATGTCGAGCCATTCGAGGATCGGGTCCGAATCCGCTACCGCATCGACGGCGTGTTGCACGAACGCGATCGCCTCCCCAGACGCCAATTGGGAGCCATTATTTCGCGGGTCAAGATCTTGGCCAAAATCGATATCGCCGAACGTCGGCGACCCCAGGACGGTCGAATCAAAATCACCGTCGGCGACAAAGAACTCGACTTGCGCGTGAGCGTCATCCCAACCAGCCACGGCCAATCGGCCGTCATGCGGCTGTTGGACAAGGACAATATTAAGATCGGTGTGCGACAGCTTGGGTTCTCCGATGAGACCTACCGGATTTTCCAAGGTCTCATTCGACGACCAAACGGAATTATCTTGGTGACCGGACCTACTGGATCGGGAAAGACGACCACTCTGTACGCCGCCTTGAACACGCTCAATCGACCCGATCGCAAGATCATCACCGCCGAAGATCCGGTTGAGTATTACCTCCCCGGCGTCAACCAAGTTGAAGTGAGGCACGCGATCGGACTCGACTTTGCTCGCATTATCCGCTCAATGCTGCGGCAGGCTCCAAACATTATCTTGGTCGGCGAAATGCGCGACGCCGAAACGGTTTCGATGGGAATTCAGGCAAGTTTAACGGGACACTTGGTTTTTAGTACGCTGCACACGAACGATGCGCCTAGTGCCATTACACGTATGGTTGACATGGGAGTACCCAATTATTTGGTTGCCAGTAGCGTTGTGGCGATATTGGCCCAGCGACTCGTCCGTACGAATTGCCAAAAATGTAGGCGAAAATACACACCACCGGACTCGGTTCTCCAGGAGATTGGCCTAACGGCAGAGCAGGCTGAAAAGGCGAATTTCATGAAGGGCCGCGGCTGCAACAGCTGCCAAAAGACCGGATTTCGTGGGCGAATTGGCATCTACGAATTGTTGCTGATCGATTCCAAAATACGCGAAATGATCTATCGCAACGAAAGCACGGCGAAAATTCGAAGTTACGCCATGGCCAAGGGAATGAGCACTCTGTTTAACGACGGCATCGACAAAGTGATGGCTGGCTATACGACGTTTGAAGAGGTCTATCGAGTCGCCAAACGCACCGAGCAGGACGTTTAACGGGGCATTTTGCTGAAAATCCCCCATTTTGTTTGATTCGTAAAGTTGCTTACGCATAATTCAGCGAAGCCTTTTTGCGAGCAATCCTACTTAAGTTCTGCTTGGCTTAGATTTCTATATCACGCGAATTCGTGACCACGTGTCCGATTATCGTTTCGATCGAGGCGTGCTCATTTCATGAATCAGCGCGACTCATTTAAAGGTCAATCATGGCAACCGTTCTGATCGACAAATTGCTCGAGGCTTGCGTCAAGCAAGGAGCGAGCGACATCCATATCACCGTGGGTCAGCCCCCCGTCTTTCGCCTCCACGGCCGATTGCGGCGGCTGGAAACCAAAGTCCTCGAACCGGACGATACCGTGGCGCTGATGAAGAGCGTCGCACCCGAGCGCTGCCAGCGGGAACTTCAAGAGGTGGGCACGTCGGACTTTGGATTTGCGTTTGGCGACAAAGCCCGCTTCCGCGTTTCGATTTTCAAGCAACGCGGCAATATCGCGATGGTGCTGCGGCAGATCCCCAACGATATGCTCACACCAGAGCAACTCGAACTTCCCAAAGTCATGACCAAGCTGGTGATGCGTCCCCGCGGGTTGATCTTGGTGACCGGTCCGACCGGTTCCGGCAAGACGACCACCCTGGCCAGCCTGGTGAATTACATCAACGAGCGCGTCGACCATCACATCATTACGATCGAAGACCCGATCGAGTATTACCATTACCACAAGAAATCGACGATCAATCAGCGAGAAATTGGGGTCGATGTCCCCAAATTCTCGGAGGCCATCCGTCGCGCGTTGCGGCAGGACCCCGACGTCATTCTGGTCGGCGAAATGCGCGACTTGGAGACGATCGAAGCCGCGATCACGGCGGCCGAAACGGGCCACATCGTGTTTGCCACGTTGCACACGAATAGCGCCCAGGGAACGGTCAACCGCATCATCGACGCCTTCCCCGGCAACTTGCAGGATCAAATCCGTACGCAGTTGTCGACGGCCCTTTTGGGCGTGTTGGCGCAAACGCTTTTGCCGCGCATTGGCGGCGGCCGCGTCGCGGCCTTCGAGCTGCTCGTGGTCACTCCCGCCGTGGGCAACCTGATCCGCGAAAATAAGACCTTTCGAATCAATTCCGCCATTCAAACCGGTGCGAAATTCGGTATGCAATTGATGGACGATCACCTGTTCACGTTGTGGGCGACGGAAAAAATCACGATCGAGGACGCGTTGGGCAAGTCGCATGAACCGGATGCCTTGGCACGTCGAATCGCCGAAGCCCGAATGCAGATGATGCAGGGCGTATATCACCCCGAAGAAGTCGCGGGAGAAGCTCCGCCCGCGACTCCAGCCGGACACTAAGCATTCCGCAATTCACTTTGCTTACCGCAATTCACTTTTAAAATTGAATCCAAACCATGGCGCTCCGCAGAATCGGTCAGATCTTTGTCGACTTGGGGTTCATCAGCGATGACCAACTGGAAATGTTGGTCGAAGAGCAGAACCAGCACCCCGGTCAACTGATCGGCAAAATCGCCGAAGACATGGGATTGATCAACGAGGAACAGTTGATCCAAGCCTTGGCCGAACAGTTCCACATGCAGACAGTCGACATCGAGGGCTTTGTCCCCCCCGCCGACGCCCGGGCGCAAGTCACCGACGCGATGGCACAGCTGTATCGCGTCCTGCCCTTGCAATTCAATGAGGGCGTGCTGACCGTTGCCACCTGCGACCCGCAAAACCTCTCGATGCAAGACGAATTGCGGCGATTCATCGGCCACGAAATTCGTTTGTTGATCGCAACCGAAAGCCAAATCCGCAAAGCGATTGACAAGTTCTACAACGCCGAGGCCGAGAGCATCGAAAAGGTCATCGAGGAGCTGTACCGCGACGAGAATCTAAAACGGGCTGCGGCGTTGATCTCGTCCGACGGCCCGATCAATTTGAGCGACATCAGCGAACTGGTCGACAGCGCCCCAGTCCGCAAATTGCTCAACATGGTGCTCCTCCTGGCGATCAAGGACCATGCCAGCGACATCCATTTCGAACCGTTCGAAGATGAATTCCGGATCCGCATCAAGTCCGACGGCGTCCTCTTTGAAATGGTCCCGCCCCCGCGGCATCTGGCGTTTGCGATCACGACCCGGATCAAAGTCATGGCGAACTTGGACATCGCCGAGCGACGCTTGCCCCAAGACGGCCGCATCGACTTGACCGTCGGCGGCCACCCAGTGGACTTGCGCGTCAGCGTGCTTCCCACGATGTTTGGCGAGAGCGTCGTGTTACGAGTGCTCGACCGCTCCGTCGTGTCCCTCGACTTGAACAATGTTGGCATGGACGAGTCGACGATGGAACAATTCCGGGAAGTCATCTGGAAACCCAACGGGATCATCCTCGTCACGGGTCCCACCGGCTCCGGCAAGACGACGACGTTGTACTCCGCCCTGTCCGAACTCAATCGGATCGAAGACAAAGTCATTACCACCGAAGATCCGGTGGAATATGACATCGACGGAATCATTCAAATCCCGATCGACGCCGAAATCGATGTGACGTTTGCCAAATGTTTACGGGCGATATTGCGGCAGGACCCCGACAAAATCCTGGTGGGAGAGATTCGCGATATCGAAACGGCGGAGATCGCCATTCAGGCGTCGCTGACCGGCCACACGGTCTTTAGTACGCTGCACACCAACGATGCGGCCAGCACGGTCACGCGCCTCAAAGACATCGGAGTTCCGGCGTTTTTGATCACCGCGACCGTGGAAGCCATTTTGGCGCAGCGGTTGGTCCGGCGGATTTGCCTCGAATGCCGCGAGGAGATCGAGCCGAGCGAGGATATGCTGGCCGAGTTACAACTCAAACGCGCCGAGCTGAGTGACCGCAAATTCTATCGAGGTGCGGGCTGCAATTCTTGCAACAACACCGGATACAAAGGCCGCGTCGGCTTGTTCGAACTGATGGTCATCGACGACGAGCTGCGGTCGATGATCATGAACAACGAAACCGCCGATCTGATTCGCGTAAAAGCCCAGTCCAAGGGGATGGTGCTGCTCCGCGATGCCGGAATCAAATTTATCTTCCAAGGTCTAACGACGGTCGAAGAGATCGTTCGTGAAACCATTTTCGAGTCCTAATTCATCCGTTTCCGCCGACTAGATCCGAGGACGAGCGATGCCAACTTTTCAATTTGTGGCGATGGACCCGCAGGGCCAAGAAATCCAAGACGTCATCGAGGCCCAAACGCAGGACGAAGCCCAAGCGACGATTCGCTCGATGGGCTATTTCGTCACCAAGATTTCGCTGGACAAAGGCGAAAAGAAAAAGCTCAAGAAGAGCAGCCGCCGCAAGTCGTTTGCCCTGGGAGGCGCCAGAGGCAAAAAAATCGTGACCTTCACCAGACAGCTTTCCATTCTCCAAGACGCCGGTCTCCCAATCCTCCGTAGCCTGAAGATTTTGGAGGGTCAGTCGCCGGCGGGCGCGTTGAAAAATGCACTCATTGACGTTTGCGATGAAATCGAAGGCGGGGCCACGCTTTCCGAGGCCCTGTCCAAATCCCCCAAAGTCTTCGATCGGCTGTATGTCAACATGATTAAAGCCGGTGAAGCCGGTGGTTCGCTGGAAGTCATCTTGCGCCGCTTGGCCGAATTCAAAGAACGAACTCAAACGCTCAAGAGCAAAGTCGTTGGGGCGATGATTTACCCGATCATGGTCATTTTGTTCACGATCGGCATCTTGAGCTTCATTATGTTGTGGATCATTCCGGTCTTCAAAGACATGTTTGACGAATTCGAGATCAAGCTGCCCGTGCTCACCCAGCTCTTGATCCAAATCTCCAGTCGGTTCGTCAATCTGTGGTTCTTGTTCCCGCTGATCCCCATCGCGGTCGTCCTATTTATTTCGCTGGTCTGCAAGTTCCGAGCCGGCCGTATGGGCTGGCACCTCTATCTATTGAAGCTGCCGATCATGGGCAAACTGGTCGAGAAGGCCAACATGGCCCGCACCACGCGCACACTCGGCGCGCTCGTGGCCAGCGGCGTGCCCATCATCGAGGGCTTGACGATCACCCGCGAAACATCCGGCAACGCGATGTACGAAAAAGTCTATAGCAAAGTCACCGCTTCGATCCAAGAAGGCGAGACGATTGCCCGGCCGATGAAGCAATTCGCGAAACCGCCGATTCACCCAGTCGCTGCGTTTTTCTTCGTCGCCACGCTGGCCTCGCCCCCCTTGGCCATCCTCTTCGTCGACCCGCAGTACCTGATCATCGTGCTCTACGGATCGATGGCCATGGCCCTGATCGGGTTCATGTGGTATTTCCTCGTCGCCCGTAAACAAGTCGTCGAAGACCTCGTGGTCAATATGATCGACGTCGGCGAGGAAACCGGCGAGCTCGACACGATGTTGTACAAAGTCGCCGATTATTACGAAGAAGAAGTCCAAAACCTCACCGACGGCATGATGAAGCTCATCGAGCCCATGATGATTATCTTCTTGGGGCTCGTCGTGTTATTCATCGTCGCCTCATTGTTTATGCCCATGATCACCATGATCACCAGTTTGTCCGGCGGCACCCCGACTGAGGGTTAAGCCGATTACCTGCTCACCGATCCCGGTCCAGAAAGAAAACATAGGAGTCCGTCATGTTTCGAAACAACAAACGCCGCGATGGCTTTACGCTGGTCGAAATGCTGGTGGTCATTGTCATCATCGGGATTCTGATGGGGCTCCTTCTGGCTGCCGTCTTCCCCGTTCTGTTCACCACCCATAACTTCGCCGTGACTAGCGAGATCAACGAGTTATCCGGCGGCGTGGAGAATTTCAAAACCAAATTCGGATTTTATCCGCCGTGCGAATTTGATTTTGATGCGGATGGAACCTCCGACTTGGGGACCGATCCCGAGGATCTCGTAACGTTCAAACAATACTTGCGCCGGATCGCTGCGAATCACGAACAGACCGATGCCGATATCACGACCTGGTGGACCGATGTCGGCCAACACCTGGACAACGACTCGATTTTGGTGTTTTGGCTCTCGGCGCTCAAGAAAAATGCGCAGTTTCCGTTGACCAACGGAAACGGCGGAGCTGCTTGGGACGGCTTTGCAAACGGAGATGATCCGGCGAATTACATCTTCTTTGACTTTGACGGTGGTCAATTGATCGACGGCAATAGCGTCACGGTCAAACGATACTTGCAGCGCAAGATCGGCGATCAGCCCTATCTCTATTACGATTGGCAGCGATACACGACCGCGTCGATTGTCATCGGCGGAGTGACGCACGTTCCCTATCGAACCATTCCAGAAAGCCCCGATCCGGCTGGCGGCCCCCCTTGGGCTAACTATTACTTTCCATCGACCTTCCAAATCGTGGCCGCGGGCAAAGATGTCACTTTCGGCGCCGTGACAGGACCGGATGACGTTTGGACGGCAAGTCCTCAATTTCGAGAACATCGAGACAATTTGAGCAACTTTTCCGGCGGCATTTTGGAACGACTAACCCAATAACCGAAGGCCTCTCGGGAGGAAATGCGATGAACCAAAACACTATTTCACGGCGAGCGGATGGCGCAACGCACCGAGCGTTTACGCTGATCGAGTTGTTAATGGTCATTTCGATTTTGGCGATCTTGGGCGCACTGACCCTGTCAATGATCGGCGGCGCACGGTATGACGCCAACGCCGCCCGTACCGAAGCCCAGATCCGCCGCATCAAACAGTTCATCCAATCGCGGCTCGAAGACTATTCCGTGCGCAAGTTGCCATTCCGACCCGCCAGCCCCAACAGGCTATGGGCCCGAAATCGAATTCTAATCGAGTACATTCGTGCGGAGATGCCCTGCCGATTGAACCAATTGGCCGTCTATCCGTCATTACATTTCACCGACGATTTCGCACCGGCGCCTGCCTTCGCCACACATTTTGCCAACGCTGATATTGGGACAATGACTTCAAACGTCCCGGCGCTTCGAACCCGCATGATTCGCGAATTAGGAGGTGCATCCACCGCGAACGAACAAGCCGAGTGCCTGTTTGAGATTCTGAATTCCCATAACGATTACGGCAGCTCCGGCATGGACTTCATTTTTCGCGCCGAGATCGGCAACACGGACGCCGACGACAATTTGGAGATCCTCGATTCGTGGGGAGATCCGCTCCGGTTTACGTTGCACATTGGCGACGACGCTTTGATTCGTGATCCCGATGATGGGCCCCCAACGCCGTATGATCCGTCGTTTGATCCTTTGGGAGATCCGTCGTTTAATCCTCCTTCGCCTCCGATTCCGCCGGCTCCTCCTGCTCTCCCGCATGATTACGATCTACTTATGGCAACTGATGGGCCCCTCGCGGTTCATATTGACATTTATTCAAAGAACATGCCGAGGTAACGTGTAAGTCCGATGACTAAAGTTCCTAAAATTAAATTTGGACGACGCGGATTCACGCTGATCGAGCTGTTGATCGTGATCAGCATCATGGCGGTCTTGGCGGCGATTGTAATTCCCAAGCTGCGTGTCGTCACGGCGGACCGCAAGATTCGCGAAGCGGCCCGCGTCGTCGAATCGACGTTTGCCTCTGCTCGCGACGACGCAGTCGTGAACGGATTTGCCGGAATTGAAATTGTGCGAAACGGCAATTACACAAATGGCGCAACCAGTATGTACCGGATGCGGATGCTCCCACCCTACGCGGGCGATTTTTTCGGTGACCTTGCCAACGTCTCGGAATCGGCCGGAGTTTACTCGGTCCAGTTGCCCGCCGCGGCCAGTTACACGCCTTCGCTGAATGACTTCATTCAATTCAATTATCGCGGTCCGCTATATCGCATGTTGACCGCGACGACATTCGAAGTGTTGTCTTATCAGACCGCGCCGCCGCTGAACCCCGCACCGCAACCCGGCGTCCCCTTTATGATTTATCGCAAGCCGGTTCGACTCATCTCCGGTGAAGTTCGCATCCCAGTCGGCCAATTGATCGATTTGCAATTCTCTGGCGATCATGACACCAGCGGCGCGGCCACCTCGCTGAACGGGGAACTGAATCCGGTACCGCTGCCCGCCCCCAATACCAATTCGTTTATTGTCATTTTCGATCAACACGGCGCGATTGAACGGTATTATCCCCAAGGGTTTGGGGCCGCCACGCCAGTTCTGCTGCCGGGCGGACCACTATTTCTATTGATCGCGACTGATGAAGAATCCGATGGATTGGACCCGCTGCAAAACATGGCCAACCTTTGGGTCACGATAAATCAATCCAATGGTGCCGTCAAAGTCAGCGAAATGGCCAGCAGTAGTGTGCAAGCCGCACCGTTCGCTCCGGCAACCCCAGCTCGCTTGGATGCCGCGCGGTCATTGGCTTTGGATCGTCGTACCGCAAATCAATAAAGGGATGGCATGAGTGATTTTGTAGTACAAAACAATGCGAGCGGCCGGGTTTATCCCGGTCGTCCGGGACCGCCATACAAAGTTCCTTCTCCCCCTTGGGGAGAAGGCCAGGATGAGGGGCAGAACCTTCGATCCGCGCCAACCCCTCACCCTACCCCTCTCCCGGTATGCGGGGCGAGGGAACAAGAAACTTGCTCACTCCCGTCGGCGGCTGGCCGGCAGGCGCCGCGTGGCATTTCGTTGATCGAAGTGTTGGTGTCGATCATTGTCGCCTTGACCGGCGTGTTTGGCGTATTTGTGCTGATTCCGTTTGCCGTTCGCCAAGTCGAAATCGGAATGAACCGAGAAGCCGCGCTGACGCTGGCCCGCAACGGCATGAGCGATTTTGACGCGCGCGGATTTCAAGAGGTAGTGAATCAAGGCGGGATCGATAATCTCCGCTGGGCGCTTCCGGACTATACTTTGGGTCCACCTTTTTACACCGCAGTTGCCAAAGACGCGACGTTGGACGAATTCTTTTGTATCGATCCATGGGGGTTCTCGCGTCACCTTTTGCCTGCCGACGACCCTTTTAATTTAACCCCCCCGGAATTCCGCAATTTTCCCTTCTTCAATCCATTGCCAGCGACGTTTCCACGATTCCCAAGGATCAACCTTTTCGATCGGACCAATAGCGTCCTCTCCAGAGGGTTGTCGCAACGATTGTTCGCGGGACACGACGATCTAGTGACCGAACCTCCGACCGACGATTTCTCAGGCCCGACGCAAGATTTTTTTTCATCGACAACTGGCACAAGCGGCCGGCAATACGCGGGCCGTCTGACGTGGAAAATGTATGTTTCCAGAAATAGCGAAATCGATGACTATGCCCGTTTTTACACCGCAGTTTCATTGGCGCGAAATTCGGATACTCAGGACCGAATTTTTGATGTTAGTCAATCCGGAGCGTTGCTTACCGGGCCGACAACATTGTTTGGCGGCGGCGATGTCGAATTGTCCGAGATTGATGGATCTCAAGTACTCGAATCCACGGTCATTCGTCGAGGATTGTGGATCATGCTTTTGGTGCACTCCGGTGGAAACATTCAGGAAGTTGCGTTTTTCCGGGTTCTCGAATCCGATCTCGACTCAACAATAGTATTCCCGCCGTCACCGCCAACGTATGTGCGTGGTTTTAGGGTCACATTGCAAGGGAGCGATCTGGACGTTCCTGCGGGCTCAACGGTTTCCGCTGTGCTAATGCCAAGCGTAATTGCCGTCTACGAACGAACGATGAAATTTGAAACCTCGTCTGATTGGAATTTGAACTGACGCGCGCCGATTGGCGCGGAAGAGAGCTAGGAACACAAGAAGATAATCGGGAGGTTGTCATGAGTCGCAATATTCACCGCCGGCGCGGCATCACGCTGTTGTTCGTCATCAGCTTGATCGTGCTGTTCTTGTTGATGGGCGCCACGTTCGTCGTCATTTCGGGCAATTTCATGCGCGTCTCAGAGGCTCGCACAAACTTAGAAGTTCGCGGCGATTCCGCGCCCACAATTCTCAATCGAGCGTTGATGGATGTCCTGCGCGGAACGACCAATCCAAACTCGGCTCTCAATACCCCACTTCCCTCAAGCCCTGCAGTGCCAAGCGATCATTCACTTCTGGGTGACATGTATGCAGGAGGATTTAAGGGAATAGTAGGTGGTCCATCTACGACGCCGGTTGCGCCAGCTCCAACCGCCGATGCTAATTCTTATAGCCAATTGATTCGGATTTACCTCAACGTGACTACGCCCCCGGCAGATCCAACGCTCTTGGACAAAGTCGGTGCGTTTGGTGGACAAGTCCTCACGTTTATCAGCAACTCGCCGACGGCTACCGTTAAAGGTGTTTCCTGCCGCATTTTTCACTACGACGTTCAATACGATGCGACCGGAACTCCGACCAGCCGTTCGTTTTTAATCGTCCCCGAATGGACTAACGGACAAGACCCGTTCGCGACCGCGAACGTGGCGGATTTGGAAGGCGCCAATGTCTTGATCAACGGGCGGGCGTTTGCGGATATGCCGCCCTCGCCTCCTGACGCAATCTCAGAACCCTACGATGCGCTCGACCTACAAAACGCGTTTTTGGCCGGCCCGGATTTCGACAGTGTTCCCGCGATCTACGGCAGCTTTTATCACTTTGGGAACGCGAATTACGAAGCGTTCCGCCCATTGCCGTTTCAAGCGACTCCCTTGGCCGATGGCGATGGCGATGGTTGGCCGGACCTCGAACTCGACAATGACGGGGACGGATACAAGGACAGCATTTGGATTGATCTTGGCTATCCCGTTCAAACCGATAGCTCCGGTCGCCAATATAAAGCGCTCGTGGCTTACATGGCTCTGGACCTGGATGGAAGGTGCAACCTCAATTTCCATGGCAATGGCGACGATGCAAGGGGTCGATATACGGACGAGGTACCAGCGTATCCCTTGCTTGGAAGCCCGTTGATCGTTCCGCAAGGCCAAGGCTACGGGCCATCAGATGTCTCATTGCGCGGAATATTCAACGGGGGCTTTCCGGATCCTGATTATCTAAATCTCCTTGCCGGGAATGGAACGTATTACGGACGCTTTGGCCCGCCAGGTCCTAACGGAATCTACGGTACGGGCATGTCCGAAGTACAAGACCCCTGGTCCGAATACAAATTGTTTGGCTACCCGACCAGTGGCATCGGCAACCTATTTGGTTCGCGAATGGACCTCAAGGGCCGATACGGGTGGGGATTTACCGAGGTTTTCGATTCGACGGGTTTTTTGCCCATCTCAATGCCAGGAATTGATGTCGTACCAGCGTTCAATGATCCCGGCCTGATGCCTTACGACTACGACCTAGTTGACAATCCGTACGAGATGAATGTTGCCGGTTTTCCGTCGGAAGGACCCAGCGAGAATCCGTTGATCAACGGAGGAAGCAATCGCTTGGACCATCCGTTTTCCTATAAGGAGCTTGAGCGAGTTTATCGCACATTCGATTTGGATTCGAAATTCCTGGCGGATCGTTTGTTTCGATTGGCGCCAAGTTTGGATGCAACGACGCCGGGCAATGATCCCACGAAGCGTTTGAAAGTAGCAACGGACAGCCGCGAAGTACCCGTGCCGCCGTCGAACTCGGCGGTCGAACTTGCCAACAAAATTCAAGCTGCCGCAATTTTCGCAGGAGTGCCGCCGACGGCATTGTCTCAAATAGACACGATGCTTTCGCCCGACATCGTGCAAGGCTTGAAGATGGACATCAATAGCCCGTTTGGAAACGGTGTGGACGACAATCTGAATGGAACTGTCGACGAGTATGACGCCGCCGGAGCAGGGGAACTTGGCGAGTCCGTTCCTTATCCGGGTGGAGCCGTTAGCCTCGACATCAGCCGCAATGGCCAAGCCACAGCGGACGCGCCGGGACTCGCCCGAGCGTACTTCGCCAAGCAGCTTTATGTGCTCGCTTTGCTTAAGCTTCTGCCGGCTGCGCCGCTACCTCAGGGAGGCGATTTCGACGGCGATGGATTGGATATTGGAAATGATCCAGCCGACCGAATGGCGCTTGCGCAATGGTGTGTCAATGTTGTCGATTTTCGCGACCCGGATGCGATCATGACTCCATTTGAATACGACGACAATCCGTTCAATGGTTGGATTACCGACGGCAGTTTAATAACCAATGAAACGGCTGATGGAGTGGACAATGACGGCAACGGTCTAATCGATGCGGCCGACCCCAACGAACAATCCACGGAGCGTATCATCGTTTGGGGTTGCGAGCGTCCGGAATTATTGATCACCGAAACGTTGGCGACTCATGACCGGCGGACCGAAGACACCTCTGAAGGTGGCACCTTCGCCGGTGGAGATATTCAACATTTTGACAACCGTTTGCGTCCAGAGCCGGCGGCATACATAGAATTGTACGCTCCATGGGTTGCTGGAAATGATGTTACTTACCCGTCGGAACTATACCAAGCAAGTGACGTCGACCTTAGTCGCACGCACAACGGCGCGGCAAATGGCGATCCGGTTTGGCGAATCGCCATATCTGGTCCTGACGCGGACGATGATGAATATGGTGACCCAACGTTTACACCAACCGCGTTGCTGGATAATCGAAATCGCGATCCAGACGCTGAAACCAACGCCGCGTCGATCGACCGATTGGTCTATTTCGTTTTGCCGCCCGCGCTAGTGTTTCCTGGAAATCAGGGGGTTGAGGCCTTTCATGCAACGATCTCGAGTCCATTATTGCTACCCGTGGGCGCACACGCGGTCTTGGGATCGTCGGGAAACGTTTTCGGTACGAACAAGACAATTTTTGGTCGTCGAACCACTGCTATTGAAGGTGATCCAATTCCGATCGCCGATACTCGAAGTATTACGCTGGATACCGCTGCCGGTCAGGTTCAAATTGAGGATTATCATATTGCAACCGGAAGCATGGTTTCGCTGACGCGGATCGCACTACCGATTCCTGTTGAATTTCCCGTCGTTGCTGGCAGCCCTCGGCGACCATTCAATGTCAGCGATCGAACGGGCGGTTATCCCACGGTTGACTCTTTGGGAGTCGCCGCAGTCTCGACCGTCGATGGCTGGATTTACACGACTCCATACGACGAACCTTTAGATTTTGTTGGACGAGCTGCAACTGATTATGAATTCCGATGCCTGCGCGATGATAAAACGACACCCACGTATCGCGTGGCGCATCTGCAACGGCTGGCTAATCCATTGGCTCCTTGGGACAGCGTCCTCAACCCGTATCGAACAGTCGATTCCTTGTCAATGAATCTGACGTCGTTTAACGGAATATCGACGACTAGGGATGATACTGTAACTGGTCCGAAACAGGACGACGATTCAACCGTCTTGACCACTTTTGATCCGATTGGATTGGAAACGGTGCGCGATTTCGCATCGATGGAGCGCGGCCGAAATCGGAAATATCCGCCGTCAACCCAGTACGACACTATTGCCTTAGACGTCGATGAACATAGAAATCTGTGGTCTCAGGATCAACTCGAGTCGATGCGGCGCGGCAATTTGTACCGGGCAGATCCGCCTCCTACATTTATCAATGAAATTCAGCAAGCCGGAAGCCCTGGTTGGCACTTGTCCCATGAACCAGCAACGGTAATTGCCGATCCCGATCAACACATCTTCAATAGTACCGTTTTTGAAACTCTTGGTACGTTTAATGACGCATGGTTCGATCATTGGCAAGGAGTCGCGGGCGTCCCGCCATGGCCCGTCGATAACAACACTCCTAGCAACGAACCGTCGCGGGTCGCAGCCGCCGTTCCTCCTGCGTTGTTAGGGCTTGATGCCGCTAAGCCATTTACATGGCTCACTTGGAACAATCGCCCTTACGTCAGCCAATACGAGCTCATGCTCGTTCCATCCAAAGCAAGTTCGCAATTGCTCACTAGCTTCACAGCAAAGGCCGCGGGTGATCCTTACGATATCACAGCCGCCAATCCTACGGGCAACGGCTTCGGACACCTTCCCAATTTCTTCCTCCAACAGGCCAGTGCTTTATCGGTGAGGCTGGAACTTTACAAATTGCTCGACTTCGTCGAAGTCCCCTCGCGCTACGTGGGAACCGAACGGTACTTCAACGCAACCCCGGCAAGCACGATGCCCGTCTTTGGATTGGCTCCGCCTTTCAACGACATTTCACGATTCCGCTACCCAGGCAAAGTCAACATTAACACGATCCTCGACCGCGATACTTGGTCCGCCGTCATCGGCGAATACGCCACCGACGTACCCGCTGGGGGCCCCTTCCTGGACTATAACGTCATGAATGCTTCACGCCGCGACCCAATGAGCGGCGAGTTCACGACCCCCTTCCGTGAAACCATCGACCCGACAATCGGTGTCAATGGAGGCCTGTTGCGACGAAGTGCCGCGACCGACGCATTGTTCAGCTTCGATCCAAGCGGCGGACAACAAGCCCACAACAACTCCGACCGGAACGCGTATTTCCGCTACGACGCAATCGAGCGATTGGGGAACCTCGTCACTACGCGGTCCAGCGTGTTCGCGATCTGGATCACGGTCGGCTATTTCGAAGTCGACCCAGCGACCGGAGATTTGTTAACCGATCAGCCAGCCACTTGCGAACTCGGTTCGGACACGGGCCAAGTCAAACGGCATCGCGGGTTCTTCATCTTTGACCGCTCGATTCCCGTTGGCTTTGAACAAGGGGTCGACCATAACATCGAACGTGCGATCATGGTCGAAAGTTATATTGAGTAGGCTTGAGGTTGCAGGCGTGAGGCTTGAGGGAATACCAAATACCTCAAGCCTCAAAGCGCGCTGTGCGCGGGTCTCCTGACCCCGCACTTCTTGCGACCGCAGGTCTCCTACGCCCCACAGTTGTTGCGGCCGACCGAGGAGACCTTCGGTCGCTGTCCCGGCGAGGTCAGGAGACCTGCGCCGAGCGCGAGACCGGGGTAAACCCGGCCGCTCACCAAATCATTGTCGACCAACTCACAAAGCACCGCGGTTTGATGGCTGTTTTTACAAGCATTCAGCGGCGATGGTAACCAATTGGAAACAGTCTTGCGGGACTCGACTACGGAATCTAGTATTTTCGGTCGATGCGCTGGATAATCGATTCGGCGAAATTGTCGGGAATTTGAGTTTCATCTGAAGTAAGGAAAACGAGGTCATCATGCATAAAGCATTGTTTGGAATGATTACTGTTGCGGCATTTGTGGCGATTGGCGCTTTGATTTACAACCGTTCGACGGAAAACGCCACGCAGAGGGCAGCGAGCGATCGAACGCCCGTTTCTGCTGTCGTCAATGCCGGCAGCTGCTGCTCGGCATCCTCGGATGTTGCGACGAGCAAGCCCAGTTGCTGCAGCGAAACCGTGGCGACGTCGTCTGCCAAGAGCGAAACTTGCTGTGCTGGTGCCAAAGGCGAATGCTGTGCAGCGGCAACCGTCGCCGTCAGCTCCAAAACCGGTTCCTGCTGTGCCGGTGCCAAAGGCGAATGCTGTGCAGCAGCAACCGTCGCCGTCAGCTCAAAAACCGGTTCCTGCTGTGCGGGTTCGGACGGCGAGTGTTGTGCGGCGGGAAGTTGCTGCGCCGATGAAGCGGAAGCCGATAGCGCCGCCGCGAGTGCCGTTACCGTTGCCGTTGCCAAACCATGCGGCTGCCTAAACGAATGCACGTGCGAAAAGAAGGCCGAAGCCGAAGGCAATCAGAAGTAGCTCGGTTGAGCTGGTCAATCAATGAAATCAAACGGCATCCGCTTTCGGACGCCGTTTTTTTTGTTTCTTGCGGCAATGTGCGCCGAAGACGTGAAGCCTCATCTCCCGAAGAATGCAAAAGCCCCCCTCCCTTGCCTTCCCCGCGACGAAGCGCCGGGGGAGGGAATGAGAAGTGAAGCCCTCCTCGCGTTGAAGCGGCTGGCGAGGGAATCGAAAGTCGCGAAAAATGAGGTTAACAAAACTGCTTACACTCATGCCTTTCTGACTGAACACTGAAAACTGAAAACTGAAAACCAAGACGACGGGGATAAACACTGCCGCTCGCCTCAAAACTGAAAACTAAGACCGCCGGGGTAAACGCGGCGGCTCGCCTGAAAACACGGCCTGCATCAGCGTAAATGCCTTTCGAGTCGCGGCCACATCGTGCACGCGCAGAATTTGAATTCGTTGCTGCGCTAAGAACAGCGAGAGTGCCAATGTCCCCAAATCCCGGTCCGCAATCTCATTCGACCCGATCAACTTGCCGATAAACCCCTTGCGCGAATGCCCGATCAAAATCGGTCGACCCAACAGGTGTAAGCGGCGACAATTGCTGATCAAGGTTAAATTGTGTTGATGGGTCTTTCCAAACCCGATTCCTGGATCGAGGCAAATGCATCGGAGTTCAATTCCCGCAGCTACGAGAAGCTGCGTGCGATCGTGGAGGTACTGTGCGACATCTTCAACTACGTCGTCATAAATTGGGTCGTCCTGCATGGTTTGGGGAGTTCCCTGCATGTGCATGACGCAAAGCCCAGCGCCGCTTTGTTGGGCCACAGAGACCATGTCCGGATCCGCTTCCAAGCCGCTCACGTCGTTGATAATCTCCGCGCCGGCCTGCAGCGCCGCGCGGGCCACTTTCGATTTGGACGTATCGATTGAAATCGGAACATTGGACTTCGCGTGCAGTTTTTGGATTACCGGGATCACTCGCCGCAACTCTTCCGCCAGCTCGACCGGTTGCGCGTAGGGTCGTGTGCTTTCGCCGCCCACGTCAATCATCGCAGCGCCGTCTTGGATCAGACTCAGCGCGTGCTCGACCGCTCGATCTGCGTCAAGGTAATTGCCGCCGTCGGAAAAGCTGTCGGGAGTGACGTTTACGATCCCCATCAGCAACGGCAACTCGCCCAATTGCAATGTCCGCGTTCTAAGCTTCCATATTTTGGCGGATTCGAGAGGAAGCGTCGGGCCAAGCGGCTGGTCCGATTGAGGTTTCGGTTCGTGTTTCAATTCAAATCAAGCTGCTTGAAGAGCGGCAGATGTCGATAGTAGACTTCCAAAGTACACACCGCTAATGATGTTACGTAGATGCGGCCGGCCCGATTGCCCCACACATCGTCATCCGGATCCCAGCTTCCCGGATACTTGCCTCGGGTTTCTTGGGAGCTGATCAGCAAATTGCGAACACGGTTGTTCCACGTTTTCCAGCGCGTGCCGCCGTAATGGTGAATGGCTTGCGTAGCGTAGTACCAATAGTAGACGTTGAACTCTGAGTCTTCGTCGGGAAGATGATACTTGGTCAGCCAATCGATGGAAGCGGCCAAACGCGGATCATTTTTTTGCCAGCCCAAATACATTCGGCACAGAATTGCTTCGGCGGTCATCGGTGGCGTGGGCTCACGACCAGGTTGATACCGATACAACACTCCGGCCAAACGATAGCGATCGCCGCCTTCGGCATCCTCGCGCGACCCCGTACGTCGACTGACGAGGTCCAAGTAATAGTCCGCCAATTTCAGCGTCGCGTCATCGACTTGTAAACCGGAACCCGACGAACGAGCGCTTTGTAACGCCATCAACTGCCAACCAAAGACGCTGGTGTCGCCTTCCTCGCCGGGACGATACCGCCAGCCACCCCGTTCGTGCTGTGCCTTTTCGATAAACCGAATAGCTCGCTGCGCAGGGTCGCGCAGTTTCTCGTCGCCCGTCATCGCGTAGGCTTCGATCACGACAATCGAGGCTTGGCCGTGCGTATACATTCCGTACTCTTCCTCCAAACCGGCCCGAAAATCACCGTTCGGTTTTTGATGGTCGAGCAGCCATGCGAGCCCTTTCGCAACGGTCGATTTGTATACACCGAATTCGTGCGTTTGACCGGCACCCAGGAACGGCAAAAGCGCCAACGCCGTCCCGGCTGCGTCGCCGGAATTGGTGGGCCGGTCGCTGCGATCAAATCGTGTCAGGCTCCAACTTCCGTCTTGGTTCTGCACGGTGGCCAGCCAGCGCAAACCGCGCGAAACGGCTGCTTCGGTGAGGGTCGAGCCACCTTCGCGTTCGACGATGTCCGCGCGAATCCGGGGGTCGCGGGCGACTAATGACTGCGTCCGACCTGTTTGCGTCGTGATGCTCCGGCGGACCGACGCGACATCGGGTAGCGCCGCGAGCGGAGCATCATCAACTTGCAGCTGCTTCGCATCCCGATCCGCCAGCATCTTGTACTGCCGCATTTCCGCCTCCCCCATTTCCAACAGTGGCGCAGGGAGCAAATCGTCCTGAAGTTGGTGGTCGAGATTGACCGCCTGAAACTCGCCTCCCGGCTGCTCGGACGGATCGACGAACGTGGTAATCGTGATCTCCAGATCCTCCTGAGCATTGGGGAGTAAGACCAAGGCCAGAATCATCAGCAGGATTAAATGAAACAATAGACTGACAAGCCAGGCCGGAATGGAATGAACTCGATCGCGAAAAGACATTCGCGTACGGCGCGGGCCCGAGTCACGAATCGGTCCGAGTTCCCGCGGGCGAGCCAAGGGGCGCGCACGGCGCTGTGCTGGCGCGTCCACGGAGGTGCGGTCCAGGGGCTGGGCAATCCGAGCGACTGCGCGATCGGGCTCTTCCAGGGCTTGTTGTAACGCACGCCGTTGCGCCGCGGTAAGCTCGACGCATGCTTCGCAGCGCCAACAATTGGCCATCGCCAACGAGATCCGCAACGTCATCGGCGCCGCACAATCCGGGCAGGCGCACAAAACCGCGCTCCCCTCTACCCAAATCGGACCATCCGGTGTGTCGATTTGCTGGCCGAGTTTGGATTCGACGTCGATCGTCGATTCGCCATCGCGCTGCCGAGCCATAGAAGCATGCGGCGCAGTCGCGCGAGGTTCGACAAGAAGAACGGCGGGAAGTGAGTTTTCGCGGCTTGTTCCCGTCAACAACTCGAGTCTTGCATCGAACGCGTCGAAGTCGAATGCCTGACTCCAGCGGTTTGAGACCATGACCTAATTCTTTCGCTTGACGACAATCCTCGGCGGCGACCAGGCCCGGAACCCAATCGCCGCATTCTTGCATTGTCTTCAGCAGGAGATTCCGCGGTCAAGCAATGTTTGGCGAAGGCCCCGCTACACGGTCCAAACGAGTCTTCGCAACTGGTTGCTGCATCGCACCTTACGGCAACAACTATTTACGTCGGACGATTGTGGCTGGGGGTCAAAAATGGTAAATTTAGGGGCGATTTGCAGCGCTGAATTCGCAGTACTTTTTGGCCGTAAGCTTGCGTCCTGGAACAGCGCTTTGCGGGCGTTTGAGATCGCCGATTCTTGCGACTGCGATATAAAGGGAAATAAAGTTGTCCTCGAATACACCTCCGGAAAACGGCAACGGCGAACTGGGGAAAAGCGGACAACCCTTGTGGATCGACATGCCCATCGAGCAGGAGCTCAAAGATAGCTACCTGACGTACGCCATGAGCGTCATCGTGTCCCGGGCGCTGCCCGATGTTCGCGACGGCTTGAAGCCCTCCCAGCGTCGCATCCTGGTTGCGATGAATGATCTGAACCTAGGACCGGGGGCTTCGCGCGTCAAATGCGCCAAGATCTCTGGCGACGCCAGCGGCAATTACCATCCGCATGGCGAAAGCATCGTCTATCCCACGCTGGTGCGGATGGCCCAAGACTGGAACATGCGCCACGTTCTCATCGACAAGCAAGGCAATTTCGGCTCTGTCGCAGGTTTACCGCCGGCCGCGATGCGATACACGGAAGCTCGGCTTTCGGCGATCGCAGCACTGATGCTCGACGATTTGAAGTTTGACACGGTCGACTTTGTGCCTACGTACGACGAAAAGCGAATGGAGCCGACGGTTCTGCCCTGCAAGTTTCCCAACCTGCTGGTCAATGGGGCCAGCGGTATTGCCGTCAGCATGGCGACCTCGATTCCACCGCATCATTTGGGTGAAGTTTGCGATGCGGTCATCCTGCTTCTGGAAAATCCTCTCGTTTCGATCGACGAAATACTCGAAGTATTACCCGGCCCCGATTTCCCGACCGGCGCGCAAATCTGTGGCCGCATGGGAATTCGGCAAGCCTACTATACGGGCCGAAGTACGATCGTCGTTCGCGCCAAATGTGAAATCGTCGAAACCAAAAAAGGCCGCAGCCAAATCGTCGTCAGCGAGATCCCCTACCAGCAGACTCGCGACATGGTCGTCGAAAGAATCGCAGGGTTGGTCAAAGGGGACAAGATCAAAGGCATCTCCGCCATTCGCGACCTCAGCGACCTGGAGGAACCCGTCAAACTTTTGATTGATATCAAGAACGATGCCGATCCCGAAATCGTTCTCAATCAGTTGTATCAGTTCTCGCCGTTGCAGACGTCGTTCTCGATGATCTTCCTGGCGTTGGTCGATGGCAAGCCGCGCGAGCTTTCGATCAAACAGCTCTTGGCCGAGTTCATTCGGCATCGCATTCAGGTGATCCGCCGGCGGACCGAGTTCATGAAAACGCGGGCCCGCCGCCGAAAGCATATCCTCGAAGGCTTGCTCGTCGCGCTGGCTAATATCGACGAAATCATTCGACTCATTCGCACTTCCAAAACGCAGGCCGACGCCAAACAGGGCTTAATGCAGTTGCAATGCCCGTCGGCAATGCTCCAACGAGCGATCGGCGAAGATGCCTTCCGGCAAATTCAACAGGATCGCGGCGCCGCCGACTCGTATGGATTAACGGCGCTCCAAGCCGACGCGATTTTGAAAATGACGCTGGGCCAGCTAGTCAATTTAGAACAAGAGCGTTTGTCGCAAGAACACGCCCAATTGATGACCGAAATTGCCGAGTACCTGCGGATCCTCTCCGACGAAGAGAATATTCGAAAAATCATCAAAGACGACCTGTTGGAGGTCAAGCGCAAACACTCCGATCGTCGCCGGACGGAAATTACCGGCGAAGAAATCGGCAATATCGATGTCGAAGATCTGATCACCGAAGAAAACATGGTCGTCTCGATTAGCCATCGCGGCTACATCAAACGAACGCCAGTCAGTACGTATCGCGCACAGCGGCGAGGGGGCAAGGGACTCAAAGGAGCCCAAGCGGATGAGGAGGATCCCATTGAACACGTCTTTGCTGCCAGTACGCACGATTACTTGCTGTTCTTTACCAATCGCGGCCGCATGCAATGGCAGAAAGTGTACGGCTTGCCGCAGCTGAGTCGCGAAAGCCGGGGCCGCGCGATTATCAATTTGCTTAAGTTAGAGGAAGGCGAAAAAATCGCCGAATGCGTCGCCGTGCGCGACTTTTCCCAAGTGGGTCACTACTTGATGATGGCCACCAAGAAGGGACTGGTGAAGAAAACCGCGCTCAGCAAATTCAGCCGCCCCCGCGCGGGCGGCATCATCGCCATCAAGCTTCGCGAAGACGACGAATTGATCGACGTCTCGGTCTCGAAGACCGCCGATGACATTTTGTTGGCCACCGCCAACGGAATGGCCATCCGATTCGACGAAAGCGATGTGCGACCAACCGGGCGCAATACCAGCGGCGTCAAAGGAATCACGCTCCGCAAAGATGACTTCTTGGTCGGCATGGTCGTCGTCGATCCCGAAGCAACGTTGTTGACCGCCTGTGAAAACGGCTTTGGCAAACGGACGACGTTCGGACCGAAAACCGTAACGCCCGAAGACACCGCCCTGCCTGACGACGCGATGAGTCCGGACGATGCCGCGATTCCAGAAGAACTCGATGAATCCGTCGAGGCTGAGGAAGAGGACGTCTCCAGTTCGACGCGATACCGTACGCAACGACGGGGCGGCAAAGGTGTCCGCGATATCAAAACGACGGAGCGCAACGGTCGGGTCATCGGAATTCTGCCCGTTCAAAACGAGGACGAAATCTTGTTGATGACGTCCCGCGGAAAAATCCAACGCATTAACTGCGCCGATGTTAAGTCCATTGGCCGAAATACTCAGGGCGTTAACATCATGAGCATGGACGAGGGGGATTCGTTGGCTGCCGTGGTCCGCGTCCCGCGTGACGAAAATGTCGTCGAAACCGATCTCGTGTCAACCACGCCTCGCTTGGACCGCCCCAGCACGGGGTCGAGTGCCATTGCCCCCGCATTCGATGAAGAGGACGAGATCGACGACGTCGAATCCAACGACGAATCCGATGAATGACGCGATCGGCAAGGCGTAGCAAATTTCGTTTAACGCCAAGCCGAGGGCGCCGGCGCTCCGAAAACGCAAACACCGTCAGCTGCCCTCCTCGTTTAATGCCCAGCCGAAGGCGACGGCCAGCTGAATGGAAGGAGTGCCGGCGCCCTCGGCTTGGCGTTAAACGACCTCAATCCGCCAATCTTAGCTCCCGGGCGCCTTTGCCGTTACGACCGTTTCCGTTGGTGCAATTGGACCGCTCAAGGCGTGCACACCCGGACGTGTAATGTGCATCCTGCGGTCTATGCAGTTCGTACGAGTTGTTTTGCCAATGGCCGACTTACCGAAAACAACGATTCTGAACTGCGTAGGACAATTCGAAACGCTACGAACGGACTAATCCGATATCTACGACACCTAAACCACTTTTGCGCAAGATGCTGAATGCGCTTAACGGCACGATTGTTTTGAGAACGGATTACGCCATGAGCACTTCGACGCGATACCTCGACCGACGATTCAACTGTTTGGGATTGATACTTGTCGCGGCTATCGCCGGACTTTCAATTTGCGGATGTTGCGCCGGCATGGCGCGGCATCAACCCATCGGTTGTTATGACTGCGCCCGGGCATCGCACAATTGCCACTGTCAACAGGTCCCATCGCCGACTCCGTTGGCCGCAACTAGCGCTCAAGTGCAAACGGCCGACTCCGTTGCATTTGTCCCGCCGCCAACAACAACTACACCTAAACTCGTGGTTCGTCCCGAGTTGATTCAGACCAGGGCCAATACGGCCAAAGCCCAGCAGAAGAGATCGCGGTCCTTGCCTGACGTCGCGAATGATTCGGTCACAAGTGAATCCGCCGAGGCCGAAAGCGCCCTCGATCGCCCGAGACCGTCGGGTAGCCTGGTTTCCCCCAATTCGCGTAATGCCGTCTCGACGTCTAATCATGCCGTTGAAGACCTACTAGTCGACAAAACCGGCGATGCTACGACAATCATGCCGATCGAGGACGTCCCCGAACCGACGACAGCACCGGATGCCGAAATTCCATCTGCCAAGCCAAGCAACACGTTAATCATGGAAATCGACGATGGGGAACTGTCGAATCCGCAGTCGAAGGATCAGGGCCAAAATCGCCCCGCTCAAGCCATTCCAAAACTCAAGGTCATAGTCGATTCGGAATTTAGCGCCGCGCTCCAGATGAGCGGACGCGACGATCCCCAAGCAACCGTTATCCATATGCAAAAAATCATGTTTGCGGTTCCGCCATTGCGTCCGTCGAATATTCCACCCATCGTGCGATTTGTGAGAATCGAAGACGCTGCCGTCGCGAAAAATCATCGCCAACCCTACTCGCTGACGACCGCACCTGCGCTGCCCGGAACTCAAGTTCAGCCGATCGAACCGGTTTTGGAAGGTCTGCGGATTGGACGTCCAATTATTCCCGAGCCAAACGTGGATACGATCCAGCGGTAGAGCTCGCTTTACGAGACTGTTGCGTTTGACGTAGCCGAATTCGCCAGAATTTGGACCGAAACTCTGGCGAGTTCCGCTACAGCTGCACGAAGCGTGCCTTGCTAATTTTTGGCGGCAAGCTAAGCGACGATAGATACTATGCGACGCGGCTGTTGCCTGTTTGATGCGTTTGGAACTCTGATTTATTCCGAGCCGGACGCCGCTTCGGTCTACCACGAATTCGGACGACGGCGCGGTGATCGCCGACCTTTGGAAACAATTCACCAAGCCCTTCGCGCAGCGTTGGACGAAGTTTTGGGACCTAAGGTGATCGGGCGAACAAGTCCGACGATCGAGATCGAGCGATGGAAGACGGTGGTCCGAAGCATCTTTGGTCATTTGCCGGATTGGCCACGGCTGTTTGACGAGCTGTGGGATTATTTCTCCAACCCATCGCATTGGCGCTTGTTTGCCGACGTCGAGGAAACAATTGGCTGCCTCCAACAAGCGGGCTTTGAGCTGGGAATTGCCTCAAACTTTGACGCGCGACTCCATTCCATCTGCCAAGGCCTATCGGCGTTGCCCGCACTGAACTGGGTTTTCATTTCGGCAGAGTTGGGTTGGCGCAAACCGTCGGCCGAATTTTTTCACGTGATTCGCGATCGATTAGACTATTCGCCCGATCAATTATGGATGGTCGGCGACGATTGGGAATTCGATGTGCAACCCGCCCGCGACTCCGGTTGGCACTCCATCCATTTGGATCGCCAGCAGAAGGAGCCCGTTGTCCATTCGCCCGACGGAACGATTCGCATCGGCAGTCTGACGCAGTTGCCGGACCTCTTGTTATCATGAGCGATCCGTTCGCACCCCGTACGTTCGCATGATTTGGGTTTAGAGACAGAGCTTGAAATTCGATGGCACGCATTCTGATAACGTCCGGACCGACGCGCGAGTATTTGGACCCGGTTCGGTTCTTGACGAACGGATCGAGCGGCAGAATGGGCGCTGCACTCGCCAATCAAGCGTTGCTCCGCCGCCATGACGTGGTCGTAGTCAGCGGCCCCGTTTCGATCGAGTACCCGGCAGCGGCTCAGGTCATCCGCGTCGAATCGACGCAGGAGATGCTGAATACTTGTCTCGCACTGTTTCCCGATTGCGACGGAGTGATTGCAGCTGCTGCGCCTTGCGATTATGGTCCAAAGTCGCGAGAGCGCCACAAAATCTCGAAGGCGGGCGAATCCCTGGTTCTTGAATTGATTGAAACGCCCGACATCATTGCCCTGCTGGGAAAAAACAAACGCTTGGGACAATGGTCTGTCGCATTTGCCTTGGAGACTCAAAACGGATTTCAGCATGCTCTAGAAAAACTGCGGGGCAAACACTGCGATTTGATTGTTTTGAACGATGTATCGGCGATCGAATCCGCGACGATCACCGTGCACGTAATCGATCCGGACGGCAATGCGGTCATGGCGCAAGGATGCAAGGATGATGTTGCTTCGAGCATTTTCGACTATCTGGAACTCACGCTTCTTTTCAACGAGCAACTTTAGCCGGTTGGGTAAAACGGAATTCGTTCTGTTTCCCAGGCTCCCGCCTGGGAACCCACTGCATTGCTGGCTCTGCCAGCCCAGGACGAGGCAGAGCCTCGAAGACATTGCGTTCCCCGGCAGAGTCAGGAAACGAGGATAAATGAATTCCGTTTTAGGATGCAGCGACTGAGTTAGCCGAAGTCGCCAGACTCGCGTACGATTGATTATTCGAATGGATTTCTACGTCATTCGTCATTCCGGGCTGAGTCCCGGAATGACGCAGATTCTTCGACTTAAACCAATGAAGAAATACAATCTAGCGTTGGTCCACGATCGGCAAGACGACGTGCGATGCGTGCTTACTGTTGCGCGATATCGTTAACTCGACATCGCCCCCGGACGGCAATTGCGTAAACGTCGTTTGGTCCGCCCCGGCGATTGCAACTCGCACGCGGTGCCCGGCTTCGATTCGCACCGACGTCGGCCACATCTTGAACAAGACTTCGGTATCGACCCCTGCGACAAACACTTGCGCGTCGGCCTGGGCGAATGAGTGCGGCAGAACAGTCTTGGGGAGAGCGACATTCGCGGAAACCTTGCGGTGCAGGAATCGCAATCCACCCTCGGAGATATATCGCGATTGGCCATCCGGTGCGACATCTTCCAAATAGGCGAGCACCGCGCCCTCGGATTTCGTCGATCGAAGCCAAAGATGCACTTCGGGCGTTCCCGTGATCTGCAGGTCTTTTTCCAGCGGTTTTGACGTGTAACAAAGCATTCTCGCATCCATTGCTTCGCGCCGGTCAAGGTTGAGTACGGGCATCCCCATTTGGGTCATCCAACGATTGGACGTGCCCGTATTCACGTCGAAATCGACTTGGTACTTGTCGGCCTCTTCGACTTGATCTGGTGTTTGCTCTTGCAGCGAATTTTCCGGGCCGAAATAGAACAATTGCGGTTGCGTGCCGGGAGGTGGCCAGCTCTCGCTCTGCAGCATTATTTCTTCGCCCATGTTGAAGTACCGCACTTTCGGCCAGGACGAGACCTCGTTTTCCTCGTGTTTTAAGAAATGGTTCATAAAAGCCAACCAAAGCGCGAATTGCTCTGGGCCCGAAGGGACCGGTTCGAGCGGAGTATCGCTTACCGCATAAGGGCTGGCGTGAGTCATTCCCCCGTGGGACGACGCCAAGATAATTAGGTATTGTGGATTCCGATAATGTTGAAACCGCAATAACGCCCCATCCGCGGTCCCGGCATCCAACCAACTTGCCAGGACCAGCATTGGCACGTTCGAGGCCTCGATATCCTGCTTCCAAAAAACGCTCGTGCATTCCGCCATTGGTCGCCCGCCGAGATAGCCGACGTCGCGAAACTCGGCCTGTGCTTCGAGTTCCGCGACATCGGGGTTGACTTCGTGGTCCTTGATCGCCGCACTCAACAGGCTCGGATCGACCGGTCGAACCGAACCTCTCATTTTTTCCACGTTATTTTCGTCCATCCAACCAACCATCTGGCCCCATTGCCCCATCAGTGAATAGGGACACAAGCCATAGGGTCTGCCGGGACTCTCGAATAAATCAAAGTCCGACCATCCGGGAATCACCGCTTTGAGCGCGGGATGCTTCGAGCTGCAAATCAACTCCGCGGTGGTTCCGGAATACGAGATCCCGTAAGCACCCACATTCGCATCGCACCAACTCTGGGAAGCGACCCAGTCGACGATCGCGTACCCATCGCGGACTTCGCGTGGTCCATACTCTTCCATTCGATGGCCAAACGAAGCTCCCGTTCCGCGCACGTCGACTTTGATGATGATGTATCCGTTTTCCAGGAATCCCCGGTCGATACGATTGAGACCTTCGGTGCCGCCCATGGACTTGCCCGTTTTAGGATCGATCGCCGCCCGCCAGTAACGCGTCAGTTCGAGCAGCGCCGGTCGGCGATCCACCGCCGCATGGTTTTTCGGAAAATGCACGTCGATGGCCAACCGCACGCCATCATCCATGGTCACATAACGCGATTCGAACGATTGCGCGGGAAGTGCCACCGTGGCGCAGGATATTGCCGCAACCGACGCGATTGCGGCAAGACGAGCGAAAACCGCACGCACAGCCCGGGCGCGGCATTTGACTAACGCCATTTCAGCCTCACCTATTTCTTGTTCGCAGGAGTCGGTTCACTTTTCTTGGTTTCGTCTTTCTTCTCTGGATCTTTTTCCTGTTTGCTCAATTCAAACAGAAAGAATCCATCCTCGGCCGTCGTATTGAAGTCCGCCGGACGTTTTGCTCCGGTCGAGTCGTAACAAAGCCAGAGCTTTCCGTCGGCGATCTTGAGGATTCCCAAGGCTTTCCCTTCGGGTGCCGGTCCCGATTCGATCGACAGATCGATCGTGACCGGGCTTTTTTGGGCATCGAGTTGATACGCCATCACGAACTCGGCATCGGGACCGGCCGGGACGTTGAATTTATCTTTACTAATTGTCACCACCGACTGCAATCGCTCGGCCTCAATTATTTCACCTGCCCGCTCGCCGGATTCATATTTCCATTTTCCAACCAACTGCTCGATATCAAACTCCTTTTTCGCCAGTTCAAATAGATGCCAGCCATTGGTCGCGGCGGACTCAAATTTGTCGGGGCGTTTGGCGCCGGTGGGATCGTAGCACAAAGTAAACTTGTCGCCGGACATTTTGATAATGCCGATTGCCTTTCCTTCCGGCACTGGACCAGCGACGATTTGCAAATCGATTTCAACTGGATTTTTCTTGGTGTTTAGTTGGTACGAGATGACAAACGTTTCAGTCTCTCCGACGATCTTCAGTTGCTTGTCTTCGATGACGACATGATCTGCCAGGTTTTCGTCGCTGGCTTGTTCTCCAGCGCGTTTTCCGTCGACGTATTTCCATTGTCCACGAAGCTGGGCCGGATCAAACTCCTTCTTCGTTTCATCCTGAGCGCAATTAATGCTTCCCGCCAAGACGCTGACAATCAACACTATCGCAACTCGGCAAGCCAAATTCGGGACGGATTTGCAGCTCGACATGGGTGCTCCCTTAAGTAAAACAACTGCATTTGAATTGTCGATGAGTGTAGTGCTGACGAACCTCTTTGGCAAACAACTTTAGTGAAAATTCGGCGGCGAATGTGCTGCTTTGAACTTTTTGCGCAAGCGGCGGAAATGCCTGCCAAGATCTCGTTGTCGTCGACGAATTTCCGATTGTTCCTGACAGGAAAGGGGAGTTCGATGTCTGCCGCCACGTTCGCACCGCTGACAATCAAAGCTCAGATGATTCCGCCGAAACTACAGCTGCCCAAAGCGGTCATGTGGGAAAACGATAGCCATAGCCTTACCGTGGGCTACTTGCTTTGGCTGATCGGATTTACAGGGGCACATCGATTCTATTACGGAAAACCGTTTACCGGATTGCTTTGGTTTTGTACTTTTGGTTTGCTCGGCGTCGGCTGGATTATCGATGCGTTCCTGCTTCCGTCCATGGACCGCTCGGCCGATTATCGATATATCTCGGGTAGCCAGGACTACGGCCTGGCTTGGGTTTTGTTAGTGCTGGGCGGCGTGTTTGGATTGCATCGCTTCTATCAAGGCAAGATCATCTCCGGGATCGTCTATCTTTTAACGGGTGGTTTGTTTTTGGTGGGATGGATCTACGATATATTTACCTTGAATAGCCAACTCGATTACTCGAATCGCTTGTTTCGATCGGGCTATTGAGCGTCCGGTCCGCATTGCCGTCCACATTCTCTTTTCAGGGATGCCGTGAACAGCGGCAGAACTCCGATGACTACTTTCCGTTGCCGTACCAGCGAGCAGATTCACGTGATTTGCTTTTGCCTCGCACCACTCGCGCTTTTATGGACCGGCTGCGATATTTCGTTGCAGGGGATTCGCGGGTCGGGCGTCACGCAGTCCGAGACGCGTGAGATCAGCGAATTTGACCGAATCGAAGTCGACGGGATTGGGACCGTGAACGTCGAATTCGGAACTAAGCCTGCGCTCCAAGTCACCGGCGACGATAACCTGCTTGAATTCGTCGAAACTCAAGTTGTCGACGGTGTCTTGAAGATTTCGTTGCGCGAGAATATCAATCCCGTTACCAAACTGACATTTGACGTTGTCGCCACCAAACTGAAGGCAGCGGAAATTGGCGGCGCGGCAAGACTCTACATTCGTTCCGCCAAGCTTGACGACCTGCACCTCATCGTGGATGGCGCGGGCGAGATCGTAGCAGACGGAACTGCCGGCAGCGTTAAAATAGAGGTTTCTGGCGCCGCAAAGATCGATACCAATGCGCTCCTGGCAAAATCGGTCAAGATTTCCATCTCTGGAGCCGCAAATGCAAACATCTACGCCAGCGAAACGTTGGATGCCACGATTTCAGGTGCCGCGAAAGTGAATTGTTTGGGAAAACCTCCCAAAGTTACTAAGAACGTGAGCGGTGCCGGACGGATTAAAGTCGACGAA
This sequence comes from Pirellulaceae bacterium, assembly GCA_041745295.1. Taxonomy (GTDB): domain Bacteria; phylum Planctomycetota; class Planctomycetia; order Pirellulales; family Pirellulaceae; genus JANMEB01. Next base: position 37,972 of record JBGTJE010000080.1, on the reverse strand, counting down.
TAAACGCGACCTGATAGTGCGTCAGTTTTATCGTAGCCATCACGCACCGCGTGATGAAAGCCGCCCCGCCGAGCGGTTTCGCCCTAAATTTGTTGCCGCTTTCCTCTCGCGGAGCGAGAGGGCTACGGTCGACCGGCAAAATGATCCGCCGTAGCAAATTCGGAACAAACCGACTCCGTACCCGAAATCGCGGTTTTGTTCCGAACGCTTTCTCGCCTGCATTCGTCTTTTCATCCGACGGGCGTATATTTCTCAGATCGGGGCAGTTGCCGATCGGCCCGATAGGCTTTTCCTCGGCGCTTTTTTTGCTCACGGGAATTTCGCTTGTCCAAAACGATTCTAGTTACGGGGGGTGCGGGATTCATCGGATCGCACTTAGTGGAAGCCCTCGTCGAGCGCGGGGACCACGTCCGGGTCGTCGATAATTTGGTCACCGGCCGACTCGATAACTTGTCGCAAGTTTCCCATCAAATCGAATTTATCGAGGGAGATATCCTCGATGTTCCGCTGCTGCGATCTTCGATGATCGGCGTCGACGTCGTATTTCACCAAGCTGCCTTGGCATCGGTCCCCCTGAGCCTCGAACGGCCAAAGGACGTCCATGCCGCCTGTGCCAGCGGTACGCTCAATGTTTTGGATCAAGCCCGCCAAGCCGGAGTGCGGCGCGTCGTGTACGCTGCCTCAAGCAGCTTGTACGGCAACCAAACGCACGCCACCAACCGCGAAATCGATTTGCCCGGACCGATGTCACCCTATGCCGTTGCGAAATTGGCGGGCGAATACTATTGCCAGGCGTACTACCAAAGCTTTGGCCTGGAAACCGTATGTCTTCGCTATTTCAACGTCTTCGGGCCGCGCCAAGACCCCGATAGTCCGTACTCGGCGGTGATTCCGCTGTTCATCACGCGCTTGCTTTCTGGACGACGGCCGGTGGTGTACGGCGACGGGCTACAATCGCGCGACTTCACCTTTGTACGCAACGTCGTCCACGGCAATTTGCTTGCGGCGGATGCCGCTGGCGTGGCCGGTCGAAGCTTGAATCTGGCCAACGGCCGTTCGACCAGCCTATTGCAATTGCTGGATGCATTGCGGCGTTTACTCCACATTGACCTCGAGCCGATTCACGAACCCGCGCGCGTGGGCGAAGTCCGCCACAGCATGGCCGACATTAGCCAAGCGACTAGGCACTTGGGATATGAGCCTCTCGTCAATTTCGAAACGGGTTTGGCGCAGAGTATCGAATATTATCGTTCGGCGCTCTCGGTGTCGGCATCGTAATTTGCCGTTCACCATTTCGAATGATCATTGTGCGTTTCCCGAGCACATGCACATTTCGTGGCAATTGAAACCTGACGCGCAAGTTTTGATGTTGCGCATTCTTAGGCCCGAAGGGCCGACACAACCTTTGCCGGCGGTGTTAACCGCCGGTAAGCTATTGTCGCCATGGTCAAAGGCCTGGAGGGCCGATACAAAGGCGATGTGTCGGCCCTCCGGGCCTAAATAGAAATATTGTCCACCCTCTCCGGGGCCTTACGGCCTCCGGCAGTGAATGTATCGGTCCTCCGGACCTAGGAAATCGCCACGTCAAAACTCGCGTCGCCAAACTTCAGAGTTGGTCTTCCTCCGGCCCAGCGCGGCCGTGGACCCACCAGAAACAAGCCACTACGACGACGTTCAATAACGCCACGCAGGTAAACATCGTTGGATACTCCGGCCACTGAGCTTGGCGAGCTTGGGCCAGCAACCATCCGACCAACGGTGAGCCGATCAAGACGCCCGCATCGTAGGCGGCAAGCATCAGATTAGTCGCCGCACCGCGCAAGCTGGCAGGATAAAGCTTCGTTCCGCTGGCGATTACTGCGGGATAAAGAACCGCATGCCCGAGGCCCGCTACGGCTGCGGGCAACATGAGGCCTCGTTCACCCGCTACTGGAAAATACAAGAAAAAGCTAACGATCATCGTCAGCAGACCGAGCACGATCATATTGTGCAGACCGAAGAGATGAAATGTCCGCCGCAGCACCAGCCGAAATGAAAACGCGACAAAATTATAGGTTAAGAAATACCATTTGATCTCTTCGACGTTGAGCGTGTGCGCGAACGGTCGAACGAAGTTGGCCGGAAGGCTGACGTTAAGGCCAAGGCAAATCGTCACAGCAAAGAGCAACCATGGGTGTCGCAGGCGCACTAACGTCCAGAACGGCGGATTGGCTTCGGCGGGCGGACGGCGAACGTTGCCGTTGGCTCGGCAGGCCCAAATCGCAAGCGCCAGCGCCCCAAACTGTAGCCCAATCGCAACCCACAGCATTCGATGAACTTGGATCCACGAGAGCGACCCACCGGAAAAGATCCAATCGCCAATCCACGGACCAATCGCCATTCCGGCAAATCCGGAAGATCCCACAACACCGATGGCTTCCGCGACTCGGCCCTCCGGAACTCGCAACGAGATAAACGACATCCAGGCCCCAAATACACCGGCGGTACCCGTGGCCAAAAGCGTCCGAGCGAAAAAGACTTCCCAACCCGCGATCGTGTCGATTCGTAAATGCCAGAGCAAGCTCAGCGTCACGAGGCAAATCGATGTCAACCAGATTGCCATCGGCCCGAATCGATCGATGGCGACTCCTTGGACAAACCGAAAGACCATCGCTCCGAGTGCTCCGAAGCCGACAATCATCCCCAAATTCCATTCGTCCCCACCCGCCAGTCGCACGAAATCTGCATAGCGAAAAAGCAAACTGATCGCCGTCATCATGAACAGATTGGACACATATGCCAGAACGAACGGCCGATCATAGATTCGCACTTGGGCTGGGGTCGCGGATTCGGTCATGGTGGATAATCGAGGCGGGCGAACGTAGTGCAAATCAGTTCCAGACAAGTCGATTCAAGTCCACATTTCCGCCGCTGAGGATTACACCAATCCGGTCCGTTCCCAATCCGCGCGGAAATTCTGGACGGAGCACTGCGGCCAAGACCGTTGCCGAACTCGGTTCCACAAGCAATTTGGCGCGTTCCCACAGCAGTCGCATGGCCGAGCGAATCTCGTCATCGCTGACCGTGACGACCTGATCGACGCAGTCGCGGACAATAGGCCACGTCCATTGGCCGAGGCTAGTGAGCAGCCCATCGGCAATCGTTTGGGGACTCGTTTGCGGAATCAATCGTCCGGCTTGCTTGGATCGAAAGGCGTCATCGGCTCCCCGTGGCTCGGCTGCGACCACCAGCGTTTGCGGCGCCAAGGCCTTGGTGGCAATCGCGGTTCCGGAGATCAATCCACCTCCGCCGACGGGCGCAACGATCGCGAACAAATCCTCGACCTCGGCCAGCAATTCCAGCGCTGCTGTCCCTTGGCCCGCGATGATCGCAGGATCGTCGTAGGGGTGGACGAGGACCGCGCCGGTTTGTTCGGTCAAACGCGCGACCGTTTGCTCTCGCGCTTCGAGGGTCGGTTCACAGGGAACGACTGTGGCGCCATAGCCGCAGACCGCGGCCCGTTTTACCAGCGACGCACTCGTCGGCATGACGACCGTTGCGGGAATTCCAAACATCTGCGCCGCTAAAGCAAGCGCTTGGGCGTGGTTGCCGGAACTATGCGTGATGACGCCGCGCCGCGCACGCGGCGGATCCGCCGCCACGCGCGCAACCGCGTTGTAAGCTCCCCGAAATTTAAAAGCCCCCACTTTCTGAAATTGTTCGCACTTGAAGAAGATTTTTGCCCCCGCAAGTTGGTCGATCTGGGAACAGGTCATCACTGGAGTCCGATGTGCGGCAGCGGCAATCGTCTGCCCTGCGGCTTGAATGTCGGACAACGACACCGCTCGATTGAGCGACGATTTTGACTCGGATTGTTGCATCGTTTGAAACTCGCCCGAGCAATTATTGTGCGAACCACTTCCAAGATACTCGCCTCTTTAGGTTTCGTAACGGGGTCGGGCACGGGCAGGCACGCCAAATCGCCGGACCGTTCGTGACGACTGCGACCACAATCGATAAAACCCACCGAGAAGCTATAATGAACTGCGAAATCAACACGCCCAAGGAGTCTCTGTGTCCGATCAGAAAAGCAGCCAAGCCGCGGTCTCGCGCAAGAACCCCGAACGCAGTTTGCAGCTGGCTTTGGCCGCGGCCGAAGTCGCCTTGGAAAATGGGGCGACGAATATCGTTCTCATGGACATGACGGCGCAAACCGCCAGTTTTGACTACTTTGTCATCGCCACCGGCACCAGTCAACGACAGTTGCGCGCGATCAGCGAAGATATCGATCACAAGCTGGAGGGTGAACTTCGGGACCGACGAATGAATATCGATGGCTTCAATAACAGCAATTGGATTGTGATGGACTACGGGACAGTCTTGATCCATCTCTTCGATGAAACCACTCGCCAGTTTTATAGCATTGAAGCGCTTTGGGCCGACGCGGACCGAGTCGATTTGCGTGAGCAAATGCCGCAGCTCAAATGGCGATAGTTTTGATCAGTCGGTTATCGGCTGGCGCTGTGACCAAATCATCGTGACTGTTTCCAATGTCTGAGCTTCGTTGACATTGATCAAGGCTTCCAGTCCTGGGTCGACTTGTTCAAGTTCCTCACGTGTCACGCGCCGAGTTTGCAAGCGTTCCACGAGCCGCCACAAACTGCGTTCGCCCGAGGCCTGCATCGCTTCGATGCGGGAAACGGCGGCGATTTTTTGGTAGACGGCGGGCATCGGACTCAACGCTCCGTCGATCCACGGGACCGCCGCTTCGTAGCCTTCCGCCATGCGCAGCAAGTATTCGATGACCTTCGGCGTAATCAAGGGGCTATCACAACCGCTCAAGAACACGAATTGGTTGGAATCCGGAAGTGATTCCAATCCGGCGCGAAAACCTTCGAGTGGCCCACCATCGGGGAAGGCGTCGGAGATGAAACTTGTCGTTTCGCGAAATTCCATTGGAATGACTTCCTCGGGAAGCTGCCGTATGCGACCCACAACTCGGACCTGCTCCACGCAGGTGTGGGCGGCCCGCAACACATGGGCGATCATCGCTTCGTGACCTAGCCGGACCTGGCATTTGTCGCGACCCAATCGCCGGCTGGCTCCACCACACAGAATTATTGCAGCATTCACGGGAATCGACCCAATTTAGTTCCCTCTCCCCGAATATGCACGTGCGTGCGAACGAGAACTTATGTTTGACGTTGCCGCGTGCAGTTTGGGGGAGAGGGAACTAGAAAATCGCAACATCCAACCTTACTCTTGGCGCAATTATTTCAACAGGCTCTACGGTCGACCGCCCTTGAACGGATCGTCGGAATCCGCCGGAGGCTTGGGGTCGGGCTTTGCGGCGTTAGGGTCGGCGGCGGGCTCGGCTGGATTCGCTGAATCGCCTTGGGGAGTAGCGGAATCATCTTCGAGGGCAAAGGGATTCACTTCGCCGTCGGATTCAACCAAGAATGGATTCTTATAGACGGGCTCTGTGGCGCTAAACGGATCTTGACTGAGCTCCTCTTTCGTTTCGAAGGGATTGTGAATTTGTTCATCGAGCTGCATGGCTTTGCGGGCTCGCGTGGATTGCTTTACAACGGTTCCCGACGTCTCCATCGACGTAATCGACTCCGAAACTGGCACGTGGAACAATGGATGGACCTGGGCGATTTGCCGCAAGCATTGGATATTGCCCGATTTCGAAATGAGGAAGATGCGGTCGGTTTGAGAATTCATCAAATGAACGCCTTCGCCCACCAAAACCGAGAACTCTCGACCCCCGCTATCGGTGCGGATAACGACTAGGTTTCCCGACGAATCCTCCGCATACAAAAATTCTCCCGAGGAACCAATCAGCCGATGGATTCCTGGGATCGATTTGGGCCATGCCGCAGGGACTGCTCCCGTCTTGCTGTCCACTTTGAAAAGTTCTTCATTGTCGGTGACAAAATAAACGCTATCGTCGATTGCCAACGGCGGCTGACTGATCGACGAGCCCGTCGAGTATTCCCAATAGATCGTTCCGAGTACTTCATCCACGGCGTAAACATATCCGTCCATGGCGGCAACGAAGAGAACCCGGCCGAGTTTGGCCGGCGTGGTTACAATCGGGCCATTGGCGCGGATTCGGTATTTGATAAAGCCGATCTCGTCGAAGTAAGCGACGTTGTAGTGTCCCTTTTCGGTGGGCCAAGAAACGGTGCGTCCCGTCACGAGAGGCTGGGCGCTGATGCGGCCGTAGGAGACGTAAAATCGAGAATCCACTCCGTCCTTGGCGATGGAAAACGACTCGACGCGCCCATCCATGAGCGGGACGAATATGTAAGTGTGAGACATTGCCGGGGCTGCGTTGGGAGCGCCTTCGCAGCGATGGCTCCACAAGATTCGACCTTGATCGGCATCGAGGCAATACGCGCGTTGGCCGTTAATGACGGCGACCATCGCGTCGTTGGCGGCCAGTCCCATGCTCAAGCCGTTGCGTGGGCCGACTTGAGTGGACCACCGTACATCGCCGGTTTCGGCGTTAAATGCTTGCAGGACATTGTGGCCATTGAGCACGTAGAGCGTCATTCGCGGTTCAACGTATTTACGGACTTCAACTTTCTTATTGTTTTTTTCCAGCAGTTGCTGGCGCATTTGGACAGCTTCGGGCGAGATTCCCAAGGTGAGTTCTGAATACTCCGCTTGCGGCATCGTCCTATCGGCCAAGGACGCTGCAACTTCTTGCTCGATGACTTCGCGCTGCAGCTCGGCTAGATCTTTGGCTCGTTCATATCCCAACGGATTGCCCAACGAATCGCGATCCAGCGACGCAAACGATTTGTGCAACTCACTGCCAACGAAGATCTCGAAGAAAACGGTGGCCCGCGAATTACTTACGTGGAGTTGGGCAAATTTGACTTGGTCCGACGCGCTCAGCTCGGCTTGGGTCGTCCAAGCCCGATGGATGCCGGCCCGAGCAAGTTCGATGGGACTCACGACGCCATCCGGCGAATCATCCGCGACGAGGGCGAAAGGAACGGCCATCGAAAGCATGCTGAAAAACCATCGAGAGGCCCACGAACTAACGTTTAAGCGATTCATTTCAACTTGCCTGGAGAAAGTTCTTCGTATTCGATTTTCATGGAGGATAGGACGCACCGCGTCCTTTTACCTAACTCTCGTCGGCCGCTACTGTATTGTAGTTGCATACGGTGCGAAAATCAGGCTTTCGACCAGCCACTTTTTCGACGGATCGGCGCCCCAAGTGCCCAGGTTTTTACCTGATTGGGACCTGTCGCAGACGATGCTGAGAGAAATCGGTCGTTGGACGTACTCTAGACCAAAATTGCCTACATTTTTAGGATAATCACTACATTCGGCCTTGCCGACAGTTTAGGGATCCTAGTTTTAGCCTCCCCACGTGCCGCTCCCGCCGCCACATTTTTCCGTTTCTTCGGCCCCAAAGCGGCGATATCCGCTCTGTTTGTTCCTCGAAGCGCCCACCGTCGCACCACAGAGTTTCTTTACATGAGCTTGGAAGCCAAGACCACCGGCGCCGATGAACTCACCTTAATTTTGGGTTATCTCAATTTCTCGTCCGGAGCATTTGATCCGAATTTTTTCGCAAACCTCGACCGCGCCTATGCGCGACTCGCGAACACTCCCAGCGCCGGAGAAAGCCCGGTCACGAAATTGCATCACGCGCTGCAATCGTCGCTCCAGTCGCTCTCCGGCCAAAACGGCACGTTTCGCGACTGTCGGCAAGCCGAGCGCGTCATTCACCTGCTGTTTGAATTATTGTTGCCTAACTATCGGCGGTTCCACCGCGACTTACTCTCGCATCAGCCCGACGCATGGTTGTTTAACAGTTTTTTCATCGGCCGAGCCGCGCAGACCGCGCTGGGCAACTTGGACTCAGAAACTACCGATGACGCGATCGTCGATAAGTCGATCCGCCAACTGAATAATTACATCGGCTATCGGCCGGTCGCCACGCTGCAGTCGCAAGATATCGAGCCTTACGATCACGAATGGCTTAGTCCGATTCCGATTTATCTCCGCGGAGTCGGCGCCGCCCATGGGCCGTATCGCGCACTATTGCTAAAAGCGATCGAGTTTCTCGAGGGAACAGAGCCGGAACTGCTGCGAATGTCGCATTTTGCATCGGACCGTTTAGATGAATTGTCGATCGACCCGCGCGCGTATGATTTCGATCACCCGGTTAATAAACGACCGAACCACCACTTCGGCCAGTGGGATCCACACCAGATCGACTCCGATCACTATTACTGCAGGTTTATCGTCCATCAAGTGACCCTGGATGCGTTGCTCAACCGGCTCCAGAGTGAGTCGGATATTGACCGCGAGGAACTCATGCTCGAAGCCAGCGCGGTGTTGGCGGGTACTATTTTGATGGCGTCCGGAATCAGCGGCTCGGGACCCGATGCGCACGATTCCAACACGACCTTGGAGTCGTTGCTCCCGACGATTGCTAGTTACCGCGACTCGTTTTACGAACGGTTGATCGATCGACTACAGGGGCCTCACAAACAACGATTGTTGGAGGAGGCCGAGCATCGCCGCCAGCCATTCGGTGGCGCCCGGCAACATCTCAACGCTAAGTTGGCTGAACGGCGAGCCGCGCAGTTGGTGCACGTCCACCTTGCGTCGATCTACGCACGGATGGGTTTCCTCGATGCCGCGAACCGCCAGGCCAATATCGTACCGGTCGCCTCCGCCCGCACGTTATGCCAAATCGATTGTTTGGTCTCGGCAGGACGGCAGTTAATCAAAGCGGGCGATCTGGAGCAAGGGCTGGTCGTGGTGCCGAAAATCATGGACTTGGTCCAGCGCGGCATCAAATGCGGCGCGATCGTCGACCCTTGGAACATGCTCGGGTTCGACGGAAATTTCAGCCTATTTCCTGCCCAAATCAACAGCGTTCGCGATCATCGGATCGATGACTTGGTGGACTTGATCGAGCACGTGTTGGCCTATTGCTCGCAATTACTCAGCGAAGCCGCTGCGCTGGACAATCTCCCCCTCTGCGGGCGTATCAAATTGCAGCTTAATTCGATCGCGCATTGGTGGCACCAATACGCCCCGCACGAAGTTTCCTCGGCGAACGCGGTCAATCCGAAGGAAATCGTCAAGGCCGCCGAGCATGTGGCCCAGGCGCTCAACTTGTGGCACAAAGGGGGCGCCTCGACCGGAAATTTGGAATTCTGGGCCGAACACGCCAAGATGTTCGATAGCCCGCAGGCCTATGCGCTGGTCGTCGATGCACTCCTGTTGCGCGATGATTTGTCCACGGCCATGGCACTCCTCATTCATTGGCTAAGTCGTTCGCACGCTGTTCCGCTCCGTCATGGTGAATGCTCTTTTTATGACTTTGTTCGCCGTTGGACGGTTCGGTTCAAAGACCAATCCCTGCAAACCGTCCATGACGTCGACGAGTTTGCCCAGCGACTCGAGAAGCTGCACAAAGCCTACGATTTCTTCGAAAGCAACGCCGACGATTATTGGTCGGTCCCAGAATTTCAACTGCAAGCGCCCGAACGACCGCGGCCACACGCTCGCCCCGCGCAACCTCTTGATCCAGAGGATAGCGGGTCCGGCGAATTATTTCGGGCGGCGTACGACGATTTCGTGTATCGCGACACGACCGATGATGGTATGGAAGGCGAGACCTTTGATGCCAATCTGACCGACGAGGACGAACTCGAAGCAGAAGTCAACCGCGTGGCGGACCGCCTTGATTTCTTGCAAATGCTCGCCCTGTTCTGGTCGAGCGCAACGACGTGGCCCATCCGAAACGGAGAGCGGGGGGCCCGGGTCGGACTCAAGACCGACGTGTTGAACCGTCGACGCGAGGCGACGGCTCGCTGGATCGAGCAAGCGACGGAAAATCGAAGCAAGCTGTCGCAATTACTGCATTCGGTTTCGCAATATCGCCTGCCCCCCAGCAGCGGCGACCACGATTCGTTGATCGAATATGACCGCCATCGACTGTTCAAAGAATCGTTGATGGACCGTATCATCACGACCTGCATCGAGACCGACAATGCGATTCGACTGCTGGCGGCGTCCAACGCGGCAATCGATCACCTGACCGACGGTAAGCCGCTCGACCAGTTGCAGGGTCCGGTCGCCGACCAGCGCGCGTTGGTTGCCGTTTTTGCGGCGGTCCTGTTGCGAAAGTCGGACTTAGTCGCAGCGCATTTTGACGACTTGGTCGAGCACTTGCATCAGCAATCGTTGCTCTACGTGCCCCTGTCGAAAGGGGGCGATCCGCACGAGATCGTTGCCGCCCGAGCTCGCCAAGACGCGATTCAGGAACTGCTCAAATGCTTGCCGCGATTGGGGATGTTCGCGCAGACCCACGAACTGTGTGCGACGGCGCTCGCAATGGAACGGAATCACGCAGTCGGAGCCGGCGCCGTGACCGAGTTCGACGAACTTTTTAAGATCGCGTTTTCGTCGATGGTCGAGGCTTTGTCTCAAGCGCATCGGCAGCACTTCGCTCCGTTGGAACGCGATTCAGGGTCTGCCGACGAAGGAACCAACCAAACCCGCGCGCAATCGTTGTTCGATTGCGTGGAGTTACTGACCGAATCGATGCTCCTCATGTGGCTCGACCATAGCCGTACGTTGCGCCTCAGCGTCTTGGAAAAAGTTAGCGACAAGTCCTCGTGGAATCGCTTGGTCGAGTTCGTCACGCTGTACGGCGGTGATCTATTCACGCAGCGTTTGCTGCAATTGGGCAACGTCCGCGCGATCCTCCATCAAGGCACCGATGTCTGGCTAACCCAGTTGCAAGACTCGCCGGATGCCGAGCATCTGAAAATCGTCCGCGAACTTGATCGCTCGATTCCGCTGCCCAAGGCCGCGCGGTACTTGACGTTGGTATTTGAAGCAATCATCGAAAACTATAACGAGTATCGAGATTTCAATAGCACGACCACACAATCAGATCGCGGCGATCTGCTGTACATGTTTCTCGATTTCCTGCGCCTCCGCGTTCGCTATGATCGCGTCTGCTGGCACCTCCGCCCCGTAATCTGGGCTCATCGGATTCTGGTTCAAGCCCGAGAGAATCGCGTCGCCAGGATGTGGCGCCGCTCGCTTTCCGAACGCGTCGGGCCCGAAGCCGACCGCTACCTCGAGAAATTCAAAAAACTCCGACAACAATACTCGATGCAGATGATGACGGTGCACGATCGACTCGCCGAACGATTTGTGCATCCCATGCAAATTGACCGGATGCGGTCTTTGGTTCCTCAAGCAATGTCTCGGCCTGGCTCGCGCGAATCCCAAAGGGCGTTCGATGTCTTGGAGCACGAAGCTGATCAGTTGACCAATCAACCGATGGGGATTGGGATGGATTTGCCGAATTGGCTGGCCGCGGTTGAGGAAGAGGTCGAGTTGTCCGCGTTGCCGAAATACTTGCGGCAGGACGTCGAGTATCCGTGCCTAATTGAACCGGTTGGGATCTCCATCAACATCCTCCGCGAACAACTGGAGAACCTCCCCCGCCGACCATAGCGGCCGCTTCAATCCCGGCAGCTACTGCGTTCTCGGTACGGCCGCAATGGATCCTGTCCTGGGTGGCACGCCCTACTGCGCTTTCATTCCGCCGCGCGAGTGTTGAGATCGACCCAAACTCGCGCGAACGTAGTCTCGGTTGAGCTGACCGATGAACGCGATGCTGATTCCCTTGGGACATTGCGCTTCGCATTCGCCGTAGTTCCGACATGCGCCAAATCCTTCCTCCTGCATTCGTTCCAGCATTGACTGGACCCGTTGGTATCGTTCGGGTTGTCCTTGCGGCAACAGCCCCAAATGGGCCACCTTGGCCGCGGTGAATAGCATCGCCGAGCTGTTGGGGCAGGCTGCAACGCAGGCGCCGCAACCGATGCACGCCGCGGCGTCCAACGATAACTCAGCTATCTCCGGCTTCACGGGATTCGAGTTCGGCTCAGGCTTTTTTCCCGAATGATTGCTGATAAACCCGCCGGCTTGAATGATTCGGTCCAGCGCCGATCGATCGACGATCAAATCGCGGACAACGGGAAACGCCAGCGCCCGCCACGGTTCAATGGTAATGCTCGTCCCATCGGCGAAATGCCGCATGTACAGTTGGCACGTCGCCGTATTGGTTTGCGGACCGTGCGCTTCGCCGTTGATCATGAGCGAGCAGCTGCCGCAGATTCCTTCGCGGCAATCGTGATCAAATGCCACCGGCTCCTCACCCGCCGCAATCAATTGTTCGTTGAGTGCATCCAACATCTCCAAGAACGACATATCGGGCGTGACGTTATCCAGCGAATACGCCGCCATCCGGCCGGGCGACTGCGAATCCTCTTGCCGCCAGATGTGCAATTGGAATCTCATGTCTTGTAATTCCTTTGGGCCCGCGGAAGGGCGTTAAAAACCAGTGGTTCTGCGTTGAGTTCCGGCCCGGACGGTGTATGTTCCCAGACGGACACGTTGCAAAAATGTTCATCGTCGCGTTGTGCTTCGTTATCCGGCGTTTGATGTTCCTCGCGGAAATGGCAGCCGCACGATTCGTCCCGCTGCAGTGCATCGCCACACATCAGTTCGCCGAATTCCAAGAAATCGGCGACTCGCCCCGCGTATTCCAATGATTGATTGAGCGATTGACCGTTGCCGACAATCCGGAGATCGCGCCAAAACTCTTCCCGCAATTGAGGAATCCGGTCAAGCCCGTCGCGCAGCCCGGCTTCGCTCCGCGAAATCCCGCAATCCCGCCACATGATGTCTCCCAACTCCCGATGAAACGACTGCGGGGAACGTCGCCCGCCGACGGATAGCAATCGCGCCGTCCGCTCGCGGACGTCGTCGGTGATACGCTGGAACTGCGCGTGTTGAACGTCGACGTCATGGGTTGGATGCCGGCTCAGGTAATCGCTGATCGTGACGGGCAATATGAAATAACCGTCCGCCAAACATTGCATCAAGGAACTGGCTCCCAGGCGGTTCGCGCCGTGGTCCGAAAAATTGGCTTCGCCGATGGCGTATAGCCCCGGAATCGTGGTCATCAAGTTATAGTCGACCCACAATCCGCCCATGGTGTAATGTACCGCCGGGTAGATCCGCATCGGGACTTCGAATGGATTCTCATTCGTGATGCGTTCGTACATTTCGAAAAGATTGTCATACCGTGCCGCGATGACTTCGGCGCCATGTCGCTGGATGGCGTCGCGGAAGTCGAGATACACGCCGTAGCCGGTCGGCCCGACTCCCAAGCCCTTGTCGCAAACCTCTTTGGCATTCCGGGCCGCCACATCACGTGGCACCAGATTGCCAAAACGGGGATAGCGTTCCTCCAAGTAATAAAGTCGCTCGGCCTCGGAAATTTCATGCGGTGGCCGCTTGTCGTTTGCTTTGCGCGGGACCCAGATTCGACCGTCGTTGCGAAGCGATTCGCTCATCAAAGTAAGCTTGGATTGGTTTTCTCCCGACGCCGGGATCGAAGTTGGGTGGATCTGCGTGAAGCTTGGATTGGCCATTCCCGCGCCGCGGCGATGGGCGCGCCAAATCGCCGTGGCGTTGCAGCCCTTGGCGTTGGTTGACAAGTAAAAAATGTTGCCGTAGCCACCGGTCGCCAGAACCACGGCTTCCGCCGCATACGAGTGAATCTCACCCGTGACAAGATCGCGCACAACAATACCGCGCGCCCGGCCATCGACAACGACCAAGTCCAACATTTCGGTTCGCGAGTGCATCGTGATCCGCCGGGCATGAATTTGTTCGCACATTGCTTGATAAGCGCCGAGCAACAACTGCTGGCCGGTTTCGCCGCGACAGTAGAACGTGCGCTCGACCAGCACTCCGCCGAATGATCGATTCGCCAGATTGCCGCCGTATTCGCGAGCAAAGGGAACGCCTTGAGCAACCGCCTGATCGATGATCGGGGCGCTGAGCTGCGCAAGCCGATAGACGTTTTCTTCGCGCGCCCGAAAATCGCCTCCTTTTTGCGTGTCGGTAAACAAACGCCAAACCGAGTCGCCGTCGTTGCGATAATTCTTCGCCGCGTTGATGCCACCCTGAGCGGCGATACTGTGAGCTCGGCGCGGAGAGTCTTGAAAACAAAAGCTGTCGACTTGATAGCCCATCGCAGCCAAAGACGCGGCGGCCGAGGCTCCGGCCAACCCCGTTCCGACGACGATCACGCGGTAACTCGGCCGATTCCGCGGGCCCACCAGCCGCAGCCCATTGACGTGGTTGTCCCACATCTGGTCGATCGGACCGGTCGGCAATTGAGCCCGCAAGTCCAACATAAACGTCAACCTCCAGTTCGTGATGGGACCGCCACGAGCGCGGCAGGTTCCGGGAGAATTCCGAACATGAACAGCAACGGCACTAAACTGAACCCCAAGGCGATGGCCATTGCAAGGATAACCGCCGTCCTTCGCAAAAACTGATTGCGATTCGGGTTGTCCAGACCCCAAGTCTGAAAAAGGCTCCAACCGCCATGCAATACATGCAAACCGACGACCAGCATCATTGCCAGATACAACAATGACACGACCGGATTTCGAAATGAATGGTATACGTTTGCGTAAACGGTGCCGTGCTCAAAGGCTCCCACGCGGATCGTGCCCGTCGTTAAGTGCAGAATGTGCAATACAACAAACACCAAAATCGCAATGCCGGAAACCATCATCGATTTGGCGGCAAGGGATGACGCGCGGGTTCGATATTGGGCGTATGAGATGGGTCGTGCACTTCGGTTGGCGACAGTCAACTGCAAGACGACGACAACATGGACGAGGAGCGATGTCAACAAAACGGCTCGCGCGGCCCAGAGTATCGCGCCATAGGGGACGAGCGGCTCGCCAATGGTTCGCAAGAATTTCGCGTAGACGTCGATTGCCGGAACGCCGCTCGGGTCCGCGCCCAGGAGGGATTTCAAATTCCCCGCCATGTGGCCCACCAAGTACAGCAGCAAGATTAGGCCGGTGAAGGCCACAATCAATTTTTTTCCGACCAAGCTGCCCCAGAAATTCCGTAAGCCGGCCATCCAAGCAACGATCCAAAAAAATCAGATTGCATCTACGCTAGCCAATATAGCCTAAATGTCGGATTTCAAAACCGCGGTTTCGCGCGCTTCGAGGAGAAGTGAGTCAATTTGTGGTGCACGTTGATTACGCGTTGTGACTCCGACTTCTGTTCTTCGTTTAATCGCCCGGCTTTCGGGCGCTGCGACCTCGCTGCGCGGCCCGAAGCGGTCCGGTTAAACAACGGTCTCGCACCGCACTTGAACGGACGTGCAACTGCTAATCAAACATTGCCTCCGATGTCTATCGCCACAGCATCTCATTCATCGCCGCAATCACCGTGGCTTGATTTTTCGCGAGCCAAAACCACGTGCCCAGCGAGATCGCAATGGCTGTCGTCACCAACAGCATTCCCAGCAAGCTCGGGAACGTTCGGATCGGCCGAATGGCCTCGCGAAGAATCTGCTCCAACTTGCGCCAACCTTCGTAGCTTTGTCGATGGCCCACAGCGACCAACTGAACGTTGCGGAGCATCGAAAACCCTTCCAGATTCAAATGCACGTTGAGCGATGGAATCAACAAACAATCCCCGGTCCAACGGGCCTTGTTATCCAGTTGGGCGATGGTGCTGGCCAGAATCGGCCTCAGCTGTTCCATCGTGGTGTTATAGACAACGATCCGCGGCCGCATTAGCAGGACGGCGAACGCCACGCAAAGTCCATAAAAGGCAACTAACAACAGCCAAACCCAGGCTCCAAATCGAATGGCCGCACCCTCGGGAAAAAATAATTCCATCGGGCCGATGATCATTAGTCCGGTGATGCCGATCCCGACCGCCGCCGTATCCCGCGCGCCGGTGGTGACAAACGGACGACTCATCAAGTTGATAATTCCCATGATCAGCAAATACACCGCCAGCGGGCCAACGGCAATTCCAAATCGCAGGGGATCGATGTTCATCAAAGTCGACTTCGCAAAGCAAGGAATGAGTTCCGTTGTTTGTGCAGCATGTGCCGAACGGAAACCCTACGCATTGTTCCCTCGCCCCCGCTTCGGGGGAGAGGGCAGGGTGAGGGGGAGATTTTGGTTCTCGGATGGGTTCTCTGTTCGTGCCAACCACCGCAGTCTAAGGCGATTTGCTGGAATCGTCAACGAATTGCCAATAGGCCATTGGCGATTACCGACGTAAACATCTGCCTTTGTTTAAACGAAGAAGGGCTGCTGTTTAACCGGCGAAGCGGCTGTCTCTCGGAGTGGAGTATGCCGAACCCACCCAATGCAGGACAGCGGCTGCGCCGGTTAAACAATGTGTTGGCAGCGGCGGCTGAAGGCTCTCGCGGCGCAATTCAAAACTCGGCGCTGCCGGGGGTGCGAGGAAAGGGGATCACGTCGCGGATGTTACCCATCCCGCTGACGAATTGAACCACGCGTTCCAAGCCCAATCCGAATCCGGCGTGCGGCACGGTTCCGAATCTCCGCAAATCGAGATACCACCAATACAATTCTTCGCTGAGGCCTTTTTCGACCATCCGCTCGCGCAACGGCTCGAGTCGATGCTCGCGCTGGCTACCACCGATGATCTCTCCCACGCCTGGAACCAACACATCCATGGCTCGCACGGTTTTCCCATCGTCGTTGCAATACATATAAAACGACTTAATTGCGCGGGGATAGTCGTACAAAATCACCGGTGATCGAAAATGTTGCTCGGTCAAAAATCGTTCGTGTTCGGATTGCAGATCGATGCCCCACTGCACGGGGAACTCGAACTTGTGGCCGCTGCTGCTCAATATCTTAATAGCTTCGGTGTAGGGGAGCCGCACAAATTCGCTGTCGACAATTTTGGCCAAGTTGGCGATCAGCGGCGCTTCGTCCTTTTGATCGGGGTTGGCGTATTTTTGCAAAAAGCGCAAATCCTCGTCGCCACGCTCCAAGACGTCGCGAAAAATGCGTTTGAGAAAACTCTCGGCCAAGTCCATGTTGTCGGTCAATTCATAGAACGCCATCTCCGGCTCGATCATCCAGAATTCCGACAGGTGCCGCGAAGTATTCGAGTTTTCAGCGCGAAACGTCGGGCCAAACGTGTAGACCTTGCCGAGCGCGCAGGCATAGGCTTCGGCCTCGAGCTGGCCGCTGACAGTCAAATACGCCGGCCGGTGGAAGAAGTCGAATTTGTAATCGATCTTTTCCAATTGCCGCTTGGCGATCTGATCGAGAGGCAGCGTCGTCACTTGGAACATCGCACCGGCTCCCTCAGCATCGCTGGCCGTAATGATTGGCATGTGGATATAGAGGAAGCCCTGCTCCTGATAAAACTGGTGGATGGTGTAGCTAATCAAGTTACGCAGCCGAGCGATCGCGCCGAACGTATTGGTTCGGGGTCGCAAATGGGCCCACCCACGGAGCGTTTCGAACGAGTGACGCTTCTTTTGCAGCGGATACGTTTCGGGATCCGACCAGCCGTGGAGGGTCACGCTATGCGCCTGCAATTCGGTCGCTTGGCCCTGTCCTCCCGACGCCTTTATTTCTCCCGCAATCGTCACGCTGCAGCCGGCGGACAGCAGTTTAATTTCGCTTTCATAGTTGGCCAGTTTCCCGTCAGCAATGACTTGTAGATTGCCTTGGCAGGAGCCGTCGTTGACTTCGATGAAACTGAAGCCTGCTTTGGAATCGCGGCGCGTGCGAACCCAGCCTTGGATCGTCGCCAAGGAACCGATTTGGGCTGCGCTCCGCGCCAAGGCGACCGTGAGTTTGCTTGACATCCGAAATTCTCCATTGATACGCTCGTCCACGACACGAGGTTTTAGTCGATTCCTTGGGCCGTTAACCAGCGCTCCGCATCAAGCGCCGCCATGCAACCGGTCCCCGCCGAGGTGATTGCCTGGCGGTAGTAATCGTCCGCGACATCTCCCGCCGCGAACACGCCGTCGACTGTGGTAAAAGTGCGAAACGGATGGGTCAATCGAATGTAGCCCTTGTCGTTCATTTCCAATTTGTTCCGCAGGAATCCGGTATTCGGGGTGTGCCCGATGGCCAAAAACATGCCCCGAACGTCCAAAGTTTTTTGTGAACCGTCGACGGTGTTCAGAAGTTTAATGCCGCTGAGGCGCTGGCCGTCACCGAGCACCTCGCTAACCCCGTGATTCCAAACGATTTGAATTTTGTGGTTGTCGGTTGCACGCTGTTGCATAATCTTAGAAGCCCGCAGCTGATCGCGGCGGTGGACGATGTACACGGCGCTGGCGAATTTCGTGAGGAACGTCGCTTCTTCAATCGCCGAATCGCCACCACCGATTACCGCCAAGGGCTGGTTGCGAAATATGGGCAACGCTCCGTCGCAAACCGCGCACGCGCTCACGCCTCTGTTCTTGTACAAATGCTCGCTGGGCAGACCAAGATAATTTGCCCGTGCTCCGGTTGCCACGATGACCGTGTGCGTCTCGTGCCATTGGCCTTCGCCCGCTTTGACGCGATACGGTCGCCGCGAAAAGTCAACTTCGACAATCTCGTCGCTTACGACGCGCGTGCCGAAGTTGATCGACTGCTGCTTCATCAGTTCCATCAACTCGACACCTTGGACGGCGTAGTGGGGTTGGCCGTCGCGCTGGTGTTCGGGTGTAGGAGGCAGGTTGTAATGTCGATCGTTGGCGACTGCGGACTCGACAAACGCGCGGACATTTCCCGCGGGAAATCCGGCATAGTTTTCCACTTCGGTCGTGAACGCCAATTGCCCGAGTGGGATCATATCCGGCGAAATCGTCCCTTCAAACAACAGCGGCAATAGATTGGCCCGCGAAGCGTAAATGGCGGCAGACCAACCGGCGGGACCACTGCCAATGATAATGACTTTTTCCGGCATAGTAGTTTTCCGTTTGACCCCCAAAGGACAAGGTAGTGAAGTATTACTGTTCAAATATGAAGCGGATTCAGGTCGTTAAACGGCAAGCCGCAGGCGACTGCGTTACCGTCAGCGTCGCCGTCGCCTGCGGCTCGCCGTTAAACGAAGCAGAAAAACACGCCGAACGCCGTATGGTTCGCACCACCTAGCCCACTTTTGGTTGGGAGAGGTCAAAGTATATACGCGCTGCCGAGTAGCGCGCAGTGGCGGTGGTCGGCCATGTTTTTGTCATTTCAAATCGCGGTGCTTGGCCCGCCGCAGCGCTTCAATCCAAGTCCCCAGCGCGTTTCCCAAGATGATTATCAAGCAGATCAGCATGAACAAGGTAAAGAAAATATTGAGTCCGCTGGTGAGGCACTTGGTGAAGTTGTCGGTCGCCCAGCCGTCAATGAAATCAGTCTTGAACTTACCGGTCACCAATTGATAGCTGGCGGTGGTGGTCGTCGTAATGACGAATGCCATCGGCAGAAGAATCAGCCAAGCGTATTTAGCTTTGCCGGCATTGATGATCATGGTCGTCACCACGCACAGCGCGATTGCAGCGAGTAGCTGATTTGCAATCCCAAACATTGGCCAGATCGTCTCGATCGAACCGGTCGCAATGAGTCCACCCCACGCCGCCACGACGACGGCAGTCGAAACGATGGTTCCAAACCACCAGTTGGTCCGTTCAAAGCGTGCATCGAACTTGCCCCAAGCCTCTTGCAGTAAGAATCGAGCGATCCGCGTCCCCGTGTCGATCGTGGTCAAAATAAACAACGCTTCGAACATAATCGCAAAGTGGTACCAGTACTTGATAATGCCGTCGACGTCCAACCCGTCACCGAAGACTCTACGCGTCGCGTCGGTGAAGATGCGCGACATTCCGACCGCCAACGTCACCGCCCCACCTGTTCGACCGCGCAGCGCTTCGCCTCCGACTTGGCGTTCGATTTCCCCGAGGTTATCGCTGTCGGCGCCCATTTTTTCCAACACTTCAGCGTATTGCGCCACGCGCGTCAAATCGATATTGATCGCCCAGTAATCTCCTTGCGGCAAGGCCGCCGCCGCGATGAGGGCCACTACGCCGACCAACCCTTCGATCAGCATGGCTCCATATCCGATCATCCGTATGTCGCCTTCGCTTGAAATCATTTTGGGAGTCGTGCCGCTCGATACCAGCGCGTGAAAGCCACTGATTGCGCCGCACATGATGCAGATAAAACAAAACGGGAAAATCGCGCCGTTGAAATACGGTCCTCCCCCGCCGGCAAAAATCTCATTCACCGCCGGCGCTTCTAATTTCGGATTGGCCAAAATCACACTTCCGACGAGCAGGCCGATCGTGCCGATCTTAAGAAAACTGGAAAGATAGTCGCGCGGGCAAAGCAGCAGCCAGACCGGGAGCACGGATGCTACGAAACCGTAGATGGCAATAGCCCAAATCGTCTCGCCGCGCGACAGTGAAAACCAGGACTCCCAGGCTGAGCCCGGAATCCAGTTGCCAATGACGGTTGCCGCAATCGTCGCGGCCGCGCCGAGCAACGACGCCTCGAATACGCGGCCTTTGCGCAGACGATACATGTAAAGTCCGACCAACAAAGCAATCGGAATCGTGCAAGCGATCGTGAACGTCCCCCACGAACTACCTGGCACGCTTTGCAAGACTCCGGCAGGCAAGGTCAACGCGGTTTTGCCATTGGGTTCGTTTACCAGTGCCTGTTCCAACGGTTTTCCTGCAGGCCAAATCAGGGTGAAGCCTTCGCTTCGTTTGAGAACGTCACCGTTAGGAAATTCAAGTTCCGATTCGCCCGGGATCGACAGCCGCTGTGGCAATGTGGCTGACGCCTCTGGATCCGCGGGTTTCCAAGCTGTTGTGGATGGAATGCGGATCTTGGTATCGGCCGCGAGTTTGATCTGCTCGCCGCCCAGAGCTTTGACGACGACCACTCCGAGGCCCGAAAGAGCAATAATTACGACGAAGAGGATCGCAATCGAAGCTGTCGCACCGGCTGTTCGATTGATCTCGATTCGCGCGATCTCCGCCAGCGAGCGACCACCTCGCCGAACGCTGGCTCCCAGCACGAGCATGTCTTGCACGGCCCCGGCCAAACAAACGCCGACGACGATCCAAATCAATCCGGGCAAATAGCCGAACTGAATTGCCAGAACGGGTCCGATCAACGGCCCAGCACCGGAGATTGCCGCGAAATGGTGACCGAAGAGGACCCAGCGATGCGTGGGGTGGTAGTTCTGGCCATCGTACAACGTGTGAGCCGGCGTCGTCCGAGAATCATCAAGGGCCAGAACGCGGGCGGCTAGAAACGCACTGTAATACCGGTACGCGACCGCCAGACAAGCCAATACGCCCAACATCAACGGCATGGCGTGCATGGGTAATCCTCATTGATCGCCGGGCGACACCAGTTCGATCTCGTACAGGAAAGGCCAATACTTGCCGGTCACTATGAATCGCTTGGAATCGGTATTGTACGCGATTCCGTTGAGAACGGCTTCCGAGTTTTTGGGGCGTTGTGAGTTGGGAATCAAACCGCGCAAATCTATCCGTGCCGTGACATCACCGTTTTGCGGATCAATTTCCAATATATAGTCTTGATGCCACACATTGGCATAGATTTTTCCGTCGACGTATTCCAATTCATTCAAGCCAGCTACCCGCCGACCTCCAAGATTTACCGCCAGTCGGTGATCCAATTCAAACGTCTCGGGGTCGCGAAACTGCAAATCCGAAGTTCCGTTGCTCATGATCAGATGCCGACCGTCGTGGGTCAGGCCCCAACCTTGACCGTCGTATTCGAACTTTTTGTCGAGTGGTTTTAAGTCGAGGTCGTAGCACAAGGCGATTCCGGATTTATACGTCAACTGGATCAAGTGATCGCGCCAAAGCACGAGCCCTTCGCCAAACAATTTGTCGTCGAGCTTATGGGTGACGACTTGCGATGACTTCAAGTCAATTTGGCGCAGCGTGCTTTTCCCTTCCAAGCCGGTGCTTTCGTAAATCTTGCCGTTGTGATACAGCAGTCCTTCGGTGAATGCCGTGTTGTCGTGCTCGTATTTCGCGACTTCCTTGAACCGATAGGTCTTCACGGCAGGAGCACCTGAAAGCCATTGATAAAAAGTGTCAGAGCCAAAAATAACCAAGTACGCCCCACCAATCGTAATCGCAAAAAAGGCAATGATCAGCCCAATCCGACTTCGCCAAGCCGGCGGACGCGGGCGACGAGCTGCCGGGGCTGGGCCGCGGGCTCGTTGAGCTTGATTATCTCGATTTCGATTTTTGGGTTTCGTCATCGCCGATCCGCTGCAATTCGAAGGAATCTTTATCCGCGCAGTTCAAATAGTTACCGTACTTCGAACTCGCGATCAATGCCCACCAAGACAAGCCGCGCAAAAACGCGGTCCGGCGGCAAACCCGTCATCCTTGCGACGGCCCGCCGATAGGCGGCGATTTGTGGTTGATACGCGCCGATTCGCGCATCGCTCTGTTCGACATTCAAACCGGCCCATTGGTCGGTCTTAAACTCGATAACCTCCGCGGCGATCAGCGATTCTCCTTCATGGATCAATATCAGGCGATCGATCGAGCCGCGCACGATGGACTCGTCGATCCGAACGGCAAACGAGCGTTCCCTTTCGACCGAGGCCGTGATGGCGTCGAACACGAGTTGATTCGGTATGGCTTTTTTTGCCATGTGACTGAGGTAACTCGCCCGATGCAGCAGGGCAGCCAGACGCGGCTGCTGTACCATTTTAGAAAAATCGGCAACAATCGCCTCCAAGTTTCTCTCGCGGGGAAACTGCCGACGCAAGCGGTTGAGCAATTGCCCCTGCCAACTCGCTTCGTCCAACCAGTCGACTTCGGCCAAGCAGGCGTGGAGCATTGTGCCGCGTTCCTTCGCCAGGCGGTTGGTTGCTTGCGACAAGGCGCTACCGATTGTGGACTCAGTTGACGACGCGATTTCTGAGGGGCTAATCGTCGGCAGATTGCGCGTCCAGTTCTGGTCCGGTGGGGCCAATACGAGCGGCGCGGCGTTGCGTCCGCGATACGACGCGCCTTGGGCCGTTTGCTTCGTCGGCGGTTGTATTGATTCGTTCGCGTGGGCGCGAGTCGCCCAAGCAAGATCACCGCGCTCGTACAAAGTCCCCGTCCGCTGACCGTCGTCAGGCAGCGTTGCGAGCAGAATCCCGGCCATTGACTGATGGTGATCACCGGCTTTGGAATCCAAAATAATGTGCAATGCATGTTTGGCGCGGGTCATCGCCACGTACAGGACGCAAATCGACTCACTCAGTGTGCGGTCGATTTGTTGTTGATGAGCTTGCGCCCATTGCTCCGGCAACAATCGTCGCTTTGCAGCGCCCGCGTGCCGCACCACCAACGAAATCCGTTCGGTGGGTGAATTGCGATAAATTAGCACATCTCGCGTTCGCGCGTTGAACGTCTTGGACACGCAAGGTAGCACGACGACGTCGAACTCCAATCCCTTGGCCTTGTGGATCGTCATCACGCGGACGGGAGACGCCGTGCGATCCTCGACTTTCGTCGTCCGGACATACTCTACGAAATCCGACGAGCGCAACGTCGCCTGCGCGTCGTATTCGTCGGCCAACTCGATCAATTTTTGCAATCTCCGCAGCTCGCGCAAGGTGCATTGCGGGGCTAGAATCTTGGCGCAGCGAGCGATCGTGAATCCGTATCCGCGTTCCGACAATGCGCGACGAATCTCGGCCGCAGAGGCGTGCACGCGGCCGACCGCCTCAAGGGTTTGAGCCCGTTTCCCCGGACAGGGCGGCAACCCAAACGCCTCCGCCAGCGGACTGTTGGCCACGTGAAACCAGGCCAACGAATCTTGCGGATGATCGCTCAGCCGCATCAGCGACAGGATGAGCAAGACGGAGACCGAGTCGGTGAGTGGATTGCCTCCTTCTTCGCTCGCCGGCACTCCGGCCGCTTGCAGGGCAAAGATGAGTTCGGCCACTTCGGTATTCTCACGCGTCAGCACGGCGATGGATCTGCCTGGCGCGTTTTGGTAAATCTCTTTGACCCGACCAACCGCCACGACCAGAGTCTCTTCCCCCGCGGCGACCTTTTCCAATACGGCGTAACCAGGCAATGAATCCCGATCCGTGGTATGGGTCGTGAATCGCTGTCGCCAACGCCGAACAACCTCGTTGGTTTGGTCGTTGTTTGATTGGTAACGGTCGGTGTTTTCAAAGACACGATTGAGGGCATCGATAATAATTTGCGACGAGCGATGGCTGCACGTCAATTCGCGGTCGCGTAAGTCGGGAAACTGTTGCTCCACCACGTCGAAGACTTCGGCGACGCCGCCGCGCCAGCCGTAGATCGCTTGCTTCATGTCGCCAACACAAAAAAATGAGCCGGGCGTACCAGGCTCCATGACGCGCCGCGCGAACGGTTCGATCACGTGCCATTGTGCGGGCGACGTGTCTTGAAACTCGTCCAACAACAAATGGTCGAGATTCCAATCCAAGCGGTGCGTCATGGCCGTGGCGAACTCGCCGCCGTTCCCGTCCAACAACTCGACCAAGCGCCGCGTGACGTCGTCGAAATCTAGCGATCCCGCTTCGGCTTTTGCCACGTCAAAAAATTCGTGGAATCGCGCCAGTAGACCGTGCGTCGCCTCAGTCGATTCCCTAAGTTCATTGATGACCGTCCCGCGCACGTGCTCGATCAGCGGTCGGTAGGCCGCCTGCAATGCGTCGGGGATCGGCACTTTGTAGTACGCATTCGTTCCTTCCAAGATTTTCGCTACGAGGCCTGTGCCGATGAATTCCTCCCAGTCTTCAGCACCCGCCCGGCGTACGTCGTCATTTCGAGCCGTTGCCATGCGTCCGCCGTCGATTGCAACGGCGCTCAAAGCGTCCAGCGCCGCCAACCATCGCTCCGGCGAGAGAATCGATTGCTGTTGCAATTGAAACCAAGCCGCGTCGGTCGAATCCAGAAAGATCTGATACAAGTCGTCGACGGTGTCGAGCATTAATTTGTTTGCGCCGCGGAAAGATTGACCTTTGGCCATCAAGTGCAACAACTGAATCGAATCGTCTCGCGAAAGTACCGCGCCGACTGCCGACTGCATCAGTTGATTCGTCTCGCGCGATTCGGCGATATCCCAGTCGGGTGGCAATCCCATTTCTAAACAAAACGACCGAGCCAACTTGGCGAAGAAGCTGTCGAGCGTTCCGATCTGCAGGCGATGCATATTGGTGAGTACGTGGCGGAGCATCGACTGCGCCTTACGGTCGTCGAGTTCATCGAGTTGAAGCCTTTCCACGATCTGTCGCGCGTCGGGGCTGCCGAGGGCCACCGAGGCCAGACTGGTAATGACTCGATCCAAAATTTCGCCCGCTGCTTTGCGGGTAAATGTGCTCGCCAGGATCGACTGGCAATGGACGCCCGAAGCGAGCAACCGCAAATAGCGCTGCGTCAATTCGGTCGTCTTACCGCTGCCAGCGGATGCGCGAATGATCGTGTTTTCGAGGGCCGGTGGTGCGATCGCGGTCATCTCACAGCCTCCCCGACGGACCACCGTTCAAACACGGCGTCTTGGCAAATCGCCGACCAAGTCTGGCTGTAGACCGGCGGCGGATCGGTCGGCGGCCAAAAGCGATTGCCGCGAACCGCGCGGATGACTTTGAACGCCGCCTCGTCGGCCGAACGCAAGTCCTCTTCGGTCCATTCGGCGGTGACAAAGGCCGTTTTTTTGAGGTCACCCGGAAGCAAGATGTAGCCCAGTTCAATCGGTTCATCGGTGGAGTAGGGCCGCGTCCGGATCAAATGCCGATAGAGCGGTAGTTGCAAATCAACCCAGGCGCCGCGGACCCGATGCGTCTTTTCCGGCGAGCTCGCCGGTTCAAACGTCTTGTAATCAAAGACCGCGATCTTTCCCGTGTCCACGTGTCGATCGACCCGATCGATCCGCCCGTGGATCATAAATGGCTCGCCGTCGACAACCAGCGTTGCCGCGCAGTCTTCTAATTCTGCCTCGACGATCTCCCAGCCTTCGCTCCGTCGGCGAGCTTGCAGATCCGCCAACCGATCCAATCGCAAGCGAATTTGCTGATGTTGAATCCG
The DNA here is from genome assembly GCA_041745295.1 of Pirellulaceae bacterium. Taxonomy (GTDB): domain Bacteria; phylum Planctomycetota; class Planctomycetia; order Pirellulales; family Pirellulaceae; genus JANMEB01. The sequence goes on along the minus strand of JBGTJE010000080.1, from coordinate 12,003 downwards.
AACGGCGGGCGAAGGATGGTCGCCGTGCCGCACCATTTCCCGCTCCAATTGACGGCGGAAGAATTGGCGGATTGCCTCGGCGTCGGTCGAGTCTTTGAGCGGATCCTTCCCAAACGCCTCAACAACGCGATGCAGCAAATGGCCAAAGGCAAACGCCGGAAGCTCGGCAAGGTCGTCGGAGAATTCTTCGAGCTTGAGTACCCGCCCCAAATAAAATCGATACGGGCATTGCAAATACTGCTTGAAGTTCGTGACGCCCAGTGAGGAAAGCTTCAACCCCTCCGTTCGCGGCTCGGGTATCGAAAACTGCTGCGCCGCCGGCACATCGAGTGCAGACGCCAACCAAATCCGCGGATAAACGTCGCCGGCATGTCGAAAAAAGTCGTTGGCGCGGCGGGCCATCCTCCCATCGTCGACCGCAAATAACAGGCGACTGGGCAACAGCGGATCACCATCGATGCCGTGCCGTCCAGAAATCAGCACCAAACGCCGTGGCGAATGCGCCAACAGACTCAAGGCATAGGCGTCGCGGGCATACCGTCGCGCGTTGTCCTGAATTTCTAGTTTTTCCCGCAGGGTGTTGGGCAGGAACAAGTGCCCGCTCTCGGTCGAAGGCACCACGCCGTCGTTCATTCCGGTGACGATCGTCGCAGCTGCATCGTCCAACGGCAAATCCAACCAACCCAACAATTCGATCGCGTCCGCGGTGGGTGGCTCAGCCACGGACTCGTGACCGACATGATGCAAAATGGTCTCCAGAGCTTCGACCGCGGATCCGTCAAACGACCATTCCGCGGGCAAGTCGACCAAGGGCCGCAATGCCGCCTGGAGCGCCTGGCAGGACGCGAGAATCTCGCGGTTCGCCTCGATCGACCCGATTTCGCGCTGGCCGTAGACTTGCAGTAATAGACCCATCCAAGCTTCGACCCACTCGCCCATTGGCCTCGTGTGTCCACTGAGCGGTTCAAGCAGTTCTTGAACGATGCGATGGACGTGGGTCAACTTCGGTTCCTGAGCCAAATGAAATCCTGCGCGAAGCAAAAATTCGCCTGGGATAAATTCGTTTTGGTACGCGTCAACGTCTTCAAGCCAATCGTGGTGTCCGATCCGGGAACTTACCAGATCAAACAAATCCGGGTGTCGAATCAAGCGGCAGTAGGGAGCGAACCGCTGATGCCGCAGGTAATCGGCGACCGCGGTCACGAGGCGAATCGGCAGGGTTTGGTCAAGCAATTTCCCCGCTGCATCACGCGACGTTAGTCCGGCAAGTTCGAGTGTTCTGCGGACATGCGATACGACCGAACGATCCGGCACGCCAATCGCGATTTGGCTCGCCGGGAGTTGGCCCCCCAATCGCTCGATTGCGTCGATCACCGCCGAAGCTTGGTCCGCCGGACGATCGACAATGCAAAGATGTTCGTCGCGCACGGCCACAGGATAATCCGACCAAAACTCGCTGCGCAAACAGCCCAATTCGTCAAAGCCCTCCCGCACCGAATCGCTCGCAAACACGAGTGCCGAGACCCGCTCGCCGATTTGCTCCAGCATTTGGCGAAAGATCTGGCTCATATCGGCCATGCCCATCAGCACGATGTCTTTAGCCGAGTGACACTCCCGCTTGCGAACGGCGGTGATCCGCGCCGCCTGGAGATCCCAAAGTCCGACGGCCTTCAATTGATCGTAATACACGCGCTGAATTTGCTCGAGCAACTCCCAGCGATCGCGCTCGCGACGTGCCACGTACATGATGTTCGCTGCGCGAGCGACGTCGCCAAACGCCAAGCCCTCGCTGGATAAATCGATATGCAGCGATTTCAGCAAGCGAGCGAGCGGCAACCAGTTGGCGAGCTGGTCCGCCGACGGCACATTCTTGACGAGAATCCGCAATTGCTCGCCGTCGATTGATTGCAGTGCGCGGGACCAAGCGATCAGTTGAGCGATGTCGCCGGCAAATTCGTGTTGGGCCGGGTAGAGTCGCTCGGGGAGTTGACCGAGCGGCGTAAAGTCCGGTGGCGAAAAATTCATTCGTTCGATTTCCGATCGCTCGACCATGAGTTCGAGCAGCCGCCCTCGACTACGGGCACCCGGCGTCACGATGATCACCCTCGACAGATCCCAGTTACGCACCTTGCGATAGCGTTCGACGAGCCAATCGACCGCTCCCGGCAAGGCGGGTTTGTTCCAATCCAGCCAATAGCGAACGTGCTTCATGTATTGCTTTTCAACCACCAGAATTTCCTTGATTTAGTCGCGTTCGACGCGCCATATCTGCGCTTGTAACAACTGGGACCAGACAAGAAGCCTCACCTCGGTGTGTTTGTACATTGTGACGCGTCGGCGGACTCCTTTGGTCACCCCAGTTGCGGATAGTGATTAAAGCTCCTTCGCCCGCGCGTTTTGACGTTGGGAATTTATACTGCTATACGTGCATTCTGTGGCAATTGAAGCCTGACGCGCAAGCGAACGAGCAGCATCACAAACCTTAATTTGCGCTTTGATTATCTTTTCCGTTTCTTGATTTAACTGGTTCCCATGCTCCTGCGTGGGAACCCAATGGATTGTCGGCTCCAGCCGACGAATTCCGAAGCGGAGCCTCGACGACAGTGCGCTCCCACGCGGGAGCATGGGAACGAGGAAAATCAAATGTCTGGGATGGGGTTCCTTCGCTTGCGCGTCTGGCTTCAACTGCCACCAAAATCGCGTGTTGCCGGAGAACAGCGCAACCTCAAAGCTTGTGAGTCAGGCCCGCCGGGTTCACGCGGGAAATCGCCATGAGGCCCGCGATCGTCAGCGCGGCGTTGACCAATATCAACAAACTCCCGAGACGAACGCCGCAAAAAAAATTGGAAGCTTCGAGCCAGAATGCGCCGATCGGAGCAGCCAAACAAATCAGCGGCACCAGCGGTTCGCGCAGTCGCCGCGTCGAAAACAATCCGAACGCAAACAATCCTAACAACGGTCCGTAGGTCAGGCCGACAAGCGACAATAACGTCAAGATCGTCGCCTGCCCACCGGTCCAACGATGAAGGACCATCATGACCGCATACGTCAACAGGGCGTACGACAAGTGGACGGCGGTGCGAATGTGCCGATGAACTCGGTCGTCCGAATGGTCGGTAAATCCGAGAAAATCAACGCAGGTCGAAGTCGTCAAGGCAGTCAGTGATGCGTCCGCTCCGGAAAAGGTCGCCGCGATCAGTCCCAACAAAAAGATCGCACCCGCGCCGGGCAATAAATGTCCGAATGCGATCGTGGGGAATACCAGGTCCGAATCCGTCGGCAAATCGATACCGCGCTGCCGCGCAGTCAAATACAACACGGCGCCCAACCAAAGAAAGACTAGGTTGACCAACACGAGCAGGGCAGTAAAGACCATCATATTGAGCCGCGACTGCGATAAGGTTCGACAGGCTAAATTCTTCTGCATCATGTCTTGGTCTAAGCCAGTCATCGCAATCGTGATGAGTGCCCCGCTGATCACGGCTTGGGCAAAATGCCAGGCATTGGACCCAAAATCGTGGTGCAGGAAAACTCGCGCACTCTCGGACGACCAGACGCCGGACACGTCGGACCAGCCGCCCTCGAGTCGTTGCGCGACCGCCCAAATCGTCCAGCCGGCAGCGAATAGCATGCAGGCCGTTTGAAACAGATCGGTCCAAACGATGGTGTGAATGCCACCGCGAAATGTGTAAGTCCAAATCAACGCCAACGACACGATGCTGCTCACCCAAAAAGGGACGCCCAACTCCGCAAGGGCAAATCGATGGACGACTTCCACCAAGAGCAGCAATCGCAACGATGACATGAGTAGCTGCGAGGCCAAGAACATCGCTGAGCCCGTGCGGAAAGACCAAGGGCCAAAGCGACTTCCCAAATAACCGTAAATGGACGTCAAGTTCAGCCGGTAGTAGAGCGGCAATAGCACCGTTGCAATGAACGCATATCCAAGTACGTACCCCGTCACCAATAACAGATAGGAAAAGCACCGATTCTCTTTGCCCGAACCCACCAAACCCGGAATCGAGGTGAAGGTGATCCCCGAGAGCGTTGCCCCGATCATCCCAAACGCCACGACCAGCCAACTGGCACGACGCGATGCCAAAAAAAACTGGGCATTGCTCGCGTTGTGACCCGTCCGCCACGCGATCAGCATGAGCGCGGAAAAATAGATCGCCACTCCACACAACACGCCGATTGGTGAATCCCACTCGATCATCAGGTCAATTCCTGTCCCCAACGAGCTTGCCTCGTTGGAACAAGTGATTCATCGGCTAACCTCCGGCTACGATCCCAATACTGACCCCAACGGGCTTGTCCCGTTGGGTGAGCGAGATTGGGTCGCACGATCCGGGATGTTATTCCGCGAATCCGTCATTCCGCTAATTCGAGTCAATCTGATTCACCGCACGAGACAAGCTCGCGGGCGTCCTGGCGAAACGGAGTCCGTGGTCTAGCCGGAAAATCTGCCGTTCCAATGGAACAAGTCCGTTGGGGACGTTTGCAAAAGGTCGAATCGCATCCATTGTGAAAATCCCGTCGCGGCGTTGGCATTATTTATGGTCTTCGTGAACATCCGTTTTTCGTGGGCGCGGAAGGCAAACGGCGAGCACCCCCAACAACAGCGATAGCCCCACCAACGTGTAGGCTAGGGAATAGTTCGGCACCAGCAGGAATAATGCGTCCAACATAGTTTTGCGGTCCCTCGGGAATGCGTCGTCGAGTCGTCACGGGTACATTGCGAACGCCGGTTGGCGCTCCGTTCGTCCCGAGACTAAGATTCGACAATGCGAAGACATTATTGTAATTTGACTTTGGGGCTTGGCTATGACTAGTGACTTGTCAAAACAACATGAGCCGATCACGGATTTGTTTCCTTGGCCGGTCGATTCCGCAGACTGGGATGCGTTTCGTTTGAGCGACCAGCAAGCCCGCTTTTTTCACGAATTTGGCTACTTGGCCCCGATCCAACTCTTGGACCAAGGTCAAATGGATGCGTTGCGGTTCGAGTTAGCCGAACTCATGCATCCCGATCACCGAGGTCGTGAATATTGGTACGAATACCACTCCAACGAATCGAACGATCCAACCCAAGTTCTGTTTCACGCGCTCGGCGCGTGGCGCCTTCGACCCGCGTTGCATGACGTGCTTTGGAACCCACCCTTCTTGATGGCGGCCAGCCAGTTGCTCGGCGGCGCGGTCCGATTTTGGCACGATCAATTGTTTTGCAAACCGGCGCGGCATGGGGGCGTCGTGGCTTGGCATCAGGACTATTCCTATTGGACGCGCACCATACCGATGGCCCATTTGACCTGTTGGATCGGATTGGATGAAAGCACCCGCGCCAATGGCTGCCTGCAGTACATCGCTGGATCGCACGAATGGGACTTGCTGCCCATCACCGGATTGGCCGGGGACATGGAAGCAATCAAACGCGTCTTGACCCCGCGGCAATGGGCACAGTTTCAAGCCCCTGTTGCGATCGAACTCAAGAGCGGCCAATGTGCGTTTCACCATCCGTTGCTGGTGCACGGATCTTATGAAAACCGGACTGAGCGACCGCGCCGCGCGATCGTACTCAACGTCATTCGCGACGGAGTATGCTCGGACTCGGATGAGCCGCTCTTAGACGGCGTACCGCCGATCCCCGCGCACACGCCGATGCGCGGCCAGTTCTTTCCGCTCTTGTTCGACCCGGCCGCCATCCCCATGCGACCGATCCAAGACAGCATTGTTTGAGGTGCTGCTCCATCGCTGACCCTTCCCTCTGGTTCCCAGGCTCCGCCTAGGAAACGACTGAGTTGCCGGCTCTGCCGGCGATTTTCGAGGCGGAGCCTTGCAGACAGTGCGTCCCCAAGCAGAACCTGGGAACGAGTAATATTTCTAAAATGCGCGAATCAAAGCTCTGGTAGGGTGAGACGAGTCTTCGAGTCCCGCCCTCCAACGGAATTCGAAATTCAGTGTAGCGTGGGTGGTCGAGACGCTGCTTTGGCATTGAACGGTAGCCGTAGATATTGCTACCATCCGACGCGTTCGATTAATGCGCGGAGACTTTAATTCGAAGAGCCGAAGTTGAAGCAAGAACACTCGAGCGAACGGCGTTGCGCGTTGGCGATTGCTCACCCGGGGCATGAAATTCGTGTCCACGGTTGGATGGTCGCCAATCAACCGAGGGTCTACGTGCTGACGGATGGGTCGGGACAACGCAATGCGCCACGCTTGAACTCGACACGCCACGTGTTGGCCGATGCCGCGGCACCCACCGGGTGCCTTTTTGGTCAATTCGGCGACCGCCAAATTTACCGGCACGTTCTCGAGGGAAATGCGACCGTCTTTTTGGAATTGGCCGAACGCATGGCCCTGGACTGGGTGCGCCACGAAATCGACTTGGTCGTCGGCGATGCGTACGAAGGCGCAATCATGACGCACGACTTGTGGCGCGGCGTAATCGATCGAGCGGTTGAAATTGCCGAACAGCTGAGCGGGCGATCCATTGCGAACATTGGATTCTCATTGGAATCACACCCAATTCCTCAACGCCTCGATGACCCGTCGATTCACTCGATCCTGCGACTCGATCCGACGGCCTGGCGACGCAAGATCTCTGCCGCGGAAGCGTATCCCGAATTGCAGCCAGAAATCCAAGCGGCGTTTGCGGCTTGGAGTCCGGAAGCTTTCCGGTTCGAAGCCCTCCTGATCCAACTACCCGCGGGCGCGCGACCGGATTGGTCTTCTCCGCCAGAGTATGAACGACACGGCGAACGCCAAGTTTCCGCGGGCGCTTATCCTCAAGTGGTCCGCTATCGACAGCACGTCTTACCGATCCTCAAGCAGTTATCCGCCGCCCGCCGCGCCGCGTAGAGGCGTGAGGGTTGAGGGTTAAGACGAGAATTCGACTCGATTCTCTCCCCGCGCCGTCTTTCTGAAAACTGAACACTGAAGACTTCCTCAAGGCCTCGCCTCGAGGATCAAATTGAACGGCGTCTCCGTGGCACGGCGAAACCGAGAAAAACCTCCGGACGTTGCGACTTGCTTCAGCCGGGCTTCGCCAGCCTGAGCTCCCAGCGCCGCGCCAACTTCCTGACTGAGCGACGCCGGAACACAGATCATGGTTGATGCGGCGTAAAAAATTCGCCCCACCGGGTTGAGATTATCTTCAACGCTGTCGTTGGCAAACGGTTCGACGATCAGCCACGTGCCATCGGGGTTAAGCGACTTCCGCACATGTTTGGCGACTCCGACCGGGTCACCCATGTCGTGAAGGCAATCGAAAAACGCGACCAAGTCGTAATGATTGCCGGGAAAACTTTTGGAATCGGCGACTTCGAACCGGCAGCGTGATTCCACGCCGGCTTCGCGAGCCGCGGCCCGCGCATGATCAACGGAAGCAGAATGATAATCGAAACCAACGAACTTCGATTGCGGAAACGCCTTGGCCATGACGATCGTCGAAGCGCCGTGACCGCAACCGACATCCGCGACCGATCCGCCGCGCTCCAATTTTGCGCAAACACCGTCTAGCGCCGGAAGCCATTCGGGGACTAGATGAGCAGCGTAACCGGCCCGAAAAAACCGTTCGGTGCCGCGAAACAAACAAGCGCTGTGCTCATGCCAACCGACCCCCCGTCCGGACCGAAACGCGTCCGTGATTTTGGGTTCGTCCTTGAACATCGACGCGATGATTTCGTACGCCCCGGCGACGAAAGCCGGACTCTTTTCATCGGCTAATGCCATCGCGTGTTCGGGTGAAATCGAATACGTGTCTTGCGCGGGATGGAACTCGATGTATCCGGCAGCGGCTTGGGCCGCAAGCCATTCCCGAACGTAGCGCTCGGCCGTTGAGGTTTTCGCTGCGAGCTGTGCCGGAGTGAGTGGTCCCGCTGCGGCCAGCGCTCGATACAGTCCCAGCTTGTCTCCGACCAAGACCAGCGCGCCCGTGGCGGCCGCGCCCATATCGTTGAGCATTTTCCCCATGACGTCGTCCAGTTTGGCTTGATCGATCGGCATTGCGGCTCCTCCAGGAAAAGATCGGATGTTACACAGCTGTGTCAAAAAACTCGAATCGTGTGTTTTTCATCAGCCGAAACGCGCTAGCGTCCGGTTTTTGAATCGTTGTTCAAGACAAAACCGGAGGCTAGCGCCCAGCGGCTGATTTTCTATGGCACACCCTAATCGCGCCGACAAAATGATTTCCGGCCGACACCAGTCGGCGCGACTGGGCGTCTGGCATTACGCAATTGATGCCGAATTATCCCCCGGAAGAATTGGAAACGCAAGTTACGCAGGGCTGCAAATCAAATGGGGGAGAGTCTTTCCAAAACTCGCAACTCTACGAAGCAGAATTGACGGGGCAACTTTGTATTGCGGGCCGAAGGCCCAGCGGTTTTCATAGCCCAGGCCAAGTCTTCGCAGGCCTGGGTTACCTTGCGCATCAGTAAATGCAAAAGGCCAACGGCCTGGCCGTTTGCCAATTATCGACACGACGCAAAATCAAACGGCCAGGCCCCTTGGATCCCCGGCCGCAAGATTCCGGATTGAAAATAGATCGGAACCGACGAAGTGAGGTGGGACGCGTCCTCTCGTTCCCATGCTCCTGCGTGAGAACGCAATGTCTTCGAGGCTCCGCCTCGTGAATTGTTGAGTGGTTGCTACGTCTCCCATCCATGGAAGATGGATTCCGGGACTCAGCCCGGAATGACGTAAGAAGGGGCCCGCGATCGGAGGCGGAGCAAAGCTCCACCAATCCCAAGCTGGCGCCCCAGGCTCTCCCCTGCCGCCGCTTCGCGGCTGAAAAGATGTGTATAACAACAAGCCCGCAGGGCTGGGCTAGGCAAACGATCGGGGCTTCGCCCCTGGGATAATGAAGGCACTAGTGCCATGTGGGATCAATACCGCCCGGAAGCGTCAGCGGCTTATTAATTTCGGTTTTATTCGGCGGTTGCGGAATTCGAATCTCGAATACACTGCCGACGTCCAATTCGCTTTGCACGACGATGCTCCCGTCGTGGGCTTCGACAATGCTTTGGCAAATCGCCAGCCCCAAGCCGCTTCCTCCCGACGCGCGGGAGCGGGCTTGATCCACACGGTAGAACCTCTCAAACAAATGAGGAATATCCTGCGCCGAAATGCCGACGCCCGTATCGCTGACGCGCAAGATTGCTTGTCCGTCGGAGGCCATCGTCGTCACCGTGATTTGGCCTCCCGGCCGGTTGTAGCGGATCGCATTGCCAATCAAGTTTGTCGCGACTTGCGACAGTCGTTCCGAATCGCCCCAGGCGATGGCTCGTTGGCCATCGCACTTCAATTTCACACCACTCCGTTCGGCAATTGGTATTTGCATTGAGACCGCTTCCTCGCCGATTGTTTTTAAGTCGACGGGATGTTTGCGGAGCGCCAATTTCCCTGCGTCGGCGCGTGCCAAGACCAACAAGTCCTCCACCAAGGACTTCATTCGCTCGCCGGCCCGCAAGCTCGTAGCGATAGTCTCCTGATATTCGGAAGCAGAACGCGGCCGCGCAAGCGCGAGTTCGGCGTGCGAAAGCAGCACGGTAATGGGTGTTCGCAGCTCGTGCGACGCATCGGCTGTAAAGCGAACTTGCTGTTCAAATGCCTGTTCCAAGCGACTCCACATGGAATTCAAGATGGTCGCCAAATCGCGCAGCTCCCGATCCATCATTTGCACGTCGATCCGCGCCGCGAGATTCGAAGCATTAATCTTGGCGACCGTTTGATTGATCTGTTGAATGGGTCGTATCGCGCTTCCCGACATCCACCAACCCCCCATCAACCCAACACCCATGACTCCCAAACCCGTGAGGGCCAGGCGAATCGCCAACCAACGCATCCGGTCGAATTGCGGGCGGATATCCTTGCCGACGATGATCGACGTCTCATGGGGCCCGTGTAACACAACCTCGCGGCGAAAGTCCACGACGCGAAACTGTACGGGCTGACGCGGCATATACCATCCGCTGGCCATTTCCGGTGGGATTGCCTTGATCAGTCGACGATCGCCGGAATAGATCGCGAAGTATGCGAGTTGGTCTTGCGGCCCGCGCGGTTGCAACATCAGCGGCGGCAACTGGAGCGCTTGGTCCCAGGGTTCCGGCACCGAGGAGAGCGTTCGCGGTTGGGCAGGTCTGTCTGGATTGGGACGACCGTTGGGCGGCCTCCGATCGTTGCGCGGGCGTGGTGGTAGCATGAACCCATGTTCGAGCAAGTCCCCCGGCATCGTCCGCATGACGCCTTCGAGAATTCGCGCACCGCCCAACAGCTCTGCGTCGATTTCATCCAGCGCGCTTCGTTGAACCTGAAAGTAAATGACCGTTCCAAACCCAATCACGACTAAGCCCAGAATCGCGGCTTGCCAGATTTGCAGTCGCCATCGCAGCGATTTAACCATCGATGATATATCCCTGGCCGCGCCGCGTGGAAATGAATCCCGAGCCGAGTTTCTTGCGAATGTGGGAAACGTGGACGTCGACTAAGTTCGAGAGCGACGAATCGTCCTCGCCAAAAATGTGATCGTAGATCAGCGTCCGGGAGATCAACCTCCCGCGGTGCAAGGCCAACAATTCCACCAAGGCATACTCGCGCGGCGTCAAAACCACGGTTTCGCCGTCCTTCGTCACTGTGTGCTTGGTCGTATCGATGGCGATCCCACCGATCTGCACGATCGAACTCGCTTGTCCGACCGAACGGCGAATCAAAGCCCGCAAGCGAGCATGTAACTCGACGAAGGAAAACGGTTTAACCAGATAGTCATCGGCGCCGCCATCGAGCCCCCGAATTCGATCCAAAAGAGCATCCCGCGCGCTCAGAATCAGAACCGGCGTTCGCTTCGATTGGCGCAGCGTTTGGAGGACTTCCCAACCGTTGCGCCGCGGGAGCATGATATCCAAGACAACCGCGTCGTAATCCCAAGTCGTCGCCTTTTGAATACCCTCTTCGCCATCGGACGCTTGGTCCACGGCGTACCCCGTCTCGTCGAGGGATTGAACCAATGCCCGTCTCAAATCCGCCTCGTCTTCGACGACCAATACTCTCACTGACGAACCTCAAAATCGGAATCGCGGCCGAACGACTGTTTATTAAGTCCGTCTAACTGGGTCTTGATGTGATCGAGCGTCAATGCCCGTCGCAACAGATCTACCCATGTGACATGGTTCTCATGGTCCCGCTCTGGGCAGTACACGGTGAGATGGGAATACGTGGTAACGCGATGATACCGTTCAAGTTCTCGTGAAATTAGCTCAGCGCCGAATGAACCATCGGCGGTCCGCGCAAGATCGAATCCAAATTTTGTGCCAAGACAAGTTCGAACGGTGCCGGCGATCGTGCTCGCATTGTCCCTTGGAACAAACGTGATCTCTGCGAACGTCGCGCCGCGCGGTGAGTTATTTTGGTCTCGGATTGGATTGTAGATGACTAACTCGTCCAAATCAGATTGGTTAGGTGCGTCGTTTGGCGAAGCGCGTGTTTCGTATACTCCCAACAGATCCGCTTCGCCCGCGAGACAGTATTTGTTGAATTTTGGAATGTGGACAACGAAATCGGGTGATTCGTCGGTCGGTAGGGATAGGACAACGCCTACGAATGCAACGGCGGTATAGTCGCGGCCGGTAAACACGGCGACCCAATCGCCTAAATTGATCGCGTTTGTGTAACGATTTGATGGCATTGCAGGCAACCGAGGATTGTATGCCCGTCGTGCTGCTCGCTCGTCAGAAACATTGCGAGCGACCACGCGTGTGATCGCTCGCTGACGAGAACGTATCAATTGTAGTTCAGCCTTGCGTCGGCGACTAATCTGGCCGCCGCGGACGTTGCGGACGATCGCTGGGTTGAGCGTGCGGTCCGTCGTCCGGAGCGCCCCGACCAGGGTTTCGGCCATCCGGGCCACGATCCGGTCCACCATCCGGTCCGCCGCGGGGCGGAGGTGGCGGCATCTGCCGTGCAAACTCCAGCAACTCTTCGCGATTCAAACTGCCGTCGCCGTTGGCGTCG
>JBGTJE010000079.1:0-15457 GCA_041745295.1 Pirellulaceae bacterium | reverse complement strand
CGCCGGCTTGGGGGGCCACTTACTCAGAAAAAGCGATGGGAACCCCGGTTGGTTAACTATTTGGCGAGGCGTCGACATACTCAATATTGCCATCAAAACCATTCGCGGTGCTCGACACAAATGTGGGTAATGATCAGGGTGAAACCCACGGCAAACGTTAACCTTCCAATTCTAAAGCCACGTAGTGGCGGCAGCTTTCTATTGCCGACGGCAGAAACGGTAGCCGCGATTCGTTGATCCGTGCGTTTTGTCGGTTCTCGGTACCGCCGCTACGCGGCTTTCGTTCTTGAGTGGTCGGCCATCCGCGGGTTTCACCCGCGGCTAGACGCTTCCGCCACAGTGGCTGCGGCGAAGGTCAACCAAGCTCAATCACTACGTCGCTAAACGCGTACTCGTAATTCGCTTACGCCGATTTGGAAAACAGTGAGCGGAAGTCGGCGGATTGGGCGGCGACGTCGGCGGGAGAGTCCGAGACAATCCGGCCGCGGTCCATGACGATCACGCGATCGGCAAGCTTAAGCGAAGAATGGCGGTGGGTGATCACGATCGTCGTCCGGCCACGTAAGAAAGGTCGCAACGATTCGTGGACCAGCTGCTCCGTGTGGCCGTCCATTTGGCTGGTGGCCTCGTCGAGAATGAGAATGCGCGGGGAAGCGACGATTGCTCGGGCGAGCGCCACTCGCTGCCGCTGACCCGCCGAAAGCCGGTTGCCGCAATCCCCGACGTTCGTATCGTAGCCCTGCGGCAACTGGCCAATGAACGCATCGACGCGAGCCAGTCGAGCCGCTTCGAGAAACTGCTCTTCGCTGCACGCGCGAGTTCCGTATTTGATATTCTCGCGGACTGTCCCCTGGAACAAGATCGAATCCTGCGTCACCCACGCCATCTGGCGCCGCAGTTTCTTGGGATTCAATTTGGCGATATCGACCCCGTCCAACAAGATCCGCCCTTCAGCGGGGTCGTAAAACCGAGCCAACAAATTCACCAGCGTGGTTTTGCCCGCCCCGTTGCCGCCGACGATCGCCACCGACTGGCCGTAGGGAATGGACAACTTGATTTGTTTGAGAACTTGATGGTTGCCGTGAAAACAGAACGTCACGCCGTCGAATTCGATCTGCTGCTGATGCAACGGGATCTTCGTCGCACCGTCGTAATGCCGTTCATCCGCTGGATCTTGGTCAAATGTTTTAAAAAGACTTTCACAGGCAACTCCCCCGCGGACCAGCACGTTGAGAATCTCGCCCATCTTGCGGGCCGGGTCGCTTGCACCAGCCAACAATGCGTAAAACATCATCAGACTTGCGGGCGACATCGGACGCTTAAAAATGGGAATTCCGAAAAGATCCGTGCTATTGGTAAGGACAAGATATGCGCCCGCGAGCGTCGCCATCGAAATCGAAATGATACCCAGCATTTCACCGACTGGCCGCAAAATCGAATCGTACAGCGAGATCCGCTGCGACATCCGATACAAAGCCCCCGAATTCTTTTTGAACCGAACCCGTTCGGTTTGCTCTCGATTGAAGATTCGCACGGTCTTGATCGAGCTAAACGTCTCGATCAGCGTTTGATATACGTCGGCCATCCCCGACATTTCTTTTTGCGACGCGTTTTTCATCCGTCGTGAGATGTTTTGCACGAGGTACGCGCCAAAAGGAATCACGAGCAGCGAAATCAACAACAGTTTCCACGAGATCAGCGCCGCACCGACCAAACAGGCGATCATTTTCAGCGGTTCGCGGAGCATCTTGCCATAAAACATCCCCAGTGCCGCGCTGATCATCTGAATGTTATGCGCCAACTGCGTCATCATGTTGGACGTGCCCAATTGATCGATTCGCCGCTGCTCTAGTTCGAGGGCTTTGCGAAAGTAAATCCGGCGCATATCCCAAACGGTCCGATTGGCGACGCGCGAGACCAATATCACGCTCAGCACCAAGAAAACCCCTTTGAGCGCCGAGGTCACCAACAACCAGCCCATGATCAGCACGAGCGTCGCGAACGGCGTTCGCGGCGAATAGCGATCGGCATACGATTTGATCCAGAGCGACCAGCTCAGCGAGCGCTGCTCCGACGCGAGATCCGAGCGAACTTTGGCCAGTTGATATGGTTCGGCGTTATCAGCGGCTGCATTCAGCGCGGTGAGTTCTTTCTCGAGTAATGCAATCTGTCCTTGTTCCTTGAGTATCCGGCCATCGACCCAATGCGGAATCGTCTTCCGCTCTTGAAAGATGACTTCGACCAGCGGATAGACCGTCGTAAGGCTCGCGCTCCAGAGCAGTGCGATCGCGACAGAACACAAAATGGCCGCGAGAATGCTCCATTTGTAACGGAGCGATAGGAGCAAAGCACGAAAAAAGAACATCATGCGGCGGTGATCGAAAGCTGTGAGGCAGACTCCATTGCAGATTCTCGTGAGCGGCGATCGGGTCAGGAGCTCCGGACCAGAGAAGTCGGCAGTATCGGTACGGTGTAACTTTTATCGGATTTCTACTTCTTTGGAACTATCGAAGTTCACGGAATCGCGCCGCGGCCCGTAAGCATCGCAACCAAATCCGCTAGCGGCCCGCCGCAGGCATTCGCCTTGGCGCAGGGTCGGAAAGATACGCGTTCCAAATCCGCATGAACTCGTTGCACGGTCTTTGTTTAACCGGCGCAGCCGCTGCTCGTCGCCAGTTTCTCGAATCATCAGCCAACCGCGTGGCGAGGACACAGCGCCCGGAAGCCGGTCGGTTAAACAAAGAGCAAAAGTCGGACGCACCATTTTTAATCGAACGGCACCAAAGCACAGCCATCAGCCGATCCTCAGTTTTAACTCGATGCTCTGGATGGCATCCACCGCCGGACAACTGGCGGCACTCGTCAGCGGAATGGATTCTCCCGATTGGATCCAGCCGCGAACTTTCTGCTGCGCCGAAATGACCGTGCTATGACTGCGGCCGCCGTAGTGCAAGCCGATTTCGGAGAAAGCGTTTCCGGTGTGCTTGCGGGCCAACCACATCGCCAAGTGGCGCGCAACGTTGATCCGCTTGGAGCGTTTTGACGACCGAAGCTCCGCCGCCGCGACGCCGCAGACGTCGCACACGGCTTGTTCAATGGCTTCGAGCGATATCGGCCGGCGGCTCACTTGAAACAAATCCTGCAACAACACTTGAATCGTTGGCCATTGATCTAAATCCATGTTGGACAATTGCGCCGCGTGGAGGCGATTTACCGCGCCGCTCAATTGCCGCACGTCGCCGTTGAGGCGCTGCGCGATCGACGTCAAGTATTTTGCCGGAACGGAAAGCGATCGCTGGGCACAGAGTCGTTGCAAAACGGCCACGCGCCCGGATTCGCAGGGATAATTGAGTCGGCAGTTCAACCCGCCGGACAACCGATTGATCAACTCCGCTCCCAGAAAACCCAATTCGGTCGGTGGACGATCCGCGGCCAACAAGATCTGTTTCTTGCCGCGCTGCAATTCATCGAGCGTGCTTTGGAATTCGACGAGCGTCGCCCGCTTGTTATCGAAGAATTGCAAATCGTCGACCGCCAGCACGTCCAACTCGCGGTACTTGCGGCGAAAAACCGGCAATCCGCGACCTTTGAGGGCTTCGACGAAGTGCGAGGTGAACTGTTCTGCGGTGACGTAAATCCCGCGCCGCTGCTTGGTGCTTTGCCGGCACAATTGCACGATGCGGCTCAGCAAGAGCGACTTACCGCAGCCGACTGGCCCGTGTAAAAACAGAGGCGAAATCTGTCCCGGGCTTGCGACGATTTGTTTGACGGCGTTTTCGGCCAACAAGTTATTCTGGCCAAACGCGAATTCCGCCAAGATCTTCGCCGGGGCAGTGCCGCGGGTGGGACGAGTGAATAGCGCTTCGTCGCGCTGGAATTCTGAAGCCGCCGGCGTCGCCACCGAAGGCGGCTTGGGCGGTCGTTTGGCGTGCGCCACAGTGGCAATACCCCGGCTCGCCGCTTCGGCCACCAGGTATACCAATTCACACACAGAGTCGGCGTAGGTTTTTAAGAGTTGCCGAAGGTCGTGGTCAAATTGAGTCCGAATTCGACCAAGTGAAAACGCGTCTCGAGCCTGAACGCAGAGTTTTCCGTCAGCCACGGAAATGGAATCGGGCTCGGCAAACCACAGGTCAAACCGATGATTGCCGATCTGCTGCTTCAGCGCTTCCGTGATTTGCCGAGTGATGTCCGTAATCAAGGCAGTCACTTCCTGTCGCGTCCGATGCGCGCACGACGAACCCTGTACCAATCCGGGGCACCGCTGACTGCGGTCAAGGGCTGACTAGAATTGTCGGGCGAAACGTCGAGGCTTTATTCCAATAAAAAACCGAAACTCGGTTTGCGATTAAAACGATCGAGACGCCGATTCTAGAGCTGCTAGCAGCGTTGTCAAATCGCCTAAAAAAAAATTCCGCCACAAAAAGTTTTGCGCGGACAAAACCCGCTGATTTTTGCGGCGACGGCAACGATTTTTTTTTTACTTTCGCCGGCGCAACAATCGATTCCTGCTGCGAGTCGTGGAAAAATTGTTGACGATTGCCCGCCAGCATATTAGCGAGGCCAATGAATCGGCAGATTTAACGCGAAAACTTGCCGTGAGCTCGTTGGCCCAAGATGCGGCCTCAATAGCGACTACTTTGCACCAGGTCGACCATAGACTCGCTAACCGCCAGTTTTCCATCCGGATTGTTGAGTTCCATGTAAACGTGAACTTGGTGATTGGGATCTGCGGCTTCGATGACCGTCGGGTTCTCTAGTTTGAGGATCCCGAATACGCGACGGCGCTTCGTGGCTGTCAATAATCCAGCGGCCTTCGATTGATGAATTTGAAACTGGAATTGTTCGACAAGAAATTTAACGAGTTGAGATGCGTCCCCCGTGTCCCCGATCAACGCGATCCGCTGGACTCGCATGTTTTCGTCAAAATAATACGTGAGCGACCCACAGATATCCCAAGTATTGGCACCGGTTACCAATGCAACTCTCATTCCTTGCAAGCCATCCGTCGACGGCGCAGTGGAAACACGCCGCCAGCGGCTCTTCACCCAGTTGGGATAAACATCAAACCGCAGGACTTCGCCCAGATTGTTGATGGGCATTGAAAATAATTCGTCGCCTCCCGCGAACAACTCGAGTTCGCCGCTCGAGCCAGCCGCTGAATTTGCCGACGGCGAATGGGAAATATTTCCCGTGGCATTCCAACCCGGCTGCATGACAATCATCGGAATTCCAATTGCGGCCGCAAACGCGACTGGCATCAATAGGTTGCGAGGCATGATTTCGAGTTCTCGCAAAATTTGGCGGTTAGAGTCGAAGCCGCTCGGGATCCGCAAACTGGTAAGGACGATCCAGCAATTATTTTCTTCGGCAGAATTACCGGACAAAACACGTCGGCGGCAATGTTGCTCGCACGATCGATGAGTTACGATTGATCGAATTGTGCGGCGTTACGCAAAAAGGCGGCGCAGTCCATTGAGCCCACCTCAAATCGCGACGAAATAAGCACGTGCCAGTCGTTCCGTGGCCTGAGGATGCCCTCCCAAACAATGGAATCATCGTTGTGGAATTGGCTCTCCCAGTCGGATGGCGAAGCCGCGCTGACGCAGGCCGCGCAGTCGTTACAACAAGGCGACAATGAATTGCGGATTTTGACCGGGTTGCGTCGTTCGTATGGTCCGAACAAGGCGGCGGCCGCGCTGCAACAAGCCCAACTGCGACGGAAGGCAATCGAAAAATTTAGTGCCGCCCCACGGATGTTCTTTACGCCACGCGGCCTGGCCCAAGCGACCGGCGAGGTCATCGCCCGCTATAAAGCGGCTCGGATGGCCGACCTTCAGGTCGCGGACTTGTGCTGCGGCATCGGGGGCGACCTGATGGCGATCGCGTTGCGCGGAAGTGCCTGGGGCGTCGACCCCGATTCCGAGGCTGCATTCTGCGCAACCCACAACTGCCGTGCAATTGGCGCTAAGGACGTGCGCGTTGTTTGCGACACTGCTGAACGGGTCGAACTTGACCCAGCCGCCGCGATCCATCTGGATCCCGACCGACGGCCCAGTGAAAAGCGCACCGTCGAGTTGCAATTTTTCCGGCCCAGTATCGCGGACATCGAAGCCATCCTGCGACAAAGCAGCGCCGTTTCACTCAAGCTTGCTCCGGCGACGCGCGTGCCTGAGCGCTGGAGTCGCGAGTACGAAATCGAGTGGGTCGGCCATCGCGGTGAATGCAAACAACAAATCGTTTGGACCGGGCGAATGGCGACTTGGCTCGGTCGGCGAGTCGCGACGGTCATTTCCAGCAATGGCGCTGCCCACGAACAGCTCGTTGAGACAAGTTCTCGTGGCGGCTCGCTGACGATCGCCCCCTTAGCCCAGTATCTCATCGAGCCACATCCGGCCGTGTTGGCCGCAAATTTGGCAGCGGAATTGTCGGAACAAGTTCAGGCGCACCCGTTTTCGGCCGAAGTGGCTTATTTGACCGCCGCGCAGCCCCTGCTCTCCACTCTGGCAAGTTGTTTTGAAGTGATCGAATCGCTTCCGCTCAAGTCCTCGATCGTCGAACAATCGATGCACGAAATAAGCGGGACCATCATCGAGGTTAAGACGCGTGGTTTGCGCGGAATCGACTTGGCGGGTTTTACTCACCTGAAGCCGCACGGTCCGAGCCCATTTACGCTAGTGTTGACTCGCGTCGCGGGCCAGCCCCGGGCATTGGTTTGTCGACGCTGCGCCGGATAAACGAAGCGTCAGCGGTGTTGAAGCTGGAGCGGTCGGCAACTCGCGATGGCTTCGAGCCACAAGGCTTCCGGGTTGCCACGCAAACCATTCGGCAGAGCTATTACGGCGAATTGCGGCAACTTGCCCGGTGAAATGCTACCGAAGTCGGCATCGACTCCAATCGCCCGCGCGGGATTCAGCGTCGTCATTTGCAGCCACGAGCTGGGTTCGATTTCAGGAAACGCTGCGGCGGCGTATACGATCTCATTTGCCATGCTGAGGTCTGGATTCGAGGCGCGCGAATCCGTGGCAATCGACAACGAGATGTTCCGCCGCAGAAAATCCGACAGCGGATAAGGCTCGTGGCCAAAAAACGCGTTTGTCCGCGGACAAAATACAACGTGCATCCGCTGCCGGTTGCATGCAATGAAGTCCAATTCGTTCGCAGTCAAATAGTTCCCGTGAATAACCAGGCTTCTTTCATTCGACGCCAGCAGTTTGAGATAATCCATCATTTCGACGCCCGCAGGGATCGCATTGGCGTGCCAGACGCCAAGTTCGTCGAGTAACTGCCGCAACGGTCCGCGACGCGTCTCGAGCAGTTCCAGTTCCTCCCGGCTTTCCGCCAGGTGCATCGCAACCGGCAGGTAGTTTCCGTTGGCGAACTCCACGAGTCCGCGAACTAATTCAATGTGAGTCGAGTAGGGAGCGTGCGGACTGATCCCGAATTGCCACGGTCTCGGTCCATCGCGCGCCGCCTTCAACATCGCTTCCAGTTCGGCGACCGCGCCGGCAACCGAATCTCGGGATAATCCCAATCGCTCGTGAAAGATGACGCATCGTGGCGACGGACTCGCATAGTCTTGGCTGGACCGAATCTGCGAGCTGATTTCGCCCACGGCAGCGACCGCTGCCGAACGCGATTCCGCTAGTCCGCGCTGGATCGCCGATCGGGTTTGCGTGGCGAGCTCCGCCTTGTCGATTCCGCGTCGCGAATCAATCACTCGTTTGATCCACGACGCAAACGTCGACCGAGGGGGACCAAGCGGTGCGACGCATTCGCTGAATTCAAGGTGCGTGTGAGCGTTAACAAACTGCGGAAATAGAATGGCGTCGCCTAGCTCCAAGTCGGCGACAAGGCCAGACGTCGCATCGACCGAAGCGACACGGCCGGCGCGAATCGAAATCAACCCGTTTTCGATCGGCGGTCGGTCGACCGGAAAAATCCACTTGGACCGGATCGTGTAAGATGCTTGGCGCATCATTGTGCCCAACAAAACTCGCCGCCTCGCCGCTGCCACTTGAACGCCAGTATCGCAAGCCTCACGTCTGAAAACGAGCCATGGATTTGTGACAGCTTTATTCTAGGATGAAGGCCTTGTTGGGGTTCACGCTTTCGCCTGGAGGCTTCAGCCTTAAAGCTGTACTCCAACAACCGCGTTTTAGCCGGCGATCGGCGGTGACTTTCGTCGGCGCGAGCGGCTCCACACCAAGAGCGTCTCTTCCACTCGATGACGCCAGAGGATGAGTGCGAGCATGATTGCCACAAGGCCGCACAAAACAGTCGCCAAGGGTTGGTAGCCACTGACCTTGCCATCGTCGATTAAAACAATCGTCTGCAACCAACTTGATGCCGCGACGAGTCCGGGATCAATTCTTACAAACAGCAACGTCAGCGAATTATGAACTGCGTGAAAGACGATGCACGGAAAAATGCTTTCGGTTCGGATCGCCCAGACTGCCAATACGATACCGACGAAAAACGCAATGATCGACTGCTGAACAATACTGTGTGCCAAGCTAAAAAACAAACTGGCAATGAGAACTGCGGGTACGGCTCCTACGCTCGAGCGCAAGCCCGAGAGGATATATCCGCGAAACGCAAGCTCCTCGCAAATTGCCGGGGCGATCGCCAATACTAGCACGACCGCCCAAATGCCGGGCGCGCCGTCGAGGAGTTGGCTCATCATCGCCTCGGCGGGAATTGCCAATCCTTTCATCGGGTACAACCACATTACGCATTCCGTTAGCCCGGCGAATATCGGGTGCAAAAAAATAGCCATCAAACCGGCGAGGGCCAACGTCCAGGGACGAGGCATTCGCAAGCGCAATGCCTTCCATTGCTTGTGGGTCGTGGCAAACGCAAACACAAGCGCCGGCAAAGTCACGGCGATGAACAGCAAGGAAACCGTCTGTCGACAGAATTCGTCCCAATGGCGCGGCGGCGCTACTAGAAACGTTCCAAAAAATTTGGCCACGAGTATCGTGAGGGCACATAAAATCGCCTGGGTCATCGTGGGCGCAAGCGAGCGACGGCTCGTCCAATACTTCAGCCAAGTTCGCAGACTGATTTGATCGGCAGCGCGAAACAGAATCGATTCGTCATTGAACTGACGCGCGGACCATTTCAGCGCCAGTCCGCAACAAATCAAAGTCACCGCGCATACCGGTCCGAAAAAAGTGGCCGCCGCGCCGTAATCCCCTTCGATGATCGAGTGCAACAGAAAGATGAGTCCGGAAACCGGAATGAGGCATGTCCCCATGCTAAGGTGCATGCCGGGGAGCATGGGCAGCATCAGCAAGGGAAACGTTAGCATCATCAACGGCAACAAATAGTATTGCCCTTCCTTGCTGCTTCGAGCGAACGCTGCGATCGCAAAGGCCAACGCGCTAAACAATGCCGATATCGGAATGAGTGCGGCCAGAAGGATCGGAAGCACTTGCAATGGCGGCAGGGTGATTCCAAAATGCTGCCCCAGAAAATTAGAGTTCGAGGACGTTCCGATCAGCAGTCCAGCCGAAATGCCCAAACTCACCATGTTCAAGATCGCCGTCACGATGCTAAACGTCATGACAGTAAGAAGCTTGCCGCCGATAATATCGGAGCGAGGCGCGGGGCTACTGAGCAATGTTTCGAGCGTTCCTCGCTCTTTTTCGCCGGCGCACAAATCGATAGCGGGATAAAAGGCACCCGTCAGGGCCCAGATCACGATGATCAAGGGCAGTGCCTTGGACCATTTCACGGCCGACACGGAAGCTTGGTCCGCGACGTCGGCGATCGACACGCTGAACGGTTTGACGTCGGCGACTTGAATCTGGAGTTGGCCGAGATTCTTGACCACCAGGTTTTGCATCCATTTTTGAACAGCAGTTTGAGCCCGCAGAGCAGCGGTGACCGATGTGCTACGGGATGAGTTTTGAATAATCTGGATCTGGTTCATTGAGGCAAGCGAACTGCCGTCGGCGCCGGCTACAGGAGGCACAAAAATCGCCAAATCGTAGCGACGATTGACCATCTGCTGCTTGGCCCAATGGAGTAAGTCGGGCGTGAGCGCGTGGTCGTCGGACGTCATGAACTTTCGCAGCGGCGCGATCACATCGGCCATCGTTGGGTCGGCTAGTTCAACTACGGTAATCCGTCGTTCGGAATCGCTCAGTAGTCCCGAACAAAACAATCCTTCGGCCACGAGGGGAGAATCGTGAGGAATGTGTTGTCCGCCGAGAATCCAAATGCGGCAGGGTTCCACCGTCGAAAATTGCGAAATGTGCAATATCGCCATCCCTAGCAGCGGGTAGATCAAGACCGGCAAAACCAAGACGGTGAATAGCGTTCGCCGATCTCGCATCTGATCGCGCAGCTCGCGCTGGTACACAAGTTTGATGGTTTTCAGGTTCATCGAGCTAAGGCGTTCCTGAGTTCGGCAATGGAGTGGCGACGGTTTCGGTTACGATCGTTCCATACGCGATGAGCTGGTAAAACAACTCCTCCAGATCGGGCTGCTTAAAGCGATCTGCCAATTCCCCAACATTGCCTTCGGCGACCACTCGACCACGATGGAGAATGGCGATGCGATCGCACATCCGGCGGACTTCGCTCATAATGTGCGACGAAAAGACGACGCATTTCCCTGAATCGCGCAGCTGCTCGACGGTGGTCAAGACTTCACGGGTGGCGACAACGTCAAGCCCCGATGTTGCTTCGTCGAAAACGAGGACGGGAGGGTCGTGGACGAGGGCACGGGCGATGGAAACTTTTTGTTTCATGCCCGTCGACATATTCGACCCGAGCACGTTGCGAATGTCGTTCATCTTGAATCGATCGAACAACATTTCCAGTCGGCCGAGGAGAACATCCTCGGCGAGGCCGTACAATCGGCCGAAGTATTCGACCATTTCCCAACCGGTCATCCGGTCATAGATCGCCGTGTTCGTCGAAACAAATCCCAACTGTCGGCGGACTTGCTCCGGGTGTTCGACCACGTCGAACCCGTTCACGAGAGCGGTCCCCGCCGTTGGCTTGAGAACGGTGCAAAGGATCCGCAAAATCGTTGTCTTGCCAGCGCCGTTAGGCCCCAGCAAACCGTAAATCTGTCCCGGAATCACGTCGAAGCTGACGTTGTCAAGTGCGACAAAGTCACCGTTCATGTCGCTGTAACGTTTGCAAAGATGGCGCACATGAATCATGAGTAAGGGCCGGCCAGCGGCATCCGGGGAGAAAGAATTCGTCATCAATTGTGGCTTGCTCCGGTCGGCAACGCCGCAAGTTTCCGCGGGAATGTCGGACCCGTCCGCGACCGGGTCCATTCGCAACGATTCTCCCGATTGTGCGCTGGATGGTTAAAATCTGATCGAGAAACGCACCGCAATCGGTCGGCGCAATCGCCGGCGAGAACTACCTTTTTGTAATTGCGAGTGGCCTTCGCACGCATTCCTGCGTCACAGCCAACAGCGCCTCGTCGTTCAACACACCAAGCGCTCGACCCCCGAATCCAACCCATTCTCTGAAAGAGTTTGCAGTTCCATGAACTCACCAACGTTTGACCGCGGATCGATTGCCCCGACCGAGCCTTTCACCGGAACCTTTCCCACCAGCGGGAACGCCTCGGTTGGCGGAAAACATGCCAAATCCAAATTCATTCCTCGGCAACCGGCGTCCTTACAAGAGGCCGGCCTGGACGAGAATGACATACTGCCGCTTATACTCAAGTATCTGTTCACGCGCGGCGCGCAATCGGGGCGGGAAATCGCCCAACAATTGCGACTCAATATCGGCGTCATTGAACCCGTTCTCGCGGACCTCAAGCGACGGCTGTTGATTGCCCACCGCGGCTCGGCGATGGTCAACGACTACGTCTATCAAGTGACACCTGAAGGGATGGAGCAGGCCCGCTTGATGATGTCGTACAACACGTATTGCGGTGCCGCACCGGTTGCCTTGGACGAATATCGCGATTCGGTCGCGCGCCAATCACAACGACAAAACAGTATTAAATTCCATGAAATTGTGACTTCGATGAGTGGGTTAACGATTGGCGATATGCTCATGGGCCATATCGGTCAAGCCATTCATTCGGGTCGAAGCGTTCTATTGTACGGCGATCCGGGAAATGGCAAGACGAGCATCGCCAAGCGTGCGATCCGTGCCCACGATGATACAATTTGGATTCCTCGCACGATTACCGTCTCGGGTGAAATGATTCGATTGTTCGACTCGAATGTTCACGAGGAAGTCGTCATAAAACAGAGCAACTCGTTGACATCGGATCGAGAAATCGACGATCGCTGGGTTGAAATCAAGCGACCTACGATTGTCGTGGGCGGCGAATTGACGCTCAAGCATTTGGAAGCAGTTCGCAGCAGCGTTACGGGCATTATCGAAGCTCCAATCCACATCAAAAGTAACTGTGGATGCTTGGTGGTCGATGACTTTGGCCGCCAACGCATTGCGCCCGTGGAATTGCTCAATCGCTGGATCATTCCTCTGGAAACAGGGCACGATTATCTCAATCTACCCAGCGGCCGACAGATCGAAGTAAGCTTTGATCAATTGCTCATTTTTTCGACCAACTTGTCGCCAAGCGACCTGTGCGACGAAGCGTTTTTACGACGGATCCATTACAAGATCGAAATCCCCAGTCCAACCGAAACGCAATTCGCCGAGCTCTTCGACAGTCAGGCCAAACAGTTTGGATTTGAAGTCGAAGGCGACGCATTCGGGCACTTAATCGAAAAATTCTATCGCAAACCCAAACGCCCCGCTCGATTCTGCCACGTCGGCGACTTGTTGATGCACGTCAAGGACTTCTGCGACTTTCACGGAGAACCGCGACGTATCAATCGACAATTGGTCGATATCGCCGCCAGCAACTATTTTGTGGGGCAATACCAGAAGGCTTGAGGCTTGAGGCTTGCGGAGTGAGGCCTGAGGGGGCCATGCCCAATAACAACACGGGCATAGCCCGTGGCACACAAGACAGTTGCGATTCTTCCGTGTGCCACTGGCTTTGCCAGTGTTTGGAATTGACGCTTTAGGCAAAGCCCTTGAGGAGTGAGGGTCAAGACGCTGGATGAAGCGCTGCGCAATCGCCAACCTATTCCTCGACAAAGTAAAAAAAAGCGCTAGCGCACTTTTATGACGTGCCGGCCCAAAAATGTGCGGCCATCCATGTCGACCGCGCGCACGGTGATCAAATGAGTTCCCGCGGCTAGATCAGCGGGAAACGCTGCTGTCCACAAGTGCATTGAAATCGACGGCTTGGACATCGCCGGCTGAATTTCGGGAGTGATCTTTTTTTCCCGTTCAAGGAGCTGGTTATACAGCGGGTCAATCTCCAGAGAATGCTTCATTTCGATCCACTCGCCTTGCTCATCGATTTGCAGATGTACTTCGGATCGTTCCGATCCGTTAAACACGTTGGCGACCACGCGGGCTTGAGCAAGCTTTCCCGTTTCCAAAGCGCCTTCGGTCGAAATTTGCATCTGATAACTCGCATCATGCCCAGCGGCCTTGAAATCGAGTTGGTAATCGTCCCCATCAAACGTCAGAACCGAATAGCCGTTGGGAGCGCCGTCGGTCATCACGGCGTGGGGAATTCCCCGTTCGTCGAGTTGTCCCGACCACCAACTGCCGCAGACGGTCACATTAACGATGTGATGATGAGCTTTCGGGCCGCGCCAGCCTTCGTCGGAATCCAAAAAGTGGTGTTCGTGCGTGTGGGTGTGTCCCGCGATGGAAATACAAAGAGGTCGTGATTCAATCAACCGAAAAAGTTGTTCACGATCGGTTGCCTGCTGGATCGGAATGTGCATCATCAGAACGACCAATTGAGACTCGGGAATTCGTGCCAAGTCGTTCTTCAAGAACTCCAACTGCTCAGGCCCGAAAAGCGGCGCGAAATGCGCTGGCTCTTTTTCGGTGGCCACGATCCAATCGCAGTTGTCGAGCGCGACAAAATGCACACGGCCGTAATCGAATGAATAGTACGAAGGTCCGAAGACACTCTCGAACGTCTCATTTGCATAGCGGCGCTGCGTGGCATCGTAATTCAAGTCATGGTTTCCGATGACGTTGTACCAAGGCACCTTGAGTTGGGCGACTGTCTGATTATGAGCGGGAAATAACGACAGGTCGTCGAACACGATGTCGCCTAGCGTGACTCCGAACGATGCCGTTGTTCCGATCAACTCGGTGATTACATCGTTGCCGATGTAATCAATCTCGCGTTCGTTGCGCGCTTGAGTGTCGCCAAACAACACGATTTGAAAACATTCCGATTCGTTTTGCGGGTATAACGGAAAGTTGATCGCAGGCGGCAACGATCCGGTGGGCTTTAAACCGGGATACCGCAACGCTGGCGCTCCTTGGGGTTTGTGCAAATAAAAGAATTGCGGCAATTGATCATCGCTGAGTGCCGTCCGCCAATCTCTCGGCTTGATCAAAAAAACGGCTGAATCGTCTTCGACCGCAATCTCGTAGCGGCCATGATCGTCGGTTTCGACAATCGCACGACCGTTGGAAATCGCGACTCCCGGCAAAAGTCGTTCGCCTTCGTCGAGATGCCGATTGGAATTGGCGTCGTCGTAGACGGTCCCGCGGGCCACTTGTGGCGTGGGCGTCTGCCGCGCCGCGGCAGCGACACTGGCAAAGGAATATGTGCAAATCATCAACCCTGAAAACAACAAAAATGCGATCCGTTCGCTTGGGGTCCTTCGAAAGGGTTTCATTCAAACACCTCGCTGCGATTCTAGGTGGAGTGCAAAGCTTGTTGTGCAACGCTTGCCCGGCTAAGATAATCGGATTGACTTGAATGCCGCGGACCTTGCCTAATGACAGCGCCTGTTTTCTCCGACCGCGAACTCGAAGCGTACTTAGACGAAAGTCTGGATGCTGAGCAAGCGCGTCGAATCGAAGATGCGATGCGAACCGACGCCACGGTAGTCGCCCGGATGGCGCAAATCAACCGGATGCGCGATACGGGAGTCCATACCCTGGGAGAGATTTGGCGGTTGCACCAGGTTGGAGTTCCCGACCGCGTGGTGCTGGGACAGTATCTGCTTGGAGTCCTTCCCGTTGAGCAAACCGCCTATATCGATTTCCGCATGATGATCCTAAAATGCCCCTACACCATGGCCCTGGTCACCGATTTGCGCAATCAACAAGCGGAATCGGCGGATAAAACTCAGCGCCGCCGTGGCAAATATTACGAATCCAGCGCCGGCCTCCTCAAAAACAAACACCGTCCGCGCAGCTAAATCTTCCCCTCATTGCCATCCTGGACGAAGAAGCGCTCTTGGCGAAGTGTGCGTATATCGACCTCAATCCGCTGGAGGACGCGCGGCGCAAGGGCTCGCGGCGAGAGGGGATGGTCGAGAGTTTTTCCTTGGGGAGTTACTTGCTGCTGGTCGACTACACGAGCCGCGTGTTTCGGGCGGGCAAAGCCCGAGTCTCGGGCGAAGTGGCG
>JBGTJE010000078.1:0-94119 GCA_041745295.1 Pirellulaceae bacterium | reverse complement strand
CGCCGGCTTGGGGGGCCACTTACTCAGAAAAAGCGATGGGAACCCCGGTTGGTTAACTATTTGGCGAGGCGTCGACATACTCAATATTGCCATCAAAACCATTCGCGGTGCTCGACACAAATGTGGGTAATGATCAGGGTTGGCACCCACGGCTAGACACTTCCGCCGCTCCGCGGCTAAAAACAGAAGGCGTATCAGGATGTTGCTAAATGATAGACGCCTCCACGATCATGCGAACCCGTGTTACGGATTCGGGTGCGCGAGCAGTTTGACGATGCCGTCGGATAGGACGCTCACGCCGCGTGGATCGTAGTTGCCTAAAACAATCACGGTGTAGTCGCCTTACTCAAGCCAGCCGGCATCCGCTTCGATTCCGGAAATGGGGCCGCCGCCTCCGTGTCCGCGCCAAGTTTTCTCGTTGACCTTGCGCGTTTGAAAGCCGCGCGCATACCAATCTTTTTCCTCGTGCGACTGGTGCGGTTGGACCCGCGCTTGGTACAGTAATCGACCATGGCAACCAATGATTCGAGGGGAGGGGTCTGGTATGGCGGAACGAGAAACGTGGAACTTGAACGGGAAAACTGCGATCGTGTGTGGTAGCTCGCAGGGCATCGGTCGAGCCTGTGCGCAAGTCATGGCGGAGATGGGTGCTTCCCTGGTGCTTGTCGCGCGGGATGCTGCAAAACTCCAAGCGGCGACGGCTCAACTTAGCCGCAGTCCCGGACAAACGCATCGCCACGTCGTCGCCGATTTCGCCGATGTGCAACTCCTTCAAAACGCTATCGCCGGCTTTCTTGGCGAACATCCAACCGTCCATATATTGGTCAACAATACCGGGGGTCCGCCGGGTGGCACGGCCATCGCCGCGACGCTCGATCAATTTCGCCAAGCATTCAACAACCATCTCCTGTGCAACCAAGTCTTAGTCCAAGCCGTCGTGCCGATCATGCGCCAGTTGGGGTATGGTCGAATCATCAATGTCATTTCGACTTCGGTGAAGCAACCGATCGCGGGACTGGGCGTCTCCAATACGATTCGCGCGGCAGTCGCGAATTGGGCCAAGACGCTGGCGAGCGAGCTGGGACCACAGGGGATTACCGTGAACAACGTGTTGCCAGGGATGACCGAAACATCGCGGCTTCGATCGCTAATCACATCCAAAGCAGAACAGGCGCAACGTTCGGCGGCCGAGATTGAACAAGCGATGAAAGACGAAATCCCTTTGCGCCGTTTTGCCACTCCGGCGGAGATTGCGGCGGCCGTCGCGTTTTTGGCTTCCCCTGCGGCGAGTTATATCAACGGCATCAATTTGCCGGTCGACGGCGGCCGCACGCAATCGCTTTAGAGCTTGTAGCGGAACTCGCCAGAGTTTCGGCGCGGGTGAATACGCCTTACCCAAAGTCTGGCGACTTCGGCTACTAGAAACGCTTACACAACGTGTGTCATTCCGGGCTGAGCCCCGGAATCCAAGTTCCGTTGATCGGACTAGAAATCGCGGCGGCCACCACCGCGAGCTTGGGGTTCGGGAAATTTGAATGCAGCCCCCTTGAGTTCTTCGAACTTTTTCTTTTGTTCATCGCTGAGGGCCGACATTACGGTTGCTTCAACCTGTTTCCGACTTTCGTCCATGATCTTTTGAGCTTGTTCGCGGTCACCGCCTTGGCCAATCTCTTGCATCTTTGCCATTGTTTCTTGGTTGATTATATCGACCGTTGCCTTGAGCTTTTCGCGATCTTCCTCCTTGAGTCCAATGGCGTCAGCAACTTCCTTGCGGGTTATTGCATTGAAGCCCTGTTGCTGAACCATGAGCTGTTTCAGTCGCGTCATCTGTTCAGCCGAAAGGATTTTTCCTAAGGCCTCGGCGTCCTTGGCCTGGAATTGATCATTAAGCGCGGTCATTTCGGCACGCATTTCGGCTGGTTCCAATCCTTGATCGGCGATCATCTGCCGCTCTTCGCGCATTTTCGCCTGGGATTCTTCGGCGAAGGCTTTAACCTTTTCCAATAAGTCGCTTTGGAGTTTGAGTTCGGTTTGAACTTCGGGCATTGAAATCAGTCTTGAAAACGACGGTCCCATCCGCCCTCGTCCCTGCGCGGCAACGGTGTTCGTTGAGACGATCAGCGCGAATGTACTAATGAAAACAACCAACGTAATTGTTCGAACATTCATACTTGGACTCCCCAGGTTGAATTTTTCTGATTTAAGAAATTATTGGACCCCGACGGGGGACGGATGTCAACGGATTGCCGTCCAATCAAGTTTGGACTCGATAGGTGGGCGGATATACAATGCGCCGCGGTGCCCAATCGACTTGATGGAAGATCGACAGCAATTATGCCTTTACCCGATCCCAGCATCGTCTACGCAGTTGTCGTCGCGGCGATCGACATTGTTTGTTTCGCTGGTTGGTTTGTCATTCCGCGATGGATCGAAGGGATCTGAATTTACGTCTTGGGGTGGCACGTCCCTGAGGCTTTGCGAAGGGCGTGGTTGAACCAAGTGTTTACGCAGCCACGCCCTTCGAAGACTCATGGCGTGCCACCCAAGAGTGTGAGTGGCCTAGCCGATCGAAAACTCAGAAGGGGTACCACTCAATTGTTTATGCGGAATTCGACGGGTGGCCGATTCCAAACCGCCCGAAAAAATCTCTAAAATTTGCACCGTCGGCCAGCCGTTGGGACCAGACGAGTCCGGCGATCCGCGAATACTACATTATCCCGCTGGCAATTGTCGTGGAGGCCGTACTTCCCTCCGGATTTTCGCTGACGATCGCTGGCCACTTGTCGCGCCAGCAGACTGCCGGAATGCAATTGCGAGCGGATTGCGTTAAAATATTTCCTATGTCCAGCGTCAGCGAGGACCGCTGCGCCCTTAGGAGAATGGAGACCATCATGACCAACCTGGTAACTGAAGAAAAAATGAACCGAAAAGAAAAGACCAAATCGGCTGGAAAATCCAACAAGCGCCCCGAAGGCGAGGCCGGCTTTGACGCCATGTTCAAGGAACACGATCAACTCAAGACCGCCGTGCAACAGATCGAACAGCAGTTCGGCGACGGCTCGATCATGACCTTGAGTGGAGTGAATATCAAGGCAATCCGCGGGATTCCCACGGGAAGCCTGTCGTTGGATATCGCCCTCGGTGGCCAAGGTCTCCCCTGCGGCCGCGTGATTGAAATCTACGGTCCGGAATCGAGCGGCAAGACGACGTTGGCGCTGCACGCGATCGCCCAATCTCAAAAGACGGGCGGGATCGCCGCGCTGATCGATGCCGAACATGCATTCGACCCGGCCTGGGCCAAAAAACTCGGCGTCGATCTCAACATGCTGTTGATCAGCCAACCGAGCTCCGGGGAAGAGGCGATGCAAATCACCGAGATGTTGATCAAGTCGAACTCGGTCGACATTATCGTCATCGATTCGGTCGCAGCCCTGGTTCCGAGGCAGGAACTGGAGGGCGAAATCGGCGATGCCCACGTCGGCTTGCAAGCCCGCTTAATGAGCCAATCGATGCGCAAACTGACCGGCGCGATTAGCAAGAGTAAGACATGCACGGTCTTTATCAATCAGATTCGCGAGAAGATCGGCGTAATGTTCGGCAATCCCGAAACCACTCCGGGCGGTCGCGCGCTCAAGTTTTACAGCTCGGTCCGACTCGACGTCCGCAAAATCGGCTCGCTCAAAGAGGGCGAAGAGGTCATCGGGCAACGGGTGAAAGTCAAAGTGGTCAAAAACAAAGTCGCGCCGCCGTTCCGCGTCGCGGAATTCGACATGATGCACTCCAACGGGATCAGCTACGAAGGTGATCTGCTCGATTTGGGTGTCCTGCACAAAGTCGTCGTGCGCAGCGGGGCTTGGTTCAAATTCGGCAACTTGCACTTGGGCCAGGGCAAAGAAAAAGCCCGAAATTATTTAATGGACAATCCAAAAATTGCGGACGAAATCAAGGACAAGATCACTTCAGACGGCGGCTACGTCGCCGACCCGCCAGTCGAAAAGGAAGCTGACGAAACCGAGGCCGTGGCCGAATAGGCCGTTCTGAACTGCGCATTGCAAATGCTTTGTCATCGCATGCCCAATACTGTTGCCTCGTTGTGATGCACAACTTTTCAGCCGCGAAGCGGCGGCATACGATTGCCTGGGGCGCCAGCCCCAGGTGGTCGGCAAGTGGAGCATTTTGCGCCGCAGTGCAGCGCCATGCGTAACGAAATCATGCCACTGCTTCGCGGTTCCGATCCAATTTCGCTCGACTACTTGGGGCTGGCGTCCCAGTCTACCGCATAACTCCGCTTCGCGGTTCAAATCAAAAACTTGTGTAGCACAACGAGAACCTTTTCAAGCCAGTGTGCCCCGACACTGGCTTGCGTCATTTGATAAGCGCGATCTAAATTCCGAGGCGATGTGACTTCGTCTTATGATTCGAATTTCTGTTCGTCGTTTAACCGTCCGGCTTCCGGGCGCTGCGACTTCGGCACGCGACCCGAAGCGGGCCGGTTAATCAAAGACCTCAAGCCCTTGCAAAATGTCGTCGTTGGGGCAGAATGACTGACCGCACTTTTTGGATCATTTTCGGCGGGTCGATGCCGAGCGCCGATCACCGCTGACGGCGCGGCACACCCCGCCGGTATTTGGAATATTTCATGAGCGAAAAGCCCGAGAGCAATGGACGTGTATTCGGCGAGACCCTCAAATACACCGCCCTGATTGCGATCGTCGTAATCGCGTTCGTGCTGCTCCGCGAAAAGCTCAAGCACATCCCGCTCAACCATTTTTGGGACGGACTGAACGGCATCCCGCGTTACAAAGTGGCAATCGCCATTGCGTTGACCTGTGTTAATTATTTCGTGCTGACGGGCTACGACTGGATCGCCGTGCGATGCCTCAAAAAGGATTTGCCACTAAGGCGGATCATGACCGGCGCGATCGTGGGTTACTCCTTGAGCAACGTCTTCGGCTGGATGTTCGGGGGAACGACTGTCCGCTACCGGTTGTACTCGAATTGGGGATTTTCGCTGAGCGAAATTGTCGCCCTCCTTTCGATTCTGTCTGTCACGTTTTGGCTGGGAATGTTCCTGTTGGCCGGGATTACTTTCGTGACGCTGCCGGTTAATATTCCCGCGGAGTGGGCCGAAAAGTTAATATGGGAACCGCAAGTTTGGGGTTGGATTTTTCTGGGGGCCGTGCTGCTTTATTTGCTTGCCTCGGCGTTTTTCCGCAGGCCTGTGCGGTGGGGGTCCAAGGAATTTACCCTGCCACCGATTCACCTCTCGATGATGCAACTGGTCGTCTCGGCGATCGATTTCTTGATCGCATCGGCGGTCCTGTACGTGCTTTTACCGGAAGATCAGATTGCCTTCAGCAAGATTCTCGTATCGTATATGGCGGCCATGATTGCCGTGGTGATTGTCCACGCGCCAGGGGGCATTGGGGTTCTCGACCTAATCATTTTGCACCTTCTCACCGGAGAGAACGCGGCCGCCGGTGACAACCATCCCGAAGTCGCAGTCACCTGCGGACTGGTGTTGTATCGCGTCATCTACTATCTCATTCCCGGCCTGATCGGCGGCATTCTATTTTTGTGGAATGAGTATTTGTTCCGCCGCCGCCGTCGGTCGGGAACGCTGTCGAATCTCGATGACGAGTTGATCCAGCCATCGTAATCGCCGAACTATTCGATCCGGTTCCGTGTCGATATATTGATCGAATGAAGACCAACGAATTACGCAAAGCCTATCTCGAATTTTTTCGCACCAAGGGACACCGGATTTGCCCGAGTGATGTGCTGGTCCCCACCTGGGACCCGTCCGTACTGTTCACTCCCGCCGGGATGAACCAGTTCAAAGACCATTTTTTGGGCAAAGTAAAGCTGGAATTCACTCGCGCCGCAAGTTGCCAAAAATGCTTGCGCACGGGAGACATCGATAACGTGGGACGTACTCCGTATCACCATACATTCTTTGAAATGTTGGGTAACTTCAGCTTTGGGGATTACTTCAAACAAGAAGCGATCCTTTGGGCATGGGAGTTCTTGACCGACTCAAATTGGCTCGCGATGTCCCCCGAGCAGCTGACCGTGACTGTCTTTCTCAATGACGACGAAGCCGCCGATATTTGGCACCAGCAAGTCGGATTGCCGTTGAATCGCATTTCGCGGCGCGACGAGCACGAGAATTTTTGGCCGGCGGGCTCCCCCTCCCAAGGTCCAGATGGCGTCTGTGGGCCATGCAGCGAAATCTACTTCCATCCCGAATCCGGAAAGGAAGTGGAAATCTGGAACTTGGTGTTCACTCAGTTCAATCGCGTCGGCGATCCCCCCAATAATTTGCACCCATTGCCGAGCAAAAACATTGACACAGGCATGGGTCTCGAACGCGCCGCCGCCACATTGCAAGGCGTCGAAAGCAACTATGACATCGACATCCTCAAGCCCATCGTTTTGGCGGCGGCCGACGTTTGCGGCATCCACTACGATTCCGCGATCGACTCTGGGAGGCGACTGCGGCGGATCACCGATCACGTTCGTGCCTGCACGTTCGCCATCCACGAAAACGTCTATCCCGGCCCGAACAAGGAACAATACGTGGTCAAACGATTGCTGCGCCGCGCGGTTTTGGATGGTCGGCAGCTCGGCGTTTCGGCGCCCTTTCTCCATCGCCTGGTGCCCGCGGTCGTGGCCGCGATGAGCGAACCGTATCCCGAACTAAAGGAAACGGCGTCCCGAGTCAGCGCCGCGATCGAAAAAGAAGAAGCCAATTTCTTTGCCACCATCGACGCCGGATTACATCGGATCGAAGAGATCTTTCGCTCCATGAGTCGGCTGAATCAAACGGAAGTCGACGGGGCTTTGGCCGCCGAGTTGTATCAAACGTACGGCGTTCCCGCCGAACTATTCGAGTCGCTAGGCTCCGATCGAGGACTCGGCTTCGATTGGCGGGGCTACCGTCGCGAAATGGAACGGCACAGCGTCGAATCCGGAAAGCTCGCGGACACGGTCATGGGCAGTTTTGGCCCAATCGATGCGCTCAAAAGTGAAGTCAAATCCACGAAGTTCCTGGGCTACGATTCAACGCGCTGTCAGGCGACCGTGAGCGGCATCGTGTGCGGCGACGTTCGAGTCCAGACGCGGTCGGTCGCCAGCGAACCGACGGACGAAAGCCAGGAAACGCCTCTCACGGTGATCGTATTGGACCGATCCCCGTTCTATGCCGAATCCGGCGGACAAGTGGGGGATTCGGGGACGATGATTGGACCTCGCGGCCGATTCCTCGTTCGCGATACGCAGCGAGATTCCGACTTGATACTGCACTTTGGCCGAGTGGTCGAAGGGGAGATCGCTCAGGGCGATATCGTCGATGCGGACGTGGATCAACGGCGCCGTGCAGCAATTCGAAGAGCACATTCGGCGACACACATTTTGCACTACGCGCTTCAAAAGCACTTGGGATCGCATGCCCAACAACGCGGCTCCAAAGTCGATGACGACTGGCTTCGGTTTGACTTCACGAACTTAGAAGGCGTCTCGCCGACGCAACTGCAAGCGATCGAGCACGAAGCGCTGGAAAAAGTCGAGCAGCACGCAGCCGTGACCGCCGACACGCTCCCGCTGGCCGATGCCCGCCGTAAAGGCGCGATGATGCTGTTCGGAGAAAAATACCCCGACCCTGTCCGCATGATCTCGATCGGGGATTTTAGCCGTGAACTTTGCGGCGGAACTCACCTATCGAACACGGCTGAAATAGAGTCCTTCGAAATCGTTTCCGAAGAAGGCGTCTCTGCGGGCACGCGCCGAATCGTTGCTTTGACTGGCGAGCGTGCCAGGCAGCACGCCGCCGACGTGCTGAATGCACTCGAACGCGGGGCAAAGTTGTTGGACTGCGGTCAGGGACTTTTTCCAGAAGCGGTTCAACAACTATTGAAACGCGTCAAATCGTTGCGCAAACAAGCGACCATTCCTGAAACTAAACCCGGTACGGACCTAGTTATTCCGGTCCCCACGACAACGTATGCCGAAATACGGGACGCGCTCAAGCAAGCGGCTCGGACTCTGAACGCTGGAATGTTCGATGTCCCAGTGAGAGTCGCAGCACTTCTGGCCGAAAAGAAACAATTGGAGCAACAAATCGCCTCCGCGAAATCCGAGCCAAGGATTGATTCGGATGGATTGCTTAGGTCCGCAATTCAATTCGGCAATTCGCACGTAGTCGTTTTAGAAGTTCCCGGAGCGAGCCCCGATGCGCTTCGCCAACTAATCGACCAGATTCGTCGGCAATCCAATCGCACGGCGATCTTTCTCGCATCAATCGCCGGGACCGACAAAATCCATTTGGTCGCCGGATTGAGCCGCGATCTCGTCGAGTCTGGGATCAGCGCGGGGGATTGGGTCAAACAAGTCGCGCCCGTGGTCGGCGGCGGGGGAGGCGGAAAACCCGACTTCGCGCAAGCCGGCGGCAAGCACCCCGAGAAAATCAAACAAGCCCTTCAAGCCGCAACGGACTACATTCGCGCCGCGCTGGCAACTTAAGTTTTCAGTTTTCAGTTTTCAGTTTTCAGTAATCGGAATTTGATCGGCTTGGATCAGCGATCGGTTACGGAGGTGGGTCGTGGCGTATAGGTCGTTTGAAGAATTGGAGGTTTGGAAGCGAGGGTGTCAGTTGGCGGTGACAGTTTACGATGCCCTCCGAGATTGCAAAGACTACGGATTGCGCGAACAAATGCAACGCGCAGCGGTGTCGATTGCCTCGAATATCGCCGAGGGATCGGAACGGGGCGGTAAAGATTTCTTGCGGTGTCTTCGCATCGCACAAGGTTCTTGCGCTGAGTTGCGGACGCAAGCGTATATCGCCAAGAAGATTGGGCTTTTGAATGACACCACGTTTCCGCACATTATTTCTGAACTCAAAGAACTCGCAAGAATGCTCCACGGCCTCCGCAAAGCTCTTCAACTGAAAACTGAACACTGAACACTATTCTCATCCCGCGGTCGATTTCTTCTTTTTGACTCGATCGATCCAGGTTTTCACAGTGGCGGGGGCGAACATGAACCAGCGGCTCTTGAAATCGTCGTGATACTCTTCGCAAAAGGTAAATGGACGCTTGAAATTTGATAACGCCAGGGCGATTCGACCGTTGGTTGGCACGAATCGACCGACTTGGCCATCGGCCACAGTTGCGCGCCACGCAATCAAGTCGATATGCGCATTCGAGCCGGTCGCGTCAAACGTGACGTTTGTTAGGCCCGTGCCGGGATTCGTGCCCAAGCGACTTTGGATTTCGATTTGATCAAACTTTTGCGATTGGTCTTTGTCGCGAGCTACGATTTTCTCAATGTCGAATCGAAAGCCATCGCGCCGCGCGGCATAGAAATGACTGAGCTTGCTCCAGTTTTCGCTGGCATAATGCTGGACCTCGGCTTGCGATCCCAAGGTGACGAGCGTTTGATCTTTGGTTAGATGATGCACGGATTGGCGGAAGCGGAGCAAATCGTCGCTGCGCTGCAAGTAGACGAATCCGGCCGTTTGAAGGAGCAGTCGAGTCTCCTCCAGCCAAGGCATTTCCTTGACATTGCAATTGGGAGACGGCTCCAGCATGACCGGCGCCAGCGAAGGATCAAACTTGATTCGATTTTCTTGCCCGGACTTCAGTTCATCGTCCATTCGACGAAACGCCCAGGGGTTTTCACGACGTGCGAAAACAATTCCACCGGATTGATGTGCAAAGCCAATGAGATTTGCCATAGGGCAGGGCTGTCGTGAAACTCCGCGCGCCAAATGGCGGCGGTCGTGCTCAAGTACTTTACGTCGCTGTTAGTATGGTCGAAACAATCCGTCAACGTCAACGATTTGTCGGGAGGGTCGTCTTTTGCACTCCAAAAGCGCGTCGTTTCGCGGAGAGGCTGTGAATTTTTTGTAGAACTGCCCATCCCAAGCCGTCGAGCGACCGAAGCGCGACGGCCCAAGGGCATTTGTACAGCCGAGCCGACAGTCATTTCATAGCTGACGAGCAAAAGGCGACTCTCAAAGCAAATGATCCCACCACCGATGGGTGGAATGCCTGCCTTTGTTTAACGCGTGCAGCGGCTAGTTGCTGCTAAAGCAGGGAGGGAATGCGTACAAGGGTGGCCCAGTCTTGGCTTGGTTCAATTGACGATTGAGATGCCGCGACACGATTTCAAGGCGAGTCGTCAGATCATCGGCGTCCAAAATCGACTGTTTGATCGCCGTCGCCATAGGGAGCGAGAACGCGATCATGTCGATTAACAGTTCCAGCCGCACGCTATTTCCCAAAAGGCATTGGATTGACTCCAGGTCCATTGCCGCGTCGCGCTGGCACAACGCAATGAATTGTTTTCGAACTTGTTGGCCGAACAGGGTTAACGCCGGCGGCACTGGATCAGGTGTCACTTCGAGCGTGCGAACTTCGGCTAATCGGTACAGCCGATCCGCGGCAACTTCTCTAGTAATTTTCCCGCGCTGAATGCCTTGGAGCAACAAGTTGTATCGCCCATCCTCGAGCTTGGTGTAAGTCATGATGCGACCGATACAAACCGTGCGGTGAATCGACGGCCGCTGTTCGTATTGCGGTTCCCATCCGGGCTTCATGAGCGCAACCGCGATCAATTCGTCTGCCGCGAGCGCATCCTCGATCATTTGTCGATAGCGCGGCTCAAAAATATGCAACGGCTGAATGACCGCGGGAAAAAGCACCAAATTCGGCAAGGGAAACAGGCGAACGACACCAGAAAAACAAGTCGGAAGTTGCAAGCTTTCAAAATCGCCAGACATGGGCAAATCTCGCGTCTAAATCGGGTTAGTAGTACCCGCTTGGGGAGTTGCACCCAATTCTACGCATGGGTCCAGCTCGGCTCCAGCAAAATATTCTGGACCCTCCCGCGAAATTCCTCACCTGGCTGCTCGCAAACACCGTGCGAACCTGCTTTGAAACGAAACAAGTTAGCGTGCATTCCTCGTCCAGTGGATTATGATACCGACATCAATCGCGTTGCAACGACATGAACAATTGAAGCACGTACCAGAAAAGCAGCGCCACCGAGGCGAACAAAGCCAGGGACGCCGCCACGTGTTGATCGGTCCGATAGTGATGAACGACATTGGAGGTCTGGTACAGAATATATCCGCTGGCCAACACGATCATAGCCGTCGAAAACAGAGCTCCCAGTATGGGCAGTTGAAACACCATGGCGACAATAATGAAGGCAAACGCTGCGAGCCCCCCCACGCTCAGAGCCATCCGCAAAAACGAAAAATCTGCTTGGGTAACGAACACGACAATCGTGAGGCCGGCGAATACGATGCCCGTGACGACCGCAGCCGAGGCGATCGTGCCTGCAAAATAGGTGTTGGCGATATAGAGGAGCGGCAAAAAGATGGCCGCTTCCGCGACCGTGAATAGGCCCAAGCCCGCGTACTGCATTCCAAGCGACGTCGATGACTTTGCCCAACGCTCTGCTACCCAACTCACAACCATATAGGCGCCGAGGACGACCAACCAACCCATGCCCGAAATCGCAGTGATCCAAGTGGGAAGTTGGGCTGCAAACACATTGAGCAATACGAATTCGAGGATTGCAAAAAGCGCAATGGCAACCGCCAAATGTAAGTAGGTCTTGCGGATGAATCCCAAGCGATCGGCGAGGGATGCTTGAGAAACGACGGCAAACGCTTGCGATGGATCGGCGTAAGCGCCTGATCGTCCGTAGGGCGAGGAACTCATAGTACCGCCTCCGAAGATTTCTTTTTGAGTGGATCCGAATTGAGACTCACTGGGTAAGTGTAGCCCTTGGCAGACCCGCGTCAATCGAAGTTTCGCTCCACAAAATCCCTACATTCCGGCCGAGCGAGCGCCCGAACGGGCTCGCCGAAGGACTCCTCGACGAAACTGTCAACCGTTACTTGACACATAGCGCAGGGACCACAACAATCCGATCGGCTTAAAGCACCGCGCTGCGAGCGGTTTCTATCGTGTCGTCTACCTCACGGACCGGCCAATCATGATCCTATCGGGCGAAGAGATCCGGCGAAACCTTGGCGAGAACATTGTCATCGATCCGTTCGATGAAAAAAACCTGAATCCGAATAGTTACAACATGTCGCTGCACGACGAAGTGTTGGTCTATGAGGAAATCGTTCTCGACATGAAAAAGAGCAATCGGACGCGACGCTTGACGATTCCACCCGGTGGAATCGTCTTGGAACCGAATCGATTGTACCTCGGGCGCACACGGGAGCGTACAGAGACGCGTAATCTTGTACCCATGATCGAAGGCCGCAGCTCGATCGGGCGCCTCGGCTTGTTCGTCCACGTGACGGCTGGTTTTGGGGACGTGGGCTTTTGCGGCTATTGGACGCTGGAGATGTTCGCCGTGCAACCGGTGAAAATTTACGCTGGCGTGTCGATTTGCCAGATCTTTTACCATACGCTGACCGGCGACATCACCGAATATTGTAGTGAAAAGTATCAAAATAATCGAGACATCCAACCGAGCCTGCTGTTCAAAGAACTCAATCCAAACGCCGAGGCCGAAGACCAGCAGCTCAAATTGATCTTTGGCTAAGTACGCCTCACACGACCCAGCGTCATTCCGGGCTGAGTCTCGAAACATCAGTCGCCGGGCGCATGCCCCCGGTTTTGTCTTTGTCAACGCCTCAACAACCGGACGCTAGCGCGTCTCGGCTGATGATAAACTGGCGATTCCAGTCGGTGACGCAACAATATGCGCCCCGCGCTATTTTTGTTTGCGGACCTACGCCTGCGAGCAATGTCGCGAACGGCAAACACTTGGCAAAGATTATCAGTCGTGCGGTATGGTTGGGCGCTGAAGAAAAATCCCCGACCATATCCGGTAATTGTCTATTGTTTTGCGGGTAAACTCGCCTAGATTTGGTCCGTCGCACAACGTCAGCCCATTCACAAAGCAAATTCATTCCCTCGTCCGCCGTCGGCGGAGGAGGGCAAGGTAACAAAGATTGGTTCCGTTACCCCGCTTCGGGGAGAGGGCAGGGTGAGGGGCTTTGAAGTTTTCGACAGGTGTTCAATTCTCCCTGTGAGTTGAATGCAACAAGACTTGGGATCGATCTCCGTTTTTTTGACCTGAAAGACATGAACGAAGTTGACGAGTTGCTCTTGAACGCGGAACTGCGCAATGAGCTCGATCGTTATTACGACGAGTCGTTGGTCGTGATCGATACGCAGCGTATGTCGACGCATTTCGAAAACGAGTACCTCAGTTCCATTTTGGCGTGGGAGCGAGCTCCGAGCCTCCCGATCAGTCAATGGTTTGAACCGACATTGGTCTTGCCCCCGCATGAGACACAGACCGATGTCGACCTTCACCAACGATTGCAACAAACGCTGCGGCAACTTTACGACCGCAATATCTTGTTGGATTTCACCGGTCATTTGTCCGACCGACAACTCTATTGTTTAATCGCCCGCGATATCTTGCCGGAACGGGAAAAAAAAGTCTCGATCGCCAATACGTTCTTGCATTGGCAATGCATCGATCCGGTCGTCGAGGAAGAGAGCTGGCTGCGTTTTTACGCGGATGACGAGGAACGACGCCAATGGCAAGCCGAAACGGGGCTCGCTTTGCCCCCGGTGGAAGACCTTCCTTTCCCGCGCGCCATCCCGCGACGGCGAGCCCGTTGACATCCATCACAGCTTTGGCAATCTGCGAGTGAGTCCCCTGAGGCGGCCGCGGAACTCGGCAGAGTTTCGGCCTAAATGTGGGCGAATTCAGCTACGGCAGACGCAACCGATGGCTCACGAATCGCGCAGTTCTGGGACTTGGAGCCAAGCTTTTTCGGTTGGATCTAAATACCAGTTTGAAAATAGCGGTCGTTGGACTGCCCGTAACGGCGGGAATTTGCCATTTGGCGCGAACTGGGCTTTTGCGCAATAGAAACTGTTGAACGGTAGAAGTCGCCAAATATAATGCAAATTCACTACCTTTTGGCCGATCGCCTACTGTCGCCGCTTCCCATCACACCGAACGTGGACTCAGAAACAAGTCATTGTTTCATCCGTTGCTTGGTATCACCGACGCTGAAGATCAATCGATCTTCAGCTTGTGATTTTGGTTGCTAGACCGTCCATACGATCGCGTCCAGTTTCGGGAGTCGTCCATGAAAAATGATATTACGATTTGGGATTTCGTCGGCATTGCCCAACGCCAGTGGCGTCTGATCCTACTCGGGTGGGCAGGGACTATGGTGTTGGCGATCGTCGGCACATTGTTGATGACCCCCAAATACCGTTCGGAAGCGCTATTGTTGGTGCGATTGGGACGTGAGAACCTTGGCGTCGAGCCGATTGCAGGATTGGCGGACAAATCCGGCGTGAACATGGTCGACACTCGCGAAAACGAGGTCAACTCCATGGCCAACGTTCTCAAGTCGCGGCAATTGGCCGAGCAAGTCATCGACCGCGTCACTCCGGCCGTAGTCTTGGACGACGAAGACTCGCTGAAGGACCGCGTCCTGGCAAAAATCGGCAACCGACTGTTTCCTTATTACGCGATTGGCGACCGCGATAAGGCGGTGCACAAGCTGCAAACCAAATTGCGGATCAAGCCCTTGGAAAAGTCGAGCGTGATTCGCGTCTCCTACGATGCCAAAGACCCGCTGCAAGCTCAAAAAATAGTCGGCACGATGGTCGAGTCCTATTTGGCTCACCACTCCCAGATCCACCGCACCTCGGGTTCGCTCGAGTTCTTGGAGCACGAATTGAATGAAAAGCGCCGACAGCTTTTGGCCAAGGAAGCCGAGCTTCGCAAACTCAAGAGCGAATCGGGACTCGTCGCGCCGCCGGAACAGCGATCCGCCCTTGTAGGTCGAGTATCCAAACTCAAGAGCGATTGGATGGACTCGACCGCGAATCACTTGGCGCTCCAGACGGAACTCGAAACCCTGGCAAATTCCCTGCAAACCATGCCTGAAACCCAAGTCGCTACACAAATGACTGGGGCAGGCAATTCAGCCGTCGACGGCATTCGGAGCAAAGTCTTTGATCTGCAAACGCAACTGAACGAACTGCTCTCGAAGTACACCGAAGAGCATATCAAGGTGAAGCAATTGCGTGAGGCCATCGCCAGCGCCGAGTCCATTTTGCAGGAGGAAGAAAAAAGCCGTCGCCAGACCACGCAGGGGAGAAGCCGATCGTTCGATGAGACAAGTTTGCTGGTCGTCAGGAAACAAGCCGAGCGGGATGCATTGGCTGAGAAAATCGCATCGCTTACAACGCTGCTCGCGGGTGAGGAACAGAACCTCGAAGTGTTGAGCGCGGTCGAACTGCAGATCGAGCAACTCAGCCGCGAGATTTCTATGTTGAACAGCAGCTACCACAAGTATTCGTCCGACGTCGAACGGGCGCGCATTGATTCCGATTTGGAATTGAAATCGATGACCAATGTGTCCGTCGCCCAGAGTGCTTCGCTCAACTATATGCCGGTCTTCCCGATCGTTCCGCTGAACTTCGCGCTGGGCGGAGTACTCGGTGTGTTCTTTGGGGGGCTCTGGGCATTGTTGGCCGAACTTCGCGTACAGCGTCGCCTCGCACCTACCGCCGGGTTTGCCTTGGCCAACGGATCCGAGCATTCGAGTCTCGAATTTGCCGCTCAACCTCAGGAGTCCGAACCGCAGATTTCGATTCGCAGTCCGCGGTGACGCGAATTGGCTTGGAAAGGGATTCCGCCGGATCCCCAAGCACAAACCATTGATTGACACCATTGATTTTCAGGCCGCATGACCCAGGTCGCCGGAAATTCCTCGTTGGATTTGCAATCCGGCGAGGTTCGACAAATTGAAATGAGCTACCAGCCGGTGCAGCCGGCGGGATTTGCCTATCTTTGGCAACAAACGCGGACGTCGCTCCCGCTGGTCGCCGGCGATGCGTTCGCCGTGACTTTGGCGACGACTTTGTCGTATGCCGTGGGTGGCAATTTGCTCGGCTGGTCGTTTTGGTTTACGGTTGCTTTTCTGAGTTTGGCGACCGTCTTCGGCCTGCGATTATTGGGACTCTATCCCGCAATCGGCATGCATCCCGCCTACGAAATGAAGCGTATTGTGACGGTCATCACCGTCATTTGCTCGTGCTTGCTGTTTGCTTCGCTCGAACGGGAGTTTGTCCAGCATCGGTCCTGGTGGACGGTGATGGTTTTGTGGTTGATTTGGTCGGTTCTGGCGCCGACGATTCGCTCGATTTGCCGTTCGCTATTTCAACGATTCGATTGGTGGACTCAACCCGTCATTTTCTTAGGTTCCGGGCCCTTGTTTCAAAAACTGAGCCGCGAATTTGAGCGACATCGATCGCACGGACTGCGACCGATCGGTTTCTTTCACGACACGCGACAG
The DNA here is from genome assembly GCA_041745295.1 of Pirellulaceae bacterium. Taxonomy (GTDB): domain Bacteria; phylum Planctomycetota; class Planctomycetia; order Pirellulales; family Pirellulaceae; genus JANMEB01. Next base: position 77,753 of record JBGTJE010000078.1, on the reverse strand, counting down.
CAATGGTTCGGCGAGGCGGTCGACGAAGCAGGCCTGCTGGGAGACGTCAACGAAGCCGCAGAGTATGCCCGCCGCAACCACATTTTCTGGGCGGTCGTTTTGGAGGAAGGCATGGCGGAAGACGAGAATCCCGATCCGGCAAATTATGCCAGCATTCCGCATCGACTGTTTCAGCGTACGGCCGCAGACGCCGTGCCATCCATTTGGGACGAACTTTTCTATTTGGACCGCACATCATTTATTCACCAGACCGACAAGCTTTTGCTGCCGCAAAATCTTTGGGTCAAACGCTCGATGGACTTGATGGCTACTGCGCTGCTCGTGGTTGCGACCGCCCCCATCGTGCTCTCGATCGCCGTCATCCTCAAACTCACGTCGCGTGGACCCGTCTTCTATCGGAGCGCGCGGATCGGCGCGGACGGCAAGCGTTTTGCAATGACAAAGTTTCGCACGATGCGCAGAGATGCCGACGCCTATCTCAGTCGATACTTCGAAAGACATCCGGAACGTCGCGCCGAATGGGATAAGGAACAAAAACTCAAGAACGATCCACGAGTCACTTGGATCGGCAAATTTTTGCGACGAACCAGTTTGGACGAATTGCCGCAAATCTATGACGTGTTGTTAGGCAAAATGAGCCTGGTGGGCCCGCGGCCGATGCTGTTGGATGAACCGGAATTGTACGGTCCGCATTTTCAGTCGTTTTGCCGCATGCTTCCCGGGATGACTGGCTTGTGGCAAGTCTCCGGACGGAATCGAATCTCCCACGATCAAAGGACCATGTTGGTTTCCTACTATGTGCAGAATTGGTCCCCTTGGTTGGACCTTTATTTGCTGGCGAAAACATTCAAAGTTGTCATCACGGGTGACGGAGCCTACTAGCAGCGCGTCGAAAATGTGGCACGCCGCTCCGCGTCGTGCTTTTCATATCGCAATCATTTTGAAACCCAACGAACCACTTCCACCCGCCGATGCAACGGCCTCGCAGCCGCGTGCGGAGTCGTCGGACCACCAGCGTCGCCGCAAGTCGTCCTCGACGATTCGAAGTCGTTTGCGCAACGGCGGACTTTGGATTTTTCTCGGTCGTTCGCTGGGCATGGCAACCGTTTTTGTCATTGTCGCCGTGCTGGCTCGTCGGCTGTCGATCGAAGATTTTGCAAGTTACATCGCGACGGCAAGCCTGGTCACGTTGCTCGGCGTCTTCGGTATGCTCGGCTTGAACCAACTCGTTTGTCGGCGCATCGCCGGCCTGATTGCACTTAACGATGCGGCGGGAGCCGCGACGATGGCAAAAAAAGTCGCCGTCTTGGGGCTGTTTACTTCGCTTCTGACCGCGGCTGCCTTTTGGATCATCGCGCCCTGGTTATCTCGCGCGTTTGCCTGTCCGGCGTTGGTGCAGCACGCGCCGGTGATTGCGACCTGGATCGTCCTCTTGTCGCTCAGCCAAATCATCGCGGAGGCATTTCGCGGCATTCATAATCTTTTCGCGGCGGGCATTTTGGCGGGCATCTCTGGCGGACTCTTGGCCAACCTGCAATTCCTATTGTCGATTTTCGCCTTGGACTATGTTCATCGATTGGACTATCGCACGACGACTTGGGCAGCGGCCGCATCCTTTTTGCTCCCGACGCTGGGCGGTCTGATGTGGTTGGTTTGGAGTTGGCCGCGCGGCGCCAGTCGGGCACTTCTCCCCGCGAAGATGGCGGTTGCTGAGCCCCACCAAAATGGGACCATGCGATCCTTTGATCTCTTGGGACATGCGATCGCCATCATGCTGGTCAACTTGATTGCCCTGGGATTTGATCAAGCCGGGCAACTGATTGCGAAGCGACACGGCGTCGAGTTAGACGTCATTGTATTTGAAGCCGTTTGGCGCCTGGCCATGATTGGAATCGTACCGTTGACGATGCTCGGATTGGCAGCCGCATCCACGATGGCGGAAATGCAGGCGATCGGCAATCGAAACTCGCTGGAGAAGTTAGTCCGCGGCGTTTCGACTGTCGGGTCCTTGCTCTCGCTCCCGGTTTTAGTGCTCCTGATCGTGTTTGCTCGGCCGGTACTAACGATCGTGTTCGGAACGCAGTTTGCCGTGGGCGGCAACGCGTTGATCGTTTTGAGCCTCGTGCAGATCATTCGCAACTGGGCTGGGCCGTGCGATACTTTGTTGATTATGACCGGACATCAACGAGCTGCGTTTTGGTGTTTCGCACTGGCGAGTCCGATTCTGCTGGCCGGTCCGTGGGCGGTGCGCGCCATGGGTGTCACGGGAATCGCGATTGTGATTGCGTTGGCCGTTTTGGCGTCTCGGCTGTTGCAGTACGCCACGGTGCGACGAGTTTTGGCCCTGAAACCACAAGCCGACCTGTCAGCGGAGTTTTGTCGAAAGATCTGGCGCTTTTTCTCCTGGCGAACGTCGATCCCCACGACTTCGCGTCTGTAATTTGTCGCAGTACGTCGAAACCATGAATCCGACACATCGAAGCTTGAATGTCCTTCACGTCACCGAAGCCTCATTTGCGGGTGTGGGTGGTCACATGTTGGATTTGGCTGAGGGCTTGCAACATCTGGGCTGCCAAAACCATGTGATCCATTCCGCCTTGCGAACCGATTCGACGTTCGGCAATCGGCTGCGCCAGTTGCAGTGCTCGGGAGTACATCAGGTCCCGATGCGCAGGATGCCGCATTGGTCCGATTGGCAGGCGAAAAACTTGATCGCAAACTACATCCTCGAACAGGGCCCCTTCGACATCATCCACGGGCACAGCAGCAAAGCCGGCGGGCTCACTCGGATGAACGGAATCGCGCGCGCTGCCAAAGTCGTGTATACGCCCAACGGCATCTATACCATGAACCCGTCGAATGGGAGGGCGGCCCACACCGTTGCGCGATGGGTTGAAAAATGGCTCGCAAAGCGCTCGTCGGCGATCATCGCCGTGTCGCCGGAAGAGCGCGATCACATGTTGAAAATTGGCTTGCCCCCAGATCGAATCCACTTGATCGCCAACGGCCTGCGACCTATCGATTGGCCGGACCGAAGCGAAACCCGACACCGACTGGGTATTCCCCGGGACGTCTTAACGATTGGATTTTTGGGCCGGCTGGCGCCGCAGAAAAATCCGTTGTTGATGGTTACGGCGTTCGCGTTGCTACAACCACCGGACGATCGTCCACTGCGTTTATTGATGGTGGGGACGGGGCCGTTGGAGAACGAAGCGCGAAAACTGGCTCAGCAACTCGGAATCGCGGATCGCGTCGATTGGTTGGGATACCAAGCCGCCAGAGACTCGATGCCCGCCTTCGATATCTTTGTGATGCCCAGTTGCTACGAAGGCATGCCCTACGTCTTGATGGAAGCGGTTTCGGCGGGGATTCCCGCGGTTGCCGCTCAAGTCGGCGGAGTATCGCTGAGCATCGATGATGGAAGCAATGGCTTCGTGGTTCCTCCGGGAAATCCGACTGCGCTGGCGGGCGCGGTTCAAAAGCTTGTTGACCAGCCCAACTTGCGTGCCGAATTTGCCGCCGCCGGGCGGAAAAAGTCCGGCCAATTTGCCGTTGAGAAAATGATCGCAACGACGCTCGAACTATATTGGAGCTTGCTCAACTCGCCCGAGCTCAAGTAATCGTCGCATGCCCGATCCCGCTGTCACAACTGCATCCCCTCAATCAGCAGGCCATGTTCGGCCGTTGCCGCGCTTGGTTTTTATCAGTCTGCTCTTGATGACGGCGACGTCGAGTATTGTGACGATCGAACCGGCTCCCTGTGACGTAGTGTTCGCGTTGTTTGCTCCGCTGCTGCTCTTTGCCGGCTACTATTCGCTGGTCTTTCCCATGAACCCGCTGATGTATTTCGGCGTTGGATTGTTCTTTGTGATGAACGTGGTTTCGATGATTATGTCCCACGAGCCGATCGTTTCGGCGCGCTACGGGGCGATCACGGTATATCTCCTATTCTTCTGGTTGCTGATTGTATCCCTCATGGCAAAGTTTGGTCCGCCGGCGTATCGCGTGATGAATGCCGGATTCCAAATTGCCGCCCTGATTACCTCGACCATTGGGATCCTGGCCGGATTGCATCTCATTCCGAATTGGCACGATTTCATGCTCGATGAAGGTGCCGAGCGGATTCGCAGTACGTTCAAAGACGCCAATGTGCTTGGGCCGTACTTGGTCGCGGCAAGTGCGATGCTGATCGCCGACACGATCGTGGCAAAACGGTTCAAACTGTGGCAGATGATCTGTTTGGCGATTTACGCGATGGCGATTCTGCTGACTTTTTCCCGGGGAGCCTATTTGGCTGCGGTGGTCACGATCGTTTCGTTGCTCGGGTTATTCTGGATCCTGGGCAAGTATCGTCCGGCAATGGACTGGCTTTTGGTCCGATTGCTGCCGGTTGGATTGGTGATCTGTCTTGCTGGAGTCTTCGTCCTGGAACGAGTCAACCTGACCGATTTTTTTGTCAATCGCTTCGCTTATCAATCCTACGACGACGAGCGTTTTGAGAATCAGCAGCACATTCTGCGAACCGTGGGACAGATGCCGATCGGCATCGGCCCGGGAAGCTGGAATCTGCATCACTACTTGCACGATGTTCACAGCTTGTTCCTGCGAACATGGGTTGAACACGGGCATCTCGGGCTGATCGGTTTGTTGTGTTGGTTGTTGGCTTGGTTTGTCGACGCCTGGCGCGGCATATTTCGCGCATCATCCCATCAATACATCTACGTCGTTTGTTTTGCGGTCGTGTTTGGAATTATGTCCAACAGTTTCTCGATAGACACGGTTCACTGGCGGCATTTGTTTCTGTTCACCGCGATCCCCGTCGGGTTGCTTTCCTACGAAGTCTATCGCGATCCGGCATTGCGCCACGATTCGTTTCTCCAATCGTTGGCTAACAAGTCGCCGCGGTTGGCTCGTCCATCGCAGGAGTTGGCAAGCGATTCGAACGAACTTACCCTAAGGTCTCGTCGTACAATAAAGTAGTGTTTCTCGAAGCGGACTGCGCCTAGCCTGCGGCGGCAATGCGGCTGGGAAAATCTTGCAGATCGTCGAGCAAGAAATCGGGCGCCGCAGCGCGCAGCGCCGCGCGGTCAAAGCCGCCGGTCAAGACGCCAACGGTGCGTGCGTTGATCGCCCTCCCACAAGCGACGTCGAGCGGCGTGTCGCCAATCACCCAGATTTGATTCTTGTCGAAGTGATGCTGCAGGTGCACTTCGGCGGACCGCAGGGCCTGCCGCGCGACTTCGTTTCGGCAAATGCTGTCATCGCCAAACCCGCCAAACAAGAACAAATGATCCACCGCGAAATGGGCCAACTTAATTTTTGCTGCCCGCCGCGAATTTCCGGTCAATAACCCCAAGGCGCTGTCGCCGGATTCGGAAAGTGCCGCCAGCGTCGATGCAACGCCCGGCAGAAGGTATCCCGGAAGGTCGCTCAAGCTGGTCGGAAGTTGGCTCAGGTAGGCCCGTTGAAAGTCTTCGAAATTTGACGACGAGTCGGCGATGTCATGGGCCGCAAATAAGTCGCGCAAAATTCCTCGATCGGTACGCCCTCGGACTTCGACCTGGGCCAAGGTTTCGACTCCCCACAGGTCCTGCATCGCGATTCGCATGGCGTGCAAACCCGCCCCGCCGGTCCGCAGGAGTGTCCCATCAATATCAAACAGAAATGTTCTCATCAACTACGCGTAGAACTCCCTTCCGTTGGCGTTTTCCGCCGGGGACTAGCATTTTCAGAATCGGTGACGTGGACTATAACTATTATCGGGACGCGACGGGGGTCGCAGTTCCACGATGGACGCACTCGCGTTGGATTGCTGCCCAATGCTCGGGTGAGATTTTAGGTGTACCGAATTTTTTTGCGGCACAACAGCTGACAACGGATTCTTCGTTTATGGATCAACAATCAAAACGGGCCGATGTTCTCCCCGTTCCCAAACAGGATCAAGCCGATTCTGCTATTGAGAATTTACCCGACGTGCATTCGGCGGAAGTTCCTTTACCAAACGCTCCGCTGAGCCAAAAGATCATCATGCTAATCGCAGTGCTAGGGCCCTTTTTCGGGTTTGTGATTAGCATTGTTTTACTTTGGCAATACGGTTGGATGGGCTGGCCGTATTTGGCTTTATTGTTGGGTGGTTGGGCGCTCACCGGATTGGGAGTCACGGTGGGATTTCATCGGCTGCTGACCCATCGCTCTTTTGAAACCTATCATTGGGTGCGGGCGATTTGGACGTCGTTGGGTGCGCTCTCGATTGAGGGCTCGCCGTTGTCTTGGTGTGCCGTACATCGCCGACATCACGGCCGAAGTGATCAAGAGGGCGATCCCCATTCGCCACATCTCCACGCGCGCAATCTGTTGGGATCCGTGATCGGATTTATCCATAGCCATGTGGGTTGGATGTTTCGAGGCAATTGGTCTACGCCGGCGTTGGAGCGTTACGTTCCTGACTTGCTAAAAGATCGATTCCTTGTCGTGCTGGACAAGTGCTATATCGGATTCGTCGCCGCGAGTTTACTGGTGCCGTTCGGGTTGGGTTATCTGATCGATGGCACTTTGTTTGGTGGATTCTTGGGCTTTTTGTGGGGCGGGCTGGTTCGCATCTTCTTGACCCATCATGTGACCTGGTCGATCAATTCGGTTTGCCATGTCTTCGGTCGCCGTCCCTTTAAGTCGGGTGATTACTCGACTAACAATTTCATCATGGGCCTCGTGGGTTTTGGCGAGGGATGGCACAACAATCACCACGCGTTTCCAACTTCGGCCCGCCATGGCCTTGCGTGGTGGCAGATCGACTTCAGTTGGATGGTGATTTGCGTAATGCGTTGGCTGGGTTTGGCTTGGAATATCAAGCTTCCTAGCCCGCGCGCGGTCGAAGAAAAGCGCGTCCGCTAGGGCTAACCCAGCGATTAAGCAAATGTTGAAGCAATTCGGATACTGGGCGGCGGTTTCAATCTTCGGCTTATCCGCCGCAGTCCTCGTTGCGCAAGACGTGCCGCCGCGACAGCCGAAAGCCAGCCTGAAAAAACAGGATTCGTTTTCAGATTTCATTCGAATCCGAGTCGATGGGAAAAAAAGGCCGATCTCCCTCGAGACTTCGGTGACACGATACGAGGGCAAAAATGCCAAAGGGGAGCCGTTTTACGTCGACCTCGTGGGAGTTGTCCACGTCGGCGAGCCCGAATACTACGCCAGCTTGAATACGTTGTTCGAGGGATACGACGCGGTGCTTTACGAACTCGTCGCCCCCAAGGGTACGCGGATACCGAAAGGTGGGCGGATGGACGACGGCCTGAATCCAGTTGCCGCACTTCAATTGGGACTGAAGGCCATTTTGGAATTAGAGTTCCAACTGGACCATGTCGACTATTCCAAGGAAAATTTCGTTCACGCCGATATGAGTCCCGAGGAATTCTTAGCCTGCATGGCGGAGAACGACGAAAGTTTTGGCAAGTACTTTTTGCGCGCGATCGGGCAGAGCATTGCCCAGCAAAACGCGGGTGAGATCAATCAAGCCGACTTACTGTTGTCCGTTTTCTCCGACGACCCGACGCTTGATATCCGGCGGTTGATGGCCAAGCAAATGAAGGACATTGAAGGGGGCATGATGATCTTTCGCGGCAAGAATGGTTCGACGATCATCACGCACCGCAATCGCAAAGCTCTCGAAGTCTTGCAGGAACAGCTCGACGAGGGCAAGTCGAAGCTGGCGATTTTTTACGGCGCCGGACACATGCCCGAGTTTCAACAGCAGCTCTTCGACGAATTCAAGCTTCAGCGAGCGGGTCGCTTTTGGTCCGAGGCTTGGAAACTGCGCAAACGTTAGCCCTTGAGTGGCTTGCTGCCGACGCCAATTTCGTCGATCAGGTGGAGCACGCCAGCGACCCGTTGGCAAGAATTGAGAGCGACTTGTTTCTCGTAAAACGTCGTCAAGATTCCGGATAATCGCACCGATCCGTTTTCCACATCGACTTTGAGCCGACGAAAGGCCGGAAAATGTCGACTGTTCAAGAATGTCCGCACGCGTTGTTCGACATCTGCATCGCAGAAATCCACGCGTCCGCCGAACTTTGAGCCTTCGGTCGCCAAAAATCCCATGGCGACTCCTTTCCTTTGGAAGGTATTTTCCCGGGTCGTGACGAGTCGCTTGCCGAGACCGCTCCATTGGCGATCGGATCTGCCCGTCGAGCGCGAATACCAGCTGTGGATGCTGGCCAGCGACTGCAATCCATGGTTGCCAAAGCGAGCCGCGCGATGAAATTCCGGATGTACCTTCAGTCGGCGGCTCCATGATAGCCCCCGCGCTGAATTTGACAAGCCGCGCTGGGGATTGTTTGCTCGCCAGTTCGGACGGTTTTTTTGATGCAAGCACTCTCGGCGACACCGGTGGCTGAAGTCACGTTTACATATTGCAACGAGCATTGCATACTGTGCCCTCGCGGAAACCACGATTGCCAATCGACTTCACCGTTTCTCGACCGGGCTGACAATGAACCGAATATCGATCAACGAGGTTTCCACCTTTCGCTGGAATTTCTTGGAAGATGTCGCTCGCTATTCGACACTTGGCTATCACGGAATCGGCGTTTGGCGGCACAAGATTTCGGATTATTGTGACCACACGGTCAGCGAGACGATCGAAGCGGCCGGCCTGAAGGTCTCGAGCTTGCAATGGGTCGGAGGATTCACCGGCAGCGACGGCCTGAGTTTTGCCGAAGCCCTCGAGGACGCCGTGGCAGCGATTCGCTCGGCGTCGATTCTGCAGGCGAGTTGCTTGATTGTGCACCCGGGTTCCAATAACGGCCATACGCGCAGCCATGCACTTCGCCTCCTCAACGCGGCGATCGGTGAGTTAATCCCGGTGGCCCACGACTACGGCGTTCGCCTGGCGCTAGAGCCAATGCCTTTGGCGAGCGGCGGTGCATTTACTTTTCTCGATCAAATTCACGCGGCGCTTGAATTTGTTGCGCCTTTTCCCCGATCCCAATTGGGCATCGTATTGGACCTATATAACTTTGGGTGCGATCCCGATTTGCAGTCGGCGCTGATCGCCAGTCTCGATCGGCTGGCTTTGGTGCAGCTCGCGGACCGTCGCTGCGGCCAACACTGTGAGCAGAATCGATGCCTACCCGGAGAAGGAACGCTCCCCCTGACCGCTTGGATTCGCGCGCTCGAACAGGCCGGTTATTGCGGGTTTTACGAGTTTGAATTTTACGGCGAAGACATCGCCTCGCTCGACGGATTTCAATTGCTGGATGAACTGACGCGGCGGATTCCCGATCTGTTTGCCCCCGCGCCCCGTCACGCGCCTGCGGAAACCGCCGCGCTCGACCTTTCGGCGCTCGGTCGATTGTAGTCCCTGTTTCTTTCCGTCGCGGGTTGTCCCCTGGATTCGCGGGCTGCGGAAAGCTAATTTGCTTCGATGCTGCGAGTCTCACCCAAGATCAACATCACCAGCGACGAAATTCGCTTGACCTTTGCGCGCGCATCGGGACCCGGCGGCCAAAACGTCAACAAGGTCAATTCCAAGGCCGTCCTGACTTGGTCGCTGGACGCCTCGCGCGGCGTTCCCGATGACGTCAAACGGAGGTTTCGACAAAAGTTCGCCGGGCGCATCAATCAACATGGCGAACTCATCCTAACGAGTCAGCGATTTCGCGACCAAGCTCGCAACATCGCCGATTGCTTGGATAAACTGCGCGCGATGCTAGTCGCCGTCGAACACCCTCCGAAACGGCGCATCGCAACGCGGCAAACGAAGTCGTCCAAGTTGCGCCGACTCGCCAACAAGAAGCACCAGTCGGTCCAAAAACACCTGCGCCGCGGGCCTGGAACCAGCGATTGATCGATCGCGCTGCGCCACGAACTGGCAGGTCGAGGGCAGGGCGGTATAATTCACTTCTTTCGTCCCCACGCGGCCGGGAATGGATAGCGAACAGAACAATATCGATCCGATCCTCAAACAATGGACGTTCGACCCTCAGGCGGTAAGCGTTCGTTTGTTGACGTTGCCGGACCGGGACGTCATTCAGTTGCGCATCGATCTGGGGCTGTTGCAACTCGAGGTTGCCGATCGGCCCGACGGTTGGCGCCCGGGAGGTGAACCCACCTACCTGCAGTTCATGAAGCAAAAAGCTCAACAGCACGGCGACGAATTCGTGCTTAGCGAAGAGCAATGCAGTGAGATCGATCGCGAATTTGTCCAGTTTTACCATCGCCGCGTTTGTTGGCTGCAGCTTAAGCGATTTGACGCCGCTATCCAGGACGCTGATCACACGATTTCGCTCATGGACTTTTGCAAACTCCATTCGCCCAACGAGGAATGGACTGTATCGCACGAGCAGTACCGTCCGTTTGTGCTCTATCATCGCATCAAGGCCGCGGCGCTACGCTGCTTCGAATCCAACGCCGGTGCGGAGCAAGCCATTGAAGAAATCAATCAAGGCTTGGACCAACTTCGCCAAGTTTTTGCCGCATTCGAAGTCGAAGAACAATTCGATGACGACGAGTTGGTGCAACGACTTTCCGAGTTCCGCGAGACGATTCGCACGGAATACTCCGTCGGACGAACGCTGCGCGAACGTTTGAACGACGCAATTGCCGCCGAACAATACGAGCAGGCCGCCGAAATCCGCGATCAACTCACTCGTCGGCATACCGATTGAAATAATTACTGGTCGTTTTTTGAAACGAAACGAACGGTTAAGATGTCTAACTCTCGTCGGGGACCAACCGGGGCCATGTTATGGTGTTGGCTGGATCGGGCCAAATTCGCGTGGAACTTAGGAGAAAATGCGCCATGATTCGCCTCGGACTTTATGGGCTATTGCTCGTGGTCGTCGCCGGAACCTGCCAGGGTCCTACGGCAAAAAAAGATCCCGTTACAGAGTCGCCGCGCGATAATGGCGCGGCAGTCGTGAATCCGGCGGTTACAATCGGGCCGACTTGGAGGGACGAGGCGAAAAGCGATGAGCGCCAAGAGATGTGGAAAAGAGTCGACGACGCGTTAGGGAAAAGCTTGCCCAAGACGGCCATCGAAGCCCTGGACGCCATCTATCAGTCCGCACTTGCGGACAAAGACTACGATGAAGCCATCCGCGCGGTCTGCCGCAAGCACCAAATTCAGAGCCAAATCGAAGGGGGCGATCAAGCCGTCTCGATTAAGCTCCTGCAAAAAGAAGTCGACCAGTATCCAGAAGCCATCCGTTCGGTGCTCAAGGCGATTCTGGCCAATTGGTATTGGAACTATTATCAGCAAAATCGCTGGCAGTTCATGCAACGAACGCAAACATCGGTCGCTCCCGGCGAAGACTTTGCAACCTGGGATCTCAATCGAATCTTGGCAGAAGCCGATAAACTGTTCACCGCGGCACTTACGGATCGAGCCGCGCTACAAAACATACCAATCCAGGACTACGCGGAATTGCTGGATGCGGGAACGATTCCTGACGACTATCGCCCGACGTTGTTCGACTTTATCGCGTTTGAGGCCATTACCTTTTACGCGTTGGCCGAGCAGCGTTCGCGCCCCCAGAATGCTTTCGACTTGGCCGCCGATACTGCGATTTTCTCATCGGCCGAAGATTTCTTAGCCTGGCAACTTCCAACCGATTCGACTTCGCCGACCGTCAACGCACTGCGACTGTACCAAGAACTGCTCAGCTTTCACGCCAAGGACGATTCGCCGCTGGCGCGATTGGACGTCGACTTGGCGCGACTTGTGTTTGGCCACGCCGAAGCCTACGGCGAAGAAAAGGACTCCCGCTTCGTCGCGGCGCTCCAAAAATTTATCGATGCGAACATCGGCCAAGAAATCTCCTCGGCCGCCGCAGGACATTGGGTGTCACTTCTGCAATCGCAAAACAAACTGGTCGAGGCTCGAGAAATTGCGCTCCAGACCATCAAACGATTCCCCAACAGCCTTTTTTCCAATCGCTGCAGAAATATCGTAGCCACGATCGAAGCGAAATCGTCGGCCATCGTCACCGATCGCGTGTGGTCCAAGCCGCTCCCCACGATTGACGTCACGTATCGAAACGTGCGCAAAGTCTATTTTCGCTTGGTCCCGTTTGACTTTGCCGAATGGGCCAAGTCGGGAGCGTGGAACCCCGAGAACATCGATCATGAACAGCGTCAAAAACTGCTGAGCAAAAAGGCCGATCGGGAATGGTCCAACGACTTGCCTGCGACCGACGATTACCGAGAACGAAAGGAGTCTCTACCTGCCCCGGACGACCTAAAACCGGGCTCGTATTACTTGATTGCCAGCCACGACCAAGAATTCTCCCAAGGCGAAAATGCTGTCTCGTTTTGCGAAATCTGGGTCAGCGAACTAGCGCTCATCACGCGCGATCAGCACAACCTGAGCATCGAGGGAATGGTTCTGGAAGCTAATTCCGGCAAGCCGATCGCGGAAGCCGAGGTTCAGATCTGGGGACAACAGAACACCGGCCGCCGCGAGTTCTTTGCTCTGGAGGCGACCGTTCAAACGGGCGCCGACGGAATCTATCGTTGGCGCGGCAAGGAAAACCGGCGGTACTTCCTTTTGGCCCGATCCGGAAATCAAACTCTGTCCAACGTCGACGGAATGTGGCTCAGCAATTACGGTACTTCCGAGCCGGTCTTCGAAGTGACTGTGTTTTTTACCGACCGAGCCATCTATCGCCCCGGTCAAACCGTCCAGTTCAAAGCGATCGCTTACAAGGGTGATCACGCCAACGACAAATACGAAACGCTTGCCAATCGCAAAGTTACCGTAGCCCTTTTCGATTACAACAATCAAGAGGTCGAAAAGCAGACGTATACGACCAATGCTTATGGATCGATCAGCGGCAGCTTCACGGCCCCGCGCGATCGAGGGACCGGCGCGATGTCTCTCCGCGTGATCGATGGTCCGGGTGGCAACGGCGCTTTCAGCGTCGAAGAATACAAACGCCCCAAATTCTTCGTCGTGGTCGATCCGCCAAAGACTGCTCCACGCCTCGATGACACAGTCGACGTCAGCGGGAAGGCCACTTCGTACACGTCCGCGCCGATCGATGGCGCAACCGTTCAATATCGCGTGGTCCGCGACGTCCGCTTGCCTCCTTGGTGGTATTGGCGCTGCTGGTGGTGGCCGATTTCGACAACCAGTCAAGAAATCGCCCACGGAACGACGACCACCTCGATCGATGGCACGTTTCAAATTCAGTTTAAGGCCACTCCCGATCGAACCGTTCCCAAGGCGAGTCAGCCGACGTTTCAATTCACGGTCTTTGCCGACGTGACCGATTCGACCGGCGAAACGCGGTCTTCGTCAACAGTTGTCAATGTGGGTTACGTTGCCTTAACGACGTCGCTTACCATCGATCCTTGGCAAATTGTTGACAAGCCAATCGAATACAAAGTCGGCACAACGACGTTGGACGGAATGGCGCAAGCCGCTGAAGGGACGTTGCGCGTTTACAAACTCAAGTCGCCCGATAAGGTTCACCGACTGGCGCTTTCAGGCCGTTGGTATTATTTCGTTCCACCGCCTGATTTAAGCGCTGAAAAACTCCCTGACGCACCCCCGGACTGGTCGGACATTAATACGTGGCCCAACGGCGACAGCGTGGCCGAGGAAGCTTGGAAGTCGGATGCTGAAGGAAAAACTACGATTTCGAGCAACCTCCCTGCCGGCGCTTACCGCGCAGTCATCGAATCGCGCGATCGATTCGGACAAGCCGTCAGCAGCGAAGTCGTTTTCCAAGTCTACGATTTGGCCGCAACCCAATTCCCGACTAAGATCGCCAACACGTTGACCGCTCCGTCATGGACAATTGAACCAGGCAAAGAGTTCGTCGCACTGTGGGGAACCGGTTATGAAACCGGAACCGCGTACGTTGAAGTCGAGCATCGCGGAAAGTTGCTTAAGTCTTATTGGACCGACGCGAAGCAGACGCAACATGTCGTCCGCATTCCGGTCAGCGAGGCGATGCGCGGCGGCTTCATTTTGCGCGTCACATACGTTCGCGAAAATCGAGCTTATTTATCGCAAATGCGCATCGATGTGCCGTGGAGCAACAAACATCTCGATGTGAAATGGGAGCGATTCGTTTCCAAACTTCAGCCGGGAGCCAAAGAGACTTGGACGGCAATCGTCACTGGTCCTGACGCGGAAAAGGCTGTGGCGGAAATGGTCGCTGGGCTGTACGACGCTTCGCTCGATGCATTCTTGCCTCATCAGTGGATGCAACGCCTTGAAGTATTCCGCACCGAACAAGTCCGTTGGAACTTGCAATTCGAAAACAATTTAAAGTCGTTGCAATATTTCCACTTCGGCTGGCAAGTGCCTTACGTCGACGAGAGTTTGACCTATCGCCATCTTCCTCCGGACATCGCTTATTCGATGAACATGTATTTCGGGCGCGGCGGTGGTGGCCGAATGGCGCCGATGGCGGCCCGAGCCCTGGGTGACGAAGCCGCGAACGCCGCGCCGATGGAATTGCAAGGGGCGCTGGCAGACAGTTCGATTTCAATGGCAAAAGAGGAAAAGGCGAAAGACGGCAACGCGCTCGGCGTCCCGCCCCCCTCGCAGCCTCCGCCCGATCTGAGCAAAGTCTCCGCACGGACGAATCTGAATGAAACCGCCTTCTTCTTCCCGCATTTGATTAGCGAAAACGGCACGGTACGCATCGAGTTCACCATGCCCGCAGCGCTTACCGAGTGGAAGTTCATGGGCTTTGCCCACGACGCCGAGCTGCGCAGCGGATTCTTGAGCGACAAGACGGTTACCGCCAAGGATTTGATGGTCCAGCCCAACGCGCCTCGATTCTTGCGCGAAAAGGACATCATTGAGTTCACGGTCAAAGTCAGCAACCAATCGGCCACGCGACAAAACGGCTCGGTTCGACTGACGCTGGCGGACGCGGTCTCGCTGGACAGCGTCGATGCCGAGTTCGCCAACCAGAAAACCGACTTGCCGTTCGATATCCCCGCCGGCCAGTCGCAATCTCTATCGTGGCAAATCAATGTTCCCGACGGGGCGCGGACGTTGGTCTACAAGGCAGTCGGCGCGTCGGAACGATTGTCGGATGGCGAAGAGGGCTACTTGCCGGTGATCAGCCGGCGGGTCCTGGTGACCGAATCGCTGCCGCTGTCGATCCGCGGCAATCAGGAGCGAAAATTTGACTTTGCGCGGATGCGCGAAGCGTCGAAATCGGAGTCGCTGGCCCACCAGAGTTTCACGGTCCAAGTCACCAGCAATCCGGCTTGGTATGCCGTGATGGCGTTGCCGTATTTGATCGAGTTTCCGTACGATTGCAGCGAACAAGTCTTCAATCGGCTGTACGCCAATGCCCTGGCGCGACATATCGCCAACGCGGACCCAAAAATCCGCCGCGTGTTTGACCAATGGCGCGGCACCGATGCGCTCGACAGCCCGCTACTCAAGAATCAAGACCTCAAAGCCGTGATGATTCAAGAGACGCCGTGGCTGCTCGAAGCCAACGACGAGAGCCAGGCGCGGCGCAACGTCGGCATCCTGTTCGACGCGAATCGCTTGGACAGCGAGCTAGGCTCTGCCGCGAACAAGCTCGCACACATGCAATACGACGATGGTACTTGGCCCTGGTTCCCCGGTGGCCCGGCCAACGAGTTCATCACGCTGTACATCACGACGGGTTTTGGTCGGTTGCGGCACCTCGGTGTCGACGTCGATGTGGCGCCGGCATTGAAGTCGCTCACCGAGCTGGATCGCTGGATCGATGAGACCTACCGCGAAATATTGGCCCGAATCAAGCCCGACGATAATCATCTCTCACCGATGATCTGCTTGTACCTCTATGGGCGCAGCTTCTTCCTCAAGGATCAGGCGATCGCCGCTGAACACCAAACGGCAGTGGATTATTTCTTAGGGCAAGCCAAGAAATATTGGCCGACGCTCGGCGATCGATTGCCGCAAGGCCATCTGGCAATCGCCCTCAAACGGTTCGGCGATATGAAAACGCCGGCCGAAATCGTGAAATCGCTGCGCGAGCGAAGTCTATCGGATGACGAAATGGGTATGTATTGGCGCGAAGGGGAGCAGTCCTGGTGGTGGTATCGGGCTCCCATTGAGACGCAAGCCCTGATGATCGAAGTTTTCGACGAAGTCGCCGGCGACGCCGCAGCGGTCGAAGAATTGCAAATCTGGTTGCTCAAGCAGAAGCAGACTCAGGCGTGGAAGACGACCAAAGCCACCGCCGACGCGGTTTACGCATTGCTTCGCCGAGGAACTAATTGGTTGTCCAGCGACAAACTTGTGCAGATCGAACTCGCCGGCCAAGTTCTTAAGCCAGAGGATGTTGAAGCCGGCACGGGCTATTACGAGCATCGATTCGCGTCGATCGAGGTCGTTCCCGAGTTAGCGCAAATCAAGGTCTCCAATCCTAATCCCAATATCGCTTGGGGAAGCGTGCATTGGCAGTATTTTGAGGACATGAGCAAGGTTACATCGTTTACCGATACGCCGCTCAAACTCACGAAAGCACTTTACGTCAAAAAGAACACTGAAAAAGGTCCGACGCTCGATCCGGTCACCGGCCCGGTCGGCGTGGGAGACGAATTAGTGACTCGCATCGAATTACGTGTCGATCGCGATATGGAATTCGTGCATATGAAAGATTATCGCGGCAGCGGCACCGAGCCCGTCGATGTCCTCTCGCAGTATCGCTACCAAGACGGTTTGGGATATTATCAATCGACGCGCGACACGGCGAGTCACTTCTTCATCGATTACTTGCCGCGCGGGACGTACGTATTCGAGTATTCGGTGCGCGTGCAACTGCGTGGCCAATATCAAACTGGCTTTGCCCAGATTCAGTGCATGTACGCTCCCGAATTCAATAGCCATAGCAACAGCATCGAGCTATCGGTGAAATAAGAAAAGCAGAAGGAATAAACCACGGATTTCTTTATGTCAAACTACTCCACCAATCCAAATCTTCCGAGTCGGCGGGGGTTTCTGGCGGCGGGAGTCGCGGGGGGCGTGGCGGTTGCCGCGCGGAACGCTAGGGCACAAGACGCGACGCGGCAATCGACAGCGACGAGTAGCCCGGCCACAAATTCGTTTGAACTCTCCGAACTTTCACTCGACGACTTGAGTGCCGCAATGCAAGCCAGCCGCGAGACGGCGCGGTCGCTGTCGGAAAAATACTTGTCGCAAATCGACGCGATCGACCAACAGGGACCTTTGCTCAAGAGCGTCATTGAAGTCAATCCCGATGCCCTTGGCATTGCCGACGAGTTGGACGCGGAGCGGAAGGCCAAGGGGCCGCGCGGGCCGCTGCACGGCATCCCAGTATTGATCAAAGACAATATCGCGACCGCCGACCGGATGGCAACGACGGCTGGATCGCTGGCCTTGGTCGACGCAAAGCCGCTCGACGACTCATTCGTTGCTAAGCAATTGCGCAAAGCCGGCGCGGTCATTCTGGGTAAGACCAATCTGAGCGAATGGGCCAATATCCGCAGCAAGTACTCGACCAGCGGGTGGAGCGGTCGCGGCGGACAGACACGCAATCCGTATGCCCTGGATCGGAATCCGTGCGGCTCCAGCTCGGGCTCGGGTGTCGCAGTCGCTGCGAGTCTTTGTGCGGTCGCCGTGGGTACGGAAACGGATGGCTCGATCGTCTGTCCATCGGCGGTTTGCGGGATCGTCGGGATCAAACCAACAGTGGGCTTGGTTAGTCGAACCGGGATTATTCCGATTTCGCACTCGCAAGACACTGCCGGGCCGATGGCGCGAACCGTGCGGGACGCGGCGATATTTTTGGGCATATTGGCCGGCATCGACCCAACTGACGAAATCACCAATACAAGCATGGACGACGCTCACGCCGATTACACCAAGTTTCTCGATCCTCAGGGACTTAACGGAGCTAAAATCGGCGTCGCTAGAAACCATTTTGATTTTCACGACGGCGTCGAAGCCGTGATGACTGCGGCGCTAGACGCGCTGAAGCAAGCCGGAGCAACCTTGATCGATACGGAAGACCTCAAGATTATCGATCAAGCCGGCAGCGCGGAGACGACCGTGTTTGAATACGAGTTGAAAGCCGATATGGCCGCCTACCTTGCCTGGCTTGGCCCCAAGGCACCGATGAAATCGCTCAAGGACTTGATCGAGTTCAACAAAGCGAATCCGTCTCAAGAGATGCCGTATTTCGGCCAAGACTTTTTCGAAAAAGCTCAGGAGAAGGGTCCACTGACGGATTTTGCGTATGTCGAGGCACTGGCGAAGTGCCGGCGGCTTACGCGAACCGAAGGGATCGACGCCGTCATGGACAAGCATCAGCTCGATGCAATCGTCGCACCGACGATGGGTCCCGCTTGTATGACCGACTTGGTCAACGGTGATCATTGGCTGGGGGGCAGCACCAGTGCGGCGGCGGTCTCGGGTTATCCCAGCATTACGGTCCCCGGCGGATTCATATTCGGATTGCCCCTTGGGCTTTCGTTTTTCGGGCGCGCTTGGTCCGAGCCGACACTCATCAAACTGGCGTTTGCGTTCGAGCAAGCCACCAAATTCCGCAAGCCGCCGCAGTATTTAACGACGGCAACGTTATAGGCCGCATCATAGGTACGATAGGACCAGCATTTGTGGTGCGGGACGAGTCTGCGAGTCCAGCCAATTTTCTGTGTGGCTCAACATTGAACGCTACATTATTGTCGGTGTCCCTTCGCTTGCGCGCTTTTCTGTTGCCGAGGTCAATGCTGGGAATGCGGGCGGTGAACCGCGTTTTCTATTTCCGCGTTGTGACGCTCGGGCAGGAAGTACATCGCGGCGGGGAGCACCACGAGAGCTAGAGCCGCGGGGACCCACACAAACGACGCCGCGATCGATGCGCAATAGATGCCAACGGCAATCAGATTCTTGCGCTGCATACGATCGAGCAAAGCACACATCGATGGGTTATCACGATGATGGTGGGCAATGCAATGTCGCAACAAGTAATACGATAGCGCTCCCGCGAGTGAGACAATTCCATAAGCGGTTACGGAATACGGAGCCGCGTGACTCTGCCCAAGATGGGCCGTCACAAATGGCATCAGCGACAAACTAAACAGCACCAGCATGTTGGCCCACATGATCGGTCGATCGACCATATGCACAAGATGCAAGAGATGGTGATGGTTCACCCAATAGATTGCGACCATCGCGAAGCTCAAAAGGTAACTCAGGAACTGCGGGGTGACGTCCCAAAGCGATTGCAACGTCGGTTCATGAGGCACTCTCAATTCCAAGACCATGATCGTAATGATGATCGCAATGACTCCATCGCTGAACGCTTCTAGTCGATTGGTTTTCATAACAATTGCCCCTGGCTGAAGTTCCCGCCGGGTCCGAGCGGGCAGTTCTTGTAGGGTGGGACAAGTCTTCGAGTCCCACCAATGTTACCGCGTCGTTTTGAATTGGGCCGCAATGGTGGGACTCGCATGCGAGTACTTGCCGCGAAACTACGTTTTGGTTGGCAATCGCGGAACGAATGTTCCAACTCGCTGATAGCCTTCGCATGCTAGTCCCACCCTACATCAAAATTCGAAATGCGACAGGATTCGATTGCTCGAGTTATTTTTTGCGGGAGGCGCGTTTTTGCGCGACCTTTGCGATAGGAACATGAGCCTTTGGCGGGACTGCCCGACGCGATAGTGGCGAGACTGAATCGCCGTTGGAGCCGCGATCCTGCACGCAAACGTAGTTTGGGTTGCCGGTTTGATCGGTCAGCTCGTAGAGAAATCGACTCGGCCGCGAATCGCGCGACTTGCCCCATTTCATCCGCGACAGCGCCAGCGAAAGCGTCAGCTGTTCCTGAGCACGCGTTACGCCAACGTAGCAAAGCCGCCGCTCTTCCTCCACGGAGTCCGAGCCCGATTCAATGCTCCGCTGATGCGGTAGAATCCCTTCCTCCATCCCGACCATGAAGATGTAAGGAAACTCTAATCCCTTGGCGCTGTGCAAGGTCATGAGCATGACGGCGTTTCGGGAAAGCTGCTTCTCTTTGTCGTTCTCAAAATCTCGATCGCCGATGGTAATTTGATCCAGGAAATCGGCGATCGTCCCCGCAGTTCCTTGTTCGGCAGAGTATTGTCCCAACGCGTTGATGACCTGTTCGACTGAAGCCCAGCGCGACGCACGCTCTTCCGGCTCGGTGTATTGCCGATCAATCTCGGCCCGATATTTGAGCGTGGTGATCAGTCCGGTTGCCCAGTTCACAAGATTGGGC
The DNA here is from genome assembly GCA_041745295.1 of Pirellulaceae bacterium. Lineage (GTDB taxonomy): Bacteria > Planctomycetota > Planctomycetia > Pirellulales > Pirellulaceae > JANMEB01. Next base: position 57,531 of record JBGTJE010000078.1, on the reverse strand, counting down.
CGACGCTCGAGTTCGGCGCGAGCCCGCTCGACCAGGGCAACGAGTGCGGCGATCCCTTGCGTTGCGGCCGGCGTCAATTCCGGATGAGGCTGACGCAATGCGTCCCAAAAAGTTGTCGGCTGCTGAAGCGCGACCTCGGCGACGCGTGCCACCGTCGACTTGCCGATTCCGCGCGGCGGCGTGTTGATAATCCGCCGTGCGGCAAGTTCATTGTGCGGGTTGTCGATCAAGCGAAAATACGCCAAGACATCTTTGACTTCCTTGCGGTCAAAAAACGATTGCCCACCCACCAGGACGTAGGGCATGCCAACTTTGCGAAGTTCCGTTTCGAAGGGACGGGGTTGTTCGTTCGTGCGAAACAAGATGGCGATATCGCTAGGTTGAGTTTCAGGCCGCTGTAATATGGCGTGAATTTGCCGCACGATGTCGGCGGCTTCTTTCGTTTCGTCAGCCATTTGCAACACGCGCGGCGGCGGGCCGCCGGAACGAACGGCTTGCAGTTGTTTAGAGTGTCGTTGCCGATTGTGGACGATCAAACGATTGGCCAGATCCAAAATCTCTCTCGTCGATCGATAGTTGTCCTCGAGGCGAACGACCTTCGCATCCGGCCAATCGTTGCGAAAGTTTAGAATGTGCTGGATCTGGGCGCCGCGCCAGCCATAGATCGATTGATCGTCGTCCCCGACGACGCATAAATTGCGATGCCGCTCGGCCAAGCGCTGCACAATCTTGTATTGTTCCCCGTTGGTGTCTTGATATTCGTCGATCAACAGGTGATCCCAAAGTTTGGCTTCGACCACGAGTTTTTGACTGTGTTCGCGAAATAGCCGCTCGGTGAAGAGCAGCAGGTCGTCGAAATCGAGTGCGCCCGCTTGCTTGAGAAGTTCGTTGTATCGGTGAAAGGCGATGGCCCCTAGTTTATGCTTGTCGGATGGTGCCTCCCGTTCGGCTTGCCGCGGCGAAATACCGTGGGACTTCCAGCGGGTGATCATCCATTGCAAGTCGTTGGGAGAAAGAACCTGGTCGGCGGCGCGGATTTCGCGTAGCGCCGAGCGGGCGTGACTTTCTTGGTCCCCACGATCCAAGATGAGAAACTTGCGGGGAAAGCCCAGCGCTTCGATGTTCCGCCGCAAAATGCGGACGCACAACGAATGAAAAGTGCAAACCAGTGGAAACGCAGTCTCCCGTTTGCCGAGAAGTTTGACGACTCGCTGCTGCATTTCGCGGGCCGCCTTTTTGGTAAACGTCACCGCCAGGATCCGCTCCGGCTTGGTCCCATGCCGAATGAGGTTCGCAATGCGAAAGGTGATGACGCGAGTCTTGCCGGTTCCGGCACCTGCTAAGACCAGCAGCGGACCGGCCAGCGTCTCGACCGCTTCGCGTTGCGATTTATTCAGTTGAGGCAGTTTTAGCATGGATTTGGCGATCGAGTTCGTAACCGGCGACCGCGACAGCGCATGAGAGATTTAAGCTCCGGACCCAACGGCTTGTCGGAATCCGCAGCGATTGTTGGGGAGACTGGTTCCACAGCGTCGGCGGCAAGCCGTTCGTTTCGCTGCCAAAGACCAATGCGTCGTTGAGGCAAAACGCCGCACTCGTGAACGATCGCTCAGCGGTCTTGGAAAAGTACCAAAACCTGGTTTCTGGCAATTCGCGCAACAAATGGGCCCAATTGTCGACGGCCTTCCATTGCAAGTACTGCCAATAATCCAAGCCCGCACGCCGCAATGTCGCCTCATCGACGCGAAACCCGAGGGGCCGCACGAGCCACAGTTTAGCGGCAAGCGCTACGCACGTCCGGCCGACGGCCCCTGTGTTCGGCGGAATTTCCGGCTGGTACAACACGACATGGAACCGAGGGAGATAACTCACGACAAGCCACGGCGATGACGAATACTAAAACTCGCCATTGTCAGGTGCTCGACTTCGACTGACAATGGCTTGCGATGGCAAAACGTTTTTCAGGACAAGGAAATTCGACCACGGATTTCACGGATGACGCGGATAAGTAAGAGATATGGTTAATTGGGGATTGTCAGTGTGGGAAAGTAATGCTCAAGACTGATTTGCAATCTGTACTCATTTCCGATCCGTGTAATCCGTGCAATCCGTGGTGAAATTCTGTTGATTATCTTGGGTGGGACTTGGTTGAAATAAAGCGAAATACGACGCGGGCAGTACGGATCGGTCGGACCTCGATCGGTAGCGACTTTCCAATCGCGGTTCAATCCATGACGGCCACGCCAACGCACGACGTCGATGCGACGGTTCGACTCGTTCAATTGATGCAAGACGCGGGGGCCGACATCGTGCGGATCGCGGTCGACAGCAAAAAGGACGCCTTGGCTCTGGCCGAAATTCGCGCGCAAACTTCCGCGAATTTGGCGGTGGACTTGCAGGAAAGCTATCGCTTGGCGGAGTCCGTCGCACCGCACGTCGACAAATTGCGGTACAACCCGGGTCACCTGTACCATCACGAGCAGCACAAGGATTGGCGGGAAAAGGTTACGTTTATCGCCAACGTGGCTCGAGATCACGATTGTGCAATTCGGGTCGGGGTCAATTGTGGCAGCGTCGATCCCGAGCAAAAGGGGCGATACGCGGCGGACGACTCTTTCTCGCCGATGATCGACAGCGCAACCGATCATTGTCGGCAATTGGACGACGTTGGGTTTCACCGTTATTGTGTTTCGCTCAAGGACTCGGATCCGAAGAAAGTAATCGAGCTCAATCGGCGATTTGCTGCCTTGCGTCCGGAAGTTCCGCTGCATTTGGGTGTAACCGAGGCGGGACTTCCACCCGACGGAATCATCAAGACTCGAATTGCCTTTGAGCAACTTATTGCTCAAGGGATTGGCGACACCGTGCGCGTCAGCCTGACTGTGCCCAATGAGCAAAAGGGGGAGGAAATCCGGGCGGCCCGACAAATCATCGATGACATCTATCATGGTCGGGTCCGGTCGGTGGTCGATTACCGAACGGATCGACTCAATATCATTTCTTGTCCGAGTTGTTCGCGCGTGGAAAACGAGGCGTTTGTCGAATTGGCGCAACAAGTTCGCGAGATGTCGCGATTTGCCGAGGAATATGCGATCACAATCGCTGTGATGGGCTGTCGCGTGAATGGTCCCGGCGAAACCGATGATGCAGACCTTGGTTTGTGGTGCGGGCCCAATTACGTCAACCTCAAGCGAGGGACGCTTCATTTGGGCGCTTTCGCTTACGACGATGTACTCTCGCGGCTGAAGAGTGAACTCGATGAATTGGTCGCGCGGCGTGTGCGCGTGTAGGCCGGGCATGATTAATACGCTTTACTTGCCGGAACTTCGCGAAATGTTGGCGTCCGACAACGTCGTCGAGCTGCGCGAATTCTGCACCGCGCTGCATCCGGCGCGGACCGCCGAGTTCATGGAAGGGCTGGAGGCGGAGGAATCTTGGCGAGTTTTGCAATACGCGGACGAAGATTCGCGCGTGCAGATTTTCATCTATCTGACACCCGAACGGCAAGTCGAGATTTGCGAAAGCCAGGACCGGGACGCGATAGCGCGGCTGATCTCCAAGTTGGCTTCGGACGACCGAGTCGACTTGATGCAGCGACTTAGTCACGAAATTCAGGGCGACTTGCTCAGCCGAATCCCGGCCGCTGAGCGCCGCGAAATCCAACGCTTGAGCCAATATCCCGAGGGGACTGCCGGCGCGATGATGAGCATCAACGTGGTGCGGCTCAGCGAATCGCTAACCGTCCGGGAGGCTCTCGACGAACTCAGCCGCCAAGCGGAACAATTTGAGACGATCTACTATTTGTATGTCGTTGACGCGGAACAACATTTACGGGGCGTTGTGTCCACCCGGCAATTGGTATCGGCAATGCGCCACCCCAATACGCCGATGAGCGAATTGATGGAAACCAAAATGGTTACGGTGGAGGCCATGGAGGACCAAGAAGTGGTGGCCAATCGCGTCGCTCGCTTGGACTTGTTGGCGATTCCCGTCGTCGATCACGAACACCACATGCTGGGAATCATTACGCACGACGACGTCATCGACGTCGTCCAACGCGAGGCCTCTGAAGATGTGCAACGAATTGGCGCCGTCGAGCCTCTCCGGGACAGTTATCTCGGCACGCATTGGCTCATCATGAGTTGGAAGCGAGGAATTTGGTTGTGCATTTTATTTTTTTGTGGATTGTTGACCGCAGTCGCATTGCAAGGTTATGGATCGCAATTGGCCAAATGGAGTTGGTTGATTCCATTTCTGCCATTAATCATAAGCAGCGGCGGAAATTCGGGGAGTCAGTCGTCGACGTTGGTGATCACCGCCCTCACGCGCGGACACATCACGCGAAAGGATTGGTTGCGAGTGGCCTACCGTGAGTTGTTTGTCGGCGGACTGCTCGGATTGTTCTTGGGAACGCTCGGCCTGATCGTGGCCCAGTTGTTCGGTAATTCGCCCGGTCCCCTCGAGGCGATGGTCGTACCAATTACCCTCACGCTGGTCGTAACCGCTGGGACTTTGATTGGCTCCATGCTACCGCTCCTGTTTCATCGGTTGGGTTTCGATCCGGCGTTGATGAGCAATCCCTTTGTCGCAGGCATCTCCGACGTCTTGGGAATCATGATTTACATGAATATTGCCTTGTTGATATTGTAGGGTGGGCGGGACCGCGGGCCGCAAGGTTTTTCCAGGCGACTTATTTAGTACGGAATGCAGATTTTCGCGGACTGGTTTTATTGAAATTTTCGCGCGGCACAATTCGTACCGGCCGTCGATTTCGCACCAAACCTTGAGAAAAAAGCGGGTTTGGCTCGTGTGGCTGCGGTTTCCACCAAGGGCGGTTCGATAAGACTATTAGCCAATGCCGAAAGGGGCGGGACACTGGAGGTCCCGTTTCAGGACAAAGGTCATGTGTTGACGAGGGAGCGACAATGCATGACCTTTTTTATTGCGCGGCGTAGCATGCAGAAATTCGATGCGATCATCATCGGTGGCGGGATCGTCGGCTTGGCGACGGCTTATCAGTTTTCGAAACGGTTTCCCAACCGAATGCTATTAGTTTTGGAAAAGGAACGCCGTCTGGCCGAACATCAAACGGGCCATAACTCGGGCGTTTTGCATTCGGGGATCTACTACAAGCCCGGCTCTTCGAAAGCGAAGAATTGTCGCGATGGCAAGCTCGCGATGCAGCAATTCTGTCAACAACAGGGAATCGATTACGAGATCTGCGGCAAAGTCATCGTGGCAACGGAAGAGTTCGAACTGCCGTGGCTGCAGAATATTTATGAGCGTGGATTGGCCAACGGGGTCCGTTGCGAGTTGATTCCAGCGGAACGCCTCAAAGAATTGGAACCGCATGCCGCTGGAATCCGCGCCATTCACGTTCCCGAGGCAGGGATCGTGAATTATCGGCAAGTTTGCGAAAAACTTGGTGAGTCGATTGCTCGCAGCGGGGGAAGGGTTCGGTTGGATTGCCGTGTCCAAGCGATTCGGCATTTGCCCAGTGAAACCGTCGCCGAGACAAACCATGGCGCGTTCGCAACCGACGTCGTCATCAATTGCGCGGGGTTGCATTGCGATCGAGTGGCGAAGCTGGGTGGAAGCAACCCCGAAGCAAAAATCGTCCCGTTTCGCGGCGAGTATTACGAAGTACGGCCCGAGAGGCGCTTTCTCTGCAAGAATTTGATCTATCCGGTTCCCGATCCTCGGTTTGTTTTTCTGGGTGTCCATTTTACGAGGATGATCGGCGGTGGATTGGAGTGCGGCCCGAATGCCGTGTTGGCGTTTGCCCGCGAAGGTTACACGATGGGAACGATCAACTTGGCAGACCTTTGGGAAAGCCTTACCTATCGCGGTTTTCGCAAGCTGGCTTGGAAACACTGGCGGATGGGAATGGCGGAAATGTGGCGATCGGTGAACAAGCGGGCGTTTGTCAAAGCCCTGCAACGGCTGATTCCAGAGATTCAATCTGCCGATTTGGCGCCCGCCCCGGCCGGCGTGAGGGCCCAAGCAGTCTTGCCCGACGGCGGGTTCGTCGACGACTTTCACATCACGGAAAACGAACGGACGGTCAACATCATCAATGCGCCCTCGCCCGCTGCCACGGCGTCGCTCAATATTGGACAGCTGATCGTCGATCGACTGGTTTCGCGATTCGCAAATTGAGCGGTTTCAAAGTGAAGCGTTCGGCGAAAACCGCAACTCGAAGCGTCGAATTTCGGGGAGCAGGAACAGAAATTAGTGCAACATCAAAATTACGCGTCGGGTTGGAAAAGGGAAATTGCGTCACATTTTTCGGCGTTTTTTCGGCTGGTCAAAACGGCGATGAATTGCGAGAATTCGCGGCTTCCCTTGCGAGCCGACCTTGAAACGAATAAGCGACTTCGCCGTTTATCTCGCCGTCCGAATGCTGATGGCGGTCATCCAAATCATGCCGCTGGGCATATGCGAGCGGTTTGCGCGCGGGTTGGCGTATCTCGCGACCGATGTATTTCGCGTTCGGGCAGCGCTCATCGACGAAAACCTTCAGCATGCGTTTCCCGATATGAGCGACGCTGAGCGCCGCAACACAGCCCGGAAGATGTTTGAGCATTTGGGCTTGCTGATTTGTGAAATCACGCTGGCACCGCGCAAGATTCATGAAACCAATTGGCGCAAGTTCATTCGAATGCGGGACATGAGCTTGATGTCGACGTACTTGCTCGACCCCCGGCCGCTCGTTTTTGTCTCGGGCCATTTTGGGAACTTTGAGGTCGGTGCGTTGATCATGGGATTGTTCGGATTTCCCAGCTATGCAGTGGCACGGGATTTGGACAATCCCCATCTCGATACCTTGCTCCGCGCGTTTCGCGAATCCAAAGGGCAATTCATCTTGCCAAAGGACGGCAGCGCCGCGCAGATAAAGGGCGTGCTTGATGCCGGACGAATTTTGATGTTGCTCGGCGATCAACACGCGGGCACCAAAGGAGTTTGGATCGAGTTTTTAGGACGTCCAGCTGCATGTCATAAAGCATTGGCCCTCTTTACCTTGGGCTCGGGCGCTCCGATGCTGGCGACTTACTGTCGGCGAATCGGCGGGATTTTTCAATTTGAAATTGGCTTGGCGGGGGTCGCCGATCCGTTGACCATGGATCGTTCACTGCAGAGCGTAACGTCGTTGACGCAATGGTACAACGATCGCTTGGCCGCCATGATTCGTGAAGAACCCAGCCAATATTGGTGGGTGCACCGCCGATGGAAGGACAAGCCAGCCCGCAAAAAAAAGCGGCCGTCGGTTCGCGCAGCATAAGCATGGTCGCGTTTAGCTTTCCAGCTGTCTTTGTACGAAGCGTCGCGGAGCAGGGTAAGGCCTGAACTCTAACCATTGCGGCTAACCCTGCAACGTCGCCAAAACAATGCATCGTCAGTTTGAATGCCGCCGCAGCACCTGTTGAACTTCGGCAATAAAATCGTGGGCGTCGGAAAACTGCCGGTAGACGCTGGCGAACCGGACGTAGGCGATCTGGTCAAGTTCGAAAAGTTGATCCATGACGATTTGCCCCAGCTCGACGCTTGAGATTTCGTTGACCTGTTCGAATTTTGTGACGACCTCCTGTTCGACCTTGGCGATCAGGGATTCAAGCTGTTCACCAGTTACGGGTCGTTTCCAACATGCTCGCTTGAGACCATTGCGAATCTTATCGGTTTGAAATAGTTCGCGCGTTCCATTTCGCTTGACAACTTTGATATCGACTTCGGCGATACGCTCATACGTCGTGTATCGACGATCGCAATTCAGGCAGTGGCGACGACGACGGGTCACAAAGCCCGCTTCACCCGAACGTGAGTCAATGACTTTATCGTTGTCGCGGCGGCAGAAGGGGCATTTCATACAGTTGGAAGGGCAACAGGCACGACCCAAAAAAGGAGCTCGACAGAGCCGATTGGCGAAGCGCATCCGAATCGGTCGGTACATCCACGATCGCTATTTGGAGGCGTCGCTTTTTTCGGCTTTCGAATCGCCGCCATCGATATCCGGAACCTTCAGTTCCGCATCCGACGGATCCGTGTCCGGTTTCTTTTCACCGCATCCCAATCCAAAAACGGCGGTTAACAGCATGACGGCGAACCATCGAGTTACAAACATGTTTCATCCTTTAAAATTTTTGCGTCCATTCCAGCGTGAGAGAGGAACCCGCTGGATCCGTGGATGGAGCGCTCACAGAATCCGCGAACAATTTAGACAAAAAAAGGAGCAAACTCCAGATGGTTTGCTCCTTGGTGATTCAGAAATCGGCGGCAATACTATTTGGACGCCTCGTCCTTGGGAGTCTCAGTCGCGGGCGCTTTCGGCGCCGGCGTCTCAGCCTTTTTTTGCAGCCGACAAACATCGCAGCGGCCACATTGTGCATCATAGAGCGTCCTCGGGCAAGGTTGGCCGGGGTTGTTGCGGCGTTTACTTGGGCAAATTTTCGAATTTGGGGGGAATATTTTGGTTCGACAACGACTCTAATGGATGAAGGTGCGCCTCAATCGCTTTCGAGACGCGGCAAACATCGAGTGCTCATGAACGCCCATCCTTGCCAACTTGAACCAAGTCTGACGGACGGGCCGGAAGGTCATCCCGTGGTCATCACGATCGAGCGACTCGTGGAACAACACTTGGACGCCGTCTTTCGTTATGCCTATCGCTTCACCGGGAACGCCGCGGACGCAGAAGACATAACGCAACAAGTTTTTCTCCTCGCCCAGAAGCACATCGATCAATTGCGCGATCCGCTGCGGGCAGGTGCCTGGCTGCTGAGTATTGTGCGGAACACGTTTTTGAAACAAAAACGTCGACAACGTCCCGCCAGCGCTTCGGCTGTCGATCTCAACTTGGACGGGTTTGCCGACCATCGGACAGCCCGCGAGCCCGGCGAGGCCAGTGCGTTGCAACAGGCACTGGATCAGCTGGATTGCCATCAAAAGCAGGTCATTCTCATGTATTACTTTGAGGGGTTGTCCTACCAACAGATAGCCGACAAGGTCAACGTCGCGATTGGAACCGTCATGAGCCGCTTATCGCGAGGCAAATCAAACTTGCGCGAGATCATCGCCGCACAGGAGCCAGCAGGAGAGAAAGTGCCATGAGTTCACCCCAAGTTCCCGACTCAATTCGCGCTTTGTTCGATTCATGTCGCGATGATTTCGAATTGGCTCAACCAGCGATGCATCCGCTGCGAACGTGGTTGGCCGAATCGGAACAACATCGCGAGGCGCTCCAAGCGATGCGCCGGATGGACGAGCGGATCCAGGTTGCACTCCACGAAGGGGCCATTCCCGTCGGGTTGAAACAACGAATTCTCCGGTCGGTCGGTGCAGGCGAGTCGGGTGCCCCGACAGCCGTGTGCCCCGAGGATATCGATTTGTCCAGGTTTGACGATGGCCACGTGACTCCGTCGCTGGCTCGGAATGGTGTTGCCCAGCAATCGATGAACGTAACCGCGGGAGGGCGCCCCGTTTGGCTCGCGCTGGGAGCTTCGCTGGCAACGCTTAGCGCCGTGGTATTCGTGGTATTGAGCTGGGGCAGGTTTCAATCAACGTTTCCATCCAGTCCGTCCGCACGCGCGCTTTGCGAAGCGTCCCTGGTGTGGATTCAAATAGCCAAGAACAGCTCGCGAAATTCCGCGGGTCCGAATGCCCAAGAAGAGGTATTTGTGGGAAAACGCAAGTTGATTATTCAAACTGACTATGGGCATACCGAATGCTATTTGACGAGTTTTGAGAATGGCATTCGCGTCTATCAGTTTAGGTTTCGGGTCGATGGCTCGATGGGATTGCCCAAGCAAATTCCGAGGCAGCCGGACTTGCCGACAGCGCATGGTTTTGTTTGTTCCGCTTACCAGATCGACGACGAGGTGATCGTCACAGCGGTCGAGGGGGACTTCGATGATTACCAGCATGCCCTGGCGATAATGATCAACGGCGTTCCTTAGAGCATGATCGCCAGATTTCAGGCCAGAATCCGGGGGTAAGCGCCTCGGCGGCCGATGATTTGAGACACAGCTCAGATCGCCTTTGCATCGGACGGCGGCTCCGCTGGAACGCTGGAATTACTTTCGAGCTCGGCAGGAGGCACAAACCGAGGTGTCGAATCCGCGACACGATCGTCGTAGTCCAGCGCGGGGCGCTTGTGCTTCGTCGACTCATATTGATCGACGGCGAACGAGCTTTTGATGTCGTTCAGACTGCGACGAAAATCGCGATAGCTGCTCCCCCAAGTTCGCGCGACGTCCGGTAATCGCTTGCCAAAAAGCAATATGGCGACGACGCCGATGACGAGTAATTCCTGATAGCCGATGCCGCCAAACATTCCGAATTGCAGCCTTTAATCGAATGGTGAACGCCGCAATCGATTACCGCTCGGCGTCACGAGACTCTTCGATGCGCTCGGCAGGCTTTTCACTCATACCAGCTTTGAACTCGTTAATGCTGCGACCCATGTTGCGCATCAAATTCGGCAAACGCGCGGCACCGAACAACAGAACAAAAACGCCGGCGACGATGAGCAGTTCCGGTAATCCCAGTCCAAACACAAACGCGCCCCTAAAAAGAAATTGGTATCGAACTTGTCGACGATTCCCAGTTTCATTGTACCCCTGCTAAATCTGCTGTCAAACCGAGGAATCTTGCACAACGATCCACTGCGCTATCGTTCGCGCGACCCATCGTTCCAGGCAACTTGTTCGCGCAACGTCGGCAAATAGCGATAATACACTTCCAAACACATCGCGGCGAGCGCCGTGCTAAAAACGCGACCACCGTACCCACACCATTTTCCGTTGGGCTCCCAACTACCCGCGTGGCTTCCTTGTTCAACTTGCGTTGCCAAGAGTTGCATTTGGAGTTGACGATTCCAATGTTCCCAATGAGGACCACCTTTTTGGTACAACGACAGGGTTGCGTAATACCAAAGATAGTAGTCGATTTCGCCGCTCCCCGGCGGTTGCTGCATAATGAATTCCGCTGCTTCGTCGGAAGTTCGATCGGCAACCGATTGACCGAGGAAATATCGACAGGCCAGCGCTTCGGCGGTCATGGTGGCCGAAGCCGCTTGCCGCGGCCGATAGGAAGCCAATCCCATATGTTGCCCGGACGAACACAAGTCCAAAAAGACTCGCATCCGCTGCACGGTTGCCGTCGGAATGGATGCGCCGCCGATTTGGGCGCTCTTCAGCGCCATCACTTGCCAACCGAATTGACTCATGTCTCCTTCTTCGCCTGGTTGATATCGCCAACCGCCGGAGCGCGGATCTTGCGCGGCGAGCGAATAAGCGACCGCCCGATCGACGAACGGCTTCAGCCGCAAATCGCCGGTCAGCGCCAGTGCTTCGCTGACGGCTAGCGTGGCGATGCCGTGACTGTACATATGCGCAAAGAGACTTGCCTCGCCGGCCAGATGCCCGCTGCGGCCTTGCGACCGCAGAATAAACTCCAGGCCGCGACGCAAATTATCGCGGTACTCTCCTGTCAAATGATCGTGTCCGGCCCCCATCAGCGCCAACAGTGCCAGCCCTGTCATGGCCGTGTCCGCATCTTTCCCCGCGGCCTTCCGGTCATGCCCGAGCACGCGAAACTCGCGACCCGCTTCGGTCGCTCGAGGGTTCCAGCGTCCATCGATCTGTTGATGTTTAACGAGCCATTCCAGAGCGCTTTCGACGGCTTTTTCCGTTCCTTCGCTCCCCCCGCGTTTGAGTGCATTCCCGTGGCGCTGCTCCGGATTTCGCAGGGAATAAATCTCGGCGATCGGTTGCACTGCGCTGGGGCGCGCCGTCCGGAATGCGGGTGCGTGAGTCGGTTGGGGTGCGTCACTCGATTGGGATGGTGCAATCAATTGAGTGGCGGTTTGACGTGGTGGCCCCAGAGTCACGCGATCGGATCCTTCGTCGAACGAATCCTCTCCAGCGATCTCGGTCGATTCTGTTGGCTGTGGAGTCTGCGAGACCTCGGTCGACTCGACAGGAGAGTCGGCAATCGGAATCGGTTGCGATGGCGCAACGGCAACTGCCGCCGGTTCAACGTTCGCAGCATCCGTTTGTTTAGACGCGTCATCCGGCGATTCAAGCAGTGGCGGCGCTTCGATCGGCAATGGCTTGACGACGGCGAACTCAGCTTGCTCTGATGCTTCCGTTGCCCTGACGGGCTCCAATAGAAGTGGTGCTTTCAGATCTACGGGCTGAATGATTTCAGTATGGCGTGATAGTGGATGCACCGGGACGGTTGGCGAGTCTAGTGGAGCATCGAATGAGTCCTCGGATTCACTGAGGAGTGTGACGTGCACGATCGCTTCGCCGCCGTTGACCCCATTTCTCGAAAGAAACAGGCGTGTTTCGTAGGCGTACAAGACAAGCAAAACATGTGCAAAAACGGAGAGCCAAATGCACTTATGCGTCGTCTTGACGTTGCCCCACCGCGTCCACGCTAAAACCAATAACGCAAGGCTCAATGCGCACAGCCCGATCCACATGCCGATTTCAAATACTCGCGACACATTCAACGACGCGACGAGGCAGCATGGCTCAGTGATGTGTGCATGCATCATCAGCGCTCCAATTGGGCGACGCGAACCGCCAAATTGACGTCTTGGACTTCGGCACTTCGGCACACAGCGATGACATCCGCGACGGTCTGGTAGACACTGTTGGAATCACCTCGAATCACGACGCCCACGCGAGGATTTTGGGCTTTGGCGGTGCGAAGTTGTTGTTTTAATTGATCGAGCGAGACTGGCGCACCATCCAACTGCACCGTACCATTGCTAAAGACATTTACGATGCACCGGATCGGGGCAGCTGCCGTCGATGGCGTCGCGGCGACTTGGGGAATGCGAACGGCCATATCGCGTTCTTCATCGTTGAGTTCCGTAAACCGCGTACCCACCATAAAAAAAATAAGCAGCTGAAAAACGATATCAATCATCGGCACGAGGTTGATCGACGGTTGTTCCTCGCGCATCGTCTTGAGCGGCATGGCAGATTCCTACAATTTCGCTGGGAATAGCTTCTCGCTTTGCTCCGCGAGCAGCCTTACGCAGCACTGCGGCTTGGCCCGCCGCGCGGGCGATTTCCCGTCGCTCGCCGCTCACCGTTTGTCCCGGCTAAGGCCTCGGCAGATACACAATTGACGACTTCCATTCCAAGTTCATCCAATTCCACGATCCGCTTGTCCACGCGTCCAACAAAGTACAAATAGGCTATCAACGCGGGAATCGCGACCGCCATACCGGCGGCCGTCGTTATCAACGCTTGACTGATACCTGCCGCAACCATGGGTTTAGCATCGCCTTGTGCCGGATCGAACGCGGCGATCGCATCAAACGACTGAATCATGCCAAATACGGTTCCCAACAGCCCTAACAATGGACTGACGGTGGAAATGCCGTTCATCATGCGAACATACTTTCGCAATTCGTTGCAAATGCGTTCACCAGAATCGAGAATTGCCTGCTCAATTTCGACGCTCGGACGACCCCATTTTCGGACGCCGGCAGCAAACATGCGGGCGACCGGGCTGTCGTTGTTTTCGCACAATTCCAGCGCGGTCTCGCGCGAGAGTTCGCGCTCTTGCAATTGCTCCAGAAACCGTTTCACAAACGGGCCGGGGATAATGCGTCCTTTTTGCAGGCTGATAGCCCGCTCAAATACAATCACAAGCAAGGCGAACGAGCAGATTCCAATGGGAATCATGAGTGGCCCGCCGTCGCGCAATGTCCGAAGCAAAGACCTCGAACTCACGACCCCCTGGTTCGTCGCGCTGGCCGCGGCCGGAACATTCGCCGCCGGATCTGCGGCCGTTCCATCGGCAATCTGAGAATCCTGAGCGGGCATCGGGGCCGCCCAAATCGGCGCAACTGGCGCGGCGACCAAAGCCAATAGCGCGATCAAAACTCGCAAGACTTCCGGCTGCGTACGAAACTTCATGGCGACTCCGTTCACCGTGGCGACCCAACATGCATCCTGCAAGATTACGCGCCGCGCGGGGAATGTTTTACGATTCTGGGCGGGTGCCGACCAGGGCGATGCACCGCCCTGACTTCTCTTTTCGCCGTTTCATGTCGAAATAATTCAGTCGGCGACGCGTTGCACCTGCTAGCAGGCCTACGCGTTTTATCCTCAAGGCAAATCCCCAGATCAAGCGCGAGGACAAATCGGTATTGACCGTTTCGCCAGATCCAAGAAAATCACCGACCGTATCATCGCAACCGTTGCCAACAGTTCAACCGGCACTCTCGCCATTGCACGAGTTGAATGGCTGCGCCGACCACGGATCCCGCTCCGATTCACTCCAGGAGGGAGTGTTCCATGAGATCTACGACTTTGATATTTTTTCTTATCGTCGGCTTGATCGGCTGTACAAATACCGATGAACCCAATTCGGCTTCGTCCGGCGACTCGGACAAAGTCGCTCAAGCTGACCCAGGCGGCGATGTCAATAGTGACCTGCAATCCGGCTCGGAATCGTCAAGCGGCGATGACGTCTTGATCACCCTCGAAACGCCTCCCGAAATGATCTGTCGGGCGTTCATCGATTGCCTGCGACGAGGCGACCATGCAAAAGCCGAAAAATTCCTCTCCCAAGAATCGATCGCCCAAACTCGCAAACAATCACTCGATCTCGCGATGCCTGCGGGAAAAGACGCGTTGTACACGATTAGCGCGCCCGTGTTTGCCACAAGTCAGCAAAAAATCGCCTTTGTATCGATTGAAGTCACCGAGCCAGCGGAACCCAATGCGCCGCCCCAACCGTTCTCGATGATGCTGAGGAACGGGAGTTTTGGTTGGAAAATATCCGGTATGATGTTGGGCTCCGAGAGCGCAACTCAGGATCTATATAGCTTCGAAAATCCGCTGGATGTGTTGCGCATCAAATCCATGTTGGAAGGGGACTCGCGACAAGCCCGAGTGCCCGATGCCGCCGGCGAGTATCGTCTTCCTTAGTCCAAGGTTCGGGTCGTTTTAGTCGGCTCTGGTCCGGCTCATTTGTTCCGTGTGCCACTGGCTTTGCCAGTGTTGGTGAAACAGCGATATTTTCGTGGCGCGGGGCTAGGTTCCGAATCGGTCGATTTGGTTGCGTGAGCTGTGCACTGGCAGAGCCAGTGGCACTCAAGAAAAAGCAGCGGGAGCATGGCATGCGGCGACGCCATCTACGGTATGCAGATGCACATCTTCGCACGAGGGTCGCGAACGCCCGTTGAGGATCGAGCCGTTTTCGGCATAATAGTGACTTAGCGCAGGCCGTCTCGGTCCGCGCAGCGGGCATCGGTCTTGGATGCCGGCTAGGCATCGCCGCTTTATCCCTGGGCAAGGTTACTTGAACGTGAATCAACAAAGCAAGTCCAAAGCTGCCGAATCGGAGATCATGATTCGGGCGAGCGATCTCTGCAAATACTACGGCCAATTCGCCGCGATACGCGATGTGAATTTCTCGATTCCCCGGCGCCAGGTATGCGCTTTGCTCGGACCAAACGGGGCTGGAAAATCGACGACGATGAAATTGTTGACTGGTTATTTGGCTCCAACCAGCGGTTCCATTTCGATTGCCGGTTTCGATATGGAACGCGAACGCATTCGGGGCAGCGAATTCATCGGGTATTTGCCGGAGAACGGTCCGTTGTACGATGAAATGACTCCGCAGGGTGCACTCCGCTATTTGGCCCGCGCGCGCGGCCTTTCATCGAGTGTGACGCGCACCCGACTCGATTTCGTCGCTCAAAAATGCGACTTGGGTGAAGTGTGGAACAAGCCCATTTCAAAGTTGTCGCGCGGTTTTCGCCAACGCGTGGGTATGGCCCAAGCACTCCTGCACGATCCGGAAGTCTTGATCTTGGACGAACCGACGAGCGGCTTGGACCCGAATCAGCTCGTGGGGATCCGGCAATTGATCCGCGACTTGGGACGATCCAAGACAGTGATGTTATCGACCCATGTGCTGCAAGAAGTGGCGTTGCTCTGCAACCGCGTGGTTCTCATCAACGAGGGTCGGGTCGTGTTTGACGGTCCGCTGCAATCCATGGGCGAGCGCGACCAAATGGAAGCCCAGTTCCACAAACTGACCGGTTTTGCATCTTGACTTCAAAGGACTATGTATGATTCGCTGGCACGTGATCTCCGCGGTGTTTTGGAGGAACGTTAAACAATACTTCACGAGCGTGGGTGGCTACCTATTTATCGTCGTGTTCGTGACGGTTTGTGCGATGCTGGCCTTCAACCAGCGGTTCTTCACCGACAATCTTGCAACGCTGGATCAACTCAGTCGCGACTTCCCGTTGCTTCTCTTGTTCCTAATTCCAGCGATCACGATGAACACGTGGGCTGAGGAGCGGCGGCTGGGAACCGATGCGATTCTGTTTACGCTGCCCGCTTCGGATCTGGAAATTCTCGTGGGGAAATATCTTTCCGTCGTGGCGGTCTACACCATTGCGCTGGCGTTTTCGCTAACCCAGTTGATTGCTTTGGCGAATATCGGCCAGCCAGATTGGGGAGTCGTTGCGGCCGTGTATTTGGGATATTGGCTCGCTGGTTGTGCGTTGCTCTCGGTGGGAATGTTTGCCTCGTCGCTGACGCGAAGTAACACCGTGGCATTTATTCTGGCGGCATTGTTTTGTGCGTTTCCCGTACTCATTGGAAGATACTATCGCGGGCTTCTCGGAGTCGAATGGCTGGGATTTGATTGGCATCTGCGCGATTTCAACATGGGCCTAATCTCCCTCACCGGCGTGCTCTATTTCATTTCGCTCATCGCGCTGATGTTGTACTTAAATTTGGTCGTCATTAGCCGCCGGCGTTGGAGCAAAGGCCGACAGGTGGGGATGGGCCTTCAGTTCGGCGTCCGCACGCTGGCTCTGGCGGCGTCCTTGATCGCGTTGAACTATCTCGTCGACAAGTCTACGGTCCTGATCCCCAGCCGAATCGACATGAGTCGCGAGTCCATCTTCACACTGGATGAGGCCACGCGCGCGACGCTCCAGAAGGCCGCTGAAAATGGCAGACCGGTGACGATTCAAGCCTACGTCAGTCACGACGTCCCGCGCGATTTTGTTCACGTCAAGAACCATTACCTCGGATTGCTGCGACAGTATCAGCGCGTCGGTGGAAGTCACGTCGATCTGAAGATCGTCGATGTCAAACCTTTCAGCCCTCAAGCCATTGAAGCGCGGACCCAGGGCATCCGCGCCAAGGCAACGCGTAGTGAGGTCGGCGGAAACATGGTCGAACAAGAAGTGTTCTTGGGCGCCCATGTTTCCAGCACGATGGGCGACTCCGTCCTACCGCTTGTCGATGCCGAAACTAGTGTCGAATACGAGCTAACCCGGGCGATCGCGACGTCCACGGATAAACGCAAGCAACTGACGGTTGGGGTCTTGGCGACCGACTTGATGTTTCTGGGGCCGCTCGTTCGCGATGAGCGCATCGAGTGGTCCTTTGACACCGCGCTGCGCGAGTTGAAAAAATCCTATCGCTTCAAGCCGATCAGCGCGGACGATCTTGGGAAAATCGTCAACCCGGAGGGCTCCGCCACGAAGCTTGAAACGGATCCTGCCAAGATTGAAAGTGCCGCGCCTCCGAAACCGGAGCCGCCGATGGCAGCCCCGGACGTATTGCTGGTGGTCGGTCCCAGTAGTTTGACGCAAACGGCCCTCGACGATTTGGTGAACTACGTTCAGTCCGGGCGCGCGGTGTTGATCCTGGAAGATCCGCTGCCATTTTATTGGGCGTTTCGCTCGCCGGATAATTTGGGAGTGTTTAATGCCCCGCGCCAGCCGCGGGTCGACATGCGGGCTCCAGCCCGACCTTTCCTGACCGAGTACATGGAGGAAAAGGCATTTGGTGGATCGCCGATCGCGTTGCTTTCGGCTTTGGGAATCGAATGGAACAACGGATTGGTTGCCTGGCACGAACTTGAACCGATCCCCGGATTCAAGCCGTATTGGCCTGATTACTTAGGCGAAACGTGGCCTAAATATTATGGACTAAAAACGTTGGCACTTGTGTTCGCGTATCCGCGCGGCGATTACCATCCGTTCAATAAAACCGATCCCATTTCGCAAGGCTTGCGCCGCGTCTTGTTTAGCTATCCCGGCACGATTCAAGCGGCCCAGGACGCCAAAACCGAATTCACACCGCTGATTCAACTTTCCAATTCGTCGGGGACAATTGGTTGGGACAAGATCACCTTCACGCCGGATGACCCGCGACTTCCCGGTGGGGGTATGAAGCTCATTTCGGATGTCACCGGATCCGAAATGGTCGTGCTCGAACCGAGTCCGGTATTGGACAGGGATGAACGACCGAAAGTCGTCGCCGCTCGAATCACCAGCAAAGCGAGCGGCGAGAGCAAGCCGCTCAACGTGGTATTTATTGCCGACACGGATTTCCTTACGGAAATCGAACCGCTCCAGGCTCAATCTTTGACCGCGCCATTGGACAATGTCAAGCTCGTGCAAAACGCCTTGGAGGTTTTGGCGGGCGATGTGGATTTTGTCCGCCTGAGAAATCGACAGCCCTCCCCGCGATCACTGACCAAATTTGAGGCGGTCGTCGAAAAGTATCGCAGCGACCGAATGCAACAGCAAGAAACAATCGATCATGAAATTCAAGATGAACTTGCCAAAGCCCAGAGTCAACTCGATTCCGCGGTGAAGCGCATCAGCGAAGACAAGGAACTCGATTTTGCCGGCAAGCTTCAGCAGCTATCCCAGGACGTGAACGTTTCGCAGCGCCGATTTGACATCCAGCGCGATCGGTTGGAGCGCCAGCGCGACGAGCGGATCGAGGAAATTAAGGCTGCCGAGCAAGAGAAAATCTCGCAATCGGAGAGCTTGGTCCGCTTTCTGTCGGTGGGGCTGGCTCCGCTGCCCGCCGTATTGCTGGGAGTGTGGGTGCTCACCGCGCGATTCTTGAACGAACGAAAACAAATCAAACCGGAACGTCGCGTTTAAGATGCGCGACTTTGCGACCGGGTCGAATGCCTGAAAATTTGGAGATCGTTGCCATGAACGACTTGACGAAAACTATCCTCTTTGTTGCGATCGCAATTGGGATCGGTGGTGCGGCCGTGGGCACCCATTTCGCCACTAAGCCGCGAGTGGCCATCACCGAAGACCTCGTCGGTAAACCGTTGTTTCCTACGTTGGAGGCCGAACAGGTCAAATCGTTGGAAGTCGTTGCCCGCGACCCTGTCAGTCAATCGCTGCGCCGATTCAAAGTCGAAAATCGAGACGGCGTCTGGCGGATTCCCTCGCATCACAACTATCCCGCGGAAGCCGCAAAACGGCTGTTCGAGACTGCCACGGCATTGTACGGATTGGATCGGCTCGCGCTCGCCGGACGCTGGAGTGAAGACCAACGACGGTTCGCCGTGCTCGCACCCGACGGCGACGGCGCCGATGCAGCCGACCCGGAAGAAATCGGAAAACGCGTTGTCCTGCGCGATGCCAATGAAGAAATCCTCGCCGACCTCATCGTGGGTAAAGCCGCCGATGTCGAAAATGCCAATGCGCGCGAAGATGCGTTTGAGAAAAACGGCGCCGCCAAAAAACGATTCTACGTGCGAAGTGGCGAGGAGTCCGAAACCTATGTCGCGAACCTGAATGTCGATTTGTCGACCCGTTTTGCCGATTGGATTGAACCCGATTTGTTGCAGATCGATCAACAGGAACTCAACAAAGTGGTCATCGACAATTACGAACTGCAGGTCCGCGACGAGTTGACGAATCGCGGAACGGTTCGCCGCATCGGCAAGCTTGACAAGGGCCGACACGAACTCCTGCGAGTCAAACCCTTCGACCCTTGGACGCTGAATGGACTCGATCCGGCTAAGGAGGAACTCAACAGCCAGAACTATTCCAAAATCCTCAACCTCTTGGACGACATGATCATCGTTGGAGTGCGGCCAAAACTCCAGCTCGAAGGCAAACCGCTGCTCAATCCCGATCTGACCGTGAACACGGACTTCGAAACATTTCGCAAAGACCCCGCAGCATTTCAGGAAGCCCTGTTCAATCTCCAATCCGAATTGATGTCGTATGGATTCAACGTCGTTCCGGGCAATAGCCAAGGCGAGAAACCAGCTTTCTACTCTAATCGCGGCGAATTGTTCCTCTCGAACAACCAAGGCATCGCGTACAACTTGTACTTCGGCGATTCCGTGCAAGGAAGCGATGAGGCCATTGAAATCGGCGCTCCCGCAACTCCACCGGCGGACAATGCAGTTCCGATAAGCGATGGTTCCGAAGCAACGGCAAACGGTGATGCGGCCAAGGCCGATCAAACCACGGACGCCCATGTAGCCGCCGCTGGCGAGGCCCAACAAAACGCGCCGGAACAGGCTGCGAACGACCCATCCGCCGATCCGACGAAACCCGATACTGCGACATCCACCAAGCGAAACCGTTACCTCATGGTTCGTGTTTCGTTTGACGTTAGTGCTCTGGGATCGGAACCGGTTGAGCCGACCGCCCCTATCGAACCTACCAAGCCCGAAGGGTACGTCGCCTCCACCGTTCCGAACCAACCTCCTAGCCAGAATCCGACCGACGTTCCGCCGACACCCCCGCAAGACACTCGCGACGCCGCGTTCATCCAATACGATCAACAACTAGCGGAGTACAAAACGGCACTACAGAAATTCGAGTTGGACGCGGACCAATACAAACGAGACAGCGAAGACTATAAGAATCGCCGTGAGGAGGGCGAGCGCAAGACCAAGCGGCTGAACGATCGATTTGGACCTTGGTTTTACGTTATTTCTGCCGAGGACCTGGAGTCCATTCAAATCGCCCGGACCGACTTAGTTCGCCCCAAACCGGCGCCCCAAGGGGAACCCGGAGACGTCCCGCCAGCCCCCATGGAATTGCCAGCCCGACCGGACATTTCTCTCTAGAGCGCTTTCAATTTGTCTGGAGCGGAACTCGCCATCCCGGCGCGTCGGGCCGGCCTGAATTCTGGCCAGTTCGGCTACGTCAGACGCTCGATAGAAACGAAAAGTGGTCAAGTCGTCTGACGCGTCGGCATTTATTCGCTCGTCGGAATAAGCCGCCTGTTTCCCGTCGGACACTGGTGGGATGCTGAAAATATTCGCCCCGCGGATGTTTGTTGCGGTAGAGTTGAGCGAAACATCGCCGTTCCATTCAAGTTGGCGGAAGTTGCGTATGAATGCGGAACGAATGGTTCACGAAGTCCAATCTTTAATGCCGAACGCAACGCGGAGCGAAGTGCTCCGGGTCGCATGTCCACGGCACCCGCGGGAACGACCTGAGGCATCGAATGCGATTGCCCCCTGGGTCGGAATTGTAGATCGAGCAACAGAAATATTGCGGTCAAACCCACGACCACTGCGAACAAACGATGGAGGTGCTCGGCATGCAGCCGATTGCAAAGGCGGGCGCCCAACATTGTCCCCACCAAACTTCCCAAGATCAGCGACGCGATAATTCCCAGGTCCACTGCCTGGGAACCAAACGCGTACAGGGAACAGCCCACGATCGACGACAGCAAAACTGCTGCCAAGCTGGTTCCAACAGCCACGTGAGGAGTCAAACCGATCACCAATGTCAAAATCGGAATCAGGATAATTCCTCCGCCGATGCCGAAGAGTCCCCCCAGCAGCCCGACGGGGAATCCCGCGCCGATCAGTCCGATGATGCTCACTTGGGCGCCACCGATTTTTCGAATCGAAATGTAGGGGGGCCAACGAAGCTTGACCATGAGCGATTTCGGATTCTTCACGCGCTCCGTGGTCGACGCAATTAGGATCGCGATGACGCTGAGCAAGACAATGAACGCGAGCGACATGACATCATCGAAATGCTCGCCGGCATACTGAGCCAACCTGTTGTGCAGGAGATAGCCCAGCACGGTTCCCAGCGTGGCCCCGCCTCCCACGAGCATCGCGGTTCGAGATGCCAAATTTCCCGCGCGCAGATGCCTCCGCACGCCGAACGCACTAGCCCCCAAGGTAAATCCGAGGCTGCTGCCGACGGCAATGGATGAATCCACTCCCAGCAACGTGATCATGATCGGCGTTGCTATAAAACCACCGCCGACGCCGAACAAGCCGGTCAAGAAGCCGACGCCGAGGCCCAACGCGATTAAACCGCAGAGGAAAGCGGGGCTGTGATATGTCCAATCCATTGGCGCCCGGTTGGCTTCACCGTGCGGCGGTCGCCGGCAAGTCCTTTTCGTGATAGAGCGAATAGGAATGCATCGCCGCCAAGGGTGGTGAATAGATATGAAGCGTAATGAGTTCGCGTTCGTCCGTTTGATGGTTGGTGATCTGGTGCACGTCCTTGTCCACGGAGGAACAGACGAACCCGGCGCCGTAGTGATTTACTTTCTGCGGACGCACCAACGAGTCTTCGACCACGTCAAAAATCGTCTCCGTGAGTTCGCCTGCCACAACTCGCACCCCGCACGCCGATCCCCAATGGTCGTGGATCGAGCTGCTCTGTCCAGCCTGCCAGCAAATACAAAGCAATTCAAAATGTGGGCTGGAAATGACTGGCGTTCGGCAATAACACGATTCTTGAAAATGCACAAACGGGGACAACTCCGCTCGATCGATCGCTATTTCGCTCAGCCACTGACGCAATTCCACAATCGTCGCTGGGCGTTGAAGTTGGCTCAGTCGAACGACCAAAGTTCGCAATCCATCCGGCCAAGATTGACTTTCCATGGATGGGTTCCCATAGGATTAGGCAGTAGTATCAAAGTATGATCAGCGAAATTGTACGGGAACACGCTATCCCAGCGCGCCGGGAGGACATAAATCCTCGCGAATTCAGCTCCATGAAATAACTCACCTACAATCCCGACTTAGACCCTCACATGCAATTCTGTCAGGCTTTGGCCCAAGTGTCAACTTTGCGACTGCCTGGACGACAAGCAAACTTCAAATAGCCAACTCCCACGCCGAGCATCCGTTGCGGTTAACAATATGGGCCGCCGTCAATCTTGGCACATTGATTGCACCCTTGGATTATCAGGTTCTACGACCGTGACAAATTGTCTTTCTATGATGACACCGGGCCCGCTGAACTTTCCAAATGGCACTCGGGTTTTAGAATTCGAGTTGACCCACTAAACACGATTCTTTTTTCGGAACCAAAATGCATCTCGCCGGCGATTTGGTAATCGCGACTCCCAAATTGAATGAGACCCCGTTTAGTCAAGCCGTCGTCTTGATCGTGCAGCAGAACGAAACAGGGACATTCGGCGTTGTTCTCAATCGGCCCGCCAACGAACAGGTGAAGCGGTTATGGCGAACGATGACGGGCTACGCAAATTCGACCGCGGAGCAATATATTTCATTGGGTGGTCCGCTGAGCGGACCGGTGTTTGCGTTGCACCAAGACATTGATTGCAGTGAGCAAAAAGTCGAATGCGGGCTGTATTTTGCGACCTCGCCTCAGAATTTGAAGAAGCTGGCCTCCGAGTCGACGATGCCCTACAAGATTTTCTTCGGAGCCGTGGCTTGGCAAAACGGACAGCTCGAGCAAGAAATCGACTCCGGTGCGTGGGTCTCCTGTGGCGGCAGCAAGGAATTGATCTTTGCGGATTCCGAGTTTCAATGGGAACTGTCTTTGCGGAACTATGGTCGGCATCTGTGGAAGTCGATTGGGATTGTAAATTTCCCGCGCAATCCAGAACACAATTAGCTGGCGCCCAAATCCACGATCGTGGGTTTGTTTCTTCGACCGCCACGCGTTAGCGTCCCGGTTTCTGGTCGTGGGTTCGTTTCCTTGTAGCCATCACGCTCCGCCTGATGAAAGCAGTCCCGCCGGGAGTTTTTGGGTGCAATCTGAAATCGCTTTCCTCTCGCGGAGCGAGAGGGCTACAGTCGATTGCCAATTGACCCACTACTCAGTCTCTCCAAACGCAGTTCAATCTGACTCCTGTTTGCCGGCGGCTCTGTTCGTGTTCTAATGCATAGCTTGGAACGAGATGAGATCCTTTTATTCACCAGCCGTTCACGCGGCTTCATCGAGGAGCGAGAGAATGCGATTTCTAGTTATGGCGTTTGCGGTTATTGGATTTGTTGGTTGCGAGGGGTACGGCGCGAAGTCAAACGAGAAGACTCCGCCCGTCGCAAAAGAACCCGACGCGCACGAACATGCCGCCCACGGTCCGCACGGTGGGCATCCCTTTTCATTGACCGGATTGGATTCCAAGATCGAAGCCATAACCAATAAAACGAACGATTTGACCCAAGTCTTCTTTCTCGATCACGAGGCCAAAGCGATCCAGCCCGTCAAGGCGGAAAAGGTCGTCGTCAAGACCGATAAATTGGGCGGCAAATCCTTCGAGCTTAAACCCGTCAATGCCGACGCCAACGGAGCGACGGCCGAATACAGTTTGGATGACAAAGAATTGAAAAGCATCGTTGGCCTGTCTCCCACCCTCGAAGTCACGGTCGATGGTAAGACATATAGCGGCACGATGGACTTTCACCTCGACTAACAGCCGGTCATGACGAATTCACTTCATCCGATCCAAGTCGCCTTGACGCCGCGCCAGCGCTTTGACGAATATCTGCAAAGTCGCGGGATGCGTAATACCGAGCAACGGCGAAACCTGATCGATCGAGTCTTCAGCCAGCACGACCACTTCGATGCGGACCAATTAATCGAGCGGCTTCCGCGGAAGGGACAAAAGGGACACGTCAGCCGTCCGACCGTCTATCGAACCCTGGCCGAGTTCGTCGATGCCGGGCTCTTGCGAAAATTCGACGTCGGCGGGCGAACGCTTTATGAACACGACTATGGCTATCCGCAGCACGAGCACCTGTTTTGCTCAAGCTGCGAAAAGCTCATCGAGTTTCAAAGCGCCGAGCTCAATGATATTCGCGATGACGTGGCCCGGCGTTATGGCTTTACGGTCCGCAGCCATCGCTTTATTATCGTCGGCACTTGCGATCAATGCCGAACCAAACGCCAACGCGTCAAGCGACCCGTCGATCTGATTTAGACCTCGGGTGATAAAGCTATCGGCCGGATTTTGCGTTCAACGCCCAGCCGAAGGCGCCGGCGCCTTCGGCTGGGCGTTGAACGACGTGCATGAAACCGATACTTGATCAGTACGCAATTTCAATCGTGACGTAAACCGGGAGCCTGCACGATCGCCGAAATCTCTCCGTTATCCAGCCACACCATGTGGCACGTCCGACAACCATCCATCACCACATTGCCTGGACCGCCAAAAGGATAGACCTCCATTTTCTCGCCGCAATTCGGACAATTGCCGTGAACTTCTAGCGCTTGCGGATCGAAGGGCTTGGGAGTTTGGTCGGCTCCTTGGTACTCCGACCGTCGAATGGCAATGACATTGCCAATCCCTTGATTGTCGATCAAAACTCCATGGCAATCGGGACAAAACGCGACCGGAAATTGATCGAGCATCCCACCGCGAAGCGTCGTGTTGCAGCGCGGGCAAAGCAGTTCGGTCGCAACCTCCAGCGGCCGCAGCCCGTCTCCCGTCTCGGTTGATTCGCTGTGGGATCGTTCGACCTCCGGCCCGCCTTGGGACTTGGAACCACTCGACTCTGGATAAGGCTCGGGCAACGGATCATCAGGGAGCATCATGATCAAACCCTCGAAAGCGTTATTCCTTTGTTAAGGACACCTAACATAACCGAGCGTCATTCCGGGCTTAGTCCCGGAATCCAGTTTCCAAGGATGGAGGAATTGTCGAACTCAATCCATATCGAATCGGCGTGGCTGAGTCCAACAATAAACTCATTCATTTTAGGCCAAAATCGCGAGTCCTACGGTGTTAGCAAGACCCCATCCAGCTTGCCTGGATGGTGAATGTGAGACCTTGCTACAAGCGACTTCACGCTTGATTTCCTAAGACGCACTTGGCTTTGAGATGATATTTCGCAGGGATCGTCATATCGAAACGGCCGTCCTTCAGTTCTCCATAACATTATTTTTGCGGAAATTCTACAAAATTCGCGCGAAAACGCGGCTGGCCGCTCGTTTGATTCCCAGCTGTAATTCACTCAAGACTAAATTCAACAATTCACAGAGGGGAAAGAATGATGCTTTCGAACAATGGAATTCGATTTTTCATGGCCCTAGCTGTTTTCTTGGCCGCTGCAAATTCGCATGCCCAGAACGCGGAAAACCAGACGGCCGAGAACGCTTCGCCGACGGTCAACCTCAATATGGAAGCATTGAGTTGGGACGACTCAATGCAATTCACCATCTCGCTTGACCAGCCCAGCGGGTCCGTTTTGCAGTTAGTCGAAGCAATCCGGGAAAACATTCCCAAGTTAAACATTGTCGTCACCGAAACTGCGAGTTCTTACCGACTCCCGGAAATTAAATTGGCAGAAGTTCCGATTCGCGGGGCGTTGTCGTTGGTTTCGACGCTAACCGACAACGCGGTCGAAGTAAATTTCCAATCCCAAAACGAGGGAAGTGAAGCCAATCTCGTGCTGATTTCCAGTCAGGAAGGTTATAGCCCAGACCGCAATTTGACGGTTCGCGTGCTCAATGTGAAAAGACTCTTACAGGAGGCCGATCGAGATGCCTTGTTGTCGGCCTTGGACGAGGGTTATCGCATGATGGGAAATGAGACCAATCAAGTAGAAATCAAGATCCACGAAGCGACCGGTCTTCTATTTGTCAAAGGAACTTCGTCTCAATTGGTGATGGCCGAATCCATCGTCCAGGAAATCGAGCGAGGTTTAGTCGCAGCACCGAATACGAATCCCTACGGTCAGCCGCCAATTATCGAGTCCCAGCAACTTCCTGTGGAGCAAAACAAATAGTGGCCGCAACGATCGCGCATATCTGCGGAAACAACCCATCTCGTGTCGATTGATGTAGCCCGCACGCTGAGCGTGCGGGCTATTCCTCGCAGACATCACATTCCGCGTGTTGAAATACTGCAAATTGCTTGAAAACGATTTGTCACGGCGAGTCGAAATTAGTAATCTAGAAACCATGGTGGAAAGCGTTTTGACCTCCGATTTTCGAGCTGTCGATGCCAACGATGCGCCTGAGGAGTCCGCGCAGCACGATGGACAGCCGGATGCATGGCTAGCGAATACCGATCGCATGTCGCGCGGAGATCGCGACGCATTTCGCGAATACTACGATCACTTCTATGCCCTGATGCTCAGCGAGTCCAAACGCTGCACGGGGCGCGACGAGCAAACGTGCTTGGACATCGTTCACGACGCGATGCTCAAGGCAATTCGCAGCATGAAACCGATTGCGAATCAACGCAGTTTGTCGAGTTGGTCTCGGCTCTTGGTCCGGAGCGTTTCCTACGATTGGTTGCGCCGCGAACAACGCCAGCGAAAACTGAGTCGCAGCCCGGAAGAAATCGATGACCACGGGCGGCAGCGCGAGTTGAACGCATCCCAAAAGATCGACGACCACGCGAGAGTTTTGTGGATCGAGCAGAATTTGGGCCAATTTTCTCCTGAATTGCAACGGATGTTTGCTTGGCGGTATCGCCTCGGATGGACGCTGCGCCGGATTGGCCGGCGATTGGGACTCAAGCCCGGGGCGGTCGACGGAAAACTGCGGCGGGCGATCGAGGATTTAAGAAACTTGGCGGAGCTTGAATGCGATGATTAAACCCCATGAACGTCGGCAGCCGCCGCGCGTCGAACGGACGGCTGAAATGTTGCGCGAGCAACTCGAGCAAGAGTTCGTCGCCATCCATTGGCGGCGGACGTTGTCGCGACGGATCGCTCGGGCCTCGGCGGTCGCGACACTGGTCTGCTTGGCCTCAGTCGGACTGTGGTGGAATGCCGGATTTTGGCCGGGACGTGCAAACCCCGCTGACCAACTGGTTCAAAATGGAAGACACGACGGATCATCAACGAACGGTAGCGAATCGCTGACACCCGCGAACTCCACACCGACTTACTCGGCGATTAGCGTGACCGATTTGTCCGACAAGGAATTGCGATCCCTTTTAGCTGCTACCAAAGCCCAATGGTTTGTCGCGGAAATCGACGGGAAACCGACCGCCTTTCCGCTGGAGCCTAGGACTCGCAATAAGTTGTAGGGTGGGACGAGCATGCGAGGGATTTCATCGTCTCTGCGCAT
This sequence comes from Pirellulaceae bacterium, assembly GCA_041745295.1. Classification (GTDB taxonomy): domain Bacteria; phylum Planctomycetota; class Planctomycetia; order Pirellulales; family Pirellulaceae; genus JANMEB01. The sequence goes on along the minus strand of JBGTJE010000078.1, from coordinate 29,453 downwards.
TCATTCGGTGGTTGCGGAACCAAAACGCGATCCCAATCAAGTGTTCGCACGCGAGTCCCACCAATTTCGAAAAACGTGGTGGGACGCGAAGACTTGTCCCACCCTACCAAGCAACAATCGTCAGAGTTTGGGCGGGGGGCGGCGGACTTTGGGTGGGGCCAGCATCTGCGCGGCCTCGGCTTGTGGGCGGCGCACGTTGTTGTTGTTATTGGCAATCTGCATTTCGCTCGGCGGAGTAGGGGGTTTTGTGTAGCTTTCCACCCAACGCCAACCAATCGGCGTGTCGATTTCCTTTTGGGCCAGCAGCGACCAAGGAGTGTTGGGATGATCGGCGAGGACGCGCTGCAAATAGGTCTTGGCCTTTTCGCCCAGCTTGGCCGATTGGCTCCCTGTCGTGATTGTGTCGGCGGCAACCAATCGCCAAGTGTTGTTCTTCGGATCGTTGAATTTCAGATTGGTCTTGGCCATCGCCAGCATTTCGTTGTAGGACTCGGCTCGGATCTTGGCGGCCAACACGCTACCATACGCCAAATCAAAACCTGCTTTCCAGCGCGCCGACAATTCCAAATCGCGATCGGCTTCACCGACCTTGAGAATCTCGAATAATCGATTGAGCTTGGGTTCGACGGTCGCGGCGGCTCGCTGGGCTTCCGAGATGCGGTTAACGAATTCGGCTTCCTCGAACTTGGTAAACACGAGGTCGGGTGCTTCGAGTGGTGTGACCCACGATTGCTGAGCGGCTTGGACCAACGCAAACCGGGCTTGGTTCTCTTGCAATTCCCTTTGATAGCTCGCGACTGAAACATAGTCGGGGCGGTACTTGGTCATGACCGCAGGGTCAAAAAAGTGGGTCAAGTAGGCGGCAAACTCCGATGTCTCCCAGCGGCGCAGTCCGTTGCGTTCTCGGTTCGGATGGACGGTGAAATAGATTCCGCCGCTTTCGTAACAGACGCGAGTGAGACCAAACGGACCAAAGCCCGAATCGATGAACTCCAAGGCGTCCTCGTCCTCGCCGGCAAACTTCAGTCGAATCCTCTCTGGATAGAGCGTTTCGGGACCTTGGTTCACCGTGGCCCATTGTGGGGACTGGTCGAAATTGGGATCGGGATCGACCCATTTGACTTCCGATTCGACGCGGCCAAAGGGGGCCGGAACTCCGATCACGTAGACGGGAACCACATATTTTTGACAACCGATCACTGCGGCGTCCAGCATGTTTGTGTCGTCGCCGGCTTCGTCGGTTACCACGATGATCATAACGTTGCGTTCGCGATCTCCGGTCCGCGAATCAATTCGTCGAAGGTCGCGATACTCTCCAACGACCGCAGAAATTGAGGAAAAGACGTTCTCGACACCCGAAGTATCGATGGTTGTGGTGATCGATCGGATCGCCTCTTTAATCTTGACAAGGTCCTCGGTCGGGCGTTTGAAGGCGTAGTCCAATTGTTCGCCGAACGCGCAAACTTGGGTCAGCAAGGGTTGTTCATCGTATTGGGCAAACGCCGCCGCCCCGGTCGCTTCAATCGCGCTCAATTCGTCGTAGACATGGTCGAAGCGAGCCAAAATTTCGTCGCGTTGTCGCGCCATGCTGGGGGTCCGATCGAACATCCAGACCACGAGCGTCTTGCGTTCTTCCATCGATCGGATGATTTCCTCAACGATCCGGTCCACGGCGCCCGATGCGCCGGTGGCAGCAACGCCTACTTTGCCTTTGACCGCGACCGACTCAAGTTTTTCGGCCATGGCGAGGACGTCGGTGTCATTGAAAATGAACTCGCCGGTCTCGCGCAGTTCGCTCGGAGTTTCCAATTCGACCGATTCGGCCTCCGAAACTTCGAGCGCAATTTGCGGTGCCATTTCGGCGCCGAATTCACTGTTGGCCCCCAGGCGATCGGAATCGGTGTCAACATAGCGAAATTCGGCCGGCATCTCCTCGGGCTGAATCGGAGCTTCGATCGGATCCATCAACACTTCGACGATGCGATCCACCTTGGGCGGGATTAGCAGGAGCGAGAGCGAAACCAACAGCGCCAAGTGAAAAAAGAAACTCACTAACCAGATTGGCGAGTCGCCGTCCAGCGGCGTATCATCGTGTCCCGAGCGGACTTGCCACCATGTCCGCAATCGCGGCAATAGCTTCAAGGGCTCGTCTCCTTTTAATATATGCGTCGAGCTAGGTGTCGAGACTGAATTATAACCGACGCCAACCCCTGGGATGTAGCCGATTTCCCGCAAGTTTTCGGCAAATGCACCAAATTGCGCCCCTGAATTGAACTCTACGTCACCTGGAGTATGACGCAAGGTTGAATGTTATTCGTTGACCCAGCGCTGTGGTATTTTTACCATAATAGCGTAGTGCGGGGCGTACTTTGGGAAAGGACTGGGCTGCGGCAGGACTGCGCAACCCTCAAGGGTAAAAACGATGATTGATTTACGTGTCAAAACGCCAATGAGTTGTTTGATCGGGCTCGCGCTTGGGGCATGGCTCGCAAGCGCCTCGGCCATCGGGCAAGTGCGGACCCCTCCAGTGCAAGAGGTTGTCGCGGCGCCCATCAAACTGACGGCAAACGGCCTCGACGAGGCGAGTCGCAAAGAGATTAAATTCTCCGAACCAATCAAAATTAAGCTTATCGCCAAAGACAATTTTGAATTTTTCGCAACCTATTACCCGGGCATCCACGGCAAGAAAACACCGGCCTTAATCCTGCTGCATGACGTGTTGGGATCGAGTGAGGACCTCAGCGAACTGGCGGCATTTCTTCAGTTAAGATACGGCTACGCGGTCCTCACACCCGACCTTCGAGGGCACGGGGATAGCACAAAAACCGGCGACGTCGAAATCGACCCCGAAAAAATCACCCGCGCTGAATTCGAATCGTTCCTGCTCGATATCGAAGCTTGCAAGAAACATCTCATCGCCCGAAACGACGAGGGCGAACTCAACGTCGATTTGTTGACCGTCGTCGCGGTCGGGAAATCCTGCATCCCAACCGTCAATTGGTCGCTTCGCGATTGGAGTTTTCCAGCTCTGGCGGGATTGCGCCAAGGCCAAGATGTGAAAGCAATCGTTCTAATCTCGCCCGAGCAATTGTTCAAAGGCGTCCGAATGACGAATTCGCTCCGCGACGGATTGTTCACGGGAAAGGATGTCGCCGAACCGTTGCGAGTCTTATTGGCCGTCGGCAATGGCGACTCGGAACTACTCAAGGAAACCGAAGCGATCCGCGAGATCGTCGAGCGCAATCGCAAAACGACCAAAGAGATCATCGACGGCCTCTGGGTCCTCGCTGACTACCCGACCAATGGCGCCGCGCTGACCAAAGCCGAATCGGGAGATTTGCAGTTGCTGATTGGCCAACTTGTGTTTTTGGAAATCTTCCAGAAGGCGGACTTGTTCCCATGGCAAGTGCGCGGCAAGAAATAGCTTTTGTCGCGCGCAACCGTTTGGGGATGCCGTTTCCCTGGATAAGCTTTGCCCCGTGGCGTTTCACGCGCTCGCTGCTTAGCGCACGGGAATTTTGAGCACGATCCCCGGTGTGACGTCCGCGGGACTCGACAAGACGTCCAAGTTGGCTTGGTAGATGGCCATGTACGACTCGCGTCGGCCGGTGTATTGCATCGCAATTTGCGGAAGCGTTTCTCCGAACTGAACCGTGTGACTCACGAACTCTCGCACCGCCGAGTGAGAATCGACTTCTTCATCGTCAACCGCCATCAGTTGGCTTGCGGGATGGGGCGTTGCGGCAATTGCAAAGGGGATTGGGAACCGCGAATTTATTGCTGCATTCGTAGGGCCTGACGATTCGAGTCGATCGGTGATCGGTGGGGGCGGCGCAACAGCTTCCTGCGCCGATGTTAATCTGGCAAACCGCACGTCGCCCTTTGATTCGCGCGCCGTGGCTACTTCGCGCAACCCGTTCGACGCCGGCTCGGACGTAGTTTGCACTTGCCAATTCAGCTTGGTGACCGGCGGTTGAACGACGGGAATGTCTGAAACTTCGACGGGGGATTGGTGCAGATACTTGGCGGTGAAAAACGCCGCCGTCAATATACACGTGCCAAAAAATAGCTTTCCTGCGGATGTCATCGGTTGCTCCATCATCGTTGTCAACGCGATGCGCTCGCGATTGGTTTCCACTAATGTTTCAACTTGCGGCGCAGAAGTGGAGCTGATTCCCGCAGATTCGATGGGAATAGATTGCTCCGGCGATCGGCAATGCCGCAGAGAGAAACCTGGAGCATTAGGCAAACCTTTCGGTCCGTTCCGATCGTCCGGGTTGGCAATTTTGGGCCGCGCAATTATTCCTTGGGAGCCACGCATATCGCGGGTGTGGCGGATTCGTTGAACGAATTTTTGAATTGAACCGCGAAGCGGTGTTATACGATAGCCTGGGGTGCCAACCCCAGGAGTGCGCACGGGAAATAGGCTCGGAACCGCGAAGCGGTGGCACGTCTCGCGGCTCAAAACCCCTCTTTTTGCCAACGACCTGGGGCTGTCGCCCCAGGCTATCGTCTGCCGCCGCTTCGCGGCTGAAAAGATATGCAGAACAACGCCGTGTGATCACGCGTTTACAGATTGGCGTTCATCGTTCAGCTTGCTGTGGCTATAGCTGTAAACGAAATAAACTACGAACCCGATGAGCAGCCATATCCCGAATCGGATCCAATTCGTGATTCCCAATTCGGTCATCAAGTAGGCGCAGGACAGCAATCCCATAACGGGAATCAGCGAGAGTCGTTTGACGAAGCAAAGAACTGCCATGGTCGCCGCAAAGAGGGTGAATACCAAACCCGGAATCTTATGCTGAAAGACTGTCCAGCCAGTTTCGCCGGTCTCCTCATCCACAAGGTCCCACATACCCGTCAAACGCTCGGGCCATTGGTAAACGACGAAACCGAAGCCCACCACAAACAACACCGGGACGATATAGCGGCCGCTGATGTACGGTGCGTAGCGGTACTCCGAGGCAAACTCTTTGTCCTTGATCAACACGCCCCCGCAGACCATGGAGAACGCGAACAGCGTTCCGATCACTGAAAGGTCGGTGACCTCGGACAAGTTCATGAACAACGACGGAATGGCGACCAATAGCCCCGTCACAATCGTGGAAAACCAAGGCGTCCGAAAACGAGGATGAATGCTGGAAAAAATCGGCGGCAATAGTCCGTCGCGACTCATCGCCATCCACAATCGAGGTTGCCCAAGTTGGAACACAAGCAAGACGGTGGCAATCGCGATCACTGCGCCAACCGCGACGATTCCCGAAACCCAGGGAATGTTGACCCCTTCTGGCCCGAAAACAAATGCCAACGGATCACCAACCCCCAGATCCTTGTAGTTCTTCATCCCGGTGAGCACGAGTGCCAGGATGCAATACAGCACGGTACAAATAATCAGCGAATAAATCATCGCCCGCGGCAGATCGCGCCGCGGATTCTTGCATTCCTCGGCGGTCGTCGATAGCGCGTCAAATCCAATGTAGGCAAAGAACACAGCGGACACGCCGGTCATAACGCCGCTGAATCCATTGGGAGCGAAGGGGCTCCAATTTCCCGGCTGCACGTAAAAAGCGCCGACGACGATGACCAATCCGATGACCAACAATTTCAAGGCGACCATCGCGTTTGCGGCAAGTTTGGATTCGCGAATTCCGACGTATACCAGAACCGTGACAAAAAACACGATTGCCAGCGCCGGCAAATCGCAGATGATCCGCAAGCCACCGATTTGAGGGGCCGTCGTCCAAGCCTGATACGCCTCCAACGTCGCTCCATTCAAGCCATCGGATAGTCGATTCAGCATATCGGATGGCAGTTCCCGCAACCCGGCGATCGTATTGCCGCTTCCCAAGAGGCCTGAAATCGCTTCTTGACCACGATCAAACCCTCGCGCCGCACTCAAATAATCGGTCGTGAAATAGACTGGAATATTCCAGCCCATTCGACCCATCAAACCGGTGAAATAATCGCTCCACGAAATCGCCACTGCGATATTGCCAATCGCGTATTCCACGAGCAAGTCCCAACCAATAATCCAGGCAAACAATTCGCCAAAACTGGCATAGGAATAGGTGTATGCCGAGCCAGCGATCGGGATGCGCGAAGCAAACTCCGCGTAACAGAGCGCCGACAAGGCACACGCAACCGCGGTGAACATGAACAAGAATATTACGGCGGGACCACCCCTGGCTGCCGCATTTCCGACCATCGAAAAAATGCCCGCGCCGATGATAGCGGCGATTCCCAAACCCGTTAAATCGACCACGCCTAACGATCGGCGCAAGCCAGTACCTAAGTTCACATGCTCCGTAAGACCCTTAGCGGCGTCCGACTGAATCTGTGCGATCGACTTTTTTCGAAATAAGTTGGCCATAAACTCTCGATTTAACTTCGCGATCTGACGTCGCAGTCGAACTTCGCAGGTTTCCTTTCCGCTTATCTTCGTTCCCTCTCAACCGCCGCGGGGGAGAGGGCAGGGTGAGGGGGCGGAGCAGGTTTCGGTTGGCTTTGTTCCTTGAAGACTGTTTTCAATAAGCCCGCAAGTTTAGCGCGAGTGCCCCATACGATAAATCCCGACGCGAGCGAAATCTAGTATGCGGACTGTTGTCTCCCACGCTCTTCGAGGACTCAGGGACATGCCACCCAAAACACTCTGAGCTTGGCACTTGAAACAGGAAAACCAACCCCCTGGACAACGCTAAAGCGATCCACTGACGACTTCAAGCTGCTGCCATCGCGGGTCACCCGATGGCTGAAACGTCTCCAACTCCACAGACGCCGCCACCAGTTTCCGCAATTGCACTAGGTCCGCTATCCGGCCCGTCGCCATGGCTTGCACCAAGCCGTTGCCGATCGCAGTGGCTTCCATCGGACCAACCACTACGCCGCGATCGAGTGCGTCGGCCGCCATCTGGCAAAGCAGCTTATTCTGACCTCCACCACCCACGATGTGCACGATCTCGAACTCTTGCGATAAGACTTGGCACAACTTTCGGAATGTCTTGCGGTACGCCACGGCAAGACTCTCCAAACAACATCGCGCGAATTCGCCCGGCGATTCCGGGATCGCCTGAGCCGAGCGACGGCAGATCGCGATAATCTTGGCCCGTATGCCACCGGTGGCTTGAAATATTGGATCCGCGGCGTCGACCACCGACCCGAACGCGCGAGCCTCGCCCGCAAGTCGCGTCAGTTCGGCGTAATCCAAGTGCTGGCCATCAACGGCTAAATCGCGCCGCAGCTCTTGGATCAACCACAAACCGGCGATGTTCTTGAGAAACCGAATCTTCCCGCCGATCCCCAGTTCATTTGTGAACATCGCTTGTTGTGCCGCCGCCGAAACACACGGCGAAGAGATCTCCGCGCCGAGCAACGACCAAGTGCCGCTTGAAAGAAAACACCACGATTTCGCGGCGGTCGCCGGAACGGCTGCCACTGCGCTCGCCGTGTCATGCGACGGCGGGAGCACAACTTTTAGTTCCGCGGAAAGCCCCGTTGCTTGAGCCAAGGCTGGACGAATCGATCCCAACACCGTGCCGGGCTCGCGAGTGGGAGAAAAAATCTGATTCGGCAAACCCAATCGGCTTATCAAGGTCGTGGCCCACGCCCCATGATGCACGTCAATCAATTGACTGGTTGAGGCGATCGTCGCCTCGATGGCGATTTTTCCACTGAGCCAATAGTGGAACAGATCGGGAATGAACACGAGTTGTGCTGCCGAAGCAAACAATTCCGGCCCGGACAGCTTCTGGGCAAACAAGGAGAAAATCGTGTTAATCGGCATCATTTGGATGCCGGTGGTCGCGTAGATCTCATCCGTGCCAATGTGTTTCAATGCCTCGTCGCAAGCCGCGGGATAGCGGTCGTCGCGATAGGCATGCGGCAAGCCGACCAACTCGCCGCTTTTCGTCAACAGTGCCCAATCCACTCCCCACGCATCGACGCCGACCGAAATCAGTCGAACCTGGGCAGTTCTGGACCAAGCCGCGGCCTTCGTCAGCCCGTCGACAATTTCGCGCCACAAGTTCGTAATGTCCCAATGCAGACCACTGGGAAGAGCCACTGGTTGGTTCGCAAAGCGATGAATTTCGTGAAGTGTCAGCCGCGAATCCGAAAGCTCAATCGCGATGACTCTCCCTGATTCGGCTCCGAGATCAACTGCAATATACGCTTCGTTCATCGTCTATCGCATAAAAGCCTCGTGGAGGCCACCATCGACGGCCAAGATTTGACCTGTCGTCCGCTGTGACTGATCGCCAAGCAAGAACAAGATGGCTTCGGCTTGATCCTCGGGCAAAATGGGCGTCTTGGTCAGCGTTCGATCGGCGTAAAATGCGGCGAGTTTGTCGCGCAGATCTTCCGTCGATTCCGAAGTCTGGTGCGGAATTTGGTACTTGGCCAGCGAAGCGATCACGCGATCGCGGGGAAACATCGCCGATCCCGCCACGACCGTCGCCGGGGCAACTGCGTTGACGCGAATGCGCGGCGCCAATTCGATCGCCAACTCGCGGACCAAGTGATTGGCGGCAGCTTTGCTGGCGTCGTAGGCCATGCTGCCGCGTTTGGAAACGATGCCGTTCACGCTGGTGGTCACAACCATGCTTCCGCGAAGCCCCTGCGATTCCCATATCTTCTTCGTTTCGTCGGCGACCAAGAACACCCCTGTGACGTTGACGTTAAAAGTATCCGCCCACCGCGCGTCGGGGATTTTCCCATCACTGCCGGGCGAAACATATAAGCCCGCGGTGATCACCAAATGATCGAGTCCTCCGTACGCCCATAAGGTCGTCAGCAGTGCGGCTTGAACGCTCTGACGGTTGGTGATGTCCAACGCGACAGCGATCGCCGGGCCGCAGCCCGATACGCCGCTGCCGGCAACGCCGATCCCAGCGCCCCAGTGAGCTGTCAATTCTTGCGCGGTCTTTTCGGCCGAAGCTAAATCCAAATCCGCGCAGACCAGATGGGCGCCTTCGGCCGCCAATCGATGGGCGGTGATTCGCCCGATGCCGCTCCCCGCGCCGACGATCAGCACGATCCGCCGCGCCAGGGGCTTTTCGGCCGGCATTCGCTTGAGTTTTGCCTCCTCGAGCAACCAGTATTCAATATCGAAGGCTTCTTGTTCCGGCAACGCGATGTACTCGTCGATGGCTTCGGCCCCGCGCATGACTTCGACCGCGCAGTTGTAAAACTCCGCAGTGACTCGCGATTCGCTTTTGGTCTTTCCCCAAGCGATCATGCCGACTCCGGGAATTAACAAGACGGTCGGATTGGCATCCCGCATGGCCGGTGAGTCGGGTCGTTTACAGCGCGCGTAATATGCCGCGTAGTCGAGACGATACTGTTCCATTCCCCCAGCGAGTTTTTCTCGCAATTCGTCGATCGTCTGAGTGGCTGGATTCCAATCGACGTACAAGGGCTTGATCTTCGTTCGCAGAAAATGGTCTGGGCAGCTCGTGCCTAACTCGGCTAAGCGCTGGGCATCGACGCTATTCACAAACCGCAGCATGTTCGCATCGCACTGGACGGTGGCGATCAGGCGTTGTTTTTGCGAGAGCTGGCCCCGGAGCCAAGGCAGCAACTGTCGCAGCAGCATTTCGCGCTGAGCATTGTCGATTGGTGCATACTTCTGGCCGCCAAACGTCCGCGCGCCCTTATCTTTGGACTCGATGAACTGGGCCGCTCGCTCGATCAAATCAAGGCTGAGTTCGTAGCACGCCTTGGGATCGTCGTCGCCGTTGATTAATCCGTGTTGACCGAGGACCACTCCGCGGCAGCGTGGATCCTGTTGCCAAACTTTTTGCAGAGCCAGCCCCAATTCAAATCCAGGGCGCATCCACGGCGTCCAAACGATTTCCTCACCAAAAATCTCTAGTGTCAATTCGCGGGATCGACGCGTTGCCGCGATGGCGATGACTGAGTTGGGATGCGTATGGTCGACATACCGAAACGGAACAAACGCGTGCAACGGTGTGTCGATCGACGAGGCACGCGGATTGAGATTGAACGTGCAATGCGAATACAGCCCGACCATCTGATCTTCGATGGCTGTTTTCGCTCCTCGCTGCGGCGCCCGCTGGTAGATCGACTGCAAATCGAACAGCTTTTGCAAATAAAGCGACGAAAAATTTTCACGCTGAGACGTCCGCAAATCTCCACCGGAGCCCTTGACCCATATGACCTCGACCGGCTCGCCCGTCAGTGGATCCTGCTCTTCAATTTTGGACGACGTGTTTCCGCCGCCGGTATTGGTGATTCGTCCGTCGGCGCCCAAGAGATTGGATCGATATACCAGGAGATCCACGGGATTCAAGCGATTTGCGTGAGCCTCATCCCACAAATGATTCACGTATGTGTACGTTTTTGCGTTGATCGTCGACATGATTCTCCTAGGATTGGAACGAAATTATGCGCCCCCAGATTATGCTCTAACTTCCGTTCGGCGCGAACGGGCGGCGACGCCTCGTTTCGTTGACCCCCGGCGAATCTGCCGGCTTTCTCGGCTGATTCGCCGAGTCGATTGACGCGCGACGGCCGACGATTTCTAATCTCGATGGTTCGATTGGTAAACACTCGATGGACTTACCCACTTTTTATAAGAGAGGTTGACAATGCGTGTCGGCAAATTAATTCCTGGTTGTTTGGTTTTGATCGCGATTTTTTCCGCATCCGTCGCATGGGGTCAGGACGATGAAGCGAAGTTTCTCAAAGATTCGGTCGGCAAATGGAATGCGGAAATCAAAATGTGGGCAGGCCCGGACCAAGAGCCCATGACATCGAAGGGTTCCGAGACCAACGAAATGCTCGGGGAGAATTGGCTTGTTTCCAATTTCGAAGGTGATTTTGGCGGCGCAGAATTCAAGGGTGTCGGCATTATCGGTTTTGATTCCGAAAACAAAAAGCTTGTCAATCATTGGATTGATTCAATGACACCTGTGATGGCAAAGTTTGAAGGACCCTACGACGCGAAAACGAAGACCGTCACGATGACGGGTGAAATGGAAGGTCAGCAAGGCAAACACGTCACCGTGATCAAGGACGCCAAAACTCGGGTCTTCACCATGTATTCCAAGGCCACGGACGCCAAGGATTTCACCAAGGTCATGGAGATCACCTACACCAAGGCAGAAGGCACGGCAAAATAATTGCGCTCAAGGCGGCATTCCTGCCGGCTGCCGCCATTTTTTTATTGTTTTCAGCGAGTCCCCGCTGAACACGTTTGATGGCGCGGCGCCACATTCGTTGCCAGGTCGAATCGTTATCGGAGTTTCAACGAGTGGGAAATGTTGCACTTCTGCGATCGGCCCTATGAGTTTATTCCGTCGCGACGCTTGGCGCTGCTGGCTTGGTTGAGCACACAATGCAATCGCTATTGGCAATTGCCCAGATCCCACCAGATCGTGGGTGTCGAGTTGGAAGGCGCCGCTGAGCTGCGCGAAGCGTTGCGTCGTGGCGATGGCGTGATGTTGACCCCCAATCATCCCACGCACAGCGATCCGCAAATCATGATTGAAGTGCTCCGTCGGGTGGGCTTGTCGGCCGAGATTATGGCCGCCTACGACGTATTCTTGCGCAGTCGATTGCACCGCTGGGCACTTCCCCGCTGCGGCGCATTTTCGATCGACCGAGAAGGAGTCGACGGCGCATCGTTTCGCCATGCGACCGCCGTGCTAACCAGCGCCCGACATGCGCTTTTGGTTTTTCCCGAGGGAAATGTGTTTCTGCAAAACGACGTGGTTGCTTCGTTTAACGAGGGCGCGGCGTTTTTTGCACTCAAGGCGGCGAAGGAAATTGCTCCGAACAAGCGCCGCGTGTTAATCGTTCCGGTGTCGATCAAAACATCGTACGTCGACGACGTTTTTTCCAAAGTCTCCGAGCGACTCGAGCAACTTGCCAAATCGGTGGACGCGCGATCGTCAAGCGACGACGAACCGTTAGCGCGATTAAGGCATGCGGCCCACGCAGCCTTGCGTCGCAACCAGCGGCTGCGCGGCTTGCCGGAATCGGAATGGGACGAACCGCGGCGATTGATTCGCGGCGCCGCCGAAGACCTACTCCAGCGACTCGAACACAAAGTCGGCTTGCCGCCACCCGATGATCCGGGGCTCATGGACCGTGTCTGCCGCGTCCGCCGCGCGATTCACAAAGTGCGCATTGACGATTCGCGGAAAGCAGATCATCAAGCCGCTATGGTTTGGGCCGATGAAGCCATGATGGCGTTCAAAATCGCCAGCTATCTCGGCGATTACGTGCACAGCAAGCCGACGCTCGACCGCTTTGCAGAAACGGTCGAGAAATTGGCCGAAGACGTTTTTTCCGAAATGCCGCAGCCCCTCGGACGCCGACACGCCTACGTTCGCTTGGGTACGGCAATTGACTTGAGTTCGTTTGTGGACAGCGCCAGCGGCAAACGGCGCGACCTCGTGCAACAAGTGACTCAGCAATGCCAAGACGCCGTCCAAGCCGGCGTCGACGCGCTGAATGCCCGGATCCAACAGCCGGGATCGCAGCTCATCGCAACCCCGCAAGCGGTTCCATAGGCCACTCACTTATTGGGCAATGCTGTAAACGAACCTGGCATCGTTTTGTTTAACGCCCAGCCGAAGGCGACGGCATGTTTTGTTTCCCTGCCGGCGCCTTCGGCTGGGCGTTAAACGATTGAAACACGCAACGCTTAGGGAGCCTTGGGCGGAATGAGCCCGGCGAGTTTGAGTAAGAACGCTTGCCGCAAAACGACTTCGTGGAAACGATCGAAACGCCCCGACGCGCCGCCGTGACCTGCATCCGTGTTCGTCTTGAACAATAGCAGATTTTGATCAGTCTTGAGTTTGCGCAATTTGGCGACCCATTTTGCGGGTTCCCAATACTGAACTTGCGAATCGTGAAGCCCAGTCGTGACCAGCATATTGGGATAAGGGACGGGTTTTACGTTGTCGTACGGCGAGTACGACAACATGTATTCAAAATACTGCGGCTCGTTCGGGTTGCCCCACTCGTCGTACTCCGATGTGGTCAATGGAATCGTGTCGTCGAGCATCGTCGTCACCACATCGACAAAGGGGACTTCCGCGATTAAACCCGAAAACAGATCGGGTCGCATGTTGGCCACGGCCCCGATCAGCAGTCCTCCGGCACTACCCCCTTCGGCATAAAGCCTCTTGGGATCAACAATCTTTTCGGCGATCAGGAACTCTCCGACGTTGATGAAGTCGGTGAATGTGTTCTTCTTTTGCAAAAGTTTGCCGCTTTCGTACCAAGCACGACCCATTTCTTGTCCACCGCGAATGTGGGCAATCGCGTAGACGAAGCCCCGATTGAGCAGGTTCAGCGTCGCCAACCGGAACTCCGCGTCCATACTGTTTCCGTAGGAACCATAACCATACAACAGGCAGGCCGCCGTTCCATCGAGCGGCGTGGTCTTTTTGAAGACCAATGAGACGGGAATCTTGACCCCGTCGGTCGCCGTCGCCCACATCCGGCGCGTTTCATAATCCGCCGTGCTAAATCCGCCCAGGACTTCCTCCTGCTTGATGACTCGCGTTTCGCCGGTCTGCACGTTGTATTCGCGAACGCTGTCCGGAGTATTGAGCGACGCAAAATCGTAGCGCAGCCAATCCGTATTTGTTTCTGGAGTGGAGTCGATGCCGGCAACGTAGACTGGTTCCGAGAACGCGACGTCTTTCGGATCACCCCCTTCCCAAGGCTTAACGCGAATCTTGATCAGTCCTTCGCTGCGAGAAGCCACCGCCAAAAACCGATCGTACAGTTCGAAATCGTCGAGCAGTACGGCGTCGTTGGTGGAAATGACCTCGGCCCAATTCTCCTTGACCGTTTTTCCTTCCGGGGCCTCCATCAAGCGAAAGTTCTTGGCATTCCAGTTTGTGCGAATGAAAAAATGGCTCCCCAGGTGGTCGATATGGTATTCGTGGTCGGCTTCGCGCGGTTGAAAGACCTGAAATTCTGCGTTGGGTTCGCTGGCACTCACGTATCGCCATTCGTCGCTCAAAGTCTGACTGCTGGCAATAAAAATGAACCGGCGCGATCGAGATTTTTGTACGCTGCAATTGAATTCCTGATCATCTTCCTGATACACGAGCGGATCGTTCTTCGCGTCCTCACCAAGCGTATGCCGAAAGACTTGGTACCAACGCAGCGTATCGGCGTCCTGCCGAGTGTAAAACAGAGTCTTATTGTCTTCGGCCCACTCGACGTTGCCGGTGACGTTTTCGATGGTCGCATCGGTGAGCTGCCCTGTCGCGAGGTCTTTGAAATAAATCGAATACTTGCGCCGACCGACGAAATCGACCGCATATGCCAAGATGTTGTTGGACGAACTTACCGCCAATCCAGCCACGCTGCAGAACGGTTTGCCTTCGGCGAGCGCGTTGACGTCGAGGATGACTTCTTCCGCCGCTCCTGCCTCATCTTTCCGCCGACAATAAACTCGGTATTGCTGTCCGCGATCGATCCGGTTGTAGTAGATGTATCCGCGGTCCGGCACCGGGGCAGAGACATCGTGGTCTGGAATCCGCGCCACAATTTCGTCAAACAGTTGTTGTTGCAACGCTTCGGTGTCGACCATCTGCCGGCGGACGTAGTCATTTTCCGCTTCGATGTACTTTAGAACCTCCGGATTCTCTCGCTCGCGCAGCCAAAAGTAGTCGTCGATCCGCACCACGCCGTTCTTTTCCAATTGGGTCGGTTTGATTTGAGCGATCGGCGGTTGATCGGACTGACCCAAGGCAAGCGCGGCTGCCCACAGCAAAACCAAAACCAGGCTCAGCGAATTGATGCGCACCATCGTTGTTCATCTCACAACAGTCAAGAAAAAGCGGGGCTGCCTAATAACGACCTACAACCGTAAACCCCAGTTCAGGATTCGCGATTATAAATGATTGTCCCCATTAGCCAAAGCCGATCACCTCATCGTCGAATGCGTCGCAATACCGACTGGGCTGCGTGGTAACCACACATGCCGTGGACTCCCGGGCCCGGCGGCGTCGATCCAGAGCAAAAGTACAAGCGTGGGTTGGGAGTCGAATAGGGATCCCAACGCAGCACCGGTCGGGCCAGCGTTTGCCAAAAGTCCATCGCGCCACCAGCAATATCCCCGCCGATGTAATTGTTGTTGTACGCTTCCAACTTGGCCGGGTTGAGCGTATGCCGCGCCAAGACAATATCGCGAAACCCGGGCGCGAATCGCTCGAGCTGACCTTCGATGCGATCGGTCATATCCACCGTAGAACCGTTCGGCACGTGGCAATAGGCCCACAAGGTGTGCTTGCCGCTCGGAGCACGGCTTGGATCAAATAGGCTTTGTTGAGTGGCCAGAACAAAGGGTCGCTCACAGATCCGGCCGCTGTTGGCATCGAGTTCGGATGCCGCGATCTCTTCAAAACTACCACCCACATGAACGGTTCCCGCACGGCGACAGACTTCAGCGCTCCACGGCACCGGCTCCGCTAAGGCATAGTCGATTTTGAAAACGCCCGGACCGTAACGAAATCGCTCCAGCGCGGTTCGATAGCCTCTGGGCAATTCGTCTTGTGCGATTTGCAGCACCTGTCGCGGACTCAGGTCAAAGAGGATAGCGCGGCTGGAGGGTACATCGCCCAACGTCGCCACCCGACGATCAGTTTCGATCTGCCCTCCGAGCGATCGGAGATGGGTCGCCAGTGCGTCCGCAATGCTTTGGGAACCTCCGCGCGGAAGCGGCCATCCGTTGGCGTGAATCGTGACGCAAAACATCAGTCCAACGGCCCCAGTTAATCGAGCGTTGAGGGGCACAATAGAATGGGCGGCCATTCCCGCAAACATGCCGCGCGCCTGATCGCCACGAAACCATTGGTCGACCACCGTTTGGGCCGACGCTAAACCACGCCAGCCAAATCGTGCCATAAGTAACGGATGCCGCGGCAGTCCCGGCGGCCGAAGCACGGATTCAAATAAGTCCCGCGACCGCGCCACGAACGACGACACAAGCCGACGATAGTTCGCCCCATCGCTTCCCAGCGAATTCGCGGATTCATCCAAGCTGGTATGCATCGCAGCGGCCGAACCATCCGGCAGTGGATGGGCGGCGGCGATGGTCGGTCGAATCCACTCCAAACCGTAGCGTTCAAGCGGAAGAGAACGAAAGAACGGCGACTCGACCCCCAACGGATGGATCGCTGAACAAATATCGTGCCGAAATCCTGGGAGTGTTAACTCGGCCGTTCGCGTACCACCGCCGATTCGATCCTTGGCCTCCAGCACGAGTGTTTTCCAACCCGCTTCAGCCAGCCTGATCGCGGCCGCTATTCCGTTGGGGCCGGACCCGATGATCACTGCGTCGTAGTCGAAAGTCGAAACAGACATCGAGCGCCCATCGATTGGACCCGTGCAATGGCTTAGAGCCTATCCGAAAACCCAAACGCCCCCTTACCCAACCCTCGTGCCGTTAAGCCCTGCTCAAAATCACCACTGGCAGAGCCAGCGGCACACAAGACAATAGCGATTTTCCGTGTGCCACTGGCTCTGCCAGTGTCTTGAAATCACTTTTTAGGCAACCCCCCAATTCCGGCGACGGGACGATTCTGGTTCTTGAATAAAACGCCTCGTCGCAAATCTTAGGGAATACTCGCTAGTATTTCCACCAAGTAGCGCCAGTATTTTTGAACGCTTTCGACTTCGCAGCGCTCGTCCGGAGAGTGTGGGTTGCGAATCGTCGGTCCGAACGAAATCATGTCCATCTGGGGATAGTGGCTGCCAATGATCCCGCATTCGAGACCCGCGTGAACCGCATTTACTTTCGGTTCTTCGCCAAACAGCTTTTTGTACGTTGACTTCATCAACTTCAAAATGGCCGAGTCGCTGTTAGGGGTCCAGCCGGGGTACCCGCCGACATGTTGGACACCGCAGCCCGCCAGTTCGAAAGTCGCTTCGATGGCGTTGGCAATATTGTCTTTGCCCGATTCGACGGAGCTGCGCGAGAGGAATTCGACTTGAGCTTTGCCGCCTCCGACGGCAACTCGCGCCAAGCTGGTGGAAGTCTCCACGAGACCGGGGACGTCGTCGCTCATGCGGAAGACGCCGTTTGGGACGGCGTAGATACCGCGGACAAGCTTTTCCTGAGCCGCAAAGTCCATCACGTCAGCCGGGGCCGTTGTGTCGCTCATGGCAATTAAAAGATCGGGTTCGACCCGTTTCAACTCTGCGGCGATCGATTCGCCAAGTCCCTGAAGCTCCTTTTTCAGATTCGCCAATTTCGCTTTTTCAACGACGATCGTCGCGCTCGACTCGCGCGGAATCGCGTTGCGCAAATTGCCCCCTTCGAGCCGATGCAGTCCGACCTGAAATCGCTTGGTGGCCAGGTACAGCAGCCGATTCATGATCTTGTTGGCATTGCCGCGCCCCAAGTGAATATCGCAGCCTGAGTGTCCGCCTTTCAACCCCTTTATTTTGATCTCCAGCGCCGCGTCCCCTTTGGGTTTCGCGGCTTGGTAGTTCAACGTCACGACGGTATCGACGCCTCCGGCGCAGCCAATGCACAGCTCACCGTGTTCCTCGGTGTCGGTGTTCAGCAGGATGTCGGCGCGGAGCCAGCCAGGCTTAAGTCGCGCCGCTCCCGTCAAACCGGTTTCTTCATCGATCGTAAATAACGCTTCGAGAGGACCGTGTTCGATGTCCTTAGACTCCAAGACCGTCATCATCGAGGCGACGCCGACGCCGTTGTCCGCGCCCAGCGTCGTGCCACGGGCTTTGACCCAGCCGCCGTCGACGAACGATTGAATACCCTGCGTGGCGAAATCAAATTTTGTATCGTCATTTTTTTGGTGAACCATATCCAAGTGTCCTTGGAGCACGACGGTCTTGCGATTTTCGCGACCTGGCGTCGCCGGCTTGCGAATCAGTACGTTGCCGGCCTCGTCGACTTGTGTTTCCAGACCCAGCTTTTTGCCAAAGTCCTTCATGAACGCGATCACCTGCTGTTCTTTTTTGGAAGCCCGCGGGACTTCGTTCAATCGTTCGAAGTTAGTCCAAACTTGTTTCGGTTCCAATTGCACAATCGTCTGGTTCATGACTCAACCTTTGCGAAAACGCCGCATTGAATTCGTGATCGTTTTTCCGGATACGCCGGATGCCAAGTTGTCCAGAATACGCCGAAAGGCGACAATATTAAAGTCGTCGCACTTGGCTTGCGACGGTAAACTCACCCATTAATCCTACGGGAAATCCCGATTATGAAAATCAAGATCGAATATTGCACCCAGTGAAACTACTTGCCCAAGGCGACCAGTTTGGCTGCCGAATTGCAAAAAGACTTTAACGTCCCAGCACAATTGATCCCGGGCAGAGGGGGGATCTTTGATGTTCATGTCGATGAAACACTCGTCTTTTCCAAACACACTGTTAATCGGTTTCCCGATGCCGGGGAAGTCACGAAACTGATCCGAAAATTAATGCCGCAAACGAAAAAGGCCTAAAACGGCTCCGGGGAGTTCTCACCGTTCGCTTCGGTGAATGATTCGTGGCGCGGAGTTTGCCAAGTCAACGTGGGATCTATTTCCGTTTTTTGGGGAGCGTCGCCATGTCGTTTTCTGGGAGCCTTCGCGGTCCGGTTGTGTTGCTTGCGGCGAGCTTGCTTTTGCCAACGGGCTTCACCCAGGCGGATCACGGGAAAAAACTAGATGAGTTTTTGAGCCAAGGCAAACTTGCCGACGCTGAGAAATATTTTGACCAAATCGCGGCCCAAGACACCGCGGACAGCGAAGCCCGCGTTGCACTCGGCGTCACGCAATTCTTGCAAGCGATCGAGGGCTTGGGGCAGGCCAATTATCGCTTCGGTCTAATTAATCAGCACGCCGGGAATCTTCCGCTGGCCCGAATGCCCGTGCCATTAAACGACAAGCCAGAACAGATTTCCTATGACAAGCTTCGCACGGTGGTCTCTGAATTCAGCGTGAAGCTCGCGACCGCCGAACAATCCTTGGCCGCCGCAAAGACCGCAGCAGTTCAGATTCCGCTATACATTGGCCGCGTGCGGCTCGACCTAGACGGAAACGGCGAGTTTTCCGACGAGGAGACACTGTGGAAAGTGTTCGCGGCGATCAATACGGCCGTGGAGCAAAAGGAGGGGGAAGAATTCTTTGTCGGAGTCGACGGAGCGGATGTGCACTGGCTCCGCGGCTATTGTCATTTCTTAATGGCATTCTGTGACGTTGTGTTGGCCTACGATGAACGCGAACTATTCGAGCGCTGCGCGCAATTGATCTTTCCCAAAATCGATTCGCCCTACCTTGCGGCTCAAGACGGCATCGGCGATCCCGATGAATTTCCGCCGTCGATGATTCTCGATGGGATCGCCGCAATCCACCTCGTCAATTTCAAACTGATTGACAAGGACCGAATGATCTCCGCGCATCGCCATCTGCTGGCGATGATCGAACAAAGTCGCCTTTGTTGGGAACGTGCCCAAACCGAGATGGATGACGATCACGAGTGGATACCCAACGAAAAGCAAACGGGAGTCCTCGAGGTCCACGTATCGCGCGACGTGATCACGGGCTGGCACAAAGTCCTCGACGAGTTGGAAGACATCCTTCAAGGCGAGAGACTCATCCCATACTGGCGAAAGTATTTCAAAAGTATTTTTAGCAGCCCCGAGTTTCCCGCCAAGGGAACCGGGATCAACTTGAACAAAGTATTTCTCGAGCCGTGCGATTTTGACTTGGTGCTCACAATCCAGGGCACCAACGTCGAGCCCTATTTGGCGGAAGGATCGCTCTCCACCCCCGAGGCCTGGACCGAAATGACTCAAGTCTTCCAGGGCCAATTCTTCGGGTTCGCAATTTGGTTCAACTGACCCCAACCGAGAGCATTGCCAAAGAAAGAGCACTGGCAGAGCCAGTGGCACACAAGACTGAAGCGATTTTCCGTGTGCCATTGGCTCTGCAAGTGTTGCGAAATCACTCTTTTGGCAATGCCCCTTTCGAGCGACGTGGCAATCCGCTTCTCTTCATTTGAACTCCGACTTCGGGGCACTATCGTGTCCGAATTCGAGGTTCCCTCGCCCCGTCTTCCGGGGAGAGGGCAGGGTGAGGGGTTCTTGAACCGGCATCTAGTGTCCGCGAAATCGTGACGCATTAGTACAAGCGAATTTCGCGCGGAAACTATCTCCGAAACCAGTCGAATATTGTCGAAATGTCGCCGCTTCCAAAAAGAATTGTCCTTTGTCGAGTTGTTTATCGAGGCCTGCCCCGGGAAAATAGATAATGCATTCGATGATTTGTCGACCGTCCACAAATCGCGAATTCAGTTCATCGATGAGGAACGAATCATGAGTTCGAAACAACCCGACTTGAGCCCCAAAGCGTTGGTCTCGGTTTTTGACGATTTGGGAACGGCAAAGTCCGTTGTTGATAAGCTCCATCGAGAGGGCTTTCCAATCGACAAAATCGGGTTGATCACGGACAGCATGAAAAACGAATGTCCCGAAATCGAAACTCCCGAGGTAACTGAAACGACGGCGAGTACGGCGGGTTCCGGGGCCATGCAAGGAGCCGGGATTGGTCTGGGAGTAGCCGCCGGCTTCGGCGCGGCTGCGTTAGCGTTGACGGCCTCACCCGCACTTGCGGTTGGTGCGCTGATCTACGCGGGTCTCACCGGCGCACTCATCGGCGGCATGGGAGGTGTCGATAAGGCTGATTTGGATGACACGGTCAATCTGCCGACTCCGGACGAATATCAACGCCTGCTGAACGAAGGCAATAGTTTGGTCGTCGTGGGTGGCACTCACGAGGAGTTGGTTCGGGCCGAAGAAATCGTCAAAAGCATGCCCCACGCGGGTAGTCACATTCACCGGTTGCACGGCCACTTGTTTCACGAACACCCGAGCCATGTCGAGCCCGATCGCGCACATGCGAAATTGAAGAACTCCAATTTGGCGCCGTAGTCTGTGACGCCATCGTCATGCCCGTGAAGAGCCTTCCCCCGCCATGGCGGAGGGGGGAATCCAGTGAGCTGACGTGAACGCGGGACCTTCGCATCCATGCAAATGGATTCCGGGTCTCAGCCCGGAATGACGAGGGAGTGGAGCGAAGCGCCTCGAGCCGAGATACACCTCAGCGAAAATCCCGCGAGCGAATATTTAGTGGCTTAAGTCTTTGGGAAAGATCTTCTAAACGATACGCAACCACGTGAATCACTCCGCTGCGCTTTTCCAACTTTCCGTGTGCGATCCAAGCGGGTGAAGTCCGCGCGATCTTGGCAAACCGAGTCCAGATTTCCTGCTTGACGACCAAATTCGCAGTGCCGGTTTCGTCCTCCAATGTCACAAACGTGATTCCTTTTGCCGTGCTAGGGCGTTGCCGGAGAATCACCAAGCCCGCGACGCGGACGATTCGGCCATCCGGCACGTCAGCTAGCGCAGCGGCCGACGTGATCTGGGCTTGGTTGAGTTGTTCACGATAAAACGACAGGGGATGAGCTTTCAGCGACAAGCCCACGGTGTGATAGTCCGCGAACACTTGTTCGGCCGGACTGAGTGCGTCGAGCGGTGGAAGCAGATCGTCAGTGACGTCGAGGCTTTCAAACAGCGGTTGGGGACGGGGTGACTTTTCGTGGGCCAGCGATTGCCAGAGCGCCGCTCGACGATCTTGATTGAGAGATTGAAACGCATCGGCGTTGCTTAACCGCGCCAAGATCGCTTGTCCCAAGTCGGTGCGCCGCGCAAAATCGGCCAACGAAACAAATGGGCCGTTGCTGCGTGCGGCGACAATCCGTTCGCCCGCCGATTGAGGCAGTCCGGAAATCATCCGCAAGCCGAGTCGCAGGGCGAAAGCTGGGTTGTCGGAATTGGGATCGTGCGAAGACCGCCGGGGTAAACCCGGCGGCTCGCGCTCTTGTTCCCTCTCCCCGGCTTCCGAGGAGAGGGCTAGGGTGAGGGGCTCTTCCGGCGGAATGAAAGACCCCTCATCCGGCCTTCGGCCACCTTCTCCCCGGAAAGACCGGGGAGAAGGAACACTATCCCGCCCCCCGCTCGCCGAAGAAGAAGGAGACGAAGTAGTAGTCTCAAGTGTGCAATCCCACTGGCTGAAGTTGATATCGACGGACAAAACGTCAACATCGTGGCGGCGCGCGTCGGCGACCAATTGCGCGGGAGCATAAAAGCCCATCGGCAGGCTGTTGAGGATCGACGCGGTAAACGCCGCGGGGTAGTAGTGCTTGAGCCAAGCCGAGACATACACCAACAGCGCGAAACTCGCGGCGTGCGATTCGGGAAAACCATACTCGCCGAATCCGCGCAACTGGCGGAAGACTTGTTCGGCGAATTCATCGGACAAGCCGCGGGCGCGCATCCCCGTCATCAGCTTTTCGCGAAACGTTTCGATCACACCCGTCTTACGCCAGGCCCCCATCGCCCGCCGCAATTGGTCGGCTTCGCCCGCAGTAAATCCCGCGGCGACGATCGCCAACCGCATGGCCTGTTCTTGAAAAATCGGTACCCCGAGCGTGCGGTGCAGAACGGCTTTGATTTCCTCGTTCGGATAAGTGACTTGTTCCAATCCGGCCCGCCGACGCAGATAGGGATGGACCATATTGCCTTGGATCGGACCGGGACGCACGATCGCGACTTCGATCACCAAGTCGTACCAGCAGCGCGGCTTGAGCCGCGGCAGCATGCTCATCTGTCCGCGGCTTTCGATCTGAAACACGCCCACGGTGTCCGCCCGACAGATCATGTCGTACACCCGCGGGTCATCGCCGGGAACCGTGGCCAACGTCAGCCGCCGGTCATAGTGAACTTGGACCATCTGAAAACATTTGCGAATCGCCGAGAGCATTCCCAAGCACAAGCAATCGACTTTGAGCAGACCAAGCTCTTCGAGATCATCCTTGTCCCATTGAATGACCGTGCGGCCATCCATCGCGGCGTTTTCGATCGGTACCAGTTCGTCGAGCGGCCCGCGGGTGATGACCATCCCTCCCACATGTTGCGAGAGGTGCCGCGGAAAGCCGAGAATCTCATCAACCAGGTGCTGCAATTGCTGCCCCAATCTCGACTGGGAGTCAACGCCGACCGATTCGCATCTCTTCCCAAGATCGTCGACGTTTTGAAATCCGTCGACTTGTTTTGCTAGTGCGTCGACCCGATCGAGCGAGAGGCCGAGTGCTTTGCCCACGTCGCGGATCGCGCTGCGCGTGCGATAAGTGATCACGGTGGCCGCCAGCCCAGCTCGCTCGCGTCCATATTTTTCGTACAGGTATTGCAACACTTCCTCGCGCCGCTCGTGTTCGAAGTCGACGTCGATATCGGGCGCTTCATTCCGCTCGCGGCTGATGAATCGCTCGAACAACAAGTCGGTGGCATTCGGGTCAACCGACGTGACCCCCAAGCAATAACACACCGCCGAGTTCGCCGCGGAGCCGCGGCCTTGGCACAGGATGCCGCGCAGCCTGGCAAATCGAACGAGGTCCCAGACCGTCAAAAAATAGGCTTCGTATCGCAGTTCGTCGATCAAGCGCAGCTCGTGTTCGATCTGCTTTCTGACTTTGTCTGGAACGCCATCCGGGTAGCGGCTGCAAGACCCTTGCCAGGTCAACTGCCGCAAGTACTCGATCGGGGTCAATCCAGGGGGAGCCAATTCGTGCGGATACTCGTAGCGCAGTTGGCTCAAGCAAAACGTACATCGCTCTGCGATCTCGAGCGTGCGCGAAAGGGCCTCGGGGACCGCGGCAAATTGTCGTTGTCGCTCGGCGATGGAATGCAAGTGGCGGTGCGCGTTGGGGAGCAGCAGTTCGCCGGCTTCGGCCACCGTTGTTCGATATTTCGTCGCCGTCAGCACATCGTGCAGCGGTAGCCGAGCCGGCACGTGATAGAGCACATCGCCGGCGGCCACCAATGGCAGACCTGTTTCTCGCGCGCGGCGCTCCAATTGCTCGAGTCGCCAGCGATCGTCGGACCCGCGGTACAACTCGGCCAAGAGAAATCCGCGGTCGCCAAATAAATCGCGATAGTCGGCTTCGGAATGATGTGGGCGCGCCTCTGTGTTCCTTCTCCCCAGCTTTGATGGGGAGAAGGTGGCTGAAGGCCGGATGAGGGGCGACACGCATGGCACGGATGGCGCAGCGGAAGACCCCTCACCCTGACCCTCTCCCCGCAGACGAGGAGAGGGAACAAGATGAACGCCTGGCGAAAAAATCCCGTCTCCCAACTCCGGAACCACGCCGGCCAAAAGTCCTTGGCAATGCTCGGCGATATCCGCAAACCGAAGCTGGCACTCGCCTTTGTCCGCCCGACGCCCGCCGACGGTCAGCAATTTGCACAATCGCCCGTACGCCGCTCGGTCGGTGGCCCAAAGCACAACCTTGGGCGCATCCAGCGGAGCAATCTCGGCGCCGATGATCAACTGGAGCGGCGACTGGCGAGCCGCGCCAAACGCGCGGACGACCCCGGCCAACGAATGATCGTCGGTGACCGCCAGCGCCGAGTATCCCAATTCGACGGCCCGCGACACCAATTCATCCGGGTGCGACGCGCCGGTTAAGAACGAGTAGTTCGTTTTGCAATGCAGCTCGGCGTAGATCATGGATCGACAGTTCAATTCGCAGCCCAAAACAGAGCGGTGGAACGATACACTGGCCCTTCTTCATGATGCTAGAATATCAACCCTTATTTTGATCGATACCGCTGGGTCGCAGTAGCGGCTCACGACATCTGGGTCTCGGTTCCCGGGTCGTGTTGCCGATTGATCGTAGCTCTCTCGCTCCGCGAGAAGAAAGCGATTTCGGATTACAGGCGAAATCAACTGTCGGGACGGCATTCATCACGCGGAGCGAGATGGCTACGATGAAACTGACCCACTACCCATTGTTCGTATAAGTCCAGATCTCACGAAAGCGAAAACCATGAAACGATTTGTCACCACTTTTGGAATGTTGGCCGTTGTGATTGTTTGGCTGTTGATGTCCCAATGCGGCTTGGTTGCCCAAGAGGCGGAAATGCAGGTCGCCGACAACTTGGTGGCCCAAGGCATTTCGCCGATCCCGACTTCGCTGTCGTCCGACGTCCGCAAGTACACCGAGGCTCGCTCGGCCGGATTCGTCGATTGGCATCCGCAACGCCGCGAGATGTTGATCGGAACGCGGTTTGGTAATACGTCGCAGATTCACTACGTCAAAATGCCCGGCGGAGCCCGTACGCAGATCACGTTCTTTGAAGAACCGGTCGGTAACGCCACGTTTGAGCCCCAGCAAGGCCGCTACTTCGTCTTCGGCAAAGACGTTGGCGGCAACGAGTTCGTTCAATTGTACCGCTACGATTGGGAGACCGGCGAAATCATCCTGTTGAGCGACGGCAAAAGGTCACAAAACGGTGGCATCGCTTGGAATCGGGCAAAAACGAAATTCGTCTACAGCTCGACGCGGCGCAACGGCGCCGATCGCGATCTGTGGCTGATGGATCCGGCCGATCCCAAGTCCGATGCGATCGTCCTCGAGCTTTCCGGCGGCGGCTGGGGGGTCAGCGATTGGTCCCCCGACGATTCCCAAGTCTGTCTAATGGAAATGCTTTCGGTCACCAAAACCAACGTCTGGCTGGTCGACATAAAGCATAAGACGAAAACTCAATTCAACGACGATACGACCGAAGTCGCCTATGGAGGGGCCGAGTTTAGCGCGGACGGAAAGAGTCTGTATTTGACGACCGACAAGGACAACGAGTTCAAACGCTTGGCGAAATGGAATTTGGCCGACAAGAGCCTGAACTACTTGACCAGCGATATCCCCTGGGATGTCGCCGGATTCGACTTGTCACCCGACGGAAAATCAATCGTTTTCACGACGAATGAGGCAGGCATCTCCAAAGTCTACTCGATGGAAACGTCGACCCACAAATACAAGGCGGTGGAAGGGTTTCCGATCGGCGTGATTGGCGGCACCGAATTCCACGACAACAACCTCGACGTCGCGGTCACAATCAGCACGGCCCGCTCGACGTCCGACGTCTATTCCTTCAACGTCCAAACCGACAAGATCGACCGTTGGACAGAAAGCGAATTAGGCGGGCTGATGCCCCGCGAGTTGAGCGAGCCTGAATTGATTCGCTGGCCCAGCTTTGACAATCGCGAGATCAGTGGGTTTATTTATCGCCCGTCGAACGAGTTTAAAGGCAAACGACCGGTTGTAATCAATATTCACGGCGGGCCCGAAGGGCAATCGCGACCGACGTCGCTCGGCCGCAATAACTATTTCCTCAACGAGTTGGGTGTCGCGATGATCTTTCCCAATGTCCGAGGTTCGACGGGTTATGGCAAGTCCTTTGTAGCCCTCGACAACGGGATGAAGCGCGAAGACTCCGTCAAAGACATCGGCGCGTTGCTCGCCTGGATTAAAGCCCATCCGGATTTGGACGCGGATCGCGTGATGGTCACCGGGGGGAGCTACGGCGGTTATATGACCTTGGCGGTGGCGACGAATTACAATGATTTGATTCGCTGCTCGCTCGATGTGGTCGGCATCTCGCACTTCGGGACATTTTTGAAGAACACCGAAGCCTATCGCCGCGATTTGCGACGAGTCGAATACGGTGACGAACGCGATCCCAAGATGGCTCAATTTTTCGAAGCCATTTCGCCCCTCAACAACGCCTCCCGAATCACCAAACCGCTGTTCGTTGTTCAAGGGGGCAACGATCCACGTGTACCGCTGACCGAGGCCGAGCAAATGGTAGCCAAAGTCCGCGAAAACGGCAGTCCCGTCTGGTACTTGATGGCCAAAGACGAAGGCCACGGCTTCCGCAAAAAGAACAACGCCGATTTCCAGTTCTACGCGACCGTTATGTTCGTCAAACAGTTCCTGGTGGACGAACCTGTAAGATAAAACGACTGCAAGTCGCACTCATCTTGCGCAAAGACTCAATAGGAGATACGATCGATTCATGTTGCCCACGGCGGACCTTCAAAAATCCTCGATCGAACCGAAACAGTTGGCGTCACCCTCGGGCCCGATCGTCGACAGTACGCGATTGGCTTCGATCGATGTGGCGCGGGGTATTGCGCTGCTGGGAATTTTCTTCGTCAACGCCGTCCTTTTCGGCGAAGCGTTCTCCGATGTGATGAAACCCCACGCCCCCGTCGACGAAGATCTCTTTAGTCAGGCCGTATATTGGTTTACGGCAGTCTTTTGCAACGGAAAATTCTATCCGCTTTTCTCGACGCTTTTCGGCGTCGGCTTGGCGATCATGTATCAAACATCTCAGGCTGCCGGGCGACCCTTCGGCTGGATTTATTTTCGGCGCCTGGTCGTGCTGGGAATTTTTGGACTGCTGCACATTTTCTTATTGTGGAACGGAGATGTTCTGCTGATTTATGCCACGATCGGTTTGTGGATGTTGTGGTTTGGCCGTTGGCCGGCCCGGTGGCTTGTAATCACCGGATTCATTGTGTTTGGCATTGGGATCTTGCTTCTTTCGGCCGTTATAACCCTGATGGTGATATTCGATGACGGACAATCAAAAGACGTTGCCTCGAGACCGATGCCGACCGGCGATACGCGGATCGAGCAATTCGTAAGCGTCCTAAAAGACTGGAATAAGGGCGAAATGTACGATTCCCGTTTGAGGCAACTCGAGCAAGAAATCATGACCGGCGGCCCGTTCTTGTCGGCCGCGTTTGTGCGAGTATTTCATTATCTTTTTTCGATGCCGTTTCTCGGGCTCATTATGTTTTGGGTGGTTTTGCCAATGTTTTGTTGGGGAGCAGCGCTTTTGAAGCTCGGCTTTTTCCATGGAAAGCATCGCCCATGGCGCAGGCGGTTTATATGGCTCGGACTTCTGATTGGCTTGCCGCTGAACATTCTTGCCGCGATCGGCGCCGTTATTCCAGATCATCCCTTCTGGCCTTTTGCAGCGGCGCTTGGCGTGAACATCGGTGGACCACTGATGACGCTAATGTACTTGTCCCTCATTTTGAATTGGGTTGATTCCGGCCGAGGCAAGTCGTTGGCGCAGGCGCTGGCCAATGTGGGTCGGATGGCACTGTCTGCCTATCTACTGGAAAGTCTCTTGATGTCCGGGGTGATGTTGCATTGGGGGTTGGCTCAGTTTGGCTCGACGACCTGGGGAGAGCGCTTGTGGTGGTTGCTGGGAATTTATCTCATGATCGTCGTATTTTGTAACTTGTGGATGAAAGCATTTCGCATCGGGCCGATGGAATGGTTGTGGAGAACGCTGACCTATCTCCGCCCTCAGTCGTTGCTGCGGTGACGGCAAGCAGAGATCGCGGACGCGCAAGCCGAAGAAAGACAGCCGCAGATAAAAACAGATTAACGCGGATAAGCGGAAGGCAGAATAGAATTTAGTTGCGAAAAATATTTCTAAGCATTTCTAAGAATTGCTCTGCGATCTCTGCGCCTCTGCGTGAGATAGTCTTTTTCGCGTTTTCGAGACGCCCACGTCTGCGGCTTACCGTTAAACGAAGACACGAGTGCGTTTCGTGCTTGTAATTCAGCGGTCCGCAACAATTTCCGAGAATTTGCTTGCAAATTGTTCCCGATCGGGATAAATGTACATTTGTACACTCGTGTCGGGCGGATCCACTTTTTTGTGTGAACCGGTGACCAGACGTGTCACGACAGGAGAGTGTAGTCTGTCAGATTTCAGATTGTAGATTTGAAATCTCAAATCTGAAATTGCCGAATGGTGAGTAAGTAAATGGTTGCAACCAGGGAATTGCTGGAGTCGCTGCGCGAGCAAGTGCGGCGAATCGAAACGGCGGGGCGGCCGGACGGCCAGTCCGTTTCGCTGGGGTGCCCGGCGCTCGATGCCCTGATGCCCCAGCCCGGGATCGCGCGGGGAACGATTCACGAATGGCTCACGCCCCGCCATCCCAGCGGTGCGCCGTATCGCGGCGGTCACGGCGCGGAGATCCTCTCGCTGATCGCTGCGCGAGAGGCTTGTCGCAGCGGCGGCGCGCTCGTGGTGATCGACTCAAGCTGTTGTTTTTATCCCCCCGCCGCGGCGCTCTGGGGCATCGGCTTGGAGAATGTAATCCTGCTCCGCCCCGCGGAGCAGCGCGATGCCGGCTGGGCGATCGACCAAGCGCTCCGCTGTTCAGCGGTCGCGGCGGTGTGGGGCTGTTTGGATTGGATCGGCGAGCGCTGGCTCCGCCGGTTTCAGTTGTCGGCCGAGCAAAGCGGTTGTTTGGGATTGTTCGTGCGCCCGGATTCGGCCGCGCGGCGCGCCACGTGGTCCGAGTCGCAATGGTTGTGTCGCGGTTTGCCGCGGCGAGCTTCCGTGGGAGCGCGTGCGATCATTCGCGAACAGGCACTGGCAGAGCCAGTGGCACACAAGTCAGAAGAGTGCGGGGTCGGGAGACCCGCGCTCTTCGCGCACCGACTCGGCGTTGTATTTCGTGCCGCACGATCCGATCGCGGACAGCGCTGCGCTGGCGCAGCTGGCTTTTTCGTGCGAGTCGTTG
>JBGTJE010000077.1:0-42859 GCA_041745295.1 Pirellulaceae bacterium | reverse complement strand
GTTACGAAGCACCAAGGAACGAACGGTCGAAACGTTGTGGTCAACCTGTGGAAGACTCTTGGCGAAATTCAGTGAAGTCGAGTGCCGCAATTACATCCGACACGCCGGATACCGCTACACTTAAATCAAACGCGCTCTAAGACCGTGGAAAGGTGCGCGGTGGGTGATAATCATTGGCCAGTTTGGTCTGTGTCTTTTTGTGCAAAGCCGCCTCACCGTTCCTGTTGAAACACAGCCTAATCTGATTCGATTGATCTATTTGTGCCCGCGGCAGGTAGCAGCGCGAGCACCGCCCAGCCCGTGGCGGTTGCCGAAATGAATTGATCGACCCCGTGAGGGAACCCGCTTTCAAAATACTCTTGAAACGGCTTGCTGCGACTGACCACGTGCCAGGATCCATCCTCGTGCTGGGTATCGATCAAGAATCGTATGCCGCGCTGATAACTTGGGTCGTCAATGGGCAAGTTCTCGGTTTGATTCAAGGCGAACAAGACAGTCGCGGTGGCGTACGCGTCGCTGGCCATTTCCGTTGTTTGGGCCCAGCCTCCATCGTCGCGCTGCTTCGCAATCAGCTCGGCGGACTTTTCGCGGATCGCATTCGAATCGAGACCTGCTTGACGCATCGATTGCAACCGAAATACTTCGTCCTCGGTATCACTGGTCGCGGCCGATACGAGCCATTGTTTGACATGGTTTTTCCGTTCGGCGATGCGAGATTGTTGTTCGGGAATGCCAAAGTGGTTTAGGGCAACTAAGGCGACGTAGGTCGCGGAGAAATCACTTACTTCCGACGGCGGCCGATTGCTGGAGCTCGACCAATGGTCTTGATTCGATTGGTATTTCAATAAGTACTCGACAACTGCCGTGGTGACCTCGTCGGCGGGCCAATCGCCAGCTTTCAAGGTCAATGCAGCATAACCGGCCGTGTCGACTTGGCCCCCTTGTCCCTTCCCTTCCACGTAGTCGGCAAGTCCCTCCTCCAAATGCTCGTGGGTGTGGCTCAGTTGGCGTTGAAAGTTTTCCTGATCAAGTTGAAATCCTTGTTCACGCGCTTTTGCCAGGGCAAAGACTGGCAGCGCTTGGCCGTGGCACGTAAAGCAGGTTTTGCTATCGGCCGTTTGCACTGAGGACTTTTCCAACAAGCTCAGCGAACGGCGAATGGCCGATTCGATTTGCGGAGTTGTGATTTCAACTTCATTCTCCTGTGAAAGCGCTGCCGGCGAACACGCGAGACAAGCTCCTAAGGCAAAAACAGAAACCGAAATGATGCCGGTCACGTTTGGTTTCAGCATTGGTAATCCCCGAGCGCGAACAGGAAGGAGCTGCACGATTATAACTATATTGCCGACAGCGCGGGCCGATTTGAGTTGTTTGGCAAATGCTCGATTGGGTGAGAATTATTTCACGGGATGATCGCCGTTGTCGGTAGTGCCGCACCGAATGAGGCCGACGACTAGCAGATTTATTTGGCAGATGATTGATACAATGGGACGGGTTTCGGTTCGATTGGATTACCTCGATTTGTCACTGCAACAAAACCTTGGAGGGTTTTTCATGAGCGTCACTATGGAAACTGGCGTACGGCCGATGGACATCCGCGCGATGCACAATCGGATGGGCCGCGTTTATCACCAACCTGTCCGCGTGCAATCGTTTACGAACAAACGATTCAGGGTCAATTTCCGCGTCCCGCTTGACCAGTTAAGCAGAATCGTTCCGGATGCTATCCAGCTTGACTAAATCCGGGATACCGGCTTGGGCCTGCTCAGCATGTGCGCCTGCGATTTCTGGGTGAATTGGTTCGGTTGGGTTCCTTTCCCACCCGTCCGAAGCAACGACATGCTCTGCCGAATCAGCACCAAAGTGCGCAAGGCGGACAAAATCTACCGTACTTATTACACACTGCGATCCGACTCATCCTCGAGATTCCTCGGTTTCTTCGGCAAAAGGTTTTCGCATTTCCGCAAAGAAGTTTCGACTTTTGTCCTCAAAGATGACGGCGCTCGTTACATGCTTGAATGCCAAGCCGCCGACCCGATCTGTCGAGGCAAACTGGATGCAGAGTTGGCGTCAGTGACAAAGGCCAAGCCGGACACGACGATTTTCGCGGATATTGACGAAGCCAAGCAATTCGTCTTCGATCTGGATGGCAGTTGTGGTTACGACTACGGACGGGACATGTTGTCGTTTCAGAAGTTCGACTACCCGTTGTGGGACAGGTACTTTTGCCATGAATTCACCTAGCATTTTCCGCTGATCGATTACCTTTGCGAGACGTTCGATTTGCGAGCAGAACTGGATGGCGCGTTGTTCATGCAGAACACGAAGCAAACGTGGGGATCTTTGTGGCTATATCGCAATTAGGTAGAATCTCCTTGGCTTCGCGCAATGCGTATTTTCGCAAGGCGATAGTCGACAATCAATGCAAATGGCCCAAATACATGCAATTAATGGTTTGTGCCCAAATCTGCGCCACAACTATTTGGGCCGCCAAGTGATTTGATTAAAGGCGTTCGGCGACCAAACGTAGCCTTAGCCTCCGCAGTCTCGCCGCCATGTGCAGAATGCGCGAATACGTCGCACGCTCACTCGCGAGCGCGAGGTTTCGCTGCCCGACTCGGCGAATTTTCCAAACTGGAAAGATCAAGTTCGAAAGTCGACTAAGATCGGACCTACTTTTTCTGCGGGATTGGATTAGCGGGTGCGCGACGCTCTTGGACGAATAGCCAATTGTACAATTCGGGATTGGCAAATGTGGCGGTCCAACTGTCGTGCCCGACGCCCGCGTATTCGGTGTACTTAGGTTTTCCACCCGCAGCTTTAAGTGCTTCGATCATTTGGCGCGATCGCTCGACCGATACGGCGTCGTCCTGGTCGCCGTGAAAGCACCAAATGGGAAGCTTTACAAATTTATCGACGGTCGCCGGATCGCCGCCACCGCAGATCGGGACGGCCGCCGCAAACAAGTCTGGAAAGCGAGCGATCGCATCCCACGTCCCATAACCACCCATCGAAAGTCCAGTGATGTAAACTCGGTTCTTATTCACATTGGCGGTTTCGATCATTTCCACAACAAGGTCATGCACCAACTGCATTGAGACGCTGGCGTTTTCGGGTTGCACGTGCGACTTGGCTGACCAATCGACTTCGACCCACTTCTTATCGCTTGCGCACTGAGGAGCGACGACGTAGCAAGGGTATTTTTTACGTCGATCTGGATTCAGGAAATCTTTCATGCCATGAACAAGCTGGGCGACGTTGTCGTCCCCGCGCTCGCCAGCGCCGTGCAAAAAGATCACGAGCGGATAGGTTTGATTCGGATTAGTTTCAGCTGGTTTGAGTAAGCGGTACTTCAGAGTCCCAAGGCCTTCGACCGTAAATTCGCGCGGTTCGAACGCTTTGGTTATCGGTTCATCAGTTTTTTCTTGAGCCATTGCCATGACAACCTCGAACCCAACAACGAAAAAACAGCTCAGCACAAAAGTAACTAGCGATCGCATTCGACAACCCCCGCAAACTTTGAAAGTGTGCCCTGCGGAAACTTGCCACACATTGTAACAGAGCAAAAATCGCGTGAACTGTGACGAACGTCCTAGCTGAGAACCCAAACGCCCCCTCACCCTGCCCTCTCCCCCGAAGCCGGGGGCGAGGGAACGATTCTGGTTTTCGGATAGGCTCTACGTGTTGCAACTCGAAAGCCTCGGGGTCGAATTTAAGACAGTCGAACAATCGCGTTTACCGAATATACTGAGCCACTATGACTCAAGCTCTTGCGGTCGAAACGACTCAATTGACGAAATATTTTGGCGCGCAGTGCGCGGTGGACGGCGTCAACATCCAAGTCCCCGCTGGAACTCTGTACGGATTTCTCGGTCCCAACGGGGCCGGCAAATCGACGACCATCAAGATGCTGACCGGACTGCTGCAACCCAACGGCGGGTCGATACGCATCTTGGGAATGGATCCGTCGCATCGAACGGAAAGTCTAAGCATCAAACGTCGCATCGGCGTCGTCCCAGAAGATCTTGCCTTGTTCGATAATTTGACCGCCAACGAGTATCTGACGTTTATCGGGCGCATGTTCCTCTTGGACAAAGCCACGATTCGCGAGCGGTCCAAAGACCTGTTGGGAATTATGCAGCTCGATCAAGAGCACAAGAAGCTGACGCTAGAGTATTCGCACGGGATGCGAAAAAAGTTGGCCCTGGCCGCGGCACTCTTGCCGAATCCAGATTTGCTTTTTTTGGACGAACCCTTCGAAGGCGTTGACGCGGTCACGTCGCGCGTGGTCCGCGACATGTTGGCCGATTTTGTCGCCCGTGGTTCGACGGTGTTTCTGACTTCCCACGTGCTGGAAATTGTGGAACGGCTTTGCACCCATGTGGGGATCATCGCCGCGGGAAAGCTAGTCGAGCAATCTTCGCTGGAGGAGTTGCGGAAAGGGAGCTCGCTGGAGAAAAAATTTTTGGAGAAAGTTGGGCACAGCGATGATCCCGCGGTCAAGCTGAGTTGGCTGGAAGAGGAATCAAAAAAATGAACTTCCAACATTGGCGGGCGATCGTCTGGCTGCGATGGCGGTTGGTCTGTAATCAGATCAATCGACTTGGCTGGTTTAGCCGCGCCCTGCTGTACTTCGTGATGATCCTTGCGTTGCTCGCGGGCGTGACGTCATTGTTCCTTTCGATCCTGCTTGGGATCTGGTTGCTGCCGCCGACTTGTCCGCCGGGAATGGTTCTTGTTTGCGACGGGATGATCTTGGCGTTTCTTAGCTCGTGGGTCATCGGCGTGTCCACGGACTTGCGGCGAAGCGAGCCGCTTTCGTGGGATAAGTTTCTACACTTGCCGATTTCGCCTCGAGGAGCTTTTTGCTTGAACTATGTTAGTTCGCTTTTCAGCCTGAGTATGGTCGTCTTCTTCCCAATGATGATGGGGTGTTCGATCGTCTTGGCTTGGAAGTACGGAGGATTACTCCTATCCGCGCCGCTATTAACGCTGGCGTTCTTCGCGATGGTTACGGCGCTAACGTATCAGTTTCGCGGTTGGCTTGCGGCGTTGATGAAAAACAAGCGTCGTCGTCGGACGATTTTGACGGCGCTTACGGTGATAATCATCCTGCTTTCGCAGATTCCAAATATAGTCGACCGCACCCTATTTCGGGCGCGGGAAAGGGAAAGCCGCCAAGCGAGGGTGGAGGAGGAAGCCGAACGAGTTAGCTTGGCCAACAGATTGCAAACTGGTGCAATTGGCGTGGAGGAGCACGAGCGGCTTCAACTAGAAATGAAGCAACGGAGATCAGTGCGGCGCCAAGCCCGATTTGCCGAACTGCTGCGCTGGACTCGGATCGCGAATACTTATTTGCCTCCGCTGTGGCTGGGGGCCGGGATCGATGGTGCGGCCGAGAATCGCTGGTTCGCCGCCGGGCTCAGTTTTGTTGGAATGTTTGGCTTGGGTTGCGTTGGTTTACTGCGTTCGTATGGCACGACGTTGAAGTTGTACCGCGGCGGATTTGAAACCGCCGTACGGTCGAATGCAGCTTCTCGCACGATGTCGGCGTCGAAGCTGGAGGATGCAAAATCGCCGAACGCCGGAGCGATTCGATTTGTGCCAAATTGGCTCGAAAGGTCGGTCCCAGGGGCAAGCGATCAGCAGGCAGCAGTGGCTTGGATGTCGTTTCGAAGTATGATTCGCGCTCCCGAGGCGCAACTGGCGCTGTTCGCCCCGATCGTCGTCGTGCTGATCGTCGGAATTTCAATAATGCTTGGCCGGGAACAGGCGATCGGTCCAATTTATAGACCCTTCATTGGCCTCGGGATTTGTTTTTTCGCGATGGTAGGAGTATCGCAATTGATTCAAAATCAATTTGGATTTGATCGGGATGGATTTCGAGCCCTGATGTTGGCACCGATCTCGGAACGGGACCTATTGATTGGCAAAAATTTGGCGCTTCTGCCCGTGGCGTTGACGTTGGGTCTTCTGGCCTTGTGCGCCATGCAAGTCAGAATTCCGCTTCACTGGAGTCATTTCCTTGCGACGATCGTGCAACTACTAACGATGTATCTCGTGACGTGTTTGGTCGGGAATTTGATGTCGATTGTCGTGCCGCATGGAGTCGCTGCTGGGTCGCTGCAACCGACCAACGTGAGGTTTGACTCAGTTCTCATGGAACTCTTGAGTTTCCTATTAGCGCCGTTGGGAATGTTGCCGGCCCTATTGCCCTTGGGCATCGAATGGTGGTTTGCCAACGACTCGCAATGGAATTGGATTCCGATCTATTTATTGGGGGCCGTATTTTACTTGGTGATTTTGGGAGTTTGTTATCGTTGGGTGATCGGCCAACAAGCCGCCTTGCTTGCAAAACGAAAAGTAAGAATTCTGGAGATCGTCACCAACGTTTCAGTTTGAGCGAGCCGTGGTACAATCCGCATTCCGTCCGTGCGGAATTTCTCACGAATTTTACTTCGCGACGGGGACAGCCACTCAATCGACCGATCGGAGAAACTTCGATGCGACACTGCTATGCACTTCGTTTTTTATTCCTGGTGACTTCCGTTTCTGCCTTCGCGAATATCACTCTTACTTCAACTAACGTTACGTGGGCGGACGACGGGGATGAACCGATCCGGGCGCTGCTCGTTATCGGCGGCTGCTGTCACGATTACGCCAAACAAAAGGACATTCTTACGACTGGAATCTCTAGCCGTGCCAATGTCGTGTGGACGGTTGCCTACGACCCCGATAAGGGAACTTCGCATTTGAACCCGATATTCGAGAACGCGGATTGGGCCAAGGGTTTTGACGTGATCGTTCACGACGAGTGTTGTTCGGATGTGAAAGATTTGAAAACGATCGACCGGATCCTCAAACCGCACAAGGACGGGCTGCCGGCGGTGATCCTGCATTGCGGCATGCATAGCTTTCGCAGCGAAGGCTGGCCGGACGAGGTCACACCCTGGTTTGAGTTTACGGGTTTGAAAACCACTGGACATGGTCCCCAGTTGCCGATCGATATTTCGATCGGCGACGAGGATCATCCGATTACCAAGGGTCAACCCGAATGGACCACGATCAACGAGGAGTTGTACAACAACATCACGGGGAAAATACTGGATACGGGGCATATTTTGGCGCGAGGCAAGCAAACGATTGCCATGCCCGACGGTTCGAAAACGGTGGAAGACTGCATCGTTGTCTGGACCAACACTTACAACAATAAGACAAGGGTTTTCGCGACGACGCTTGGCCACAATAACGATACCGTGGCCGATCCTCGCTATCTCGACCTCGTCACGCGCGGGCTGCTATGGAGCATGGGCAAGCTCGACGAAGAGCATTTGAAACCGATTGAGGAACACTTTCCTTTGTCCGATAAAAAACTGCGCCCGCGCGGTTCGAAGTGATCGCAAAGTTGTGTTGCGTTAATAACAAGTTGGCACTGCATTAACATCTGGACGTGCCACCCAGAATAACTCTGTTCGCGGATACATAAACGCTGGCTCAATTCCCCCTCCCTAGCCCTCCCCGCAGCGGGGGAGGGAATTTAAAGCCTGCGTCCGGGCTAACGTATGGGAAAGATTTTGAATTACATCTGGGACATCAATTGCAGATGATCACCCGCGACTTACTCGAAATGCATTGATATCGAGCGTGGCCGATTCGCCGAGGAGAAGTTCGCAGATGATCTGCGCGGTGATTGGGGCCAAATGGATTCCTCCCCGAAAGTGGCCGGCCGCAATGAATAGATTCTCGAATTCCCCAGCGCGGCCAATGTAGGGAAAACCGTCAAAAGTTGCCGGCCGCAATCCTGCCCACGCGCGATCCGGTTTTCGTTCGGAGACTTCGGGAACGAGATCGCCGGCAAATCTCGCGAGCGAGTCGATGGCGGTTGGCGTCGTCGATTTGTCGAAGCCGACAACTTCGAGCGTCGAGCCGGCAAGCAAGCCACCGTCCCTTCGGGCAACCAAGTAGTTCCCCCCTTCGTAAATACAGGGCACAAATGGTCGCCGTGCAAGTCGAAAGTAGGCAATTTGGCCGCGGATCGGGACCAATCTAACTTCCACGCCAATCGGGCGCAATAGCTCGGCAGACCAAGCCCCGGCGGCAATGATAAAATCGTCGCCGACGATGGGGTCAAGCCGTTGGGTTTCTGCTGTGAGGATGCGCCGATCCTTTACCAACAAGCGAACGGCGCCGGCTTCCTCAACGATTCGCACGCCCAATTGGCGGCAGGCCATGGAAAGCGCCATTTGGAACTTCGGCGAGCGAAGCTGGGCATCGGACGGAAGTTTCAATGCGACCGGGGACTCCACGTGCTCAAGGAGTTTTGCCAGTGTGGGAATCTCCGTGCGCAACTCGACGGTGTTTAAGCGTTGAACGGGAATCAACTCATCATGGCAGCGTTGTTCAAGACCACTGAGGCTGGCTTTCTCCGCACGCGACCGCGCGAAGTGAATCGTTCCGGCGACTTCGTATTCGTAATCGATGCCGGAATGGGCTCGAATCTGAGGATACCACTCGGCGTGCAATTCATAGCTCGCCGCCGCCAACGCATCCAGCGGATGGCGAGCCCTCTGTGGATTGACATAGGGAAGTAAGCCGGCGGAAGCCCACGAAGCTTCGCCACCAACGAGCGCTTTGTCGATGACGGTCACGGCGAACTTTTGGCGAGCGGCGTGCCAAGCAATTGACAATCCAATCACCCCTCCGCCAACGACAACCAAGTGTCGACTCATACGGCCACCGAGCCGAGGATCGCTTGCAGTCGCTGCGCCAAGCGTGCTTGCTCCGGGTCGGCGGAGTCCTTGGGCAGCCGCCGCTGTAACGATAACAAACTGGGCCAGTCGTCGACGTCTTCCCAAGCGTTCACTAGGGCATAATCAATCGCCTGTCGCTGAATTTCGGCGACGGTTTGAGCGAACACCGAATTGGTGCTCCACGCAATGTTATTGAAGATCGGCTTATACGAATTCTGTCCAACGAGGTAATAACCACCGTCGACGGACGGCCCCAAGACTACTTGGTGCCTGTTCAACAAGTGGAAGGCTTCGCCAAGAAAATCCTGAGGCAGGTCAGGGCTATCGGCCCCGATCACGACGATTCGCTCGGGCTTTTTCGTAAAGTGCAATTTCAGGAAAGCGGACAATTTGGTTCCCAAATCACCTGCTGTCTGACAAGCCAATTTCCATTGGATCGGAAGGAACTCGCGAAATTCGCCTCTTTTCTCGCGCGGCCAAAACACGAGCGTTCGGCGATCGGCAGTGTCGCGGAAACGATGCAAGGTTTCGCGCAAGAACTCGCGATGAATTGCGGCGGCGACGGGGTGTCCAATCGTGGCCCCCAAACGAGTCTTAACCTCTCCGGCTTCCCAGAATTTGGCAAAAACGGCCAAGTGAGTTGGCAAACCGGAGGAAGACATGGTCAACCGCGCGGCAAAGAGTGGGGAACGAGGAATTCGGCGGTAGTGTCGTCTTTTGCTCCGCAAAAGCTCGCCCTTTCGCCGAGCGAAAGGCGCCAACCAAGGCACATGATCCCAGAACGAAATCGAACAACTGGTTTGGAAAAACGACAGGATCGATTAGAATAGTGTGGAATAAGCCTCGTACGGAATCTTCGAACCACTCTAACAATTACCACGCAGTTGCGGATCGACGGCGTGGCTGTCGAATCAGTGGTCATCCTACAGGCGAACGGAATGACGGAACAGACTCCCAAGCATTATTTGGCGATGTTGGATCGGAGCGGACTCGTTCCGCGCCAACGTATCTTGGCCGAGCTTTCGGAAATCACTCAGCGGTTTGGACCAACCCCGACCCTGGGCCAAGTCTCCGAACAACTCATCCAGGCCAATCTCATCACGCGATGGCACGACGATAAACTTCGCGCGGGGAAATACCGCGGGTTTTTTCTGGGCAAGTACAAACTGCTCGGCTTGTTGGGTAGCGGAGGAATGTGCAGCGTGTACTTGGCTGAGCACACGATCTTGCACCAACCCCGCGCCATCAAAGTCTTGCCCAAAAGTCGCGTCGCCGACAAATCCTACCTCGATCGATTCTATCGCGAAGGTCGTGCGGCCGCGGCACTGAGCCATCCCAACATCGTCCGAGTCTATGACATCGATCACGAAGGCGAGAATCATTATTTGGTGATGGAATATGTCGAAGGAATGGACTTGTATGAACTGGTGAAAAAGAGAGGAGCCGTCAGTTTCGGCGAGGCCGTTGATTACATACTGCAAGCCGCGATCGGTTTGCAACACGCGCATGACGTCAAACTGGTTCATCGCGATGTGAAACCCGCCAACTTGCTCGTCACCAACGGCGACATCGTCAAAGTTCTCGATTTAGGGCTGGCGCTGTTTCGCGAGGAGGACCATTCCCTGACGATGACTCACAACGAAAAGGTATTGGGAACCGCCGATTATTTGGCACCCGAACAAGCGGTCAACAGTCACGAAGTCGATCACCGGGCCGACATTTACGGCTTAGGCTGTTCATTGTATTACTTATTGACCGGGCGTCCCCCGTTTCCCGAGGGCTCATTGGCGCAGCGGATCGCCATGCATCAGACCAAAGAACCCAATCCGATTGACGAATTTCGCCCCGATTGCCCGCGTGCCGTGATCGAAGTCTGTCAGACGATGATGCAAAAGAACCGGCAACATCGTTTTCAGGATTGTCGCGAGGTCGCGCGACGATTGCGGGCGATCCAAGACGAATCGGCACTTCAAATCGCGTCGACGATCCATGCACCTGAGAATAAGCAAGTCGCCGCCCACGGCAACGGCGCTACCAACAAACGCTCCGTCGCGGTGGTGGTTCCCAGCCAAGGCAAAACACCTGTTTCGAGCCGCCTGACTGCCCCAAAATCTGCGGGCGCTGTCCAAACGCCTCGCGCGACCGAGCCCTCAAAACTCGTGGCATCTCGGGCACTCCCGACGACCATTGTGCCCACCGCGCCGGCGGAATCTTTAATTCCTATCAACGGAACGAAGTTAAAAAACCTCAGTATCGCGGTCGATGAACTCCGCGCGCTCCCCGCTGCAAAGCGCCGCAGACGCCGCAAGACCAGCGCCAAGCAACTATACCTTTTGGTTGGCTTTGTCGTCGTTATGCTCGCGGCGCTTGGAATTGTGGTTGCCATTGCGGTCCGACTTTCTGCGCCAGATCAGCCCACGCCGGCGGAGTCGACGTCGTCGACAAGGGCTCCCGTTCGCGTCTTTCGCTGTTGAACCTCCCCAATGAGGAAGCCCCATGATCCTTCGTTGCGCTTGGGCGATCATTTTGATCGGAATCGGCCACGCCCGTTACCTATCGGCCGATGTATTGCGACCGCTGCCGAGTGAGAGCAGCATCGTCAGCTTTGCCAATGACATTGCACCGTTATTGGTGGATCAGTGTGCGGATTGCCATATGGATTCCCGGCGGGTCCGCGGCGGATTGAACCTGTCGACGTTTGAATTGCTCATGCGCGGCGGCGACAATGGGGCGATCGTTCGCGCCAACCAAGGTGCGGAGAGCTTGTTAATCAAGAAATTGCGGGGGACGGGTGGCGGGCAACAAATGCCGGCTGGCAGCGATCCACTCGCTGAGGACGTGATCCAAACCATTACCCGTTGGATTGATCAGGGGGCGCGATTTGACGGAGGCAATCCCAACGGCAATCTGCGCGATATCGTCGCGCGGGCCGCGAGCGCCAAAGCTACACACGAACAGTTAGCCAGACAACGATCGGAACGTGCCGCGGCAAATTGGGAGCTGGTCATGGATGGCAAGACCCCAGTCGTCCATGAAAGTGAAAACCTGATCGTTCTGGCTTCAGACGACACAAGTAAGCCAATGCAATTTGCGGAGTTGGCGGAAGCGGTGATAGGACGTGTTGCCACGCAGGTTCGCATTCCGAAAAAAGAACCATTGGTCAAAGGCAAAATCGCAGCCTATCTTTTTTCTGCCCGCTACGACTACGGCGAATTCGGCAAGATGATCGAACAGCGAGACGTGCCCAAAGAATGGTCGAACCATTGGGGGAACAACCAAGTCGATGCGTACATCGTGTTTCAGATCCCTCCAGCAGATTACGATAACGCCCGACCCTCGATCGCGCGCAATGTTGCGGCCGCCTACGCGAAAGGCCTATCGTCCGATGTACCTGATTGGTTTGCCAACGGCTGGGGGTATTGGATCGCCGCCAAGATGTATGCGGGCGACGACGCAATCAAACTTTGGACACAGCGAGCGACCGATGCAACAAAGCGTATGGCCAACCGCGACGACTTCATCCAAAACCGAATGACCGACGACGAGGCCGGCCTCGTTGCCTTTCAATTCGTGGAATATCTCAAACAGGCTGGCGGCAATCGCTTCAATAAGATGATTGGTGAAATGCGCGACGGCACAAGCTTTGAAAGAGCGTTTGCTTTGGCGTTTGATATGACTCCGGCCGAAATGCTTTCCAAGAAATGAGCGCTGAGAAACGAATCGTCATCCACGTCGGCATCCATAAGACTGGATCGACCTCTATTCAAGAGTTTCTTCGGTCACATAGAATCGCGCTGCACGGCTTGGATGTCGACTTTTATTTAGGCGCATTCAATCCGAGAAACCACGTCGAGCTTCATGCCGCGGCCATTCGGTTGGAGCGAGACTGCCCCTTCAAGCTGAACAAGGGGCTCGTAGTTGATGAGTCATTTAGGGAAAGCGTTCAAGCTCGTGTGCGTCAGTATATTGCACAATCTCAGTCCGCCTGCATGATCTTTTCAGCCGAAGGACTGTCCTATCTCCGTTACGAAGACGAGATGGAGCGCCTCCAGGCAATGATCCCGGAGGGTCACATCGACATCGTCATGTATCTGCGAGATTCCGCAGGCTTTTTGGCCTCTTACCGGAGCGAGATGACGAAGCATCGGATGCCGCCGACAATTGAGCGCGATTCCTTTGCCTATACCGCCGACGACTCCTGGCTCGTGGATTTTGAAAGCCGACTCGCTAGTTTTCGAAAAGCATTTGGTACCCAGAACGTGATCGCCCTCGACTACGACCACGAGTTACGCACCGCGGGGAGTGTTATTCCATCGTTCCTCAATGTCGTCGGCGTTGGATCCCATTTTCGCGCCCAAGATTGGAACGGTATCTTTCTCAATCCGACCGTCTCGTCGAAGGACGAAAACTCTGATCGTCATTAAACGTCGCTTATTGGCCCTAATTCGGATTTGCGTTCATTAGCGTTCATCTGCGGTCCAGAATTCTTTTCTGAAATACGGCCAGTTAGCTCCCACCGGATTTGTCGTCCGCGGGGTCAATTTCTTCGAAGCCTTCGACGTCGGGGGGGCTCAGAATGGGCGTGTCGTCGTCGGTGTCAGCGGGTTGCCGAGTATTGATTTGGTTGACACCGATTTCTCCCGAGCGAGTGATCTTTCCGTTCTCGTCCCACCAACTCCATTTGCCCGTCGGTTCTCCATCGACGTAGATCCCATCGACGGCTTTCATTCCGTTTGCGTGCCACCAAGTCCACTCGCCAACCTTCTTATCGTTCAGAATCTCTCCGATAAGTTGTGGTTGACCGTTGGGATGCCACCAAATGAACCTGCCGTGACGCGCACCTTCGGCGTACACCCCTTCCATCCGTGGCTGGCCATTTTCGTACCAAGCTCGCGTAGCGCCGTGACGGACCGGTTCACCGTTGCGCACGTATTCGGCTGGCTTGGCATCCCACCAGTTATCGTCGCCGTTTAGTTCCAGTTTCGCGTCGAGAAAATAGTCTTCGGACTTCTTTTCGTTCTCGCGGTGCATCGTGACTTCGGCATAGACGCGGCGCCCGCGAATATGGGTGGTCGTCTTGATCGGCTTTTGAAGGTCGTCATATTCGATGGCATCTCCATGCAGAAGCCCCTGTTGGAAGCGCATTTCTCGGACGATGGATCCGCTGTTATTCCACCAAGTCGCGGAACCGTCGCGCAATCCATCAACGTATTGCATCTCAAAAAGTTTTCGACGCGACCGATCAAAAATCGTCCAGACACCATCGAGTTTTCCGTGGTTAAACGAGACAACGGATTGATACGGACCGGGGATCGCCGAGAAGGGTTGGGTGCGGAAGATGCCCTCGGAGTTTGTGGGGTGCCACCGACTCCAGGTACCATGCATCATGCCGTTTTGAAATTGCCCTTCGGCCATGATTTGGCCGTCACGATTGAATAGTTTCCAGGGCCCGTTGTTAAAGAAATTGCCAGCGTCGTCTTGGCGAACGTACCGCAGGATTTGCACTTTGCCGTCGGGGTATCGTTGTCGAATGGCCTCGCCGACAAGCGACGGATATTTGACGTCGCCGGTGGGATCGGATTCGGATTTTTCGCGGAGCGTCGTT
Source organism: Pirellulaceae bacterium (assembly GCA_041745295.1). GTDB lineage: Bacteria > Planctomycetota > Planctomycetia > Pirellulales > Pirellulaceae > JANMEB01. The sequence goes on along the minus strand of JBGTJE010000077.1, from coordinate 28,504 downwards.
TCGTCGAACCCTTTCGGCGTCGGAAGTTCTTCCTCTTGCTCGAGCTTCTCATCTTGGTCCGCGCTGCGAAAGCCAATGAGAACATCGCGCCGTCCCTGTTCTTCTCGTGGCGAGATCGGAACCAAGCCATCGTCTTGGCAGCCGAATGCCGAGGCCCAGCCGCAGCTGATCAATACGAGAGACGCGCAAACGAGTCGGAAAGCAAACATAGCGTTTTGAATCCGAATCACCACGGACTGGGACTTGGCGGATAAAGCGGTCGACTGAACGCGACGACAGACCAACGGCCGTCCCTGCATCATCGTCGTCGACGAGACACTTTCTGCCGTTGAGTCCAAGCAACCTTCATTTTTGGATTAACTGCAACCGCGGGAGAGCAGCAATTGCGGGATTTTCCGATTGCATGGGTTTCGATCGACGCGTCAGCGAATTCGGTTCAGGCCATTCGAGGAGGGAACGAGTCGATCGAATTCGGCAACGCGGGTGGCCCCAGCCTCGAGAAGTTCGGCCAATTCATCCAAGCGGCGCTGCGATACCTGATTTAATAGCGCCAGTTCAGACTTGTAGAGATTGTCAAGTTCCATCAGATGTTCTTGCTTGGCGGTTTCGGCTAGTTTTTGCCCGACTTGTGAGGCGACTAGACCCAATTTTGGGCCAAGGTCCGATGCGACTTCGATCTGGATGTTGCTAAGCTCGCCCCGCAGGCGGATTTCGGTCGAAATAACGCGAATCGTCCCCAGTTCGCGGTCGAGCGCGTGGGTCAAGTCGCGAGAAACCAAGGGCGACTGGCTTTCCAGCATTCGCATGGTTGTGTCTGAATTTTGAAGCGTTATCAGACCGTCGATTGTGTTGCCGCGGATTCGCACGTCGACATGTGCAGCCAATCGGCTTGGGCCAACTTCGACCAGGAGTCCTTGCTTGTTGCCCAGCGAATGTGCGGGCATTTGAAGGTTGGCACATTCCAGCGTGATGTGATCGAGCTTGTCCTGTTCGCGGCGATCTAGCTCGCCGTGGATCGCCAGTGCGCTGCCCGGAGTCCGCAGTTCGATGACACAAGGGTTAGGCAGCAACCGGGGTTGCAAGGCCAGGTTTCGCACGCTGCCAACCAGGGGAAATGATTGGCCCGCGAATCGACCGCGACCATCCAACTCGAGCGAGCGGATCCAGAAGGTCGGGCGGCTCTCGCAAAGAAGCTGAAGGTCGACGCCGCGACCCACGGTCGGTCGGAAATCTTTTTCGGGATCGAGCGTTGCCGAACGAAACCAGCGAATCCAGCGGAGGGCATCTTCAATTCGGTCTGTTTGGTTGGGTCCGACCAGAATCTGGGCAAGAGTTTGTACTTCGCCGTAGCGTCTCGCGGCACGCCGACCGATCGACAATGCATCCGCTTTTTTGGCTTCATGCAACGACTGTCGATCGGCGGCAAGTTGGCCATGGAGTTGACTCAAGGATTCCTTGGTCTGCGCCAACTCGCTTTCGATACTCCGCAAATGTTCGACGAGCGGTGGAATTCGGTCGGCATCGCGAAGCGGATTGCCGGATGATTCTTCCAGTCGGGAGGCAAGATGCTCCAGTCGATTTTGGAGCATCTCCGCGACACGTTTTTGTTCGTATCCGGCGAATGGCCAGCGCGACCGTAATTCCTCGGAAACACGCAGGAGTTTGAACGATGGATCGTGGGGGGCGAATTCGGGGATCTGCAAATGCTCGGCAAATCGTTGGTGCAACCTTGCTTGTTCAAGCGCAAACTCCCGCGGGAACCATTGAATCTCGGGCTGGGACGAGGATTGGCGCTTGCCCACCGGTCCAGTCGTCGTGCGCGGCGTGTCAAACTGCAGATTGCGGACGACGCCATGCTCGACCACGAATTCACGACGCCAAAACCAAGCAGGATTCAGCGTCACCAACGCAGTGTCTGCTTGGATCAGGTTGGTCATTGGGTCCCCAGGATCCGCGAGGCGGAAATCGCTGATCTGGAGCGTGCCGCGGAGCAAGCTGGCGCGGACCGATCCGACCTCGACCTTGGCACCTGTGATCGATTGGCATTGATGTTTCACCCAATGGCGAAGCATAGGATTGGTCAAGAAATATAACGCCAGCGGAAGCGTGGCGATGAGGGCAATACGCGGTGCAAGATTTTTCCAGCGAATCATCGCAACCTCATGGGAGATTGTTGCGAGCCGCCCTTTGGCCAATGCAGAATGACTAGGTGTCGCGCGAGTGAATGGAGTTTAGGTGCTGTTCCCGCTGCAATTACGCGTGTGATCTGAAACAGCGGATACGCCAGGACCAGGCTGGCAATGACACCACCCAAGACGACGGTATTGTTTACTCGCGTCCATGGAACAACCGGCAATTGGTAAATCGAGGCCCAAAGACGGACGAACGCATCGTTGGTGAGAACGACGGCGCCGAGTTTGTGCAGCAACGGGTCAATGATCCAGCCAATCAACGAAAACGCTAACGCCGACAAGAGCCCGCAAAACAAACTTGCCGTTGTGGCGAGGATCAATACACAGGCCAAAACGACAAACAACGAGTCCTTGGGAATCAGCCCAATGAACATCCCGAGGGTCACGCCCCATGCTATTTGTTGGGCCGATTGAAAGCCATGGAATGCGGCGAAGGCGGCTTGCAAGTGCTGTTTCATACCGGAATTCATCACAGGTCGACGGGGAATCGGATTCGACCGCAAGGTCATTTGACCGGTACGATCGTTACAACCCGTATCCTCAATCGACTGCCTGCCCGATTTGACTTTAGCGACGCCACCCTAAATGATTGGGGGAATTGGCGGCTCTAGGGGCTTGGATTAGGGGCCACCTTCTTCTGGAATGCCGTGGGCACGACCGATCTTTCGGGATTTGCCGTTTACGTGCCAAACTATGGACATTGTGGATACGACTTGTTTATTATGGAGTTATTGATTTGCGTCTGGAAAAGCAACGCAATCGTTGCTTCCACTTTCGTTGACGACCTCGATAGTGCTATCGGACGCCGGTAATTTTTAGGGAATAGGAAACTTTGAATGGATACGCAAAGAGAGCTTTTCGCGGATGGAATCGGAGAAATTACGTTGGTAGGTGGAATGGTGCGAATGAGTTTGGTTTCGCTAGTCGGCTCACGCCGCGAGGGAGATCAGCCTCGCTTTGAAACGCGCGAGCGGATCATTATGCCGCCCGATGGTTTTTTGCGAAGCTTTAGCGCGATGGAGGATTTGGTCAAACAGTTGATTAATGCAGGATTAGTGAAGCCCAAAGATACCGACGCAGCGGCGGTGGCGGCGGCGACGCCGTTACGGACGGAACCGGCCAAACCACCGAAATCGCCGAATTTCTAATATTTTCATATTGTGTAGAAACAGAGAACAGAGTCCGTTACGAGTGGAGTCCTAAATGCCTAACTTATTCCCACCCAAAGTTACGGTTAAAGAATCGTTTGTGGAATTGGGCAAGAAACTGTCGCTTTCCAGTATGTTTACCGTGGCCGACCTTGATCCGGTAACGACGATCACTCGTTATCGATTTCGCGATAACAGCAACGTCGCCGCGAGCGGCTTTTTTACGCTCGACGGAGTTCGTCAAAACGCCGGCGTTTGGATTGAGATCGAAGCCTCGCAACTGACCAGTGTTTTTTTTCAATCGGCGTTGGTTATTTCCAATGAATCAATCGGCATTGAAGCCTTCGATGGCTTGCATTGGAGTTCGTCAAGTTTTGGCAGCGTATTCAGCGTCGTCCCCAACATTCGCCGACCGCTCATCACAGCCACAGATGCCTCGATCTTGTCCAGCGAAGGACTGTTGGTTACCAATATCGTTCAGTCGACGGATCCCGATGGCTACCCGATTACAAAGTATCTATTTGTCGATCGATCGCTCAACGCCAGTGGTGGCTTCTTCAGTTTGAACGGCGTGGCCCAGCCCTCGGGTGCTTGGTTTCAGGTGACTGCGGCCGAATTACCCTTCCTGCGATACATCGGTGGCCAGACTGCGGGATTCGAAGATATCGGAGTCCAAACATTCGACGGCGCTTTGTGGAGCCAGATTGTCGAAGTCACTTGGACAACGACTCCAAACCTATTTGCCCCGACGGTGACCGCGTTTGACTTGACGATTCCGGTCGATCGGGTGATTTCCGCCGATCAATTGTTCCAATTTCTCGACCTCGATGGAAATACACTTAAAAAAGTACAGTTTTTCGATACCGGCGTTTTGCCGACGGGTGGGTTTTTTACGGTCGACGGCGTGGTTCAAACGCCCAACGCGTGGTTCGAGGTCAACCGCGAACAGTTTGGCACGGTCGAATATCACACGGCTTCAACGTTTAACTTCGAGCGATTCCGCGTTCGAGCGTTTGACGGCAAGTTCTGGTCGACGAATGCGTCCGCCAAGATCGTGTCCATTGCGCCGCCCGATTTTGACGTTCCGCGAGTTCTCGTGTTGGACGCGTACGAAGTACGTGCCGCCAGCTCGGTCATCAGTTTGTCGGGCGGCCCGGGAATTACGAAATATGAAGTCATCGATTTATCCGATGACGAGTGGTCTGCGAAATGGTTGAAAAACGGAGTAGCGCTGGAGGAAAACGTCGTTCACGCGTTAACGGCGACGCAATTTTCAACATTGGATTTCAAAGGTGGCCAGGATGATCGCGGACGAGAATTTGACGATTTCCTGATTCGGGGCTTTAACGGCGTGTTTTGGAGTGACTGGACGAACATCCCTGTTCACACCGACGCGTACGTAGAGCGAGCACTGGATTTTGGTGCGGACTGGGAAACCGGGCCGGGAACCCAGGAGTTGACTTACACATTTTTGTTGGCCATACCGGATTACTATGCAACAGACGACGATGAGTATACCGGCGGACCGCTGCCATTGAACGTAACCCAGCGGGCAAAGGTCCGAGAAGTCCTGGCTACGTTCGAAACTTTGATCGATGTCGACTTCGTTGAAGTTGGTCAAGCGCCAGGATCATTGGGAGACTTTACGTTTGGACTTACGGACTTACCCGACGGCGTCGCGGCCTGGGCGTACCTTCCCTCCGGGCCTGGTAAACCAGGCGACGTTTGGTTTGATACGGCATTCTTCAATGCGGAACAATCGACCGCCGAGGGTCGTTTTGTCATCTTTCACGAGATGGGACATGCGTTGGGCTTGCTCCATTCGTTCCAGGAAGGGGTAACGGATTTGGACTATTTACCGGCTGCGACGGAGAACCAGCGATATACCATGATGTCCTACGGTCCTCCCAACGTGCCAGGACGAGCTGAATCCCCGATGTTATACGACGTGTTCGAACTGCAAAAGGACTATGGTGGTAACCCGAATTACAACACGGGAGATGACGAAATCCAAATTCCGCTCAATTATGCGTCGTTCCGAACCATTTGGGACGCCGGTGGCAATGATACATTCGATCTCGACAATCAGACGCTATCCATGACCGCAGATTTGCGCGAAGGTCGTTATAGCTCGATCGGTGGCGTCACCGAAAATGTGGCGATCGCGTACGGAGCGATCATCGAGAATCTAAACGCCGGGATCGGCGACGATACGTTATTTGGGAATAGCGTGAGTAATGTGATCCGAGGGAACGACGGCGACGATCGAATTGCGGGCTTGGCCGGCAACGACTTCTTGTTCGGCGGCGGGGGCAACGATCGTTACGACTATACGCTGGGCGACGGTTTTGACGCGATTGACGAAGAAACTGCGGGGGGTCGCGATACCCTTACGATCAAGGGATTTGGAACCTTTGATTCGTTTACGGAGGATTTATCGTTCCGCGTCATCAACAGCCGAGACTTGGACATCCAACTAACCATTGACGGAGGACCGACGCAGGGCGGAATTATCATCAAGGACATGTCTTGGGGTGGTTCGCGAGTCGAAACCCTTAGAATTCAGGAAGCCGACGGGTCGTCGATTGGCCCCAGAATCGATTTACGGTCTATATTTGTCTATTCCACGACCGCGCTGCAGAAATTCAGCGCGACAGAATTTACGTCGCAGTTCGGAACGTTGGCTGTGCCGGTCTAATCGTTCGCGAATCGAGACATAATCGAAGGGCCCCGTCGGCAATGGAACCGCACGGGGTCTCGTGCTTTCGGTCGTAAGATTTTATTGGCCGACCAATGTCAGACACCGTATCGAAGTCTGCCGACGAGCACTCGGGCGAATCCGCGCAGTCGTCGGTCCCTGCTCCGGAAATCCAGCCGTCGACTTCAGGCGATTCAACTGCACCCGCAGCAACTGGAGGGGCGGACGAGGCGCTGGGTCCGGTTGTCGCGCATACCGCGCTGCGCTGCTTCGCGCTACTGGCCCGCCATCACGGCGCCGACGTCAGCGCCGACCGCTTGATTCACGATTATTCGTTGGAGCAAGAAGAACCGTCGATCGCTCGCATCTTGCGCATCGCTTCTGACTACGGTTTCAAAACGCGTCACACCCAATTGTCATGGAAGCATTTGGCGCGGCTCGGACAAGCGTTTCCCGTGATGGCGCGCTTGCGCAACGGGAACTTCGTCATTTTGGTCGGCATGCGTTCGGGAGAGGACAGCGACGGCAACGTCTTGGAACAAGTCGCGATATTTGATCCGTTGGCCGACCGTTCGGACTTTCTCTACTTATCCCGAGCGGAGTTCACCAAGGCATGGGCCGGCGAAGTCATCCTGGCGAAACGGCTGATGTCGATGATGGACCCGAACCAGCCCTTCAGTTTGAAGTGGTTCATTCCGGAGATCCTGCGGCAGAGTGTTTCGTTCACCGATGTCGCGATCGCCGTCATTTTTACCCACTTGATTGCCCTTGTCGTTCCGCTGTACTTCCAGATCGTGATCGATAAAGTTCTGGTTCATAGCGCCGTGGCTACGCTGAACGTGATTACGATTGGAATCGTCATCGCGCTGCTCTTTGACGCCGTGTTGAGCTTTCTACGCGGTTACATTCTGCAACACGCCACCAGCAAGATTGACGTCCGCGTCTCGACCCGGACGTTTCAACATATGGTCAACCTGCCGATGGATTTCTTTGAAAAAACGTCGGCGGGCGTGTTGACCAAACACATGCAGCAATCATCGGTGATTCGGCAATTCTTGACGGGAAGCCTGTTCCAAACGTTACTGGAATGCACGGCCCTGATCGTGTTCATTCCGATCTTGTATTGGTACAGTCCGCGACTCACGCTCGTGGTCCTATTGTTTTCCGCGATGATGGCTGGAACGATTGGTCTGTTGCTCGGGCCCTATCGCCGCCGGCTGGAAGCCCTCTATTTGGCCGAAGGGGAACGGCAAGCCATGCTGGTGGAGTCCATTCACGGGATGCAAACCGTGAAGGCTCTGAGCATGGAGCCAGTCCAACGAAAAAAATGGGACGAGCGCACGGCCCAAGCGGTCGAAATGCATTTTCGTGTGGGCAAGATTTCTACCCTCGCGACGAGCATGTCCAAGTTTCTAGAGAAATGCATGGTCGTCGCGATCGTTTGGTACGGGGCCAAGATGGTCTTCGACGAACAGATGTCGGTCGGCGCGTTGGTCGCGTTTCAGATGATCTCGGGACGGGTCTCCGGTCCTTTGGTGCAACTCGTTTCGTTGATTCACTCCTATCAAGAAGCCGCGCTCTCGATTCGCATGCTGGGTCAAGTAATGAACCGACCGGTCGAAGCCGGAATCGGACATGGATTGCGACCGGCCTTGGTTGGTCGGATCGAATTTGAAAATCTCACATTTCAATATTCGCCGGAAGCGGCCCCGGCGCTCGACGACGTTTCGATGGTGTTTCCCAACGGATCGCTCATCGGAATTGTGGGCCGGAGCGGTTCCGGCAAGACAACCATCACGCGCTTGATTCAAGGAATGTACCCCGTTCGCTCGGGCATCATTCGCGTCGATGGACTTGACATCCGCGAACTGGACATCTCGCATTTGCGGCAAAACATTGGCGTCGTCTTGCAGGATAACTTTTTATTCAAGGGTTCCATTCGCCACAATATCGCGATGGCCAAAAGCAACGCGAGCTTTCAAGAAGTCGTCTACGCAGCCAAACTGGCGGGAGCGGATGAGTTCATTGAACGGCTGCCGCAATCCTACGATACCATTTTGGAAGAAAATGGTGCCAACTTGTCCGGCGGGCAAAAACAGCGTTTGGCGATCGCTCGCGCGATGCTGACCAATCCAAAAATTCTCATCTTCGATGAAGCGACCAGCGCGCTCGATCCCGAGAGTGAAGCCATCGTGCAACGGAACTTGGCCCGCATCGCCAGCGGCAGAACGGTCATCATGGTATCCCATCGACTCTCCATGTTGACTGGCTGCGATTCGATTATCGTGTTGGATCAAGGCAAAGTCGACGCCGTCGGGAGTCATCGGTTATTATTGGAAAAGAGCAAGGTGTATCGCGAATTATGGCGACAACAAACAGCGAACAGATAGCGCGCCCGACGACGCAACGAAACAAGGTTTTGCGAACTCGCTCCGTGCCCAAAAGCCTGATCGAATTCCAGCCCGACGCCGTGGAAATTGAGAAGCGCAGCGTGCCGGGCGGAGCCCGTTGGACGCTGTACACGGTGATCGCCCTTCTGACGTCAGCGGTGGTTTGGGCCTGCTGGGCCAAAGTGGATCGAATCGTCGTCGCACAAGGAAGCTTGATCACCCGTGAGCCACCGGTTGTGATTCAGCCCGTTGCAGCCTCCCTGCTTCGGGAAATCCGGGTTAAGTTTGGCGACGTGGTTCGCCGTGGCGACGTGCTCGCGACGCTGGACCCAACGTTTTCCGAAGCCGACGTCTCAAAATTGCAAATGCGAGATGATAGCCTCCGCGCTGCGATCGAACGGCTGACCGCCGAACGGGATCGCGTCGAATTCGTTCCCGGCGAACACGGCCTCTCGAATTCATGGCAGTTGGAGGACACGGTTTTTCAAGATCGTAAAAAGGAATTTGCGGCGAAAATGGCGACATTCACCGCCGAACGCGACAAGCTCAACGTGCAACAAGCCAACAACTTGAGCGAAATATCAAGCCTTGAAAATCGAGTGAAGATTCTTCAACAGAATTACGACCTGATTGAGAAACTCGTCGGCAAGAAAAGCGAATCGCAACTCCAACTTTGGCAAGCCGAAATCGAAAAGCTCGATGCCGAGCGGGCGTTGGAAAAATCGCAAAACGAACGCGAACAATTGGTTCACGATATCGAAGTCAACTCCAAGCAAGAGGAAGAATACATCACGCAATGGCGCTCGAAAATCTCCACCGAGTTATTGACTGCCAATCGCGATCGTGACGAAGTCTCTGAAGAACTCAACAAAGCTCGCCGGATGGTCGAACTGGTCGAGCTGCGCGTGCCCGGCGATCTGCCGTCCGAGGAATACGTCGTTCTCGAGGTGGCAGAGCGATCACCGGGCTCCGCTCCCAAACCCGGAGAGTCCTTGTTTAAACTCGTTCCCGTCAACGCCTTCCTGGAGGCGGAAGTGGAAATTCCGGCTCGCGATATTGGGCTCATCAAATTAGGTAATGTGGCTCGCGTTAAACTCGACGCGTTCCCCTATCAAAAGCATGGCGTGCTCGGCGGCACGCTCACGACGATCAGTGAAGGTGCATTTCAAAAAGGCGAGCCCCCATCGACGGTGACCATGTACCGTGCTCGGGTTCGGCTCGGTAGCATCGATCAACTCAAGAATATGCCCGCCAAACACCGACTCTTGCCCGGGATGGTAGTCGCCGCGGAGATTCGTGTCGGCGACCGGCGCGTGATCGAATATTTCCTTTACCCAATACTGCGCGGGCTGGACTCCAGCATTCGCGAGCCGTAGCTACGCGGTCGCCGATTCCACCGGCCCATTCGCCGTGCGGACGGGAGCTTCGGCCAGGTTTTGGAACGCTTTGACGACTTGCGTGTCAAGCCTCGGTGAAATCGTGCGCATGTCGAGCACGAATCGATCTTCCTGAATCCGCCCGATCAAGGCCGGCTCGCCGGTGCGTAAACGCTCGGCAAGTTGGCTGACCGATTGGCCCGCCGGCTCTATGGCAACTTGGTGCGAGGGGATTTCCTGCACCGGCATCGATCCACCGCCCAAGAGACACGATCCTTGCTGCACGGTAGCCGACGAGATGCCGCCGACTCCCCGCAATTGCGTTGCGAGTTTCTCGGCCCGAAACTTGAGGTTCTCCATCTGCGTTGAGAGCATCATGAGCAACGGGATCTTTTGCTCGGCCAAGTCCACATCGCGATACAGTCTGAGCGTGGCAACCAACGCCGCCAACGTAAGCTTGCCGACGCGGAACGCGCGCATTAACGGATGCTGCTCAATGCGTTCGATCAAGTCTTTGCGGCCAACGATAATCCCGCATTGTGGTCCGCCGACCAGTTTGTCGCCGCTGAACAAAACCAAATCGGCGCCGGCGGTAATACTCGCTTTGACGACGGGCTCTTCCTTAAACCCATACCGCGCGAAATCGATTAGGGCCCCGGACCCCACGTCATCAATGACCGGGATGTGCCGCTGGCGGCCCAATCGCACCAACTCCGATAATTCTACAGATTCAGTAAAGCCCTGGATGCGGTAATTGCTGGGATGAACTTTTAGGATGGCTCGCGTTTGCTCCCCAATCGCTCGTTCGTAATCGCCGATCCGAGTTTTGTTGGTGGTGCCGACCTCGCGGAGTTTGGCGCCGCTGCATTCCATGACATCGGGCAAGCGGTAGCTGCCACCGATCTCGACAAGTTGTCCGCGGCTGCAAATGACTTCGCCACCATTCGCGATCGCGGCTAGCGTCAGCATCGTTGCCGCCGCGTTGTTATTCACCACGGTGGCGGCCGGGGCGCCAGTCAATTCACAAAGCAATTTGCGGACAGCGTCCGCGCGGCTACCGCGTTCACCTGTTTGCAGGTCAATTTCGACGCTTGCATATCCACCAGCGATCGCGGCGATCGATTGAATTGCCTCTTCAGCCAACGGCGAACGCCCCAGGCCCGTGTGCAATAAGATTCCGGTGCCGTTGATCACCGGCCGCAATTTGGGCGCATCGTCGCTACGAATCCAATCGGCAATTTTGGCCGCGAGTTCAGCGGCCGTTGGAATGTTGATATTGGCGGCGGCGCTAGCCTGGGAAACCTGTTCACGCATCTTGTCAAGAAACGATCGGACGCCGTCGACCACGACGTTGTGGCTGGCCGATTCCACCAATGATTTCAGGGGTGGGCTGTCCATCAACTGACTTACGGACGGGAGATGTCGAAACGGGTTGGGCACATTAGGCATGGCGAATCGACTCCGGAAAAATGTGGCTCGACGTTCTCACTATCAGCCGCAAGGCGCTTGCGTCCGCTTGCCGACCCAACTAAACCGGAAGCTTGCGCCTTGCGGCTGATCGATCGAATTGCAAAACCTCTTCGCTGATAACTGAAAAGTTCCGAGACGACGGTCACTGGTCGGTGGCGTGGCTCTCGTTCGCGGGCGGGGATGCGTTGTTCGACGCAAGTTCGTTCTCCAGCTCTTGTTGCATTTTAGCGGTTTCTTCCTTTTCCAGTTTCAACACGCGTTCTTCCATTTCCTTGCCCGGCTTGAAGATCACGACGAACTTCGCGGGCACCACTACGCGATCGCCAGTGCGTGGATTGCGGGCCTTGCGGGCCGCCCGCCGTTTGACCTCAAAAACACCGAAGTTTCTCAGCTCGATCCGCCGTTCGTCAACTAGCGCTTCGACGATGGCGTCAAACGTCTTTTGAACGATTTCCTTTGTCTTTAATTGCGTCATTCCAATCTCATCCGAGATCGTTTTGACGATTTCCTTTTTCGTCACGCTCAGACTCCACGGGATTTGAAATGACGATAGTTAGAGCATGGGGAATCGGCACAAGTGTAGGCGTGCCAATGACTAAATACAACGGAGCGCCGCGCAAGTGCAGATTAAAGTGCATTTCTTATAACTCTAGCGTCTGACGTAGGCGAATTCACCAGAATTTGGCCCGAAACTCTGGCCAGTACTGCTATCGTTTCATGAAACTCGCTCAAGTGGCATCGCTAAATGTTGAATATCTCGGCGTTTTGCCGAATTTGTTCGAGCGAATAGAGCTTTCCTTTACCGCTTCCTGGACACTGCTCGCACGTCTGCTGCCACGTTTCCGGCGAGCGCACGTTGGATTTCCAAAACGGCCAAGTCCTACATTGTCGCGGTCGAGCGTCGTATACGGTGCACGTGCGTTTTTCATTGTCGAAAAATACGCAATCTCCGTTGGGAAACTCAACCAAACTCTTCCGCATCCCAATCTTGCGGACGTAGAGCCGTTCGAATTCGTCGACGTCGTCGATCCCGACTTTCTGGGCCAGGGCGGCAATTTCGTCTTGGTTCACCCAGACAAATCCTGGCGCACCGGTGCAGCAATTGCCGCATTGCGTGCACTCGAAGCGAAGTCCATCGGCATACCAGACGTCGTTCGACATTGTAATAAACTACGAATTACGAATTAGGAATTACGACTAATAACAATCCACTATCCGCTGAACACTGAACACTGAACACTGAACACTGAAAATTGAAAACGAATCCCCTTATCCGCCAATTTCGTTCATCGCGCGTTGGGGTTTGACAAATTCAAACGTTTGGATTCCGTGCCCGGCCCATTTCGCCCGAACGCAGTCGCGTATCAAGCTCCGAATCGCGTCGTCCGTAGTTTGCGGATTTCGCAATAATTCGCGGACATCCCAGCCGTCGTCCGAAAAGAGACAATTTCTGAGCTGCCCATCGGCGGTGATCCGCAATCGGTTGCACGCGGAGCAAAATGGTTCGGAGACCGAGTCGACGAACCCAATTCGACCACCCCCGTCCAAATATTCGAAATCGCGGGCCGGTTGATGGGGATCGGTTCCCTCCGCGGGTTTCACGGGCCCTATTTCCTGCTCGATGAGAACACGCAGCGCCGCGCCGGTCAGGACTTGGTCCATTTCCCAATGACCGGTGGAATTGAGCGGCATGAACTCGATGAACCTCAATTCCAATTGATGCTGCCGGGCAAATTGTGCCAGGCCCACGATTTCGCCGTCGTTGACTTGGGGAATGATCACGGAATTCAGCCGAATCTTTCGAAAGCCTAGTTGTTTAGCCGCCAAGATCCCGTCAATGATCTTTTGAACGCCGCGCCGCCGCGAGATTCGAAAAAAGACGTCGTCACTCAATCCGTCGAGACTTACGTTTATTCGGTGCAACCCCGCAGCCTTCAACCCTGCAGCCTGTTCCGTTAACAATAAGCCATTAGTGGTCAGCGCGATATCGGTAATTCCCTCAATCGCTGCAAGTTGTTCAATGAGGACTGCTAAATCACTTCGCACGAGCGGCTCGCCACCGGTCAGTCGCAACTTATTGACGCCCATTTCCGCCGCGATTCTTGTAAACCGCACGATCTCTTCAAAACTCAACAATTCTCGCTTGGGCCGAAACGTAACGCTTTCGCTGGGCATGCAGTAGAAGCAACGAATGTTGCAGCGATCGGTCACACTGATTCGCAGGTTTGTGTGAGTTCGGCTAAACGTGTCGATGATGGGTAGTTGTCTCATGAGGAGGTCATTCGCGTGCGTCTTTCCGCTTCGGACTGCGGATGCTGCCATTGCTCGCGACCATCCGGAGAAATTTCCTTCTTCCAGATCGGGACGCGTTGCTTTACGGAATCGATGAGCCATTGTCCGGCGGCGAACGCATCGGCCCGGTGAGGCGAACTTACGGCGATCGCAACGCTCGCTTCGCCAATTCCGACAGCGCCCACGCGATGCACGACCCAGCATTGTTCGATCGGCCATCGCCGACGAGCTTCTGCTTCCAATTCGGAAAGGATTTGCCGAGCCATCGGCTCGTAACACTCGTATTCAAGCGTTTCGGTCGGTTGGCCATCTGTTTCCGCGCGGGTCGTGCCCAAGAACAAGACGCTTGCTCCACAGCGCGGATCACCAACGGCCCGCAAGACATGTTCGGTGGCAATCGGACTCGACGTAATTTGAATCATGCGGGAGTTGAGAGTTGAGAGTTGAAAATCTTGTTCCCTCCCCCTTGAAGGGAGGGCTAGGGAGGGGGGAAATCTAAACCCCTGCAAAACGACATGCGTTGCGAAATCGTATTGAGAGTTGGTTCGTCCAATCGTTGCTGCTCCGAGTCAATTGTCGCCAAAACGAGTTTCCTCGCTAGCCGTGGGGGTTGCATCAGTTGATGACACTCGCACTTTGGTAGTGAGTCGGTTTGGCGGTCTACAAAACGGACCTACTAACCGCAATTTATCCGCCGCTGACAGGTGGAATCCAGGCGATCTCGTCGTGTTCGCCGAGAGTCGTCGCGTCGTCCGCAAATCGTTGATTCACGGCGACCGCACTGCGGCCCAACAACGACTGCAACCGGGGAAACTGCTGTCCGATCTCCCGCCGGAGCTGCGCGACCGAAGCGCCGGATGGCAAGGCGACTTCGATTGACGACCTGCCGATCACGACCCTGGCTTCTGCAAACACCAAGACAATTACGTTCATGAGAGGAGTTTCGCCTCGCTTCGCCGTTCGAACAAGTCGTTGAGTTCCGGCATCAGGCCGTAGGCCAGCGCCAGTATTTTGATCGGATGCGTGGTCGATTTTGTCGTGCCATGTTCCATCTGGATCTTGCAGGTGCTGCATTCGGTGGCGCCGACGACGATATCGGGTCGCCGCAGCGCCGACATTAATCCTACGCCGGCGCGCAGGCTGCGTCGATAGTTTTCGACCTTCATTCCATACAAGCCTGCCATTCCGGAACAGCCTCGCTCGATATGTTCGACGACCAAGCCTGGCACCAAGTCCAATAGCTTCAGTCCCGGGACACTCTGGTCAAGCGCGCGCAGATGGCAGGGTAGATGATATCCGACGACGACATTGACCGGCTTGAAGTCCAATTCCAACTGGCCGACGGTATGCAGGTTCCACAAATACGAGGATGCGTCGCTGGTATTGTCCGCCACAAGATTCGCGTCATCGTCGGTCAACAGATTGAGGTACTCGTGTTTGATTGCGAGGGCGGCTGATGGTTCGGTGGTAACCACGTGATAGCCTTGACGGACATAATCCGCCAACAATTCTACGTTTTTGTGGGCTCGTTTGCGTGCGGGTCCGATCAAACCGTCGCAGATGAGCGACATCCCCGAGAAGCCTTGAACTTGAGGCACAAAAACATCGATCCCATTGTGTTGCATAACCTTGACCAGCGCCTTGCCCAGCTCGATGTCGTTCCAGTTGGCAAAAGCGTCTACGAAGTATAGGACTTTCCGTTTGGCTTGTCGCGCCGGTCGGTGCAGCGATTGCCGCGTGGCCCAACGAATGAACGAACTTGCAGAGAATCTCGGCAGTTTCCGACCTTGGGCAACCCCGACCAATCGCTCGAGGATCCAGCGGGCCATTCGATGGCCAATGATTCGGTTGGTAAGCCAGGGGAAGCGACCGCCGAACCAATACAACAGGTCCAATCGAGTCAGCAACCATTGCGACATTTTCAAACCGTTTGCGGCTACGTATTGGGCTTTGACCTCGATCATTAGTTTTGGAATGTCAACCGTCGCAGGGCATTCCAAACGGCATTGATGGCAATTGACGCAGAGATCGGCGACTTCCTTCAGCACATCCTGGGCCAGAACCTCCGCGGCCAATTCTCCGGAGAGCAATCCGCGCACCAGGTTGGCCTTCGCGCGGGGCGAAGCCTCTTCGTTCGGCGCAAGGCGAAAAATCGGACACATTCGTTCGTCGGGAGACGTCGTTCGACAGCGACCGCAGCCATTGCAATTGCGCGCGGCCAGTGCCATGTCGCCCGGATTCCAATTTAACAGTGGCACGATGATCTTGAGCTGCGCCTGCTGAGGAGCTGTTGAATTGGAATGGGCGACCGGCGGATTCTCGCTTGCGTCAAGCGGCTCATTGGATTCCAGTGCGGACCGCCAATGGCTGGCGATCTGATTGGGTCGGAGATTCTCGGTTAGGTGACTCGCTGGCTGATCGATGATCTTGCCGGGATTGAGCGTATTTTGCGGATCGAAGATTCGTTTCAATTCCTTGAAGGCGTCGTATAGTTTTCCGTATTGATTCCGCAGATACCAGGTTCGACTAAAACCGTCGCCGCGCGAGCCGCTGATACTGCCACCCGCTTTGAGCGTGCGATCGAAGAATTGCTTGGCGAGCAGTTCCATTTTTTCGACGTCGCGTGGGTTTCCCAGATCGAGAAAGGGATGCAGGTTCACGAGCCCTTGTCCGACATGGCAAAAAACGGTTGCGGTGACTTCCGATTGATTCAAGATCGCGTGTGCGTCGGTCAAAAACGAGGGCAGCTCCTCGGGTGCCACCACGATTTCGTCGATGAAAGGGACGGCCTGCCCCGATCCCTTCAAGCGGTACAACGAGGGGATCACGCGCCGGGCCAGTCGCCAATACAAATTCCGTTCGTGAACTTCCGTCGCGATGCGAGAATGAAACGCCAACTTCTTGCGTCGCTGGATCCGATGCACGATTTGATTGAGTTTGGCCTGAAGTTCTTCGTTGCCCATTGCCTCGTATTCCACCAGCAACATTGCTTCCGCCTCCGCCGGAACCAGCCGATGAAAAGCGAGTTGATCTTCGCGCGCCAGCGAGAGCAGCCTGCGGTCGAGCAAATCGCACGCGACGACGTCGGTTGCCAAGACATCCAGGCCCGCGCGGGCTGCGGTCTCCATGCGATCAAAAAACAACAGGACTACGCCGCGAAACGTGGGCAAGTCGTCCAATTCCAATTCGGCTTGAGTGATAATCCCCAACGTTCCTTGAGATCCAACGAGGAGTCGGGCCAAATCGAGCTGGCCGTGTATTTCCAGATCATCGAGTTGGTAACCAGCGTGGTTCACTCGCGTTCGCGGCGAATGTTGCTCGATGACGGCGCGGCGTTTTGAAATCAAATCCTGCACTTGCTCGGTCAGTTTGTCGGCGACCGAACCGGATGTCCGCAAGGCAGTTGCCCCGATTTCGATGACTTGTCCGTCCGCCAAAACGACTTGCAAGGAGCGGACTTTGTCGCGTGGGGCTCCGTACTTAACCCAATGGCTGCCCGAGGCGTTGGTCGACAAGACGCCGCCCATCGAAGTCACGCTGCGTAAGGCCGAGTCGGGACCAAAAAGCTTTTTAAGAGGAGCCAATTGGCGGTTAAGATTCGCCAAAATGACGCCTGGCTGCAACGACACGACGTCGTCGTCGACCCGAATGACACGGCGCATCGACGCCGTGAAATCCATGATGATGCCGGTTCCCAGCGGGCTGCCGCATACACTCGTTCCCGATCCGCGTGGGTGAACCGAAATGTGATGGTCTTTGGCATACTTCACTGCCGCAACAACGTCCTCGACACTCACCGGTCGAACGATTGCCAATGGCCGAGTTTGATAGACGCTGGCGTCGCTGGCGTACAACTGCAAGTGAACGTCGTCGCAGAGTACATCGCCCTTGAGCAACCCGCTCAGTTCGGCTTTGATCCGCGATCGTTCAAGATCCATGGTCGGTAGTCTAGTGGACGAGTGTGAATCGGCAGCAAAGAATACATCTTAAACAACGAATGTCGCATTTGCATTCGACGTGGGCCGGTTGTTCCGGCGCGTCGGCGATTGCCGGCGAAAACATAAGAATTTCACTGCGAATGTTCCAAATAGTCTGGTCCCATGGAAATGGAATGCCCGAATTCCCCCAACGAATCGAAAAATGAAAAAACAGCTATTGATCATGCGGCATGCGAAGGCAGAGCGGGATGCAAAGCGCTGGGAGGATTTCGACCGGCCGCTAAGCGAGCGCGGAACAGGCGATTCAACGGCGATGGGGAACTGGCTTCACGATCAGAAATTTCGGCTGGATCATTTAATCGCTTCGCCTGCGTTGCGGACTCGCGATACCGCACGGCTCGTAGCCAATGCGATGAATTTCAAGGGGACGATCGAGTTGCCGCAAGCATTATACGAGGGAGCCAATCGCGCGTATTCGGCGCAAGTTGCACTATGCCCCGTAGCGGTAACGACCTTACTGATCGTGGGGCACAATCCGGCGCTGGAACAATTCGTCGAATCGCTGACCGGCGAGTGGGTCACCCTAAAAACCGCGGCGATCGCTTATCTCAAATATTCCGGGACGGATTGGAGCGAAATGAAATCCGAATCGCTTGAATTTGTCGACCTCTGGACGCCGAAGTCCATCGGCGACGAATAAGGTTGGGCGCAGCAATTTTCGGCGCTGTGGTTTTCGGAATTTGAACAGGAGGTAACAGAGAAAACGGAGATAAGAAAAACCGTATCTCCGTTAGCTCCGTTTGCTCCTGTTGCGTCTTCCGATTTTCTTCGATCTGGCTTTTCACAAACGAGAACAACTTAGTTTGATATGCGCAGCGAACCATTTGTGTGAGATCATTTCAGTTCGATCGTCACTTGCTTCACCTTGCCGGTAAATCCGTTGTCTCCCTGTTTGTAGTCGGTTGACACATTCGTCTCGCCATCCAAGCCCACATCCGCGCCTTCATCCCCTGAGAACGCAAACGGCTGGGTCTTGGGGATTTGCCCTTCTGCGACTCGCATCCCGTCGATGCTCAGGATCGACTTTCCGCCCGTCCCCGGCTTGGCCGCATCCGGAATGAACTCGTACACGATGGTGTGCTTGCCAGGTGCCAGGGCCGATGTTCCTGCGATGTTGGTGCGCTCCAGTGCAAACCAATTGTACTCATGGTGTGCCACGCCGTCCTTCATATAGAGTACCCATCCCCCGAAGTAGCCGGCCTGCGCGATGATAACGCCGCTGGTGTTTACATCGGCCAGTTCGACGTCGGCGGTGACGGTGTGGTGCACGCCCTTCACGTTAATGAACGCGTTCTCCATCATGCCGGTCATGCCTGGATAGACGGTCAGCGACTTGCGTCCGCCCATCAGGTCGGGACGTCCGGCGATAACCGGATTGAAGCGCTCGGCTCGGCGGTCGTCGATCGGCAGCACGTTGTTCTTGATTGCTTCCTTCAAGAAAACCGCTTGCAGCTCTTTCAACTTTTCTGGCTGTTTGGCGGCCAGATTCTCGGCTTCGCTGAAATCCTTGTCCACGTTGTAAAGTTCCCAGACATCGTCGCTCAACGGCGGGTTCTGCGCCATCAGCCAAGGGATCGAATGGCGCGTGCAGGCGACCCAGCCATTCTGATAGATGCCGCGGTTGCCGAACATCTCGAAATACTGCGTGGTGTGGCGTTCCTTGGCCTCGGGATCGTCGACAGTATAGAGCATCGAGACTCCGTCCATGGTGTGCTGCTCAACACCGTTTACCATTTTGGGTTCCGGCAGTTTCGCCGCTTCTAGCACCGTCGGTGCCACGTCAATCACATGGCTGAACTGTGAGCGGATTTCCCCTTTCGATTTGATGCCGTTCGGCCAATGCAACACCATGCCGTTGCGTGTGCCGCCGAAGTGGCTGGCCACTTGCTTGGTCCATTGGAAGGGCGTGTTGCCCGCCCATGCCCAGCCGATCGCAAAATGCGGGAAAGTGCTTGGGCTGCCCCAGTCATCGATGTGATCCATCATTTGATCAGCCGTGCCGACGATGCCGTTCAGCGCCATCATTTCGTTGTACGTGCCCTCCGGTCCACCTTCGGCGCTGGAGCCGTTGTCGCCCACGATGTAGTAGAAAACCGTGTTGTCCAGTTCGCCGATCGTTTCCAATTGCGCGACCAACCGTCCCACTTCATGGTCGGTGTGTTCGGCAAAGCCGGCGAAGGTTTCCATCTGGCGTTCGAAGAGCCGCTTCTGGTCCGCGTCCATGTCATCCCACGCGGGTATTTCCTTGGGACGCGGGGTGAGTTTTGTGTCGGCGGGGATCACGCCCAGTTTCTTCTGGCGTGCGAAGGTCGCCTCACGCAGCCTGTCCCAGCCCTGGGCGAATTGCCCCTTGTATTTCTCGATCCACTCTTTGGGCGCGTGGTGCGGAGCGTGCGTGGCGCCGGTCGCGAAATACAAGTAAAATGGCTTGTCGGGCGTGAGCGCCTGCTGCGCGCTCATCCAGTTGATCGCCTGGTCGGTCATGTCGACGGTGAAGTGGTAGTCCGGCGTCTGCTTGTGCTCGATGCGCACCGTGCCGTCATAGATGGCCGGCGCCCACTGATTGGTCTCGCCGCCGATAAAGCCGTAAAACTTGTCGAAACCGGAACCGGTTGGCCAGCGGTCGTAGGGACCGGAAACCGACACTTCCCAAGGCGCGGTTTCGTGGTACTTGCCGAACGCCGCCGTGCTGTAGCCGTTCATGCGCAGGATCTGGGCCAAGGGCGTCACGCTGAGAGGCCGCACGCCGGTGTTGCCGGGGAAGGCCGTGGCCAGTTCCATGATCGCGCCGGCATTGTTCACGTGGTGGTTGCGGCCCGTTAGCAGCGCCGTGCGCGTGGGACTACAGAGCGCAGTGGTGTGGAAGCGGTTGTATTTGAGACCATTGGCTGCAAGTCTCTCCAGCGTGGGCATTTGGATCGGCCCGCCGAAAGCGCTGCTGTGGCCAAAGCCGATGTCGTCAATTAGCACGATCACGACGTTAGGAGCGCCGTCCGGCACTTTGACTTCGAACCGTGGCGGAGCTTTGGCATCGCGCGCATCGAGCTCAGTAATCGACGTTACCTTGGGCTCGTGGATTGGCAAGATCGTTCGGTCGAGAGGATCTTGGGCCCGCTGCGATTGTGGATAAGCGGTCAGCGGCGCGAGAAATGTGATCAATGCGACGGCCGCCAGCACGCAACGCGCGTGCAATCTAAATGTGTGTCGAGTCATGTTGGGACCTATAGATACGATTACGGATTGAGCGAGACCGCCACGAAGTGGTCGGCGGCGACCGAGGTTAGAGGTAACGCGAATTGTACTTTTCGCGACGAACCCCGCGATAGGTGGCGCACACGGAAATCCCGATTCCAATCAAGCTATCCCGAAAATACGCATTTAAATTCGGTTTGAAAAACCGTCTTCCCAAATTCTTCATTTTCATCACCGTTCCGTCCTGGGCGCCGGCGTCGAACGCGCTGAACTTTCGAATTTGAATAGGAGGAACCAGAGGAAACGGAGTTTGTGGTTGTATATCTTTTCCCTTACAGCTTGCTCCTGTTGAATTCTGGTATTCATTGGCCTACTCCCGGCAGGATCAACCGGCTGATGCCGTCGGTGACTTTGAGCTCATGGAAATTGATGAGCAACCCAATCGGGATATCCAACAACTTCATGTAGCTCAGGAGCTGGGCTTTGTGGATCGGGAGAATGTTCTCCACGGCTTTGGCTTCCACCAGAACACAACCTGCCACCAGCAAATCGAACCGTAGCGGTTCTTCACGGGTGAAGCCCTTGTAATTAATCACCACGATTTTCTGGCTTAGACAGGGCAGCCCTCGCAGTTCCAACTCTTTCGTCAAACACCATTCGTAAATGGATTCAATCAGGCCCGGGCCTTTGTCCCGGTAAACCTCGATGGCTGCGCCGATGATGCTTTCAGTCAACCCGGATGCTTTTTCAAACAAAGGGTGCATTTTTTTTGAACAGGAAATAGCAGAGGAAGCGGAGATCGGGTATTTTCTTTTCCAACTCTGCTCTCTCTGCTTCCTCCTGTTAAATTCTGGTATTTATTGGTTCACTTACTTTCGAAGGCGAAGATCGACTTCCAATCGTCCCTCATGCTGACCACGGTCCAGCCTTTCGCGGCGGCTTCGTCGAGACCTTTGTCGAGCCGGGCCAAGGCGTCCTTGCGGTCGTAGGCGTATTCCCGCTCGGCGTCGTCGTGGTGCACGTAGAGACAGAATCGCAGGCCGCTGCCGGCGCCGGTGTATTGGAGCATTTGCAGATCGCCGTCGGAATTTCCGAACGCCGCGATCGGCTGGCGGCCGATGTGCTCGTTGATACCGACGGGTTTTCCGTCCTTGTCATCGATGAAGTTGACCTCCGGCAGCTTGACGAGCACCGGCTTGCCGTCGCGCACTTCAAACTTCACCTTGCCGCTGCTGCCGACGACCTGTTCCGGCGGGATGCCATAGACCGGCTCCACCCAAGCGCGGATAAACTCAATACCGCCGCCGGAAACGATGAAAGTCTTGAAGCCATTGGCGCGCAGGTAGCTGAGCACTTCGAGCATGGGCTGATAAACGCACGCGGTGTAGGGCTGCTTGTATTTGGGATGTTTCGCGGTGTCGATCCAGTCGGTGACGATTTTTTCAAACTCTTCGATGGTCATGCCCGCGTGGGTGGCCATTATGATTTCGACCAACCCGCGTTCGCCGCCGGCCAGCACACCCTTCATGTCGCCCTTGAGCGCCGATGCGAACGGCTCCTTATCCTTCCACTCGGGATGTTGGGGCGCGAGGGTCTTCACGCGATCGAGCGCGAAGTACAATTGGACCGGCAGCGGCTTCTCGCACCAAAGCGTTCCGTCGTTGTCAAAGGCCGCGATGCGTTCCGGCACCGGTACAAAATCCGGCGAGCTTTCCTTCGTCACCTTCGTAACGAATTCGACAATCGATTGCTTGGCTTTGCCTTCGTTCCACGACGGAAGGGGATCTGACTGAGCTTGGGCAGCCGCGGGGACAACGAAGGCAAATGACAGAAGCGCAACTAGTCGATTAACGATTTTCTTAGTTTGGATTTGATGGTAATTCATGGTTTCGTGCTTTCGATTCATTTTTTTAGTTTCGAAAAACTGCGGCGTGCGGACTGCAAACTTAAATAACAGGAGGACACAGAGGGAGCAGAGATTGATTTGTTGGTCTTCTCCGCTTCCTCTGCTTGCTCTTGTTCAATTCTTGGCGTCGACTTCTATCACTTCCTAATCCCCGAGTTGCGTCCGCGCGCTGCGCATCGGCTGGCTAGAGATCTGGATAGGTCCGTTAAACGGTTGGTCTAGCTCCAGGATCAGGAAGATCGCGCCGGAGACGGATAGTGACGAGACCATTAACGCGATAACGGCGGTGCTGTTGGCCGGCGCGAACAACCCGAAACTGAAGAAAAGTATTGCGAGCCAGCAGATCAAGACGACCAGCATCGGCATCGAGATCGAGGTCTCTGACTGCTCAAACAAGAGCCAGCGCATCTGCCCAAGTTCGCCCGCAATCTTTTCCGCCTCACTCTTGGCAGCCCGCTGAGCATCGTTTTGCGGCAAAAGCTTCTGAATGGAAGCGGGCAACATTTCGTTCCAACTCGCGGAGGGATCGGGTCGCGAATGACCAGACGCCGCGTCTGGCCACATCCGAATAATCGCCGTTTCGATGGAGTCACGGAGCATCTCCCGCGTTTGGGCAGCTTCGGTTCCGTACGCGTCGAGGACTCCGTCGAGGTAAATGATCTTGGCCGCCATTTGGGTCACTTCATTTCTCTCGGTGTCGAATGTTTGTTTGGTCGACGCGATGAGCAGTCCGAGGACGAGGGCAGACATCGTCGCAACCAATCCCATGGTGAGCTTCACCGTGTCCTTCGATGTATCGTTCAAGTGATGTTCCGGCAGCGCTTTACGAAGCCACATCGCCAATAACGCGGCCAGGAAAACACTTACGAAGACCAGCAAGACAATAACGTTCGGACTCACGATTTTTGTCTCCCGTGCATCTTCTTGCCAATGAATTGGCGGGCGGCTATTTACTGCCCGCACCGTGCTGAAGCGACTCGGTCAGCGTAGACCTGGATTGGAAATGAGCGGTCCCCGTCCGCTTCACGAAACCCTTGCCCCAACATGCACAGACGCATGGCGGATTTATGATAATTCGCAACGGACACCGGTAAATAGACGGTATCACAAGACGGATAGAGAATTCCGTCGAACCCGATAGGTGAAGCCATCTAGAAATTCTCGGAATTCACCGAAAAGTAATATTTGACTTCGAACAGCGGTGAATGCGATCAGATAAAAAACGGAAACTCCGATTTAACGGGGAAGAACTGAGTAAACGGAGAAACGGACTTCTCTCCGTTACCTCCGTTTCCTTCTGCTCAAATTCTGTTAGCTGAATTCGCCAGAATTCAGGCCTGAACTCCGGTAAGTTCCGCTACAAATTCACTGAATGCGCACTAAAGAAATAACCAAAGCCCACCTATTGCCGTGGTTCGCTCGTTCCCAGGCGGGAGCCTGGGAACCAGAATTCTAATTCCTTTTGATGACAAAGTACTGGGTTGGTAGGCGCATCGCCAATCAACCGGTCCCACTCGTCCGTCGGCTAGCGACGATGGCTGAATTGATTGGTTTCGGCAGCCGGAGCGAAATAAGGCAATTGCGCCATTCGTTCTTCAGCAGCCGTGATCGGCTGCGATTCCACCAGCCAGGGTTTGGCTTGCGACGTTCGGGTCGTTGGTCCAGTTGGGCCTGGCATTGCTGGTTGCGGGATGTGCTCTACCGAGTGGCAGTCGCCGGCGCACGCAGGGCAAATTTCCTCGACAACCCATTTGATCACTTTGACTTCTTCTTCCACAGTGCTCTTTTTCAACACGCACTTCGAGCGAACCTGAGCGCACGTCGGCTCCCAGATCCTGGTGCAAGTGACGTTTCCACATTCGTCACAGCCTTGCTCAACGCCGCATAAGTTGCTTTTTCCAGGAACGCAGAAGTCTTCGCATTTGCATTCGAATTGAGTCTTGGCGACCTTTTTGGTTTCTTCGACGGGTCGGCAGACTTTGCTGGTCTGGCACTCAACACCGCAGCGGCAACACTTGTGGAATGGCTTGTCGGCACGAGCGGCCGACGGAGTCACACCGACAAGCGCAACCATTAGAGAAAAAGTGGATAGCAGGCGGGCCGGATTGAGGAGGTTTTGGTTCATGGCTGATGGATTCAAATTCGGGTGACGTTGCGGTTGTTTAAGTCTACGAAATGTGGCAAGAGGCGTTTGCATAATTCTCCATCCTTGGAAGATGGATTCCGGGACTCAGCCCGGAATGACAACTGATGCTTGGCGTTAGAAACTGATGTCCAATCGAGTTGCGAACAGTTGGCAATCGCTCTGTCCGTCGACCGGGTCGTGCAAATTGGTGAGGGAATAGTCAAACATCATCCGCATGTAGGGCGTGAGATACCAATTCAAACCCAGCGTGGAAATGTCTTGATATCCGCCGAGCAGTCCGGCGTCGGCATCGTTTAAGTCTACGTAATTCCAGCGCGCCGCGACTTCCCAAGCTCCACGGCCTTGGCAAATGCAGCAATCCTTGTTTCGCACGCGGAAGAAGTTTTCGAAGACTTGTTGTCGTCCCCAATACCCGTTCTTGCGATCCCATTGGCGGGATTCGCCGGTTAGGAAATAACTCGCTTGGATGTAAGCCGCGGTGAAAAAAGCGCTGGGTGTAACAAAGCGATCGACGTATCCGCCAGCGAACTCGCCTTGAAAATTGAGCGAGCCGATATTCCAGGTCGATTCAATTCCATACATCTGGACATCCGTGGCGTCTGGAACGCTGATCGAAACAAATGCCGGAACGCTTCCGACTCCAGTTTCATTCAACGAGCTGGGCGGCCCAAACGCAAATCGCGTGGTGGACTCTTCCGGTCCGCCCGGTCCTGCGATAAACCGTTTATCCGGATTTCGGTAGCTATACGAGGTTCCAAGCTCAAAGAAGTATCGTCCATTGCTCGGTTCGTCGTAGTACGGGAGCCACGTTACGCGGGATGTCAGCGATCGCTCACCGCTATCGCCGATATCGTTTCCGAAATCGTCCGAGCCAGTGCGGAACAGACCTGCGGCCCAGGTCGTATTTCGATATTCGTTATAGTTGGCCGCCATGATGCCCCAGTTGCGACCTTCATCGAAGATCGCCCGTTCCATGAATGGGTTGAAGTTCGAGCTGGAAAGTGCTTCCAACGAAAATGGTTCACGGAAGTGACCGAGTTGCACGCTCCCCAACCGAGGCAGATCAGTAACCTTGCCATAAACGTCGACAAACGTCGGACGGCCGCTGGCGGCGAAGTCCATTTCGATGCGAAACTCGGTCACTTCAAATGCCTTTCCGTCGACACCAAGCCGAGCGCGACGAAAGTATGTGCCGTCCTGAATGTCACCAACCGTGGCGATGTTCGCTGAGTCTTGACCAAACCAATTCGCGTCGGCGTGCAGTCGGCCACGCAACTTAACCGAGGGCTTGGACGCGTCGTCATCTTTTTTCTTTTGTTCGGAGTCCTTGGCCTTCTTAAGGTCCTTTTCAAGTGCCTCAAGTCGCTTTTGCAGATCGGACATTACCGTCGCTTCTTCTTCCGGAGCTGTCTCGTCTTTTTTGTCCGAGGGCGATTCTTGCGTCTCTTGTATTGGCGAAGGTTCACCGATCGCTGGAGTCGCTTGACCTTCTTGATGGGCGGCGAAATAGGATCCGGACTCGAATGACGGCGTGGCGGACTGTTGGTCGCTAGACTGGCCACGCCCCAAACGGCTGTCGCTCTCAAAATATTCTTGAGCTGACAACTCTTGCGGCAAAATCACAATAAGTCCAATCACCAGTGCGACGATTGCCCCGACCGCTCGGGGTGAAGCTCCTGGTTGGAAATTGCAATCACGCATCTGACGCACTCCTATGAAGGCGGGTTCCATTTTTTCCGGAAGCAAGGGCCGAAACGATAGCACCTGTTTGCCCGGTTGGTCTTAACAATCGATTTTTGAGGTCTCGACGAGTCGTAGCTCAATTATCGAAAGTCCGAGTCGTTCGCATGACGACAGGTGGCCCTTCCCTCATGCGGCGCATATTCACTACAACCCGTCTACAAAATGCCGTCCGTTCCCGTAAAGTCGGCAAATCTTCACAATCGCAAATCTGCGGTGCAGCCTGATTTACCGGCAGAATACGCCACTTCAAGCTGACGCTCTCGAGCGTAGCCCGCGCAACAACAATAGGACTCTAGATTTCTCAGGAGTGCAAAAATTTCCCCGCGATGAAATCTAAAGGCTCCGCGGCCTCTGCTACCTCCTGTTTAGTTCTGGGAAACCAAATCCATTAACAGGAATAGGCTCAACAGGAGTTAGCAGAGGTAACAGAGATTAGATTTAGAACTCCGTTTCCCGTTGCGCTCCGTTCCAACTCGCTTGTCGGTTCGCCTCCACGATTTTCCCTTTGACACCTCGCATGCCAATCGCGGAAGGCTACAATGGACCGCGGGTGAGGGGAAACCATTCTGTTGGCTTCTCGATTGCAGGGGCGCCGAGCCCGTAGGAGCCGTCAGCGCCAAAATGCGTATCGATCGATGGGACGGGGCACAAATTGGACCGAGCGTCCACTTTGCCTCGATCATCGCCTCTTGCCGAAACAAACGTGCATTTTACTGACGTCGGGTTCGGATCCCGATGGCCGAATTGAGGTATTATTTTTCCTGAACGAGAAAGGTAATGGCGATGAAGACAAAACTTCTGATCCGATTGTCGCTGGTCCTATACCTGGGGTGCCTTCCCTACCGAAGTGCATTCGGCGATCACGCTGAGGACGAAGCGGCGATCCGCCAGGCCGCTGCGACCTACGTGGAAGCATTCAACAAACAAGATGCCAAGGCCATTGCGTCGCTCTGGTCCCCTGAAGCGGTGTATTCCAATCCGCGAACAGGCGACGAAGTCGTCGGACGCGATGCCATTGAAAAGCAATTGGTCGCAATCTTTGCCGACTCCAAAGGCGCTAAACTTGAGGTCACCGTCAATTCAGTTCAATTTGTCTCACCCAACGTAGCCATTGAGGAGGGAACTGCGCGAGTGATCTCGCCCAGTGCGGAACCAGATGAGACCGTGTATTCGGCCGTGCACGTCAAACGTGATGGCAAGTGGCTCGTTGATCGAATGAGCGAAGAATCCGTGCCAGTCATCTACTCCAATTACAACCGGCTAAAGGATTTGGAATGGATGATTGGAAACTGGGTCGATCAGGACGACGAAGCCCGCATCGAGACGACTTGCCACTGGACCAAGAATCAGAACTTTATCAACCGCGCTTTTACCGTTTCGATCAAGGACCAAATCGAGCTCTCTGGAATCCAAATCATCGGCTGGGATTCTGCGTCGCAAAAAATCCGCTCGTGGGTCTTTGACTCCGACGGAGGATTTGGCGAAGCGACCTGGACGAAAAAGGACAATCGCTGGGTCATCAATGCGGCTTCGACTCTTCCCGACGGACGAAAAGCGTCAGCCATCAATATCATGACACTTCTCGACGAAAACACGATCACTTGGCAAGCGACTGGACGTGCCGTGGGCGGCGAAATATTGCCCAATATCGATCCCATCAAAATCACCAAGAAAACGGCCGCAGAGCAATAACCATGAAGACTTTCAAGTTCAATCAGAATAAATCGGTACAACCTGCGTTCTTACTCGTCTTGGCGATCGCCTTAAGTGCATTGATCTGCGATGTTGCCTCGGCGCAGCGAGGGCGCGGTGGAGGCGGTGGCGGCATGCGCAGCGGAGGCGGCGGGATGTCCGGCGCTTCGCAGTCATTTAATAGAAGCCCATCCATGAGCCGACCGTCAACGCCCAGCGCGTCGCGCCCCATGACTCGACCCAGTGCCGGCACTGCAGCCC
>JBGTJE010000076.1:0-53502 GCA_041745295.1 Pirellulaceae bacterium | reverse complement strand
TTGGACTTGTCATACGCATCATCCCAAACAAAAATCCAAACCTCCGATCCAAGAAATGTAATCCTTCGGCACGCTATCAAACACGATCCATCGAACATATCCCACCATTGAACCGTAAACTTGTGGGTAATGATCAGGCCTTAATCCACGGTTGAGCGTGCCTCGGGTAGATATGGCTGCCCCTTCCCATCACGTCCCTGTCGTTTCCGTCCGCACCGGCGTAACAAACGTGCTCGCCGCCCGTCCTACAGCCAGGCAAACCGGTGCCAGGGTGATCGAGACCGATGAGGTGTCCGATTTCGTGGATATGGGTATAGAACAGCGAACCTCGGGTCAACCGCTCGGGGCGGAGGTCGCGGTTGCTGTAAAGCAGCATGTGCGAGCGAAAGGAATGGTTGCCGTTGACGCGGACGACCGGAATCACGGCGTGCGCTCCATTGGGGCTGGCGGTTTCGGTCATTTCAAACCGGCACCAGAGGTTGCAGCGATGAGTGGGGTTTTGTTCGGGCCAGTTCAAACTGTTGTAGGCGCGCGGTGTGACCAGCCAGAATTTCCCGTGCCATGCGCCGTTGCAGTCGTTGATGAACCGACGTTTCCAGTTGGCCCATTCATCGCTGCGCCACTTGCGGATTGGAACGGCCGTCCCGTCCCAATCGTTGTAGGTACTGGAAGCAGGAGTCGGGTCCACTTTCTGGAAACAGATCCGGACAAAGACGGACAGGTCGGCATTGGTCGTACCGTTTCGTACAAACGGGTCGATGTCGGCGTCAAAGACGCCCATCTTATTTTGCCCACCTTGGATCAGTGTGCCAAATTCGAAATTGACGGTGCCCATTTCGGTACTCGTTCCTTTTGGGAGTTCGTACTCGACAGAATCTCATGAATGTTGATGTATTCGTCGCGGTGCCGCCAGAGTTTCGTGGATTTCGAAGATTTTCCCGCAAGACTCCCGCCTATGGTGAATTCTCGCAAACTGCCGGCACTCTGCAAGTTCGTTGAGGGCATAGATCTAGCGCAGTCGACGGCCTTGGAAACAATGCGTTTCACATACTGAGTGAGACATCATGACCGAGCTCCAGCGGGACAGCAAAAATTGCTCGAATCACGAACCAATCAGTTTACCGTACCCCTAGGGCATGCAAGTGACTTTGGTTTGGCTCGGAGATACCTGCAGCCCCACCGTATTGTCGGGAGTCCCATTCATGCCGGTCATCGAACCGACATAGCAGACTTTTTTGCCTTCCACATACACTTTTGAACTTCCCATTTTGAACGTGCACTTGCCTTTGATCTTGTTGGAAACGACTCCGCCCCCTGCAGAGCCTGGTTCATCGCCAGACGACATACTGATTTCAGTTCCGACCAGCACCACTTTCTTATTGAGGATGGTGACTTTTTTGGACGCGGTCGAACCATTGACTTGTGTGTTCTGCGCGAAGTTTGGGTACGGCAGTGGCACGGGCCCGCCTGGGGACGGCGTTTTGCAAACGTCGATCGGGCCGGACGTCGCGCAGGTGCCTCCTCCGTTCGTGCTGATTGGCAACATTGCATAGTCTCCTTTCAGCCAAGCTGAATCTTGCGTGCGTCCAGTTTGAGATCTTCCTCCGCTCGGTGCACAATCGAGTCCGCATCGATTCGATGGCTGGTACTCACTTTTGCATGGAATCGATCCGCAACTAGCTGAACTACCGTTTTGACGACGGTACGGCACGCACCGAGACGTTCCCGCAACGACTTTGCGACAACATCCAGCGTATTCGCCGCGATTCGAATGGCTGGGCTTTGCAGCCGGATTCCCCGAGCCGCTCGCAATTCGATCTTTCCGGCAGGCGCATGCAATTCCAGGTCGCCGACAGCCCTGATGACGGTCTTCCCTTTCCCATGGATCACCCCGATGACGTACCAATCATCACCGTGACTGATCGCGAGCACGACGTCGTCGGCTACGGGTGAATAACCGAACGACAATGCCAATGTGGCCCAGACTTCTTGATCCGGGAAACGCAATCGGACGCGATTGGCCAATACTTCTTCAATCCGGGCAGGCCCGAGATAGGTCGATCGTTCAAGTGTCAACATGTTTCAAAGCTCCTGTTGTGAATTACGCAGGGGGTTGCCAGGTCTCTGCCTTCATTCGTTCGGGATCGGTCTTCCGAACCAAACCCAATTTTGCCTCATCCCACTTGGTCCCCTCATCCGCAATGGCGTGGAGATTCGCGCCAGTCAGGTCTGATCCACGAAAGCTGGCGTGATTCAAATTGGCTTTGGAAAAGTCGGAATAGATCAAGGTTGATTTCCCAAAATCGGCATGCTCCGCCATGGCATTTTCAAAAATCGATTCATTGATATTGCAATTTCGCAATTGAGCATTGGCGAGGTATGCATTCTGAAACGAGGCACCGATCAGCACGGAGTCTTCAATTTGAGTTCCATCGAGTATTGCTCCGCTGAAGTCCGCTGCTTTTCCTCGCACGCCTGAAAATGTGGCCTGGGCGAGGCGAGCGTTGTGCAGATCGCAACTGTCGATTATCGCATCCTGAAAGTTACATCCTTCCAAATTAGCGTCGGCGAGAACCGCATTCGTAAAATCGCAACGCGACAAATCCTTGCCGGATAGATCGACACCCGTCATGTCACAGGAGTTGAAGCTCGTGCATTGGATTAATGCCCGGGTGAGGTCGACTTTCTCAAAATCCGTTCTGGTAAATTGCGCGTCTGAAAACACAGTTCCGTCCAGGTCCGCATCGGAAAAACCTGTGCCCAGACATTTCGCCCGCGAGAAGTTCGTGGTTGCCAGCCGGCACAGGTCAAAGCGGGTCCCCTCCTGCTCGCTTTCGCTAAGATCGGCGCCCGACAAATCCGATTGAGGAAACTCGGTATTCGAAAGATTTGCTCGCGACAAGTTGGCCCCGCGAAAATTGCAATTTTCAAACGAGCACTCGGAAAGGTCGCGGCCACTGAAGTCTACCTGGCCGAAGTCCGCATTCTCGAATTGGGATCCCTTGATGTCACTCGACGTCAAACGATCGGACTGAATGTCGGCATTTCGCAAGTCCGCCGAGGTCATCTGACTTCCGCTGAAGTCGGCGCCCTGGAAAACAGCTTCGTCGAGGCTGGCCCTATCAAGACAGACGTTCGTAAGCGAGGCGCCGGAGAATACGGCCTGCGACGCTGATACTTTCGTTAGGTCGGCGTCCTCGAGATTCGCGCCCACCAATCGGGCCTGGGAGAGATTGGCCTCCCGAAGATTGGCTTGCGACAAATTAGCCCTCGACAAATTCGCCTCAAAGAAATCCACCTTGGCCAGTGTTTTCCCGGACAGGTCTACTTCCTCGAAATTGGCCGAACTGAAATCGGACTCGTTGCAATCTCCGGGAAGGTTGGCAACGCCGCGAAAGTCCGAACCGATAAACAACGACTCGCGGAAAACGGCTTGTGCCATTTGGGCGCCACCGAATGCGCATTCAAGGAATGTCGTTGCGGCGAGATTGCTTTTTGCAAACACGCAATTCCGAAGATCCGAGCGAAGGAAACTCGCGTCTGTTGCATCGGCTCCCGAAAAATTGCATCTGCCCAATTGATTTTCTGGCGCCCACACGCCAGCCATTGTGCACCTTTCAAAACTACCACCGGCAAAATCGCATTGGGCAAAGACGGCGCGGGACAAATCGGAATCGCTCCAGTCCGAATCGGTAATCTCCGAATTCAGCCACTGGGAATCCGCAATATTGCATTTCACGAAATCGGCGGACGCACCCGTGCAGCGTGTAAGGATCGCCCCGCTCAAGTCCGCCGATTGCAACACCGCGTTGTCCAGGCTGACTTGGTTGAGCACGGCATTTGCCAAGTTGGCCCCGCTCAGATTGGCGCCGCGCAGACTGACAATCTGTAAGACCGCTCCGGCAAGCCGCATGCCGCTCAGATCGCGGCCATCGAGATTGAGGTCGACGATGTGAACTCCCTCGAGACTTGTTTTCGACGCAATCCGTTTAAGGATGTCCGCGGCGCTCAACGGTTTTTGGGACATGGCTTACCTCAACTGGGTTCCTGTGAGGTTTGCATCCTGCCATTGGGCATCCGTCACGATCGCATCGCAAAACCCCGCTTCGTAAAAGTTGGAGCCGCGCGCGTCCAAATCGGTCAAATTGGCCCGCTCCAACGATGCTCGTAACAGGTTGGCGTTAGTGAGAATCGCGCTAGTCAAATCCGCGTCGTCGAGAATTGCGTTGGCCAAATGTGCGCGGTCAAAGTTCGCCTCGCGCGCCGATGCTTCCGAAAAAATCGCGCGATTGAGTTCCGCTCGGCGGAAGTCCGCCCTGTCCAGTGTGGAGCCGTCCCAGATGGAGCCGTTCCCCTTAGCATTGGCGAACACGGCATCGGAGAAATCGCTCCCATCGCTCGCGTGCAAGTCGATGATCTCGGCGTCTTCCAAATTGATGTTGCGGGCTTTTACTTGTTCCAGTTGAGCAGCGTGCAATTTGGCACCGCGAAAATCAGCGGCCTCGAGATTGCAGTGGCTAAAGTCGGCTTGCGGCAAATCCGCGTCGACAAAACTGGCCGATTTCAAATTCGTGCCGGAAAAATCGGCCCCGCGACCGTGACACTGAGAGAAATCGGCTCCCCCGAGATTTTGGTCCGTGAATACGGCCCGGGCCACGTCCGTGCGCGGAAAAAGGGCTCCGGTCAAGTTGGCCTCGGCAAAATCGGCCCCAACCAATTTGGCGCCGCTCAAATCGGCGTCTTGCAAGATGGCTTCACCTAAATCTGCGCCGGCCAAATTGGTTTCAATAAACCTGCAGCCCGAGAGATTGCAGCGTGCCAAACGGGCCTTGGAGAAATTCAGCCGCGACAAATCCAGTCCCGACAAATCGAGGTCCGCCAATTCTTTTCCCGAAAAACTCTCGCCTTGTCGAGCCATTCGAATCACGTCTGCCCGTCCCAACTCGACTTCATCGGGTATTAACTCGTTCATCTCCTTTTCCATTTGCTCCATTTCGTCCAGAGCGCCAAGCTGTTCCTGCAGTTCCGTAAGTTCCGCTGGATTCAACGTGGCATGTGTCCGCATCTCGGCGATCTGAGCCAGCGTGGTCACGCGCAAATCCGCAAGTGTCATCGGTGGCGGTTTCGGCTGCATGCTTCCAAGAGCCATGCGACTTGGATCAAGTTCTGCACGAACCGCCGCTTCCGCTTTGGCTGCATCCGCCTCGGATTGCGCCAAGACACGGTCGAATTCTGCAATTTCCGCTTCGGTGGTGTCGGGCTCCTCGATTTCCTCTGGCGTTTCGGCAACCTCCTCGCCTTCATGCTCGATCGCGGCTATCCTGCCGTGCATTTGTGTTCGATACTCTTCGAGGCTTCTCTGAGGCGCCGCAAGGGATTCGGTAAACACGAACAGCCGTTCGATTTCCCGAAGTCGTCTCGACCGCACATCGGCAAGCCCGCGCCACACGAGCACCATTTTCTCCGCATCCATGTCGATCCAGAGCGTATCCAGATGCAGCCGAACCTCGCGAAAATTCTGCGTGTCGGCCGATTCCGGCGATCGTTCCTCGAGAAAACACCGCGCGCGGAGTCCCGGGAGTCGCGTTTGAAAAGTCGGTATGCTGGCGTGCAGGTTCTCGATCTCGACGAGTTCATCTCCGCGCAAGTAATCGTCGATCTGCTGATCCTGCGGCGCCGCGTTGAAATAGCTCCATTCGAAATCTTGCGGAAACGAGGGCCAGCGAGTCTTTCGCCAGGCGTCGTCATAGGTCCCGACGTGGCGCATCCGCTGCTTCCATCCGCCGGCCACAGGCCCAAACCCCGCAGGCTCAATTTCGTCGCGCGGATTTCGCACAAGACGATTCGGATTCTCGATCTGGGGAAGTAGATCGCCGGACCGTCCGACTCCGACAGGGTTGAAGGGATCCTTGGCGCCGCCCAAGGCCCGTTCATAGCTCAGCCGCATCGATAGAAAAGGCTCCTCGACCGCCGCGCTGCGGCCTGCGCCTCGGGCCGAGTTCCAGTGTCGGGTCCCAAAGACGCGCAGCGATTTTGCCAGCGAACCAACCTGGATGCCGACATTCAATTCGTCCACCGATGCGCCGCCAGGTGCAAATGCGGTTCCCAATACAATGACATCAGCGCGCGGTTTGAAGGGCGCGAAGTCCGATGGATAAAGAAGTTCTTTGGCGACGTCGCCGTCGACATGCTGATCGCCACTCGCCGTGTCGGGCTCTTTAGCCCAAGCCGCCACGTGACCGTGCTGCAGAGTGAAGGTTCCCTTGAGAAAGAACGTGGCGGTCTCTTGCGGCGGTCGCATCCGCATCACGCTCCAGCCAGGCGTCAAATTTTCGTCGGCAATGATTCTCATGGCTCATTTCCATTCAGGCGACGGTGCCGTTCCGACAGGGTTATTGCTTGACCCGCATGTTGCCGTTGTTGAAGTTTGTGTCGGCATCCGCTTTTAATTTAGCTGCCTTGACCTTGTGTTCTTTAGCCTCAACTTCCACGCGTGCGGCGCAATCCAACATAATTTTCTGAGACTGTACATGATACAAAGCTTCTGCTTCGAATTTCATGTGTTTGGACAATTGGTCCAGCCGACTAGCTGCCTTGAGCTCAATCTTTGATTTTGAGCGTGCTCGCCATAAACCGTATAGCTCACTGGCGGTTCCTCCAATCTGTTTAAGCATCTTGCCACTTGTCTTCTGTGCCTCCGTGGGGTTGTTTTCGTATGCCGGACCCTTGTGGTTTTTGATGCTTACGCCGTTAGTGATTTCCAGCTTGGCGCCTTTAATGAACTTGGATTCCGCCCCCACAATCACTTCCGTTTTGAACCCGCCAATGAATGCAGTCAAGAATCCCCAAAAGAACTTGATCACAAACGGGCCATACACCTGGTCTTTCAAGTGACCAAGAATGGATTTTTCCTCGTTCGCCTTAACGAGTTTGAACGAATTCTTGCCAACTTCGGTGTCGAAATTGCCATCGCAAGTCCAGCCGCCGTTTCCGTCTGTTCTACAGACGAGCTCGTGGGGCGAGTTGGGGGCGCCCAATGAAATCTTGGTATTCGCAGTAGGTGAAAATAGACGAATCTGCTGTACGCCATCCTTCCCTTCCATGATGATTTCATTGCCGCCATGGTCGCGGATCGCGCTCTTGGTCTTGTTGGCCGGCAGTTCGAGCGGCGGCATGACCTCGGCGTTGTAGACACGACCAACGATGATCGGTTGGTCCGGATCTCCTTCGAGAAAATCGACAATCACTTCCTGACCAACGTGCGGGATGAACATACCGCCCCATTTGTCTCCTCCCCAGTTTTGCGAAACGCGAATCCAGGCGGAACTATTGCCGTCCTTTTTGCCCTCGCGGTCCCAATGAAACTGGACTTTGACACGACCGTATTTGTCGGTGTGTATGTCCTCCGGTCCTACCACCACGGCGGTTTGGACCCCTGAAATCTGGGGACTGGGTGTGACCCGCTCAGGCCGGAACTGCACCGAGTCGGGGATGCATGTGAAGCGGTTGCTATAGCCGTCGGCCGTCGAGTCCCGTGTGTCGTCCGCGGGTTGGCTGGCGGTATGTTCCACCGAAGTCAACAAGTATGACTTGTTATGTTCCGAAACGGCATCCTCGTCAGGATGGTTTTTTAGCTTGAACTTGTGGCCGGGTGTCAACGTGCGACAAACGCTTTCGCCGTTCACGATATTGTGCCGAACTTCCTCAATTTCCTGACGAGTTCTGGCGTCTTTGTCGCCGTCTCCTTTGACGTCGTATCCGCCCGGATAATCGTAAACCTCATATTTTTCGTTCTGGGCCAAATCGATGCCAGGCAATTTCGGCGCGTCGGCCTTGAGCGAGGTCGAAGGTTTCTCAAAGTTATAGTCCGTATACGCGGATTTCCCCGGCACGAATTCGTAATCGTGCTGCCAATCGGTGATATGGTCCTCGGCTGATTGTGTGCCCGTGACACGCGGATACATCACCTCCGCTTCCTCGCAGTTGGGGTAGTTCTTCTTCATATCCACGACAAGCGTGTGCTTGCCGTCCTCGAATTTGAAGTAATAAAACACCCCGTATCGTTCCATCGTGCGCGACACAAAATTGAAATCGGTCTCGCGGTACTGCACGCAATGCTTGACCATCCGCTTTTTCAGGTCATTGATCCCTTTGAGGTCATTGACCGGGTCGACGTGCAAATCCGATTTGGCTCGGACAAAAACCGCTTCGATGATCTCAAAAATGGATTTGTCTTCCTTTTCCGGAAAGAACAGAAAACAGCGGGCGGTTTGCGTGAGAAACCATAACCAGGGGACCATCTCTGCACGGTAAATGCGATACTTGTGTTGGCCGTTTTTACTTTCCACCACGTTTCCGGCGGCGAATCTGCTGAGGTAACCGTGAAAATAGCGCGGAGTCAGGGGTGTCCCGCGATTATCGCGACGGTCCATTTCGATTGCGACTTCCTTACCAATGATTTCACCCGGTTTGAGGTCAAGTTTGGTGGAAATAAACTCCAGACGAAAGCTAAACAAGTTAGATATGGCCTCACGCCCGGAAAACCCGGTCATGACAACTTCGTCAGGACCTAACGGTCCCTTTGTCATTCGGATCAATCGACCTGTCTGATTCAAGGCCATGATAATACTCACTTCAATGTTAATTGGGAGTTGTTCACATCAATCAAGCATAGTCCAACGGGCCTGGATGAAACGTTGGCAAGTCCATTCTCGATGCAAAAGTCCAAGCGATCAACCCTTGATTTCAGACAAAAACAAAAGCGGGATCGAAGCCTTCTCCGATCCCGTTTTCATTCCATAGACGATTCTTCCGAGCCGGTCGATTAAGATTCGCCTTCTTCGACTTTCCATTCAAATTCGACATTGCCACCCTTCGCTCCATCCTTGCCGTATTCGGTAAAGGTGGTTTTGTATTTCTCGAAATTCAACGACAAGCTCAAATCGTCGGTCGCGGCATTGTTGTCAAGGACTCCAAGTTGATACGACGTTATTTGAACATTTTCCAGTTCGACGGCCAAATAAACTTGCTCACCCGCGTCGCCGTAGGTTGCCGTTCCATGGATTTCAACCTTTTTGAAAACCTTCCCCTTGACGGCTGCCTCCAACAGTTTTGGAGTGGACTTGTCGCTGATGATGCCCATGCTGATATCTTCCAGGTGCATCTTGCCACCCACGCGACCGACGCCCGTGCCCCCTCCGCCCGCCTTGTGACCACCAATATTGACTGACGCAACAGAGCACCATTTCTTGTGGTCCTTTTGCACTGAACTGCCATCGACGCCATCAAATTTTGCGTACCAAGCCATGATATTCTCCAATTTCAACTGAAAGGATTTTAATCCGTTTTTAAGCCACTCACCCTACATCAGGCGAAAAATTGTGCTTTTGTCCGGGATTACTGATGTTCTCGACGCGGGGACTGTTTCGTTGCGTTAATTCAGGAAATTTTGTACTGAAATGATCCGTCCTCGCCCAACGTGACTTTTGCGGCCGCGATTGGGAGCCCATCCGCCATGCGGGCCAGGAATTCTGCCGACATTTCCGGCAACAGCGTTCGAGTAAGTATGTAGTCGATATTTCGCGCACCTGTATCGACTTCCGTGCACCGCTTGGCAATGGTATCCACCAATTCCGGCGAATACGAAAAGTCCGCTCGATAGTGTTCCTGGACACGCTTTCTGATTTTGTCCAGCTTCAGCACGACAATTTTCTTTAATACCTCATCGGAAAGGGGGTAAT
This sequence comes from Pirellulaceae bacterium, assembly GCA_041745295.1. Classification (GTDB taxonomy): domain Bacteria; phylum Planctomycetota; class Planctomycetia; order Pirellulales; family Pirellulaceae; genus JANMEB01. The sequence continues at coordinate 43,762 of JBGTJE010000076.1, read as the reverse complement.
AGGGAATTGTGGTTAGTCGCCCCAAAAACGCCGGCTTGAATGTTTTCAGCAGTTCCGGAAACAGGGATTCGACCAAACCATTTGGGTCCGGTGTGGTTTCCGGATCGGAGCAAAGACTTTTGATCAAATCAGTACCCGCGTTGGTTGTCATCAGGATGACGGTGTTTTTGAAATCGATATCACGCCCCTCGCCGTCTTTCAGCGTCCCCTTATCGAATACTTGATAAAAAATGTCCTGAACACCGGGATGTGCCTTTTCCATTTCATCCAGCAAGATCACTGAATAAGGTTTGCGGCGAACCGCTTCGGTCAGGACTCCACCCTCGCCATATCCAACGTAGCCGGGAGGTGACCCCATCAACAACGAAACCTTGTGCTCCTCCTTGAACTCCGACATGTTGATCACAGTCATGTTTTGCTGACCGCCGTACAACAATTCGGCAAGGGCGATCGCCGTCTCGGTTTTACCGACGCCGCTGGTGCCGGCCAACAGGAAAACACCAATGGGTGTTCTGGGATCGGAAAGATTGGCACGGGATGTCCGAATCGACTGGGCGATACGGTCGAGAGCATGTGACTGGCCAATGATTTGCTTTTCCAAAAGGGTTTTCAGGCTCAATACTGTCTTGATCTCATCGGCCATCATTCTTCCCACAGGAATTCCCGTCCAGGCGGCGACGGTTTCGGCGATGGCTTGAGAGTTTACTTCCGGATGGACAAGCGGAAATTGACCTTGAAGTTCCCGAAGCTTGCCTTCGGTTTGCTTCAGTTCAACCAGCAAACGGGCTCGCTCTTCCGGTGACATGGCTGGCGAAGAACTGGACCCGTCCTCTACTTTCCCTGCATCCGCACCCGGTTTTTTCCCGGTTTTGTCTGGCTCGATAGTGACATGACCGTCAGCGATGTCAAACTTACTTCGCAAATCGGCGATTGAATCAACCAGTTTTTTTTCATCCTGCCAACGCTGCTGAAGTTTTTCCAATTCACTCGAAAGTTTTGTTCGCTTTTCCTCGAGCGATTTAACTTGTTCGATGTGGTCGGCCCCCAACGCGGATTCCCGTTTCAACATTCCGGCAGTCACGTCAAGTTGTTCGATGCTGCGCTGGCAATCTTCGATTAACGGCGGTTTTGATGTTCGACTGAGACCAATTCTCGCGCACGTCGTATCAAGCAGGCTAATCGATTTGTCGGGCAACTGGCGACCGGAGATATAGCGACTGGACAACTTCACGGCGTCAACGATGGCTTCATTCAGGATTCGGACGTTGTGGTGTTTCTCAAGTGTTGCCGCGAATCCACGCATCATTTCAATCGCAGGTTGCTGGTCCGGTTCCTCGACCTTGACCACCTGAAAACGCCGGGCAAGTGCGGCATCCTTTTCAAAGTACTTTTTGTACTCAGCCCAAGTTGTGGCTGCGATGGTGCGAAGCTCTCCCCGGGCCAGGGCGGGTTTGAGAAGGTTGGCGGCGTCACCTTGTCCGGCACCTCCCCCCGCCCCGATCAAAGTATGTGCTTCATCAATGAACAAGATGACCGGTTTTGGCGACGACTTGACTTCCTTGATTACCGACTTGAGCCGGTTTTCAAATTCGCCTTTTACGCCCGCACCCGCCTGCAATAGACCCAAATCAAGAGTGCGAAGCGCAACATTTTCCAGCGATGGTGGTACATCACCGTTGGCAATTCGGATAGCAAAGCCTTCGACAACCGCAGTTTTCCCAACCCCTGCTTCGCCAGTGAGTATGGGATTGTTCTGGCGACGACGCGTCAGGATATCAATGATTTGTCGAATCTCGGAATCCCGGCCCAAAACAGGATCGATCTCACCGGCCTTCGCCCGCGCCGTTAGATCAATGGTGAACTGGTCCAGTGAAGGCGTTGTTGTCGGGCCGGACAATCGGCCCGTCGCAGGTCCGGCATCCCCCCCTGTATCCTGCGGGTCACCTGACTCGCTAGATTTTGCCATGATGGCTGCCATTTCGCTTCGAAGCACATCTGGAAGTACATTTTCAAACTCACCAGAGGCATTGGCCGCCAGCCGCGCAAGCGAATCGTCACTCAAGAGTGCGTAGAGCAAATGTCCCGTGCGAGTCGCCCGTGAGCCGAAGTCGATGGAAGCAGTCAACCATCCTTCGCGAGCCAGCATGACCAGGTCCGGACTCAGGGCCGGCGGGCGTGAATTTCCGGTTTTGAATTTGTCGATCGCGCTGGTAAGGTCGCGAGCAAGCCGCGATAAATCGACATCAAAATGCCGAAGCAGCACAACGATGTCGATGTTCGATTGTTCAACCAACTTCAAAAGCCAATGCTCAATTTCGACATTGTAGTTGGTGCGAGAAAGGCAGAGCCCCGCCGCAGCCTCAAGTGAACTGCGCGACACATCGTTTAGTTTTCCCACAAGTTGTTTTAAGTCAACTTGACCCATTTCTTAATCCCCAATCGACTTGTCCAAAACCAGACGCGGTTTCCATTTCCGAATGTAAACCGTCTGATTGTCGGATATAAGAATCTTCAGTCAAGCAACTAAACGATAACCCGTGAATTTGGTCATCGATTCGGCGAACCACTCATGTTGAATACGGCATCGTCAACATTGAATTCGGCGGGCGCAGCAAAAAGCCACGTATTCCAGCCCAATTGAGCCTTTGTGTTCCGTCCAGCAATGCAAGGAGGAATTTCTGTTTTATCAAGAACCAGTTGAACGTCGAAATCAAAGGCTGGACCAACAAAGGTTCGAGCAAGTTGTCCCAGCGACTCAAATGACCCGCCTCCAGGGATGAATTCCCGAAATGACGTATACGACAAGGGCCCCAGTCGAATCCGGAATTTGCTTTCGATTCCCCATATTCGTTCGCCGGCAATGGCGGTGACACCTAAACGGTTGTTGTCCGGCAGAGTCGGATCGGAGGTCAGTCGAGTCTGATCGGATGAACGAAGGTACAACCATTGTCCCTGAAATTGTTGAACGTTGACGGGAACATTCAGGTAGTCGAAAATTATTTGTTCAAGCGATATCGCTGTCCGCGGGGAATGGGCAAAGTGACCGGCATAGTAAAGAAATGATTCGTCGGCGATTTCCAGTCTGCCGCGCAATCCAGAGGTTCCCAGTCCCACTAGGCAATACAACGCACGAGTGAACAGGTCCTCGCCTGCAGGCGAACTGCCTCGTGCTATTTCGTAGCCCACGAAAAAGTGGCATTTACTCCAGGCGCGGTAGAAATGGGAAATCAAACGGTGGTTGAACAGGTCAAGGAATTCCCTGAACGCAAAATCCTTGGCGCGTGTACGATCGATCAGCAGCTGGGTGTAATGGTCCGGCAGCACGCCTCCGGCACCGGCAAGTCCCATGAACGACACGGTCAACTCGGGAACAGAGTTTCGGTGCCCGTCTCCGGGAACCATCAGGGAGGAAATCTGTCCCGACGCAAACGAATTTCCAATGTCGGTTCGAAAGCGAACCAGTTCTTCATTCGGGAGCCAATCTTCGCCGACCGGTCGTTGCGATTGTCCCGTCAACGATGTTTCGTCCCGTCGCGCGGACCACGATAGCAATCGAACGGCCTGAAAAAAATCGAAGCGATAAGGCCGGCGAATGAGCAAATCGAGAGGAGAATTGGCATCGAAAGAGGGAGGTCGCGCAGGTTTATTCGATTTCGGATCCATGGTTTGGGCGGTCTAAAGAAATATCTTGTCACCAACTCTCGGCGACCACTGGCACAATGGGCGGTCGTGCCGATTGGTGATGATCGTCGTTTGCGTAAATGAGTTGATCGAGCTGTACAAACCGAGAAACCGTTCCAAAACTGCACCGAACAAATAGACGCCGTTGCCGCTGAATTTATCTTCATCAAATTCCAGAGTGACTTCCAGACCGCGGCAAAATCCACTAGACACCGGCCCGCCCGGTCGTCCAACCGCTCGTTGAGCGCGCACGGAGATCAACCCATCAATCATATTGCGAGTCTCTTCCGAGTCAGCAAAGTCGTAGAGTTTCAAAATCTCCTGAAGCGGTTCTGCGCTTCCATCGGGGCTGAAAAGCGAAAGGTGATTGAGTGAAAGGTGCGAAATCAATCGCCACGAGGTCCCGTAGCCAAGCGACGGACGAAGGGTTTTCGAAGGAGGTGTTAAACAAACAATTCTTTGCAAGGGACCCCCTTCGGACAGAAACAAGCGAGGTTGGCCTCCGCCAAAGGGCAAGCGGGCTGGCAAGTCGCGATTCAAACAGGTTGTCTCCACATCGATTGTCCAGTCCGCAACCGCAGCCGGATTGAATTGCAAATCCACAATTGAAAGTCCGATTTCGGTTCCCTCGTCAGTATTGCCGGAATCCTGGTTCGCCGGCTGTCGCGATGCATGCCAGAAACGACTGTCCTGCCGATTCCTCGCATGATGATGCTGGAACGAATAGAACGGATAAAACTCCAGTTCTTCGTTTTCCGGATTCAGGGCCGTGACCCTATCAATGGAATGGACTTCGTGAGAAAGTGGTCGTCGGGCGTCGGGAATAACGCGGTACTCGGATTGATTGTGGGTCAACCGAATGGGTTCTGCACGCTGACGAAAAAGGTTGATCATCGGGCAGCAACCCAGTTGAAAAGTCTCAGTGGTTACGTATCTTTCCATTTCCTCCAAATGCCGATTCAGGAAAATATAGATTGACACGGGTTTCGGCTTGTCAAAACCCATCATCGCTTTTCGATCAAGACCCTGGATATCAAAAAACAGAAATTTCTCAGGAAACGCAAAGTACTCTGTCAGAAGCTGGTAGCCTGGAAATGATCTTTCCGAATAGTCGACAAGGCCCTGGTCCCGTTCAAATCCAACCGGTTGAATCGAACGTGCCCCAAGTACCAATGGGTTCCTGTCGTCGGGTGAGTTCGAGACTGCGACACCAATCGAGTTGTTGAAAATCAGCTCGTACAGTTGATGGACGTAGGGAGAAGGAGCGTTCAGATAGAACCGGAGACTCCCCAAATCAAATTCAGATGGTGCGATTTTTGGACTAAGGCAATGCAGTTCGAGCTTTACTACGGATCGCGATTTGGATGCAAAGGATACGGCGGGTACTGGAAATGGAAATCCATGGTAACCAGCGGATTTCAATTCGATGGGCCAAACTTTGACCTGATAGCTCGTTCGGAACCGACAGGGGTCACCACCGATGGGTTCGGTTTCGAGCATCGAATGGCGGGGGATGGTTAATCCTGCAATCATGTCGGCTTGGTCCGGCTGCAGGGCGAATTTTACGATAGCGGTCGATGGAAAGGGCTTGAGGTAATGGGGGTATAGAATCTGCAACATCGCCTGGGTGATTTCCGGAAAATCATCGTCGATTTTTCGGCGAGTTCGCGCGTTCAGAAACGCAAACGCTTCGACCATTCTTGAGACATGCGGGTCCTCAATGACATCATCGGACATACGCAGTCGCGCAGCGATTTTCGGATGCGCTTTGGCGAAATCGGCCGCCATCCGGCGAAAAAAAGTCAGTTCACGGTTGTACAACGACAGCAGTTCGTCGGTCATCTCAGTGATTTGATCTCTATCGAAGTCGTAAGCGGTTCCAGTTCCGAATCAAACGTAACAGGTTCCGGCGCAGGCTCGGTGCGCAACTGGGCATTAATCCGGAATCGAAGTGTTCTGTCAAACTCGTCAACATTTCCCAGGATGGCGACGGCCACATTTTTCAATCTTGGCTCAAATCGTCGAATGACCCGTTCAACGACGGAACGCAGGTTTTCCCGCTCGGACGGCACACTCATGTTGATGCCGGTGAAATCGGGAATTCCGTAGTCGACCAGCGAGGTTTCCAGCTCGCGCATCTCCGGGGGCCAGGATTTGCATCGCCAGCGGGTGTTCAGTAGGTTTTCCAGATCACGACGGACACTTTGCTTGAGTGCCCGCAGGTCCATACCCGACGAACGTGGTTGTTCACTCGGGTTGCCGGGTTCATCGTCCAGCAGTCGATCAAGCACCGAAACGATCAGCGCAGACTTGTTGTCACTTTTCGCCATAATTGTTGTGGGCCGGTCAACATTCCCCTAGGGTTTATCCCGGGGCTCATCCCGCTGCATCGTTTATCACAAGGCGGTTTATCGACATGATGGATTTGTCTTCTTCATTAATGAGAAACATCCGTTGACCCATTCCACGTGTCGGGCCATTTTCATTTTCAATCCATTCGGTACTTCGTCCAATTCGTACTTCCGGGTTGTCGCTGAGATGCGAACCCGCATACAGTACCGGAACATAAACGACGGCATCGGGACCGTGGCGGATTACCATATTGGTAGGGCGCCAAATCAGGTCGCGTAATTGTCGCGGTTTCTGGAATTCAAGCGACTCGATTTTCTCCAGTCCGACCCAGTAATACTTTCCAGTGCTGGTAAGTATTTCAAGGAAAGTTGATGTCAAATCGTCGAGGTCACGAAGATCGTTAAAATTTTCGCCATCACAGGTTCCCGCCAGAGGTGTTTGCGCTTGCTCGGCCTGTCCCAGAAATTCCCGGGCTTCCGCCAGCGAACCCTCACGCAGTGCGATCGATGCGCGCAAATGAAGCTGCAGAACGGCCGAAACATCCTCCATGAATTCGGGTATCCGTCCCTGCTCATAAAACTGTTTTCGGGAGGTCTCGGCACGTATCAAGTGCCGGTAGAGACTGACACCAACCGTGAGCTCGGGATCTTGTTTTGAGATGACATCGAGCTGTTTATCGGCCCGTTCGAAATCGTACGACAAACAGAGTAGATCGCACAGCAACAAACGCCCATTGACATCCGAAGGTTTTGACTTGACTCCCTGGATTGCCAATTCGATGGCATCAGCGAGTTTCGCCTGTTGATAAAGTTCGTAAGGTGTCATCGAATTCGTCGTCTCCAGCAATGCCGAATAAAACCCGACTATCCAGCTCGAGGTGGTGAGATTTCCGTAGTGAGTCGTACCGATGCCGACAGGCCATCCAGTTCGTAATGCGGAACCAGATGGATGACGCAGTCAAACGCTCCGGAGCTTCCCGGTTTGGGACGTACCTGGACTTTGGCCTCGCGTAACGGGTATCGGGCCTTGGTTTCGGGAGTCGCATCGTCATCGAGTACAACGTAATGCGTCAACCAGTCACTAAGGAATCTTTCGAAATCCTCGCTGCGTTTGAACCCGCCAACACGATCGCGTCCAATGGCCTTAATGTAATGAGCAAATCGGGAGACGCATAGCATGTACTGGATCATTGCCGAAATCCGGGCATTCGTTGTCGGCGCGGCTCGATCATAGGTCTTGGGTTTTTGAATGGATGGCGCGGAATAAAACGCAGCGTACTCGGTATCATTGCAATGACAAAGTGGACAGAAACCCAATTCGCTTAGTTGTTTCTCCAGCTGATCGGTAATGACAACATCGGTCGTACTCTTCAGTGCGATGCCCGTCCCGTCGGTTCCATATTCGTGAACGAAAAGTCCGGTGACCAACCCGCCGCTTTCAACGCCCCTGCGCACGCCTCGAATATCGGCGGGCCAGCCGGAATCGGAAAACGCGCGAAGTATAACCGAGCCCATGGCAAAGGCCGCCCCGCCCCACAGGTATTTGTTGTTGTCCGCCCCACGGGTATCTTCGTTGAAGGAAAATCCGTCGACCCTGGAATTGTCAGCGGTATAAGGGAGCCGCATCAACATCCGGGGAAGGGCCAGTGCCACGAACCGCGCGTCGTCAGATTCGCGCAACGAACGCCATTTCAGAAAATCCAGCTGACCCATTGTTCGGGCGTGATCAAGCGTATGCTCGAGTCCGGCAAACTCGTCCAGGCCAAACATCGACGGGTTGACATTTGCGATAAATGGGCAAAATGCTGCTGCCGCCACACCCGAAATGGATTCAAGGATTCCGAGGTCATCGTGGCGATGTCCTTTACCCAAACGGGGATGAATCTCGTAATCGCCGATCAGTAAACCAAAGGGCTCGCCACCCGGGGTTCCGAATTCTGTTTCGTAGACCTTTCGATAAAGCTGGCTTTGATCGAATTCAATTGCCCGATCAAAATCGCGTGCCAATTCCGACCAGCTGACATTTAAAACCTTGATCTTGACAGCCGGGTCACCGTCTTCATCGGCGCGGCGGGTCAAAAAATCCAAACCCCTCCATGACGCTTCCAGCCGCTGAAACGCAGAATGGTGGAGAATGGCATTGACCTGATCGTTGATCATTCGGTCGATCAAGGCAACATCGCGATTCAAATGGCTGGCAAGTTGTTCCCGATTCCTGATGGACGACGCCCCGAGCCACATTCGCATGGCGCGGGGAACCGAACGCTCGGAGAGAAATGAGTCCAGAAAACCGGGTTCACGATTTTGACGATTGCGCGTCGCGTGAACCAGTTTGTCGAGCAAGTTATCAGAGGTCGAACCAGACGACGTCGGCTTTTGCGATTCAGGTGTAGGTGAAGCCGACGCGCCGGTCATGACTCATTAGTTTTCGGTATTGCAGGAAGGCATTAGCCTCCACCAATCTGCGGAATTCGCGAGACCATTCGCATCGAGGCGGTTAGTTCCTCGAGTTGCAACCAAGGCCGCAGCCAAGCAATTGCCTCGTAGGCGCCCGATTGTCCGGGCACGGCACGGACCTGGACCTTGGCCTCGCGCAATGGATAGCGCGCACGTACGTCTTCGCTGGCAGCTGGATCTGCTGAGACATAGTTGTGTATCCAGCGATGAATTTCCCGTTCAAGGTCTTCCGCTTCCTTGAAACTGCCGACCCAGTCACGACCAATGACCTTGAGGTAATGTGCAAAACGGGAGCTGGCCATGATGTAAGGAAGCCGGGCAGAGATTTGGGCATTTTCCGTCGCAGCCGGCCGATCGTACTTCTTGGGTTTCTGCGTCGTTTGGGCTCCAAAGAAAACCGCGTAGTCCTTGCCCTTGTAATGATTGAGTGAAAGCAGCCCCATGTCGCTGAGTTCCTTTTCACGACGATCCGTGATCGCAATTTCTGTCGGACACTTCAAATCGATATCGCCTTCGTCGGTGGAAAAGATGTGGGCGGGCAAACCTTCAACCAGACCACCGTTTTCGTAACCTCGAATCGCGGTGCAGAATCCGGTTTTGGCAAATGCATCGGTGAACCTGGCACCCATCACGAATGCGGTGTTCATCCAGCAATACTGATCATGGGGAACGGCAATCGATTCACCTTTTTTCCCAAGTGCAACTTCCTCGTATTCGAATTCCTCAACGGTCGAGGTGTTTTTTCCATACGGCAAACGAGCCAGAGACCTGGGCATCGTCAACACGACGAACCTGGAATCTTCGCTGTTTCGGAATGAACTCCACTTGGTGTATTCCACCGAGTCAACGATCTTTTTCAGATCTCGCGGTTTGGACAATTCCTGCCAGCTGCCAAAGCCCAACATTTTTGGGGATGCGGCCGATAGAAACGGACAAAAAGCCGCGGCGGCAATACCCGAAATGTTCTCGAGCATGCTGATGTCTTCCGGATGGTTCTCAAATTCAAAATCCCCGATCAGTGCTGCATATGGAGCTCCACCGGGCGAGCCGAATTCCGTTTCATAGATTTTTTTGTATAGCTGGCTTTGGTCAAATTCAACGGCCTTGTCCAGATCCTTGAACAGCTCGCGCTTGGAGCAATTGAGAACACGAATCTTCAGCGATTCACCCGTCTCGGATTTATCGACCAGATAATGCAAGCCACGCCATGTACCTTCGAGTTTTTGAAACTCCGGTTTGTGCATGATGGCGGCAAGCTGTTTTGAAATCACGGCATCGATTGCGGCAATACCGGAAGAAATCGTCTTCATGACGTTCTTGTCAAACGAAACCGTACCCTTGAGCGCTTCCTCGGTTAACGTCCGGATCAGTTCCTTGGCACGATCCGGTTTCGTAACTTTGGTTGCGCCAATGGCAGCTTCGAGAATACTTCCCTTGACTTCCGTTTGCGTCGATGCCTGCTCTTGTTTTTTGCCCGAACTCATTGTGTTTTGCTCTCCTGCTACGCGTCTGTCAAATTATCAAGCCGGTTTAGCATCATCGCCACCGGTGTCACCAGTTGCAGCCGGGCCAGCGGGCCCAAGTTCGTCAGAAAGTTTCTTGAGATCGTCGGTGTTCTTGAGCACCTGTTCCAGAATGTTTTCAAGATCCTGGCTGCGATCAATTTTCGCGACAAGGTCGCGTAACTTATTGCGAGTTTCCATAAGTTTCTGAAGTGGTTCTACCTGCCGCACGATGGCGGCGGGTTCAAAGTCGGCCAGGGAGTTGAATTCAAACTGGACGCCCATCTCACTGCCATCGCCGGCAATCGTGTTTTCGACACGCATATTCAACCCGGGCGTCATGCGCTTCATGACATCGTTGAAATTATCGCGGTCAATTTCCACAAACTTTCGCTGTTCGAGAGGAGCAAGCTCTTTCGTAGGATTGCCGGAAAAATCACCAACCACGCCCATCACAAACGGTAACTCTTTTACGATGCGCGCCCCTTCAGTCTCAACGTCATACGTAATATGTACGCGAGGCTTGCGCACTCGTTTCAGTTTTTGTTGAATACTCTCGCCCATGGACTTAACCTCCACCCATTTCGGGTGCTGCAAATTGTTTAATTTGACAGCGCAACAAGTCAACGGGAGTGTACAAACCCCCTACGTGTATATTGTTACGCCCAATAAATGTGAATCGCAAGTGTCAAACCGCCAAAATAAACTGAAAAGGAATGAATTCATCCGAACGACCTGTCTACCGAATCATGGATTCAACAAACTGTAGCGTTTGGTTACCTGTCCGGTTCCCGGGAAACTTCATTTATACCCGTTCTTTTAAATATCTCCTGACGGGTCGAGTCGTCCGCGACAAGTTCGGCCAATAATTCGGGAAGCTTCATCCGGCCCCACCGCACCGCCTGTTCAACTGCATAGGAAACCGGTGAATGGGGTTCCGTCCGACGAAAAAAATCTGAAACTTGCAAAAGCGCGCGAAACGCTTCCTCTCGAGTTTGCATCCGCGAGGCAACCACGTTGTTTGCTGAGCCGTCGACGACCGTTACAGAAGTATTCTCCATGCCCGACTCGCCCCCGTTACCCAACACGTTCCGCGTTATGACTTTCAGCAGCCTCAGACATTCATTGAGAGCCTCTTGAATGCTGGACGATGGTGGCGCAAATGTAGTGCCGTTAGGCGTACTCTCAAGTTTTGTCCGAACTTCGTCACCAAACTCCTGGAATGCCTGGATCGCTTGCTCGAGATCCTCGAAGAGGTTTTTAAAATGATCCACTTTGGTTTTATTGACGGCACGAGCAAACATATCCGCCGTTACGGCATCACGACCGCTTCGTTGAACGCGGATTTCAGCGTCCCTTGATTCCAAGTTCGCGCCATCCAAGTAATCACCAAACGAATACGGACCGAATTCGGTGTCGCCAGTAACCGGAATCTTCATGATGGGAGCAATCAAAGTGCCATCCGATTCAATACCATTGAGACCGGCCAACTGGGCAAAGGTCGATGAGAGGTCCTCGGATTCATCGGGTTGCGGGTGAACTTGCCCCCAGTATTTCCGGCAATACTCCCGGGCCAGTCGATATCCGTCCCGCAATCCCGCGAAACCGTGCAATCGGGTTAACGACTCAATCAGCCAGGCAGTTATCCAAAGATCCTTGGAGTTTTCCAGGGCTTTTACTGCAAGTTTGCGGACGGCATCCCAATTGGGTGCCTCCGGAATCCCGGGTTCCTGTTCCTTCTCTACATCCGTCAACAGCTCGTACATTCTAGTGCGACGTTCGGAATCTCCGGCTTTCTTCCGCGCATCCCTCACGGCGTAATACATTCGCTGCTCTTCTCCCTCTGCCGCGCGAAGTTCGGGTCCTGCCGAATTATTTCCAGGGACAGGTGTAAGCAGTCGTTCAAAATCAATTACGTCGGGACTAGCCATAGTTTGAACAACGAGCGCCAGAAATACCATTGACCCTGCCAAGAGTACCTTGCCCTTGCAGTTACAGTTTACCGATAGTCTACCGATTTCGCGATGCGTCAGCCAGAAAACTCAACAGAAAAACAGCAGGGAGTTCGCGGAATCCGGATCATGACGGAATTCCTGTTTGCGTTTACGTCAACAGTATCATGTTTGGAAAAGGTCATTTCGCTTTTCCGGTGTCGGTGTTCCTAGCTGGTTAGTGATCGGCACCCATGGAACGCAACGACCTCGCCAGTTGCTCGAGTATTTTTGCGTGAATACGGCTCGCCCAGGACTTACTTATCCCCATGCGCAATGCCGCTTCATGGAGAGTGCAGCCGTCAAAGTAAATCGTTCGAATAAGAATTCGCGCCTGGTTGGGCAATTCATCGACTAGTTTTACGAGTCGATCGGTCACCTCACGCTGGGCTAGCAGTGAAGGTGCCGGTTCGGTCCGGTCTTCGAAGACTTCGTCAACGTTTTCGACCTGACTTGCAAAATAAACGACCGCGAGCTTCCCGGTGATGTTGCGAAACCACTGGGCCCCCGACTCCCAGGCTTCGTCCGAACAAGAGTTGTGCGAATTCGAATCTTCCTCCAGTACTTCGCCGGCCATTCGGTGAAATCGGGCACGGCGATAGGCCGCCCGACTGGTCCAGCTCATTTTTGCAACACCATCGTAAATGGCACCCTGAATCCGGTACCAGGCAAACGTTGTAAACTTGACGCCCTGTTCCGAATCAAAATCCCGCGCCGCTTCCCCCAAACCAAGTTCGCCATAGGAAACAAGATCTTCAAAGTCGACTCGGACCGGAATATTGCGAAAGATTCGCGTGGCTAGCGAGTAAACCAGAGACTGGCCTTCCTCAATTAATTTGTGTCGATCCAATTGCGAAGTCGTCATTTAACGGAATCCCGAAGGCCGTCCCAGAAATTGTTCAATCGTTGACGCAGAGCCGGAGCATCGTGTAAACAGCTGGCAATTTCGCGAGAAATGGATTCCTGTTGGCTTTCGTCGCCCGACGAAAATTCAAACCGTTTTTGCAACAAGACCCGAACCAGCTCGATCATTACGGGATCATTATTTAGCGCCTGGTTTATGTGTCGTCGGGCAACCTCGCGCAAGGCATCCATTTCCGGCCTGGTGATTTTGTCATGGGAAAGCGAATCGAGAGTTTCCCTGAGCACCCCGTCGAGAGCTGCCTGATTTTCGCTGGGAAAGATTTGTTCGCCCTGTGCCGGGGAATGTGAATCGCCTTCTCGGAATTGGCCTTCACCGCCAGTCGTTTCGCGTTTGGTCGACACCGGTCGCCCCCTTGTTCATTTTGATTTGACCGGAATGGGTGTCCTATTTGCAGGCTGTTGCCGGTAATGCAATAATGACCGTTTCAGGCACATTCGAAGAGTTCAGGTTAAGGGTTAACCATTTTCATTGCAACAGGCGGGGATCCATTCGCGGCCGACGGTCAGCGCGTTGCGTTTCTGTTGAACTGGAATTCCTGCGGTTGTCGCTGAATCTGTCTGTCAGTCATCCTTTTTTTGGAACACCGATGCGCAATCAGGCGATTAACTGGACGGAGGGCATGTTCCTGCGCCCCCAACATTTCCAGGCTTCGGATCGCCATCTGATCGAATTATTTTCGACGGCTAATCAGCTGGACCATGCCTGTAATTACGGGTTTGTCGAGGTATTGATCAACGAGAAGGCCCTGGCGAATTTTCAGCTGGAATTGCTCCGCTGCAAGGCCCGGCTTCCCGACGGAACAATCGTCGCGTTTAACGCCGAGCACGTTGACCGCATCGATTTAAAAAATGCTTCCCGGGGATCGCAGGGCCTGGTCAAAGCCTTTGCCGAAAACGAAAACGTCACCGTATTCCTGGCCGTTCCGAAATACGTGGAAGGGCGTCCCAACGTATCGACGGGCAAGGGAGAAATGCCGACCCGCTATGTTTCCTACGAATTGGAATGCGATGATGAATGTGCCGGCGGCAATCGCCAATCGCTTTCCTTTCGGGATCATAATGTTCGCATCCTGCTGTCGACGGACGATTTGCAGGGCTTCGATTGCCTACCGGTTTGCCGGCTGGTCCGCGCCCGGGATGGCGAAACACCCATTCTCGATGCCAATTATTTTCCTCCTTGCTTGTCGGTCAATGCGTGGCATGAGCTGAGCATCAATGTATTTCGTGCCATTTACGACCTGATTGGAACTCGCGTTTCGCACTTGACAACGCTGTTGCGGAACCGGTCGATCGACTGGTCCAGCCAACGTCCCGGCGACCTGCAGAAATTGTACATGGCCGGAGTATTGAACGAGGCACTTGGAACGTTGACTTGCCTTTCGTTTGCCCAGGGCGTGCATCCATTTACTGCCTACTGCGAATTGTGTCGCATTATCGGGCGGCTTTCGATTCTGGGGCCTGAGAAACGTTCGCCGGAGTATCTGCGATACGATCACGATGATTTGGCAAGTATTTTTTGGTGGGCGTTACGGGAAATCGAAAAACTGACTCAACTGCCAGATGAAGCCGTCGAACAACGATGGTTTATCGGTGCCGGGCGGGTGATTCAGGTTTCTCTCGATCCGAAATGGTTTTCTCCGGAATGGCAGTTGTTCATCGGCGTTCATTATCAAAGCATGACGAAGGAAAAATTCCTCAAGATTTTTAGTGACGAAGCGCCGGATTGGAAATTTGGCAGTGTGGAGCAGGTCGAAGAGATTTTTCGCCAAAAGAAACGCGGCGTTCGGCCAACCCCGGTTCGGCAGGTCCCCAGCGAGTTATCCGGTCGAGGCAATTGGTTGTATTTCGCCGTGCAGGAAGACAACGAATATTGGCAACACGTAAAAATAAGCAACAGTCTGGCGATCCGAATTCGCGACGACCAGATTTATAATCTGGCTGACCTGGAGGGCAATCGGCAGATCATTCTGCAATTGGCCGGTCAGTTGGTTAATCTGGAGCTGGCAATATTTGCCGTGCGAACAACTCGCTAAACGGATTGCAGCGGCAAGAGTAGGTTAATGACTCCGGATTTTTCAAAAATTGTCGACCCGATCATCCTGAGCGGACTTGCGTTGCTGGAACGTATTGAACGAAACCAGCATGAACCGATTCAGGTCGAATACGAGAACATCAAGAAACAGATCGATCGTGGGGACCAGCAATTCGGTGCAATGTCCACGGACTGGCAATTGGCAAAATACGCATTGGTCGCCTGGCTGGACGAACAGCTGATCAGCTTTCCCTGGGAGGGTCGGGAATGGTGGACCAATCACATTCTCGAACGCCATTACTTTTCGGGGCGGCGTGAGGCGTTTGAAGATTTTTTCGTGGACGCCAACAAGGCCGCGGCCTTGTCCAACAAAGACGCGTTGGAGGTATTTCATACGGTCGTTCTGCTCGGGTACCGCGGACTTTATTCGAAACCGCTTGATAGTGACAAAGCCCGCGAACACCAGTTGCCAAAACGGCTGGAGGAATGGGTGCGCAATACGTCTGGAATGCTCGATCGCCGTTCCGCCCTGGAATTTGAAAGCGCGCCACAATTAGGGGACGGTGCGAGTCCCATGGATGGCAGGTTGCAATTCATCAGCATGTGCATACTTGGTCTGATCGGGTTGGTCGCAGCGGCAAGCTATTATTTCCTGTTGTTCGATCGTTGGCATGTTGACTAGTCGAATTCGATTTTTGACTTCAAACACAAATCGGTGAGTCATGTCGTTGTTCGTCCGTTTGGCCAATATCCTCTTAATGCCGATTCGGGCATTGATGCTATTTTTCTCCCGGCTTTTGCCCGGGCTGAAAAGGGTCACAAGCATTTCGATCCCTGCTCGTTTGGCCTGGTTTTCCTTTTTTGCACTTCTTATTACCGGTATTGCAGTTCTGATTCACTTTCGATTGATGTCGGACCGGTACAAGGATTGGCCTGACTGGTTCGATTCCCCGTGGCTGATTCTGCTCGTTGTCGCCTGCATCATTTTTGTTCCTGGCTGCATTTATTTTGCGGTCGAATTATTGATGAAGGGTGATATTTCGAAATACCCGGATATCGACGACGCATGGAAAGCCGGCGTGCAAGCGTTGCGCGATCAGGAGATTGATATGACCAGGACTCCGGTGTTTCTGGTGATCGGTGCCGGCTCAGAGAGTTTCTCGAATCAGTTTCACAGTGCGGCCCGTCTCTCTACCCTGGTTGAAGGAATCTCAAGTGGGGCACGACCGATTCAGTGGTTCGCTGGAAGTGACTACATTTTCCTACACGTCAGCGGCGCGAGCAGTCTTTCCCAACTGGCTAAAAACCGCCTTAACGTTGCTTCACCCGCGTCACCCGTTGGCGGCAAAAACGAGCCGAACTACATGCAGACGATCCGTGGCGACAGCGCCGGTTCGGCATTGGTGCCACAAAACCCTTCCAAGATCGGTGCCAGCCTCGCAACGTCGCCGCCAAAACCGGCTCCTGCCAATTTCTTGCGTACCCTGGTTCCAGGCGCCAGTGATTTGCGTAGCGAACCAGCGCCGGTTCGAGCTGAGATTACCCAACATGAACTGGACATGTATGCGGATCGACTTGAATACGTATGCCGACTGATGCGCAAGACTCGCTACCCCGTTTGTCCGATCAATGGTGTTGTGACCTTGTTGCCTTTCGAATCAGTGGAACACTTTCACGACCAGGCGCAGTTGGCGTTGCATCAAGACCTGAAAACGATTAGTGGCCAGACAGGAATGCGGTTTCCAGTAACGACTCTTGTAACAGAGATCGAAAACGAAATTGGATTTAAAGAGCTCATGCGACGTTTTTCCCCAGAGGAAACGGCACGGGGGCGTCTGGGTTCCAAATACGGCAATGGTGACACCGACGTCTGGACGCCGGTCACAACAGAGCGAGCAAGACATCTTGCCAAAAGCGCATGCCGCAACATTGAAGATAATATTCGGCAGTTCTTTGGACGCGAAGATGCCTTGCAACGTCCAGGCAACGGCAAGTTGTTTACGCTGCTGAGCAAGATTCGTGGTGCGTTCGGGAATCGGATTGAGACGTTGTGCGGCAATGGGCTTGTGGAATCAAGTGCCATGGTCGTGGGTTGTTATTTTGTGGCAATTGGCAATCCGCCCAACCAACAAGGATTTCTGGAAAGTGTCGTCCGTGAGAAGATCATCGGCAACCGAGGAAAACTTGCCTGGAATTCGCAAACGATCAAGGAAAATCAGGGGTATACAATACTCTCCAGTTTGTTTGCCCTCCTCGCATTGCTTTCCGTTGCAGCCCTCGGTTTTATGTTGATCAAGGACATTTTCATTAAGTAAGAGTCTCGCCTAAAGTTAACTTGTGTTGTGGGGATCTCGGCCGACTAGATCCAGCGAAACATCAATGTCCCGAAAGCCAAGCACGGCAAACCCATTTGTCCCATTTCCATTCCTATTCGTACTCGTACTCAGCAAAGCGGTACTCGTACGCGATAACGACTTCCGCATCCTACTCCACGCGTCGATTCCATGCGGTCAGCCACGCCACGAACTGCGTCAATTGCGAATCAGCCAAATGATTCTTGCAACGAGCGAGGGTTACCGCGGCTGTTCGAGTACGATTCCGAGTAGGAGTAGCGGTACGGTTACGCTAGCCCGGATGCAAGGCCCATGAAGTCCGTTGCACTTCACGTATTGAACGGCCCCAATGCTGGCCATCGCTTGTGGGTCCGACTTGAGCAGGTCCTGCACGTTGGGACAACGGACCAGGCGGATGTGATGATTGCGGCGAAACCAGGGGGCGAGCCTTTCTATTTTTCAATCGGTCATTCCAGCGCCGGTTGCTTTGCCGAGTGCCTCAATGATGAATCGCCGATGAACGTCAATGGAAAGGCGATGCAACGGGCCCGGTTGCATGACGGCGATATTCTTGTAGTCGGGGATATCCAGTTCCGGGCTCTCCTGGAATAAATGGGATTGGCGATTGGCAAGACTATCGCATTACTTCGATCGCAATTTCGAAATCGGTTTGTCCAGCGCAAACCCGATCTCCATGATGGAGCAGCGCGATCACGATTCGTTGACCGTTCACCGACGTCCCATTGCGACTTTTCAAATCGCGAATCAGGCATTGATTGTCCTGAATTTCGATTTCAAAATGTCGATTCGACATTGACGTGTCGGACGGACACGGAAGATGCGAGGAGGCCGCACGACCGATCACCGCTTTCGAATTCTGACGCGGATCAATAACCAGGCGGGCTGACGGATCGGATTGACCTGCAATTCTAATCGCGACTTGAACGATGTTGCCAACCGGTAACTGGCCGCTGATGACCCTTGTCTCTTCAAATTCGAGCGCATCGTTCCCCGCGACAAAACCATCCACGGATGGTTGGTCGGGTAGTCGACGCTCCGTACCCAACGGGTGCGAGCCTTCACTTCCGGTGATCTGGGCTTTCCCTGCTTGTCCAGTTACAGATTCCTCGTCGGAAAACGTACTCCAGTTGATCACCTCTTCGGAATCGGTCGGGGTCGCAGGAACGGGCTGGTCCGAAGGAGAAAAAACCGGTGGTACCGGAATCGCCGGTTGCGAATGTCGACTCGGCGACGTTGGAATGGGCTTCGGGGACGGTACTCGTTTGACCTCCGTCGAACGCTCAACAGGATGCGTCGGATCTGCCTTCGAAGCTGGAAACGGCGTCGCTGTGCTGCTGGTTTCGGGCCTTCCTAGATCGTTGATGAACGGATTGATGGAAGATTGATTATCGAACGTGGACACCAGCCGGAAAATGAACTCCGTTTTTCCGCAGAGGATTCGTTCACCATCGCCGATGTTGATTTGCGTGATTGGCTTATCGTTGTAATACGTCTTGTTCGTGCTGTTTTGGTCGGTAATGGTACACACGTCGTCGCCAACCGCGACCAGGAAATGGAGACTGGAGATTTCCGGATCATCGTTCACAACCAGATCGGCAGAATCGGTCCGCCCCACGCTGATTCGCTGATTTCGTGCGATCCTTTTTGTCAGAACCATTTTGTTTTGAGGTAGCCGACGAGCTTCAATAATTACGTAATCAAGCATCGGTTCGTCACGTTGGCTTGTTTGACTGGAATCGTGGTGTTTTCTGGCAAGACCAATCAGCGTTCCCAAAGGCGTTAGTCTTTTTGAAACCGAAAATCAACGGAGTCGGGTGTTCCGAATATGCTGTCCAACGGACGCACGCTGAAACTGATCGGTAACGAACCATATTGTTTGTCAAGCAAAAAAGTGTGTTCGACGAACACTGGTTTCGGATCCGTGCCGCCAGTCGACTCCGTCAACAACACGGGTTCGGCAAAAACGCGATTGATCGGAAAGTCGATTCCGTTCCGGGCCTTACTCGGTGAGTCCTCGACAAAAAGATCAACGAGAAGTGTGCGCAGTGCCTGTGGATTGTCGCACGTAAGCCTTATCGTAACGCTTCGTTCTACCGAGTCGCCCCAGGCTTCGATCACAACTTCATCGGCGCCAAATTTCTGTGGTTGTCTCAGTGCTCCAGTAGGCCCTTTCATATGCTCGTCAGCCAAATACACTTGGCCTGAGGGCGATTCATTTTTCTCTTGGAACGGCTGGGTCCATAGACGCAATGTGTACGAACCGGATTTCAAAGCTGGACTGGCGAATTGAACGGCTGGCGCGTTCTGCTCGGATTTGTTGACAAATCGATAATCCTGCAACAAGTACGCTGGCGCTTTGGCCGAAGGGCGATCCGGGAGGATTTCCAGACATAACCGATTCGGTCGATAGCTGAATTCGCTGTTCGGGACGCGTTCGAAAAGAAACTCAAACGGGATCATGTCCGGTCGTTGTAAGTTTGGCTGAAACAGGGAAATGGAATATTTGTCCCTTCCGATAGTTTTTTCTACCGAGTGGATCGCATTGGCGCCGGCGTCTGGGCCATGGGCCAGTTTCAATTCACTTCCGTCGTATCCCAGAGTAATGAATTCTCCATCTTCCAGCCAAAGTAATTTTGTGGCCTCTTTGTTCTGAATAGAAATCTTGTAAAATCCTGGTTCGAATTGTTCGATCTGGTCCGCAGGCTGCCAACCCTGATTCAGTTCCTCTTCCGCGATCTTCTGGCCACTTCGAGAAACCAGGAATCGGCTGGCCCGGGCAATTTCGTCCAAGTCTTTTCTGAATCTCTCGATGTGGCTTGGGTAGTACGTTCGCCTTTTCGTAGCCAGTGACTCGATTTCTTCCAGGCGGCTACTAAACAGGTCACTCATGCGGCGTTTCTGAGCTTGAGCTGATTCGCTTTGATCATTTTCGAGGTCAAATCCAACAAAGAAAACCTGGATATTGTCGGCAGGCAGTTTTTGTTTCAGCAATTTGTAGTTTTCCCGCGAAAACTCTTCGTCGAGTTGGGGGATCTCTTCGCGGAACTCGTAAACTTCTTCGACCCCGTCCGAAATGACAACGATCACCTTGGATCCTTTGACTCCGCTGGCATTCAGCATTTCAGTAGCTTTTAGCATCCCCGCGTACAAAGGCGTTTGACCATGGGGCTGGAGGGTGGTGATGTTCTCTTGGATCTTTGTCCATTCCTCATCGGGCCAATCCGCCCTGGATGTAAGTTTGTTAGTGACGTGCGCGTCGTTTTTGGGTCGAATGTTTTCGACTTCCAAATCCTTGACTTGTACCAGTTCCGAATACTCAAGTTCGTTGGATGGAGCTTTCCCGACAAACTTGAAATTGACGCGACTACCGACGGCAACGATACCGACGCGGTAGAGTTTCGATAATCGCATTTGATCCAGCCTTTCAACGATGGCGCGTTTGAGAAACTGGAATCGCGTCGTGTTCTCGGCGGCTTCGGGTTGAGTACCAGCGGGCGGCACGTATTCAATGCCTTCAAATTCTCTGGCGCGGAAGCTGCCACGCATAGACGCCGAACAATCAAGTACAAATACGACATTGGTGACGGCGCGTTCATCACTGTTGACCAACACCGTGGGAGCGCGCCAGGTTGACGGGATGTGAGCCAACTTGATCTTTGGCACAAAATCGTCTGGCTGTTTGTCCAGGCCACGAACCTGAAACTGGGCATCTGCCAAGTGTCCTCGAAAGGACAGAACCGCCTGGACATTACCCAGGGGCGGTAACGACTCAGGAGAAAAATAAAAAGGTTGATTCGGGAGATTTCCCGTTCTCAACTTATCAAGATCATAGGCAATTCGTCGTTCTGCGATTTTTCCGGATTCGTCGATCGCTTTGATGAGCACGGGCTCTTGCGACAGCCGCGACTGGAGCAACTGAAGTTGGGCAACGGCAATCGGACCCAGGTCCATTCCATTAACGTGAGCTCTCTGGTCCAATTCGGTGTTGGCACGAACCGAAAAGGAATGCGACTTTTCTTCCGCTTCGTTTCGGAAATACTGATAGTCATCACAGGCGATTTGAAACGCGCGTGCGCTATTCAATCGATTCGCAAATAATGGTCCAAGCGTCGCGTCAAGAATTTTGCGATGATCCTCGGCATCATTACCAAGCCGGTCATAAATCTCGCGTGCAATTCGTTGAAAATAGGGATTCGAGGGTTTCGTCGGATCGTCTATTAGGTTGTTGCCCCAAAAATCCGCGAGAACACGTTCGATCTTGAGATTCGTGTGTAGTGATTCCTGAACACGATTCAGCTCGGACCCGGTTCGACCCCACACGCCGAAATGATCACTCGGCTGATTTTCGGAAACGGCAAAAACGCTTTGATAATCGGCAAGTTCCGCAGCGACGCAGCGGAGCCAGTAATCGGAGTTTTGCAGTGCACTGCGCTGGTTCGGGAGTGATTCTTCCAGTTCCATTGCTTTCTCCAGTTCTCCCTCAATTTCCTTAAAAGAATCACTGGATATCCGTGTCGTTTCCCAATCCTGGCGAAAGGGTCTGGCGGAAATGGACCGTTGCAGCGGCGTAAAAAAGACTTGTTGATTGACCAGTCCGGCGGAACGCAGGAATTCCTGGAATTGTTGTTGAGGACCGGTCGCGGATGCAACATTCATAGACTGAACCCTTTGCCCCCAACTGACATCGGGTGCAATCCTACTTATTGATTGGAGATACCGTGCCCGAAGGTCTTCGCGGCGGGTCGTCACCAGCGGACTCAACAACAGATCCGGGATATAGACCATTGCCTGAGTATCGTCGGTCTTGATGTCGACCAGATAGTTACGTTGCTCTCCCAGTTGTCCCTCGAGAAAATCAAGCGAGGATTTAACGTCGCGAGCCCAGTTCAGGATGTTCTCGGTGTTCCTCCGGATCGATTCTGAAGTCACGGCTTCTTCGATGCCAGTTGATGGTCGCGACAACTCATTGGCGAGCTCGTGATTCTGTTTGGCAAGTGTGAGCCATCGTTCCCGAAGCTGGACAAAATCTACCCCCGATGGAACATCCTTGCCCGATGTTTCATTGCGGAGGATTTGCCGGGCGATCAACATGGCGAAATAAGGTGATTTTCGAGCGACTTCATTTCGAACGGAAAATGCATCGGCCAATGATCTTGCTTTGCTGCCGAGATTATCAGACGTCGATTCAGCAAACTGTTCGATGACGCTTTCGAATAACCCGACGGCGGTTTCAAACTGATTGGCAAACAAATAGTCTTCCGCAATACGCCGGGTGTCTTCCAGCTTGTGAAACTCGTCGGAAACCCAAATCAGGACACGTGGATCAACATTGATCGCAAAGTTTTCGCAAGCTTGGCGACATTGAACGGCGCGGCGAACCGCAAGCTCAATGGTCTTCGGTGATATCGTCTCCGATGATGCCGATTTCCAATCCACATTTTCCGCCAATAAATGGAGGAATTTCATCTCGATGAGTTCATTGATCGAAAGGCTGCCAGGCACGGAAGCACTGACCACGTCCAGTTTTTTAAGCCAGTGATCGAGATTGACAAAGTCGGGGGAGAAATCGTCATTGCGACAAATGCCGTCCCATAACATCGCGGCGATCAACCAAGGCTGTCGTTCAATTTCCAGCAACCGTTTTTTGATATCTTCGGCTTCAGGATCCGGCGCCGGGGCCGCGACTTCAGCCTTGCCAGCGTCCGGAGGCTTGTTTTCGCTCTTGGCTTCAGCGCCGCCAGCTTCAACCGAGGGCGCGTCAACTTTACCTGCTTCAACCGCCGGATCACTTTTCGGTTTTTCGGCGGCGATTTTCTGCAGTTTCACCCAACCGGACAATGTGTGTTGGAGGGAATCGCGCCCGTCCTCGTTCGGCAGGTGGGCCGGGTTACTATTTCCGGGAGTTCCGGGTTTTGGCTCCTGCTGATCCAACCACTCGGCCTCCGCCAGGCTGACAGGCGCGGGGAATTTCGGCTTATCAATGGACTTGATTAAATCTATCCATTCGGTTTCCAGTGCGACAAGTTCATCCGTATCGATACCGAATTCGCAAACCAGTTGTTCCATTCGCGACAACAGGGCGGCAGCCCTTCCGGCCAGCAACGGATCGCGATCCAGTCGATGACTCGATTCCAGGTCAGCGTAGACTTGCCATTTTTGCGGCAAATGATAATTCTGGACCAAGCGCGAAATGCGTTCGCTGGCAACTCGCCCCGCTTCATTCGTCGAATCCGCAAGCGAAGACGACGGATTGCAATAGGTCAGCGTAAGTTCGCTCGATTTGTTTGTTTTGTTCCCCTCCGGCATCAACGACACCGGTCCGAGTATCATGGGGTTCTGGGTGGCCATCCGATACTTGCTCACGTGTTCTGTTACATGCCACGCCAGGTACTGACACAATTCGTCAAGTGTGATCTTGTTGTCGTGTCCATCGCCCGTTGCTCCGTCCGCGGCTCCGAGCAGGGCCGCACGAACAAAGTAGCCAAACACTGAAGAGTCCAGTTCCGGCGCGGGCCAATTTCGTTGACCCGGCGAATGAGAACTAACAATCACAAGGCGATGAGCTTGGTCGTCGTCGTTTTTGTACTTGCGTTCGTACAAGTCATGAACGGCCTGCGGGAATCGATCAACCAGAAGCCCGGGATTCGACGGAGTTCCAACTGGTTGGGAATCAATCAGGACGATCTTCGTTCCCGATTTCCCGGAATCACAGGCAACGATTTGGTCTAACAAGGCCTCTAGCGAGAATCGCCGCACGTCGCGATTCGAATCGAAAGGACTCTCATCCGCAGGCAAGGTGTAGGCAATTAGATTCGCTTCGTTGTCATCATTCTCATTGGTCGCGCAAGCAACGCCTAGCGCATTGATGTAAAAGAGCAGTACTTTACCATCGGGTCCGCCAAACCTGATCGCACGTTCCTGTTGCAGCTTCTTCCAGTCATCGGAAGCGGGATCGAGCAAATCAAATTCGTCGAACGGTTTCAGATTTTTGACGTTGGAATCCAGGGAATCTCGCGTAAGCGAGTTCACATAAGGAGGTGTGGCCAACCAATTGGCACTCAACTTGCCCGGCTTGATTATTACAAGATTAGTTCTTTCGCCCCAGTCGATCCACACGTAGAGCAGAAGTCCCGTTAGGGCAATCGCCACCACTGCGAGACCGGCAAGTTTTGTTCGGTAACGAACTCGCATCCAATTTACGGCGCGAGCAGGAATGTGGCTCCAAGATTCGTGACCGCGCGGCTGGGCAGAGCCCGCGCCAGCGGAATGCCCAGGCATCCAGCTATCCTGATCAGGTTCGTTTGAGCGAGCATTGCGGCGAGATTTTCCGGCGCGAGGAGTTTCGGGTTCGTGTTTGCCTTGCCACCCGTCCATAATTCAATTTGTCCGCTTATGACCGACAAGTTCCCTAGCCGAAAGAATGTCAATGATTCTACCCTGGGTTTGACAATCGAGGCAAATCGTCAGACCTGTCTGAAATATAAGGATCAAACTGCAAGGGGAATCCGTTGGCGTTCTTCTGGTCAACTTAGAAACACGATCGCTGCAGCTACGAGATTCAAACGGAAATTGCAGTGGAATTCACGGAATCGCTTGCGTGAGGGTGTCCTGGAATTTAGCGCGTGCCGCCGCGTGCTTTTCGTCATTCCGGGCTGAGTCCCGGAACCCAGGCCCACGGAAGGAGATTTGCCAAGCTATCGTTGACTTGACGTGTCTTACTTGTGCACAGATTCCGTACTAGGGACGCTCTCCCTTTCAACCCCTTGGCTCACGAATCATCGCAATATGGGCTAATCCCCGTCCATGGAAGATGGATTCCAGGACTCAGCCCGGAATGACGGCTGCGCGGCTTATGGCACGGTGGCATCGCAAACCGCGCAGTCTGAAAAGGCAATGATTGAATTTAAGGAATCCCTCAGGATCGCTCGCTTGCAAGAAGCTCCCGATTGGCACAAAAAAACCGCCCGGAGTGGGCGGCTTTGTGTATCGGATACGACTATCGTCGCGGCGTTTATCGTGGTGCGGCGCTAGTTTGCCAGAACACCGACCTGAACGGTGGCTCCAACGATTGCAGCACCAGGCGTGTTGGACGATACCAGTTGAGCGCCAATCTGACCGACATTGGAGGACGTTACAATCAACTCAAGTCTCGAACCGCTTTGCGTTTGAGCCAGGAGATGGGCACCCACTGGCAGTTTGTATGCATTGCCAAACTGGATGGAAACCGATTCGTTGAGCGATGATGTAATCTGCCCCGTAATCGTTGGTAACTGACTTGGTTGAGCAACCATGACGCGGCCATTTTGTGGATTCCAGAACTTGTTGTATGCACTTCCACCTGAACCTTCTGTTTCTACACCCCCTTCAATTTCAATTACGGGAGGTGTCACTGGTGCAGGTTCAGGTTTGCAATAGGCTAACAGGGCGGCCGCAGCCGATCGGATCGCAGCAACCGGTTCCACAAAACAACCCTCATCGTCTTGCTTGTAAGCCATTTCCTCGAGACGTTTGCAGATGTCCTTGCCGAGACACGAACAACAGGCAAACTGTCCGCCGCATCCGCCAGAGCAGGCGACTTCGCCGCAGTCGCCACAGGCACCTGCGCAGAAGTGGCAACCCCGGCCACCGCATTTCTGGCAGTGCTGCTGCATCCGGTAGCCGCGTGGCAGCTCGCCGAATCGTCGCGGGTCGCAGTTTTCACGCTGTGCGTTGAATTTTTGTGCTTCTTCGTTGCATTCGTTGGCCGTCATGGTAAGGGCCTCAATCGCGGCAAGCCGAACACACGGGGTGCAGTCATTCAGGGCGTCCAGGAACGCTGCCCGAATCGCGCCGTCTTTGTCGTAGCAACAGCAGCCAATCATCCCGAGATATTTCAGTGCCTTGATCTTTTGTTCCGCCAAGTCTTCGGCCGTCTTGATCTCCGCGGCTGCCTTGATTGCAGGATTTGGCGATTCAAGGTTTTTCGGGTCCGCGATCCGGAGCTTCGGCGGCTTCCATTCCTTGAGGGGGTTTTTTCCAAACCGGTTCAGCCGAGCGTCCCGAATGGTCGTGTAAGCGCCGGTAATTCCCATTTTGTCCCAGCACGTGGGAATTGGCGGCTGAATCGCCTGGCAACCGCACATCCAAAGGCAGGATGCTAACGAAACAACGAGGACAGCAAGTCGGCTATTAAGATTCATGGATTGGTCCTGCTAAGCTGATTTTGGGTACACGCCTCCAATACGTTTCGATCGGCGGATCGTGCACCATCGAGGTATTCGGCTTTTCCGATCGATGCATTACAAACGGCACGCGGATGTCGACAAACCTTGCGCATCCTGCCTGGATTTCCATGAAATGGCAGCCGATTGAAAACCGGAGAGAAGCGCCGACCGAAAGCCGGACCGTTGAAAGATAAGGTCAGGGTACCTTCGGGGCTTCCTTGACTACTTCCAGCACCAATTCAACCGCTTCCGGTGCCTCGGTTTCAGTGATAATGATTTTCTTTTCGGCCCGCAGATTCTGGAGCTGTCCGGTTGCCGTTCGATGGCGGTATTCGCTGACCACCACATATTCCCCTGGGGGAACTTTCAGGATCTGAAATCCGCCCTTTCCGTCGGCCTTGACCTCGAAATGCACTTCCTGGTCACCGGTCCCGACGATTTTCGGCGCCGTATCCGGCAATAGGATTCGTTCATTCGTTGCCTTGAGCCGGAACGAACGGACTCTTAACGTGAACTTGGGAATCTTTGCTTCGGCGATCATCGCCCGTTCAGCGTCGGTCAGTTTGTCGATCGTCAACGTGAACGGTCCGATCGGGCGCGTTATGTCAGTTTTGTTTCCTAGAACATCGGCGAGAACGGCATAGATCCGGTTTTCGCCGTATTGAAGCGTTTGGGTTTTTAGTTGGCCTTCGATATCAACAGAAAAGTTCCAAGTGCCGATTTTCGGTTCCGCAGTTCCCAGTTCCCCGTCCTTGTCGGTAATCGCGGGATCGTTGTCCTTGTCAACAAAAAGTTGAACACTTTTGGTCCCGGCAAGGTCGCTCGACACCATCGCCAGCTGTACCTGTTTTTGATTTTCCTTGATCGTTGGGTACAGATCCTTTTTAACACCGTCGATGACCCAGAACTTCTCGTCCACAACCGGAGGCAATCCGTCAATGTGCAGCGTTTCTTTGAACGTCGTTTGACCCGTTGCCCGATTGGTTTGATTTTCGGCAAAGACGACGCGTCCGGTCAACTCGCATTTACCACTGACGTCTTTGTCGGGCGACCATTCAAATATGTGATCGTTCACAGCGGCCGTTAGATCTAGGCCGCCGTTCTCCTCGTTGATCTTTGCCAGGTAGTCAATTTTCCTGTCCCCTAAACGCGGCGACTGCGGTTCAGGAACATTCCACTCTTCGCGTTTTATGTCAAGCAGGATTTGACATTCATCGGAACTGCCATCATCCATATCAGCGAGAACTTCGAACGAGATCTTGTCCGGCGGTTTGAGCGCCCAAAAATCTGCTGTTTTCCAAAACTCGGCCGGCGCCTGGTCGGCGGTTTGGGTGATGATCCGTCGAAGCACAAGAAAGTTGTTGTCTTGGCGAAGATTTTCCAGGGTGCGTGCGGGCCCCCGAAAATCCGCTTCGCTCAGCTTGTAAATAAATACTCCCCGATATTTATTGACGTTGACATACAGGAGGATGGGGTCGTTCAAAGCCAGTTCTTCCTGACTGATTTTGAATTGCAATTCGCCGCGATTGTTTTTGTCATCCAGCTTTGCCAGGCCTCTCACAATATTTGCAGCGAAGTCCTGACTGTTGCCGGACTCCAACACGCACTCGACACCTCCCGGAACGGGACAAGGTGTGCCGACGTTCCATCGTGATTCAAGTTCGATGGTAAACAGCTGGTCCAGCGGCTTGAATTTCGCGGTCGCGGCAACCAGTTCTTCGGAGGGCAACGGTTTGATGTCAAACCAGAATTCGCGAGTTGTTTGACGTCCTAAATCCACGTCGGTTTCGCTCAAGCGGCAATAGATGCCGTTGCTGAAATCTACTAATGCTTCGGATTTGGGGGCGATCTGGCCGGGCGCATCTTTCGCGGGTTGGTCCGACGCAACAGCAGGTTCCGCTGGCGCTTTCGGTTCCACTGGCGCTGGTCGAAAATCCAGTTGATCTTTGCCGTCCGGAGCCAATTCGAACTCCTTGCTGGTCGCAAACGGTGGCTTAGCAAGTGTGGCTCGCTTAAGCGAATCCAGTTGCCGAGTAATTGCGCCTGGATCCTGTACGTCTTTACCGACAACCTGCCCTGGTAGGACGTCTGTTTTGTCGAACGAATTGGGTCGCACTACAGAAAACAACTCGAGCTTGAATTTCTTTTTTCGGCCAGAGTTGTTTTCCAAGCGAAAGTCAATATTGCGAAGTCGATTTGGAGGCGCCATCAAATTCGCCCGGCGGTCGTAGTAAATGTACGAGTCCACGCCGGTTTTTGCCGAGACAGAGTACGACGAAAACGATGAGCTCCCCACAATCAGATCGACTCGATCCTCTTTGGGTAATTGGACGGTTAATTGCATTAATTGCAAAGCCGCGTCATTGGCGATCTTCACGCGCGCGTCGTCCGAGCCAACAATCCTGAGTTTGATTCCCACCTGCTTCCGAGATTGCCGCTCATTGGTCGGCAACGATCGCACCGTCAGATGAAAAGGGAGCAACTCGCGATTGGTATCGCGATCTAGCGGGAACGTAAAGGGTTTGTCCAATTCAATGACGCCGGATTCATCGCTCGCGAATTCGAGGAGTTCCGCGAATTCTTTTTCCGATTCGTCGATCGAAAGCTGCAAGGCAATGCTTTTGGGGTCACCGCCTGTTGTTGTGAAATAAAACTGTCGTTTTGCCTCGGGCTGATCGAGATTGACGATCGATGAATCAATCTTTCCCCCTTCCGTATCAAACTTGACCACAACGGGTTCTTCGATTTTTTTGATCTGTGGAGGCAAGGCGACGAACAGGGCATCCAGGGGCTGCGCCATCGTATGGACTGTTTCTTTATCCAGCAGAATTGCGATGGGCCAGACTTGCACGTTTCCTGGCTTCGAATTTTCAATCGACAGCGCAAATTCCGATTGGGTCGTCGAAATCTTCTTAGCGGAGTCGTGAAGGATTTTCAGGCAGTTTGAAACCCCATCCTCCCATTGTTGAATAGTTGCCCGGCTTCGATCAGGTAATTGACATTCGTTGAGGGCGTCAAATCGAATCGTCTCATCCCCAAGCGCCAGAAACGCTTGTGCAATTTTCATTTTGCCTTGCACATCGTTAACATTTTTCTGATTGGGCGCGATCCATAAGTCCGTCGCCCATTGGAATGAAGAATCCTCCGCCGGTGCCGGCAGAAGCTTCTGTGTCAGCAAGTTGGCAAATGATTCGTTTAGCGTTTTGCGGGACAAGATGCGCGAAACGTCGATTTCAGATCCCTCAACAAGAGATTCAAAAGGGCGTTGGTAACTCAACAGGGGAGAATCAAGCAGGGAAATGTAAATTTGTTCCTTTCGGTAGATATCGCTGGCGGATTGGTCCGTTGCTGTTTTGTTTAGCTCCGTGACCATCGAGGTAACGTGCATCAACATCTGTCGTTCATGAATTCGAAGTTTTGCGACGGACGCTTTAAGCGATTCTAGATCGGTTTTTTGTATTGAGCTATTGACGATCAGCGGACGGATTCGCTTGAGTTCAGCAATCAAATCTAGAAATTCATCTTGCAGTTCAATGGAACTCGGGAATGCCGGTATTCGGGTCCATTCCAAGTAGTATCGGGAGCGAAAGTAGACATCCCGACAAGCTGCGACGTCCTTGTTCATCGAGATCCCGGCCGGCGTGCTGGTAACAAACTGATTCCATTCCGCGACCAATCGCGCGGATACGTCCGACATGTTATTTTGATATCGCGAGGCGTTGCTGGCTCCATTCTTTGTCATCAGACTAACTAGAAGCTTCAAGTCTTTTTCGGTGTCATCCATTTCCTGCGATGCAGGATCGCCGCCACGGCGTTGCCGTTGATCGAATAAAACAATTTGGTCGTTGATTCTCAACCAAATCTGAGGGGCAAAATCGACTGGAGAGTAACCCTGCCCCAACTGACGGTTTTGCAGCCGGTCCCGTAAATTCCAAATGCGCTCGAGTGCGGTTTCCTCGGCCGTTAGTTCTTGTTCGACGGGTTCTTTTTTTTCGCCCGTAGCATCGGCAACCGCAGGCGGCTCACCCGGTTCTTTCGCCTCCGTTACCGAGGGAGTTTCCTCTGCGATGGGTTCGGGGGATGGCGGCGGAATCATCTGGCGCGGATAGATTACATTTTGAACCATCGCCTGATCGCGGACGTCCAAATCGCTGTAAAAGACAATTCCGTGTCCTCCTCGCATTAGCAAGGGCAATTGCGCAGGTCTGTCATCTTCCATGGACATAGCGGCACATCGCTTGCAAATGGATTGATATAGCTGTCCAAGTTTTATTGGTTCGTTTGGATCACCGTTTTGGCAGAAATCTGTCAGGGAATCAGAGACAGCAACTCCGAACACGGACCCGCTCCGGGTATGCGAAAGCCGGGACGACTGAAACAATCCGTGGGAATTGATGACCCAAAAGTTTTCATCGTACGTGTTTTTATCGCCGGATTTGGCTGCCATTAATCGGTGCATTGCAAAAGGAAATTCATTAACCGATTGACCATTCAAGTAGTCGTCGCTGACTTGACCCGCGTCAATAAAAACAAGTTTGGTGCTCGCGGAAATTGCCTGAATCTGCGACATCAGTTCATCAAGGCGGTTGAAATTTCGATCGCTGCTCAATAACCCCGGTTGACCGTCGCCGTCAACCACGCCATTGGCCGCAATATAAAAGATCGCGATGTCTTTTGATTTGCAGGCGGCGAAATTCTTTACCCTCTCGCTTTGCAACTGCTGGTTGGTCAGCGGAGCACCTGACGAAAGTTTATATTCGTTGTAAGCCGAATTGTTTCCGCCCGAGTCAGCGGGGGGCTCGAACAAATCGCGAATGCGCTGAATGTCCTGTTGCACGTAGGGAGAGTGTGCGACCAACTGATCGTAGTCGGGAACGTACATGGACTGTACGAATGGACGAGACACAGAACGCCCGCGCATCGTGATGACAAAGACAATAACAGCAATTGCGGCAAACAGGAGCAAGAAAATCGCTGTACCGATTCGCTGGGCTTTCGTGTTTTGGCCGGCACGTGCAGCCTGCCATGCCTCGCGTGGCGGAGGGCCTGCGGTCATGAGAAATGGCTCGTTAGGTTCAAATTCTCGAAGGTCTCAATTCATTACGAAACCTGCCGATTGAAATCCACGCAAGCGTAAAGCTATCAGGTTTTGAGGCAAAATCAACAAACTAGACTGTGTGCCAGAACTTCAGCCGCAGGGCACTTGCCCCCGGTTTTTGCATTGAACAACGATCCAATGAGCGGACGCCAGCGCGTTCCGGCTGCGGAAAAAACTCGTGATTCGAGTTTTGGAACACAACCCAGCGTCTCGTTAAAAAGTTGACGAAACCTCAGCAAAGGACACCTGTGAAATCTGATAGCAGGTTTCGTGGCAATGTCTCCCGCGGCGACTCCGTGCCCAGGTTTTCACGAATTCAATCACGAAAACGATCATGGACCTTTCGGAATTAGCCGAATAAATCAGACAACACGAAAGTTTTGCAAAATACGCGAACTGTGCATATTCCGTGCAAGTCGACTTTGGGGGGTGCGTAATGGGATCTGGTCTTTCGAAATTCGCAAGAATAGCCAAGCTGGCAACGCTTGCAATTGTGATCTCTGTTTCCGGTTTCAGCTCAACGAACGCCCAGCAATATTTTGACCAGGGGCAATCGCAACAGAACAGGTCTTGTGCAACTTGTCGGCACAGTCCCTGTCGATGCCGGCCAAGACTTCGATTCGTCAATCCCAATCAGTTTTTATGTGAGCCGCAAGGGCAAAATCAGTACGCGCCCAATACAGACGGCACCGTTTATCCACCAGGCGTTGCCGATCCATCGAATCCACAACCGATGGCTGACCAACCAAGTGCACAGCCATTGAATCAACCCGATCAAGGCGCGATCGATTCCAATGCGCTTGCCTTCGGCCAAGGAGGTGGTAGCGAAGGAATGGGATTTGGTGATTCGATGATTGGAGACTTTTTCGGTGGCGGCAGCTACATTGCTGGTCCTTCATGGGGAGGAGTCACGTTTATTCAACCGGTTTCGGCTGGTGACCGCAGATTCAAGCTCACGGAAAACACCAGTCCCTTCCCCACAGATCGCGTTTTCGCCAATTACAACTTGTTTGACAATGCCTTGATTGACGCCAATGGAAATGAACTTGACCTCAATCGATACATATTTGGTCTAGAAAGGACCTTCCTCCAAGGTAACGCGTCGCTGGAACTCAGGGTTCCGATTCTGAACGGTGTAAATTCCGAGCAGGTGCAGGTGGTGGGCGGACCTCCTAACCGCAATACGGAGTTTGGCAACATGAGCTTGACGACCAAGTTCCTGTTGGAACGGCGTAATGGTTGGGCGTCTTCATCGGGAATGGGAGTAATCCTTCCGACTGCCGAAGAAGCATTGCTGGTTTCGCCATCCGGCCTAGAAGTTGAAATTGCCAATGAAGCCTTCCATCTGCAGCCATTTTTTGCCGTGCAGCGAAACCCGAATCAGTACAGCTGGATCAATTTCTTCACCCAAATCGATATTGCAGCACAGGGAAATACGGTTACCGTCACCGACCAATCCGGTAGCCTGTTAAGCCAGCCTGAAATCTACAACGATCAGCATTTGCTGTTCTTGGACCTGGCGATGGGTCGATGGCTATACAAATCCAATTCGCAATACAACCTTGTGAATGGAATTGCGGGAATTGTTGAATTGCACTACACGACCACACTGAATGACACGGATGTCGTTACCGCCGGTCTTCAGGACAGCGATACCGGCGAACCACTGGACACATTGACGGATCCGGCCAATCGACGTGATGTTGTGAATGCAACCCTGGGCGTTCGGTTCCTGCTGAACAATCGTTCATCGCTAACGGTGGCTGGCGTTGCCCCACTTCGCGACGACTTCGATCACCTGTTTGACAGTGAATTTCTAGTGCAGTTCAGTCGGTACCGATAGTGGAAACGCCGGCTTTGCCGAACGCCGACTCGCCTACTATTGCCGGATGCCAACGGACGTCATTGGTATCTCCGCAAAACCAAATAACTCTGCCGGTGCTGCCGTTGGGTATTGGCGTTGTCCGAGGCGGTTAATCTGTCGCGGGACACTTTCCTTGACAAAGCGAACGACTTCTGAAAAATCGACGCTGCCGTTTTCGTCTCCACCATGGAGCTGTTTGTCGGCTTCGCCCCTTAATGCCTGCAACAAGGAGGCCGAAAAGTAGCTCATCTGTTGTTCCGTTGATTCAAACGCTTCCTCGTTACCTTCCGATGCCGTCAGGGTAAATATCAAGTCGTTTTCCAGAGCGCGAACAACGGTCTTCAGGTTACTTTGCGACAGAGACTGGACAGCGCCGCTGTGGCATGTATCCAGGATGACAATTTTTCGGCAAGGAATTTCGCCGAATTTTCCAAAGTCCTCAAGCGAAATGCAATCGCCATAGCGACGACCCAGCAAGTCGGCATGACGCGTGGCGGACGTGAGATAAAAATACTGTTGACTGGCCGGATCTCTAAAGCCGTGTCCGGACAAAAACACAACCAGCAGGTCATCAGGCCGCGCTTCCTTTTTCAGTCGATCCAGAAAGCTGTCCGTTGCAACGGACCAGAGCGACCGATTAACGCTCTTATTGGCAAGCAGTGCCGCCTCGGTTTCGTAGAGCCGGTTATCAGGCGACGCGATCACGTCTTTGATGGCAGTTACATTATTCACGGCAAATTCGAGTTGCGGAATTTGGCCGTCGTCGTATTGGTTGATTCCCGCGCCGATCAGAAACAGCCGCCGTGTTTCGGACGATTCAGTGACATCACGTGTAACGTCAATACAAGCGACATCCGCTGATCCATATTGGGTTGCCGCGAAGACCTGGACGCGGATGTTTTTTTCGTTCGGCAACTGTGCTTTCCATGAATAGACTTGGCGTTGCCTGCTTCCGTCGTCCGTCGAACTCTCAAGCTTCAATTCAGTGGCGGGAACGCCGTTCGCAAATGCCTTAGGTCGTGCCAGATCGATTCCCGTTGGCAATTCAATAACCGCTTCGATTCGGGCCTCGGCTCCCGCTAACAGGGAGTTGGCTGCCGGAGCCTGAATTTCAACGCGAGGGCGAAGCCTGTTCTCACTCGCAACGCGATTCTGAATATCGGCGGGAACGTGGTGATTGAAAGCCTGGAAAGCATCCTGAGTATTGCCCGCGACCAGAAGTTTTTCCATGAGTTCTGGTTTTTCAAGCTCGTTTTTCATTTCCGATGCACGAAAAAATTCGGGTGGGCTGTCGATGCCCCGATTGACCTGCCATCCAAACATTTTGTGTCCGTTGAACGATGCATCGTAGTATCCGTAGGGCGTCCAGTATGCCCATTCCCGATCTTCGGCGACGACAAGTGAAGCCATGGGTTGCCAGGCAGGAAACAGATAAAAATAAGGCTGCGCTTCTCCGCGACGGCTGAAGTAAAACCCAAGCATTTGCCTCCAGTCGCTAGTGTTTAGCGTGTTTAGAATTTCCTGGGGTGTTTGCTTTGTTTCGATCGTTCCCAGTGAGTTGGGCACCGTAAGTTTGTCGATAACGTCATCCGCACGAACGCCCCGAAAATAAAGCGGACCATCAGGCACCAGACTCTTGACGACAAGTTTGTCATCTTCAATCTGAAATTCAGCGCCCCAACGATTTGTTGATTCCATGTTTGGGCGACCGGAAAGAGCATCATCGAGTTTCCAGATACAAACAGTTCCATCCTGGGAGCTTGATAATAAATAGCGACGGTCTTGGGAAATTCCAGTCGAGTTAACCGGCGCAGAATGTCCCCGGTACTGACGGATCAAGGCACATTCACCGGAATCGGCGATATCAAAAACGTAAATGTGATTGCGCAAACTGGTACCGATAATGATTGCAACGGGACGATCAGGCTCCTGAGGGTCGGAGATCCAGCTCGTGCAGGTGATGAAACCATCCAACTGAGGATTCAAAGGAATTAGGCCTTTTCGAATGTTGTCGACGAATACGAACCAGTTGATGACGTTACCGAATTTATCTTCAGTTTTGTCCACCCGCCATCGTTGCGGAAAACGATTGCTGGCGACCCATTTGTCCTCTTGGGCCACGTCGACATCGGCAATTCGCGGACGCGATGTTTCAAATATCAGTTGTTGAGTCGTATCGGTTGCGTCTTTGGAGGAAATCAGGATTCGATAGGCGTCATTGGCATTTGCCGAAAATTGCGCATTGATCGGAAAGTGCAGTTTTCCTTGCAGTACCGTTGCATTACGATCCAGTTGATCGATTGCCCTCACCTCGACTGAATTTCCGATGGTATACGCAATCCATTTTTCATCAGGACTGATGCTGCCAGCCAGCACATGATCGTCGTGTTTCCACGAGGCAATCAAAGATGGACCATCGTCATTCCATTGCCACAGTGTTACTTGCGCCAGACCAACGTTGTCAGTCCACGATCTCTCGGTCCCGATCATCAGCAATCTCCCTGAGGGAGAAATCGAAATCGTCCGAATAGGAGCATTCATTTTATACGTTTCGGCGATTGGACTTTTGGATAGATTCCACAGGAAATAGCGCCCAGCCTGGGTTAGATCGGCGGACACGATACGATTTCCATCAGCGGAAATTCCGATCGCCGGCACGCTTCCGGAATGAGGCTCTGCCGTCTTTAACGTCGTTGTTTGATTAGTTTCCCGAGAACGTCGCACCAAGTTCCATTTGGGGTGGTTGTCGCCTTCCTTGAAGGGAGTGGCCAATTCCTGATAAATTAGATCGCCTTGTTTTGATGTCGCAATTGCACTGCCAACGAGACGAAACCTGTGCAACTGCCGGGCGATCCGCCCATCAAACAATTCGCGGTCACTCTGCCGCACAGTCGAAACACGCCATTGGCCCGTATTCGTGTCCCGGTTCCATGTAACGACTCGGCCTTCAACATCAATCGACGAAACGCTTCCCGATTCGTCGATGGCGAGGCTACTGATGTAGTTTCTTGGACCAAGCTCTTTGTCAAACAGCGATCCTTGAAAACGAAGATCGTCGGGATTGACCAAAATCACTTCGCCCATTGAACTGGAGCCACCAACGCCAGCGAATGCGATTCGGTTGGCATTAACGTCAATGGCCCTGATCGCGCCGCGAGTTCCACGTTGAACCTGCCACAACACCGGGCTTGCGTATGTCCAGACTTTCGTTTCCGACGCATCGTCAACCAGCGACCAGACGTGCAACGCCTTGTCGTCGCCGCCCGCGAGAATGTGTTTGGAGTCGCTGGTGAACTTCAGCGCTTTCAACGGAGCTGTCGGCCCACCTACATTCAGCCGGAGCCAGGGGTGATTCTGATCGAGCTTCAACTGCTCCGCAATTTCCTCGTTGTTCGGTCGAAGCAACGGATCGATTAGCGATGCTGCGGTCGCCTGAGACTCCGTTATGTTTTCCTTGCCGCCCAAAGTTGATGGCAAAGCATATTCAGCCGGGTAATCCGTAACGGTTTGGCTCGCGGAATCGTTGCCTTCGGGAGTTGAAGAACTGAGCGGGAGTTGATTGGGCAAACTGGATTCTTCGGGCAAACCGCTAACTGCCTGGCCGGGCAAACTGGCTTCGCTTGGCAAATCCGTTTTTGAGCGCGTCTGGTCGGGCAACGCCTCCTGTTGCGCTGCATCCCCAGGAATTGCCAGGAAAGCGGCCAGGATGTAGTTTGCGAAAAGCAACAAGAAACGCGCTGTCATGACGTTGTTTGACCAGGGTAAACGGAAAACTTGTTTTTCGTCTGGAATTTATATTAAGATAACGTTGCCAGCCAACATCTTATACGCTCCCGTCGCAACAATCGGCGAAAATAATTCAAGTCATTGAACAATCCCGCAGGTAAATAATGCGATTCCGATACACCCGAACAGTGCTTGCCGCAGCCCTGCTGTTTTTGCCTTGTTCCGTTGTCGTTGCTCAGGGTGAAAACAAAAACTCGACCGGAATTGCGTTGAGTTCCCTGTTTGATGTTCAGCGTGCCCCCAAGGCAAAGAGCATGGGCCTGTTTCAGGCCAATTTCCTCGACTCGCTCAAAACGGCGCGACGCTCGTTGCAATTGGCGGTCGTGATCGATTCATCGGAAAGCATGTCGGGCGAAATGGAAAGTATTCGCTCCAGTCTACCCGAACTATTGTCGGACTTGAGTCGATTCGAGGACGGGGCTCTAGAAACAACCGTGGTGACCTACTCGGATGTCGGAACGTCAGCACGGCCCGCGACCATCATCAGTCCTGGGTTTGTCAGCGACGGATTGCAAATGACCCAACTGCTGGAAAAGATCTCGGTGGCATCTGGAAAACCATATTTTCCGGAAGCGGTTGATCTTGGCGTCTTCACTGCCATCGACCAATTACCCTGGTCCACAGATGAGAATGTCGAAAAATGGCTGCTGCTGCTAGGCGATGCTCCTCCTTACGATCCGGGGTTTCTCGAACCGGAAACGAAAGCGCAACGTTGGTACGAAACCGATTTTCTTGTTGACCTCGCCAACAAAAAGAATCTCAAAATCCATTGCCTGCTGTGTTCAAGTCGAGAGGTCGAGAAAAAGGCGTATGAAGATTCCCTGGTCAAGACCCGTCGTTTCATGAGCCAGTTGGCCGATGGAACGGGTGGCCAAATGCTTGACCTTTCTTATCCGTTTGTTCGAGAGCGACTGGTTGAAAACGCATCCGCGCGAAAATCCGAATACAGCCGCATCGGTTATATCACGCAAACCGAAATCGATTCGATTGCCAATCAGCATCGGGCTGCCGATTCCAGCAATGACAAGATAATCCGCATCGCCGTTTTGCCGTACTTGCCTTTGGAATCGATGACCTTTCTTTACGAGAAACCCGAAGTCCAAATGGCAACCGAACTCCGTCAGCGACTTCAGGCTTTGCCAAACGTGCGCACCGTTTCGCCGCGCCAGGTTGAGGAAGAGGTTTTGCGATTACAAGGCGAGGGAGGGTCGGTCAAGGACTGGCCGAAGGCATTGAATATTCGATTGCGCACCGATTATTTGTTGCACGGCAGCATGCGACTGGCGGATAGTGCATTCATCGAAGCCCGTGTTTTTGGTCGCGATGATCCGGAGCCGTTGATTCAGATGGCGACGAGCGGCGCGATAGAGAGTTTGGCAGGTTCGCTGTTATCCGACTTGAAACAAACGAGGCAACGGCCGGCAGCCTTGCAGCCGTTGCTGCAGCGACTGGCAACGATTGAAGAATCGACGGATGGCACGAGCACACCCATTGCCATGTTGCAAAACCTCAGTGCGGATGAACGCAGTCAATTGCTTGGGGCATTCGAAGCGCTGGAACAGTCGCTTGGTTATGCATTGGGGGACGAACTTGGCGAAAAACTTCTGAATAAAGCCGAGTTGGAATTGGCGAAACTGCTAACGAGCCAGCCGGAACATGCATTTGCCCACGCGCTGCGGGCAAGTTGTCTTTACAATCAAGCCAAAATCCAGGAAGGACGCGGGATACTGGACGAGGCAAAGGCACTGATTCAGCGATCGAACGATGCGATCAAGGACGCCTACCGGCTGCGCAGTCAAATGGTTGATCGACTTACCCGATTGGAAGTCGAAGCGGATTATGCATTGATGGTTGCCAAAGACTACCCTGGCGCGATCAGCGCCTACGAACAAATCGTCAGCTTCAGCGAAGCGTCGCCTGTTCAATCGGCGTTGCGAGCACACTGGATGCTGGCAGGTATATTTAACGGTGCCTGGGATATCGCGAAAAACGACTCGACCATTGCCAATCCGGAAAAGGCCAAGCACCACATTGTTCAGATCCTTGCCTTCTGGCCGGAGAGTGTCGAAGCGACATCCATCAAACGATACTTGCTTTGGGACGATCAAAAAAACAAAAGCCGAACGCCGTACTTGCCGATCGAAGGCGATCTTTTGACATCCAACGAGTGACCTAACTTCGACCGTCTAACATAACCAGTCGTCATTCCGGGCTGAGCCCCTCGTTCCCCGGCTCTGCCTCGGAACGCACTGTCTTCGAGGCTCTGCCTCGTCTTGGGCTGGCAGAGCCAGCAATGCAGTGGGTTCCCAGGCAGGAGCCTGGGAACCAGAACGCATTCGTTGAGTTGACGTGTCTTACTTGAGCACAGGTTTCGCCCTGGACGCTCTCCCTTCAACGCCATAGCTCAGAAACCGTCGCAATATGGGCTAATCCCCATCCTTGGAAGATGGATTCCCGGTCTCAGCCCGGAATGACGGCTGCGCAAATCATGGCACCGTGGCATCGCAAACCGGGCCGTCCGAAATTGCAACGATTGAATTCCAGGACTCCCTCACTCTGGCCAACCGGCTTTTGCATCCATTGCAAGCCAACATCGCCGAAAATCCCAGGCGTAAATCGTGCTGCGTCCGGACCCCGGGACGTTCATCACTGCAATTAGGTAACGCGAGTCGGCGGTGAACCCAACATGCTGAATCTGGGCGTTGTCAAAATTCTGAAAGTCAAGCAGTTTGGGTGACGAAGTTCTAAGGTCAATGAGCTTGAAAGCCCTTTTCGCCAATGGAATAATGGCCGCCCAAGTACCGTCGGAACTGAACCTCGCTTCGCCGATTTCAGTGACTTGATGAGTCCCAATGCTGAGCGCGGGTTCGTTATCGCGAAGATTCCATAGATATGCTGTAGAATCCGTCGCTACCAGAAACCAGCCACCGCTGGCGGCTGCTCGTAAAAACGAAATGGTCTGTTTGTTCAGTCCTTTCCACAATTCGAACTTGTTGTCGGGACTCGCAACGTCGCCCTGACAGAGGAACACCGATTGTTTTGTCGCGAAAAGGGTTGAGTCGTTTCCCAGAAGTGCTGCGTCGACAACGATCTGGTCATTTTTCTCCGACGTTGCGTCCAGCGCTCGAACCTGCAACGTGCCGTCGGAGGTTTGCGAAATGGCGGTATGAAACATGGGCAGGCTATCGCAGACGATTGTCAGAGCATCATTCTGACCCGAACCACCAAATAACAGACAGTTAATCTGCTGATTCATCCGTTCGCTTGTGGCAAACGGGCGCCCGTTGACTTCGCCCATGAGATCGAGCACCTGAATGGAGTCATCGGAATCGTAAACAGCCAGCCATTTCCCGTCGTCGGAAACTTCTCCTCCCCTCCAACGATGCGCCGGTTCGGAACCGGTGCTAGGCGAAATTAGCGTGGACACCGAATCCTTTTCAAGGTCCCAACGTTCAATAGCTTCCTCCCGAACGACAATGAGTTGTTTATCCTGGGTCGTGAAAAACAAAGATTTGATTAACGAGCTATCCAGGTCGGGGGTCGGCACGGGTTGTTGAACAAATTGTTCGTTCTCGATCGAAAATATTATGGGCTGGACTTCGCCCAATGGATTGCGGCCGGATACGGCGAATCGGGATTCTTTCTTCGCAATCACGAATCGAACGATCGATCCCTCGAAATCCTGAATGACGGGAGGGGGCAGAGACTTTAATGAAGCGTCGAACTTCGCACCGTTGGTGTAAACTCGACTTGCCTCGTCCCATTGACCCGACTCCAGCAACCCGTCGACTTGTTTCTGCCATTCTTCCCGTGAGATTTCCGGCAAGGAAACTATCCAGTTTTGTTTGGCAAGCTCGTCAACGGTGTACGTCTGATCTATGGATTGCAAGAAAGGACTTGCCGAAATTGCCTTGACCACAATCCGTTCACTACCGTCGAGTTCAATTTTGTTGGTGCCGCGTAAATCAATGGAATTGATCAACTCTTTAGAACTACCGTTTTTGATTGCCAGTGTTCCGGTAACCTCGCCGGGTGTAATGGTCAGAACATAATTTTTCTTTGATACGACGGGCACAACGACTTGATCGGAGCCTGAGTCGGGTTTTTTGAACCATCCGAGGGGGTCCAAAAACGAGACTGCAATCAATCCGATGGCGGCGATAAAAATGGATGCCGCGATTGCGGGCGTTTTGGATCGTTTCGCCGGCGCCGTTTTCCGATGGCACTCGAATAACGCATCGCAAAACTCCTTGCAGGAGCCAAATCGTGATTTCGGATCCGGAGAAGTTGCTTTTCCCAGAATTCGTTGTTCCTGAACAGGGACCTTACTGAAGTCCAGCTTTCCGTCGTTGTGGATCGAGATCAGTTCACTTATCGACACGTGCGGGTCGTAAGGCAGATCATTGGATCGCAGCTTGTAATAAGTGATCGCCAGTCCGTATTGGTCGGACGCCTGCGATGGCTTTCGGGAAAATGACTCGGGTGCCATGAACGCCATGCTGCCCAGCGCCGAGGTCTCGGTGGCATCGAATTCTTTCAAAGTCGTAGCAACACCAAAATCACCAATGACAACGGTGTTGCCCATCACCAGGAGGTTAGCTGGCTTGACGTCCCGATGCTGGATGCCAACTTTAATTCCATCCACAAGATGAACTGGTGAATTCAAGAAATCCAGACCGATGGCAGCCTGTCGCGTGTACTCCAGGAGTTCGGGCAAAGGGATTCCGGATTTGCCTGCCCGAATGGCCTCGTCGAGAGTGTCTTGCAGGTTGCCGTCGGCCAGCGACATACAAATCGCAAGGTACGCCACCGATTCGTCGAATTGTGGCGCCCCTGCCACCATTGTCTTGTCGGCTCGATACTGTGTTGCCGCAATGGCTTTTCCCAGCGAATCGCTCTGCATCACGTGTCCACCGGTGTCGAGCAGCCAGATTGCGTGGATTGGAACGAGATTAGCATGTCGAATCAGCTTGACGGCCTGGATTGACCGAAGTTCCACTTGGCCTTTTTTATCTTGCAAAGGAATGAACTTGATCGCCAGGTGAGTTCCGCCGGGCCCTTCAACTTCCCAAACTTCACCGTATTCACCCCTCCCGAGCATTCGCAATAACGAATATCCCGGAATCGGTGAATCACCGCTTTTGAACATGTGCGAATATCCTGAAACGGAAAGATGACTCCCTTTCGATCATTGTACCAGTCCCTATGAGAAAATCCGGGAGTGTTCCGCGCGCTGAGTCCGAGTGAAGGGCGCAGCTCAGAATGAAGACCTAGCACGCGAGGCCTATGAGAGTATGCCAACCGGAACGAAGATCCGCAGATCAAAGCCTATCCACGCGGATCCGAGGTACGGAACTAGACTTCAAAATCCGCGTTCATTTGCATTTATTCGCGGTTGACGAAGCCGAATGAACAGAATTCGTCGACAGGCGCGCATGAAAAAACCCCGGTGGTTCCGGGATTGGTAAATCGGTGCGATGTTACGCCACGATCTAAAGTTGCGGGGGCCGGCCCTGCACATTTCCTAACGGTATTTTTCCCGAGGATTTGCTAGGTCGAGCGTTGGCCTCGTCCAAAGAATTCACTGCGGCGGGGTTCTATGAACTCGCGGCCGCCGTGACACTTTAGCCCGGCAAATCCGCGAGGAATCGTCATTCCGGTTGGGTTGTTTTCCCAGAAAACCAGAACCGGAGTCCGTCCCATGTCAATGATTTATCTCGACCCCCAGCTAACGCCGAAAGATGGCCGAACCCTGCAGGCAATTGCGATCACCCGGATCAGCACCGTTCACCAGGACCCCCGAAGTAATGAGGATCAATTGGCACTTGTCCAGCAATGGGTGGCTGATCGCTTCGACGGTCCGGTGGAGTGGACCCAAATCAGTGGACAAGGCAGTGGCGAAAATTTGAACCGCCAAGAGGTCCTTGACGCCGAGAACCTTGTTGCGTCCGGTCAATTCGACCTTGTGATTCTAGAGGATTTGTCTCGCCACCTGCGTCGGGCCCATGCGACGATTTTTTGCGAATCCTGCGAAGACACGAACACCCGTTTGATTGCAATCAACGATAACATCGATACCGCGAAGGACTGGCAATTAAGCGCCTTTTTTGCGTCGATCAAAGCCGAGCAATACAACCGGGACACTTCAAAGCGAATTAAGCGAAGCCTTCGACATCGGTTTACGCAGGGCGGTATCGTTCAGACGGTGATTTTCGGCTACGTGAAGCCTACTGGGGCGAGGTCCGACTCCGATCTGCAAAAGGACCCAGAAGCCGAACCGATTTACGACGAATGGTTTCGGCGACTGGAGGAAGGGCAATCGTTTTCGGAGATAGCGGATTGGCTGAATGAGCAACAGGTCCCAACAGGGCGCTACTTCCCATCCAAACGTTGGACTTGCAAAATGGTTGGTCGGATCACCCGCAATCCGATTTTGAAGGGCGTCCGCGAACGGAATCGTAAAGTTTCCCGTCGCCAGAACTCATCAGGAAAGTACCGCTCGGAAAATGCTGACCCGGC
>JBGTJE010000075.1:0-27552 GCA_041745295.1 Pirellulaceae bacterium | reverse complement strand
GGAAAAAGCCGTCGAACGAATAATTTCACAGCCTCTCCGCGCGAGGAGAGCGATTTCAGATTAGGCTCGAAATCATTCGGCGGAGTAGCTTTCAGCCCATGGAGCGTGATGGCTACAAAGCGCCTCACCCACCACCCGGATTTCTTGCCAAAATGATCTTGGATCGGTTGGGTGGGTTAGCTACTATACGCCGCTGTTCAACGCGATTTTTCGGCCCCCGCTCGGCGTGAGTCCGACCCGAAAAACAAAGCCCGTGATGGTGCCAGCCGCGTTGCTTGGCGATGACTCGATTCAGGAAAGGACGCCTGAAGCATGCCGACGCTATTCGATATTGCCCAGTTGGCTCAGGGGCAGCTTTTAGGGGACCCCCAATTACAGATCGACGGCGCGGCGACGCTGCGCGACGCGCGCAGCGGGGATATCACATTCATCAATCAAGTCAATCTACTTGGCAAATTGGAAAGCAGCGCGGCTTCGGCCGCGATCGTTCCCGAAGGGCTTCGATCCGATCGAATCGCAACCATTACCGTCCGCGATCCAGACCAAGCATTTGCGAAAGTCGTCGCCAGTTTTCGACCGGCGGTCAACCGCAAGGGATTGGGCGTCAGCCCAGCGGCACACGTCAGCCCGTCGGCGCAAATCGACTCGACCGCGACGGTTTATCCAGGTGCGGTGATTTACGAAGGGGTCGAAATTGGCCCTCGCGTGTCGATTCACGCCAACGCATGCATCATGGAAGGCTGTCGTATCGCCGCTGACACGACGATCTTTCCTGGGGTCGTGCTCTATGAAAACACGCGCGTCGGCGAGCGCTGCTTGATTCATGCGGGGGCAGTCATCGGCGCATTTGGCTTTGGATATAAACTCGTCGAGGGCCAGCATCAGCTCTCGGTTCAACTGGGCAATGTCGAGGTCGACGATGATGTCGAAATCGGCGCCAACACGACGATCGATCGCGGAACGTACGGGGCAACGCGGATTGGTCGGGGTACAAAACTCGATAATCTGGTGATGATCG
This sequence comes from Pirellulaceae bacterium, assembly GCA_041745295.1. Lineage (GTDB taxonomy): Bacteria > Planctomycetota > Planctomycetia > Pirellulales > Pirellulaceae > JANMEB01. The sequence continues at coordinate 26,534 of JBGTJE010000075.1, read as the reverse complement.
GGCACAATTGTCGGATCGGTCAGCACAATCTGCTCTGCTCTCAAGTCGGGATTGCCGGTAGTTGCTCGACGGGGGATTACGTCATCATGGCGGGCCAAGTCGGGATCGGCGATCACCTGGACATTGGCAATCAAGTGATCATTTCGGCGCAATCCGGCGTGATGCACCACATCGAAGATGGCCAGCGGATCCTGGGAAGTCCGGCGATTCCGCTCAAGCAACAGATGTTGATTCTCGCCTGCCAAGCCAAATTGCCGGAGATGCGCAAACAGTTAAATGATTTGGATCGCGCAATTTCACGTAACGAAACTGACGTCGCTGAAAACCGAATAAAACGCGCCGCCTAACTATTGCTTTCCTGTGGATCGACCATGGCTCGAAGAATAGGTTTGATCGCCGGCTGGGGAGAACTCCCCGTCGTCGTTGCGAGAACGCTTCGGGATCAAGGCGACCAGGTCTACTGTATCGGCTTGATTGGTCACGCCGATCGGCGGCTTGCCGAAATCTGTACAGCCTTTCAATGGGGAGCTGTGTCGCGAACGCGATCGCATATGCAGTTCTTTCGCAGCCACCAAGTCAACGAGGCGACGATGGCGGGAAAAGTCTTCAAATCCATACTCATGCAGAAGAATTTCATGTTCAGGCATTTTCCCGACTACACGTTCATGCGGTTCTTTTTTCCCTCGTTGCTGCTGAGAAAAAAAGATCGCAAGGACGACACGCTGCTCCTGGCGGCGGTCCGAATGTACGAAGCCCACGGTGTTCAGTTGCGTCCGGCAACGGAACTCGTCCCAGAAATCCTGGCGAAGCCAGGACTCTTGGCGCGGCGGCAACCCAATTCGCGCGAATGGTCCGACATTCAATTCGGTTGGGAGTTGGCCAAACAAATGGGAGGCCTGGACATCGGTCAGAGCGTTGCGGTGAAGGACCGCGCCGCGGTGTCGATCGAAGCGATTGAAGGGACCGATGAATGTATTCGTCGTGCGGGCTCGCTTTGTCCCGCCGGTGGATTTACCGTCGTCAAAGTCGCCAAGCCGCGGCAGGACATGCGGTTCGATGTTCCAACGATCGGGCTCGGGACGCTCAAGGCGCTGCGCGCTGCGGGCGGGCGCGTGCTGGCGATCGAAGCCGAACGAACGATCGTGCTCAACGCACGAGAGATCAACGAGTTCGCCGATCGATACGGATTGGCCGTCGTGGCACTTCGCGGCGCGGAAATGCTCTCGGCGGCCGCGGCGTAAGATCGGTCGCATTTCTTTTTGGCGAGCGGGGGATACGATCCCACTGGATTAGTTTCTCTTGTAGGTTAACCCGCACAAATCGCGGCGAAGGGCGTGGTGAAATTTTCGCAAGCCTTGCCCCGCGAAACAGCTAACGGCGTCGTTCGGCCCCGCCAGCGGCTGTGCCGATTAAACAATGAGTCGGACGCCTCGCATTCGCGACAAGAATCTGGCAGACGTGGAAACAATTTCCGTGGATTGCGCATTCGAGCGGATTCCAGACCGCTTCATTTCAGCGTCTTTTTTCGGGACAATCTCAGCTCCCGGTTTAGTCACGTAATTGTCGATAAGGCCTAACACAATGATCGTCAAATTTCGAGTTGCGTTTTCGTGCATCCTGGTTGTTTCCATTATGAGCCATTTCCTTTCAGCGAAGGGCTATTCGCAAGTTGCCGGCCCGGTATCCGACGACCCCTTTGCTTGGCTTGAGGATGTCACGGGTGAAAAATCGCTCGATTGGGTTCGGGCCCGCAACAAGGTCTCTCAGGGCGCGCTGGAAGCCGATCCAGAATTTGCCAAGCTCAACGCGGACTTGCTAGCCATCCTCGATTCCGACGCGCGGATTCCCATGGTCAGCAAGCGCGGCGAATACTATTACAACTTTTGGCGCGACAAGGAAAACCCGCGGGGGCTTTGGCGCCGAACCACGCTCGCCGAATACGAGAAACCCGAACCCAAGTGGGACGTGATTCTCGACCTCGACGCGCTGGCCAAGGCAGAAAACGAAAACTGGGTTTGGGATGGAGCGCAGCTCTTGCGGCCGAACTTCACGCGAGCCTTGGTTAGCTTGTCGCGCGGCGGCGCCGACGCTCAAGTCAGCCGCGAGTTTAACATGGAGCAACGCAAGTTCGTCGACGACGGATTCATCTTGCCCGAAGCTAAGGGAAGCATCGGCTGGATCGATCAAGACACCGTGTTCGTGCAAACCGATTTCGGTCCGGGCTCGATGACCGATTCGGGATATCCGCGGATCGCAAAAATTTGGAAACGCGGCACGCCGCTCGCGGCGGCAGAAACGATCTACGAGGGCAAGCAAGATGACATGGCGGTGGGTGCCATGCACGACGACTCGCCCGGCTTTGAGCGGGACTTCGTCGGCCGCAACATTGCGTTCTACAACGACGAATTGTATTTCCGCAAGGATGACGAGTCGCTGGCGAAAATCGATGCTCCGAATTCCGCCAACAAGAGTGTCTTTCAAGACCACATCGCCTTTGAATTGCGCGATCCTTGGGAAGTTGGCGGGGCCTCGTATCCCGCCGGGTCGTTGCTCATTGGGAAATTTGATGAGTTCATGAACGGCAATCGAAAACTCAATGCCGTGTTCACCCCCACCGAAAGTAAAGCCCTCGCCAGCTACGGTTTCACCAAGGATTATTTGTTCATCAACGTATTGGAGGATGTCAAAAATCGAATTTACGTCATGAAACTTCACGGCAAGGACTGGAAGCCCGAACCGCTAGTCGGCGCGCCGACGATTGGTACGATCAACATCATGGCCGTCGACTCAGACGAATCGAACGATTTTTTTATGACGACCAGCGATTACCTTACGCCGACGACTCTTGCGATGGGCGAAATCGGCCAAACGCCGCGGCGCTTGAAATCGTTACCAGAATTCTTCGACGCTAAAGGACTTGCGATCAGTCAACACTTCGCCACCAGCGCCGATGGCACCAAGGTGCCCTACTTCATGGTCGCCAAGGAAGACGTGAAACTCGACGGTACGAACCCGACGTTGCTCTACGGCTACGGCGGCTTTGAAATTTCGATGCAGCCGAACTATAGCGCGGGAGTTGGACGAGCGTGGACGACGCAGGGCGGTGTTTACGTCGTTGCCAATATTCGCGGCGGCGGTGAATACGGCCCGCGATGGCATCAAGCAGCGTTGAAGGCCAATCGACTTCGCGCCTACGAAGACTTCGCTGCGGTCGCAAAGGATTTATTCGCGCGAAAAGTCACGGCGCCGCGTTGCTTGGGTATCCAAGGCGGTTCCAACGGCGGATTGCTTGTGGGAAACATGATCACCCTGTACCCCGAAATCATGCACGCCGCGGTCTGCCAAGTTCCGCTGTTGGATATGAAGCGTTTTAACCATCTTTTGGCTGGGGCCTCTTGGATGGCGGAATACGGCAATCCAGACAAACCGGAAGAATGGGAGTTCATTCAAAAGTACTCGCCCTACCACAACGTCAAGAAGGACGTCAAATACCCAGCCGTTTTGTTCACGACGTCGACGCGCGACGACCGCGTCCATCCCGGGCATGCGCGCAAAATGATGGCCAAGATGGAAGAGTTCGGCCACGACGTCATTTATTATGAAAACATCGAAGGCGGACACGGAGGCGCAGCCAACAACGAACAAGCCGCGTACATGCAAACGCTGGCCTACATATTCCTTAAGAAGAAGCTGTTTCCGTAATGGTTGGAGTTCAGCGTTTACGCTGGGAATCCCACGCGAAATCCTAAGCTCCAAAAAAGCCAGCACCGTACATCGAAGCGATGCCAGTGCACGAGGCTGTGTCTCAATACATCAACCGCCGGGTGCAAGCTCCCGGTTTATGCCTTAAACAAAGATTCTAGTACCGGACGCTAGCGCGTCGCGGCTGATGAAAACTTACGATTCGGTTGTTGAGGCATAGCCTTGCACCTTTGGTTGGTAGGCGATATTACAAGAATCGCGTCAGCGCCCCTCCCAATCGTTGCTGACCCCTTTCGAGTCGCTTAAAATTTGACCTGAGTCCTGACGTCGTTCTGGAAACCAAGGAGAAGAAAATGATTCGCACAAGTTTGTTGTCATTGGCGATTTGTCTTTTACTCGCAACGTCGTTGGTCGCGCAAGAAAAGAAAGCTGCCCCGCCGAAGCAGGACAGCAAAGTCGTTCCGGCGTCGCACGAAGCCGATGTGGCCTGGTTCGATTTGGAGCACTGCCCGATTTGTAAATGCATGTCGTCGCAAAAAGGCCTGATGGAAAGCATGAAGTGGGAAACACACGTCATCGACAACGGAATGATCTCCGTGTCGACGATACCCGCCGACAAAAAGGAGGCGATGGCAAAGTGCAAGAAAGAGATGACGGCGGTCCTCGACAAACTGAAATCGGGGGAAAAGATGGAATTGTGCGGATTCTGCAATTCGTACGGCGCGCTTGTGGAACTCGGGGCAAAGGCGCAAGAAATTGACACCGAGAATGGCATGATTTCGTTGTTGACCTCGGACAAACCCGAGGTGGTCAAGAAAATTCAAGAGCATGCCAAAACGACTATCAAGGAATACGCGGCTCTGCTCGCCGCCGAAAAGAAAACCACGGACTCCAAACGGTAGAGGGATCGATTCGATCAATCGCAAATGCCCGAGCCACATCCGGCTCGGGTTTTTTGGTGCATACGCTTGGCTTAATCGCAGAACATCAATCGCGGGGCGACGTCTTATCTGCAAGTCGACGGGCTGGGTTTCGGCCGCAACAATTCGACGCAATGCTCACGAATGTCGCGGCTTACGCTAACACTTCGCGGATGACGGTTTGCTTTTCGACACCGGTGAGGCGTTGGTCGAGGCCTTGAAATTTGAACGAGAATTTCTCGTGGTCGATGCCAAGGCAATGCAAGATCGTGGCATTCAAATCGTTCACATGCACAGGTTTGTCGACGATGTTGTAACTGAAATCGTCGGTCTCGCCGTGCACGTGCCCACGCTTGATGCCGCCACCAGCCATCCACATGCAGAAATTCCGTGGGTGATGGTCGCGGCCGTAATCATCTTTGGTCAGCGTCCCTTGCGAATAAACCGTCCGACCAAACTCGCCTCCCCAAACCACCAGCGTGCTTTCGAGCATCCCGCGCTGCTTGAGATCTTGAATTAAAGCGGCCGTCGGTTGGTCGGTCTGTCGGCATTGGTTGCCCAACTGGTACGGCAAGCTTCCGTGTTGATCCCAGCCGCGATGGAGAATCTGTACGGCTCGAACGCCTCGTTCGACGAGCCGTCGTGCGAGCAGGGCGCTGTGGGCGAACGTGCCCGGCGTTTTTGCGTCGGGGCCGTACATCGCCAATGTGGCTTCGGTCTCCTGCGAAATGTCCGTGAGCTCGGGTACGCTGGCCTGCATCCGAAAGGCCATCTCATATTGTGCGATGCGCGTGGCAGTTTCTGGGTCGCCGAAATCTTCCAGCGTCCGATGATTGAGGCGATCCAAGACGTCGAGCATGGTGCGCCGGTCGGTTCGCGAAACGCCGTCAGGGTTCGGCAAGTACAAAACCGGATCCCCCGACCCGCGCAGTGCGACTCCGTTGAACCGAGTCGGCAAGAAGCCGCTTCCCCACATCCGGTTGTACAGAGCTTGGCCGTTGCTATCCGCGGGAAACTGCGGCGTGAACACGACAAACGCCGGGAGGTCGTTGTTCTCGCTTCCCAAACCATAGGCCAACCACGATCCGATGCTGGCTTTGCCGGGGATTTCCGATCCGGTCATGACAAACGTACACGCCGGATCGTGATTGATCGCGTTCGTGTGCACTGACTTGATCAGTGAAATCTCATCGACGATTTGCGAAGTGAACGGGAGCATGTCCTTGTTGATCCAAATCCCGGCTTGGCCCGCGCGCTCGAAGCGGAACTTCGAAGGCGCCACCGGAAATCGGGTCTGCCCGCTAGTCATGGTCGACAATCGTTGGCCGCCTTGAATGCTCGGCGGCAAGTCCTTGTCAAAGTATTCGTGTAGTCCGGGCTTGTAATCCCAGGTATCCAATTGCGAGGGTCCCCCGTTCATGTGCAGGTAGATAATCGCTTTGGCCGGAGCGCGAAAATGCGGTAAACTCGGTAGCGGCGGATGAACGCGATCCGAATCGCTGGCTTGGGCAACGTTGGTCAACAATGAATTGCCAGCCATCATGCCGAGTGCAAGACCGCCCATGCGGAGGCCGACGTCGCCGAAGAAATTGCGGCGGTTGTGCATTAACTGCTCAGAAACTACCCGATCACCCGGACACCCCCTCACCCTGCCCTCTCCTCCGAAGACGGGGGCGAGGGAACGATTTTGATTTGAGGTTGGGCGCTTAGCGTGCGGGGATTTCATCGCGCTAATTCCTAGTCAATGTTTCGTCGAGGTTCAGGATCGTGCTGGCAACCAACGTGTACGCCGCCAGTTCGGGCGCGGTTAACGCGGCGAGCGGTTTCGATTGACCCTGCATGATGAGTTTGGTCGCATCGTCGGGGCTTTGTTGGTAGCGGGCCAAATGTTTTGTGAGTTGTTCGTTGAGCAGCTCAAGTTCCTGCGCGTCGGGTGCGCGAGCCAAAACGGTCTGATATGCGAAGGCAATCCGCTCGTCCGCCGAAGAACCGCCCTGCGTGAGCATGCGTTGAGCCATCGATCGAGCCGCTTCGACGTGCTGGACATCGTTCATGAGCTGCAAAGCTTGAAGCGGCGTATTGCTTCGCTCTCGTCGAGTACAGCTCTGCTCGCGATTGGGTGCGTCAAAATTCACCATGAATGGGGGAGGCGCCGTTCGCTTGTAAAAGGTATATAGGCTGCGGCGATATAGCGCCGCTCCTTCGTCTTGTTGGTAAAAGCGCGTATTCGAACCGGCGAAACCGACCGGCTCCCAAATATTTGCCGGTTGATAAGGCTTGACTCCTTTGCCGCCGATTTCCAAGTTGATGAGTCCGCTAACGAAAAGGGCGTTGTCCCGAATTTGCTCCGCGTCCAAACGCAATCGTGGCCCGCGCGCGAGCAAGCGGTTTTCCGGATCGCGCGAGTAAAGTTCGCTCGGCACACGTGAACTTTGGCGAAAAGCCGATGAAGTCACGACCATTCGCACGAGCGATTTGACATCCCAGCCCGAATCGCGGAAATGAATGGCCATCCAGTCCAGCAATTCCGGGTGGCTTGGTAATTCGCCTTGTGTGCCAAAATCGCCGCTCGATTTGACGAGTCCCGTGCCAAAGAACTGTTGCCAAAAGCGATTAACGGCGACGCGTGAGGTCAGCGGATGCTCGGGTGAAACGAGCCATTTTGCAAAATCCAAACGGGTGGCACGACCTTGTTGATCCGCTTTATTCAGCGGCGGCAAGATGGCCGGGACGGCCGGTTCGACTTTTTCACCCGGTTTGTCGTATTGTCCGCGAAGCATCACGAAACTTTCGCGCGGCTGGGCAATATCGCGATAGATGAACGTGCTGGGGATCGCGTTGTTGAGCGTGTCGCGTTCCGCGGTAACACGAACGATTTCGCCGTCCAGCTCGGCAAACTGCGGGCGCGTATCGGCGCAAATCGAATGAACGTAATACGCCAGAAGCCGCGCGCGAGCTGGCGCATCGGGGTTTGATTCGGGACCGGCCTTGGCGACCGCGTTGAGATCGGCGGCCAATCCGGTCGTGTCCTTGCCCGCGGTTTGTTTCCACCAAGCCGCGAACGAGCGTTGCGAATCGTTGGCCGGATCGCTTGCGCCGACGACACCGACTTTATCCCAAAAAATCGTTCCGCCATATTGAGTCGTAGCAAATCCGGTGAGCTGATCGCCCGACTTGAGTCCAATCTTCTCGACTGGCACCTCTAAGCGGATCCATTTTCCGGCTTCCGGCAACGGTCCCATCGCGACTCGCTCGGTCGTATTCTTGGCGCCCCAATCAATCACTTCGTAGTCGCCCCAAACAGCTCGGTGCAGCCAACCGTTCTTGTAAAACTGCAGCATGATCGATCGCGGTAGAGTCTCGGGCGCTATGAAAACGTAAGCGAAGATAATTCCATTGTTGGGCACGATCAGTGGAACGGTCGCTTGGTCCCAAACGTCTTGCGAAAGTCCGGGATCGGACCGTTTGAGGGCCCGCTGGCCGCTGAGGACTTGACCCCCGTCGGCAACTGTGACAAAAGTCGTCGGGTGGCCAGGGCTCCCTTGGGCATGACCGCCCGCGGGAAAATCGTCGTCCATCCAAAGCGATTCAACGGTGGTGGCTTCGGGTGGCGGTTGAGCGTCCGCCGGATCCAGGTAAGTGATTTGAGCGGCTCGTTCGTCGACTTGCCGTTGCAAAGCCGCCAGTTTCGCATCGAGTTCGCTCAGTTTTTGACGATCTTCGTCTCCGGCCAATTTCATCACAGGATCGGTCAACAGCGCGTTTCCGTCCATCGGCGGATCCGCCGCAGAATTAAAGAATGCGTACAGCGAATAAAACTCCCGCTGCGAGATCGGATCGAATTTATGATCGTGGCAAACTGCGCAGCCCGCAGTCAAACCCATCCACGTCTGAGACGCGGTGCTCGTCCGGTCGACGGCGTACCGATACAAAAGCTCGGCGTCGATGGAACCTCCTTCGCTGGAGGTGACGTTGCACCGATTGAAGCCGGTTGCGATCAACTGTTCAACGCTGGGTTGCGGTAGCAAGTCGCCAGCGAGTTGTTCGACGGTGAATTCATCGAATGGTTTATTGGTGTTGAAACAGCGGACGATCCAATCGCGGTAGGCCCACATTTGTCGTTCGTTGTCCAAATGCAATCCGTGGGTATCGGCGTAACGGGCAACGTCCAGCCAATGCCGGGCCATCTCTTCTCCGAAGTGTTTTGAGGCCAAATAGCGGTCGACGAGCTTTTCGTAAGCGTCGGGCGAATGGTCGGCAAAATACTCGTCGACTTCGGCCGGCGTGGGGGGTAACCCGGTCAATGCGAACGCAAGCCGGCGAATCAGGATGTGCTTGTCGGCTTCGGCGGACATTGTCAAGCGATCGCGACTCAACCGATCGGCGATAAACGCATCGATCGGGCTCACACTGATGCCGTTCATTTGAGGAGGAGCGACCGCGACTGGTGGTTCGAACGACCAGTGCTTTGCATACGGAGCCCCCTCCGCAATCCAGCGCTTGAGCAGTTGTTTTTCGTCATCGGTAAGAACTTTGTTGCTGTCGGCGGGAGGCATCCGCTCCGATTCTTCTTCAGCGGTGATCCGGATCCAAAGTTCGCTGTTATCCAGATCGTTGGGCACGACGGCCGCCGTTCCCGAATGGTCAGCCATTGCGCCTTCGGCCGTGTCCAATCGCAAGTCGGCTTGTCGGTGACCGGCATCCAAGCCATGGCAGGCAAAACAGTTGTTGGCCAAGATCGGACGAATGTCGCGATTAAACTGAATGTCGTCTTGGCCGTAGAGATCAATCGGAGTGGCCCAAATCGCGAGCAAGAAAATAAGTGAGGTGAGGCGAGCGCAAGCTATTAAAAACCCCTCACCCTGCCCTCTCCCCTTAAGAAGGGGCGAGGGAACTAAGGAGAAGCTGCGATTGAACCTAATGCGAGCCCGAATTGGCCAACTTCGTTCGAGCTTGATTTTCATGCGGCACTCCCGATGCACTTATGTCGCCTCGCAACTGCCCTTGGCATGTTGCGGTTCTTCGGCTCCGATGAGTTCTTCATCGCATTGAGGTCGAATCCAATGTCGACTGAACCCCTTCATGCTACTCTCTGGCGGCGAACTGCTCAAACGTGGCTTCGGCCAATCGTCGTCGTTTTTTGAGTCTTTTGAAGGTATGTGAATCGTTGGTTTATGCTTAGATCCATTGGGCTAGCGCCCATCGGCTGATATTCTGAGACACAATCTGGTATGCCGGCGAGGGTTTTTTAATTGCCATGCGGTCAACCGACATCTCGATCAAGGACGTATCATTCGATACGGAAGAATATCTGTATCGAACTCCGATTAAGTTCGGTGGCGTCATTTTGGACCGCGTGACGTTGTTGGATGCCGAGGTCGAAGTCGAATCGCGCTCGGGCAAGCGCGCACGGGGTAGAGGTTCGATGCCGCTGGGCAACGTCTGGGCGTTTCCCTCCCGGGTATTAGCGTATCAGCAAACACTTGCCGCGATGCAGCGAGTTGCCGAGCGTGTCGCTCGGATTTATTCCCAAACGACTTTGAACGGACACCCGATCGAAATTACGTGGCGATTGGAGTCCGAGTTCCATCGGGCGGCCAAACACGTAGCATCGGAGCTGCAATTTACGGAACCGATTCCTCCATTAGCCACAATGGTCGCGGCAAGTCCTTTTGACGCCGCGCTTCACGATGCGTTTGGAAAGTTGCACGAACTGAACGTCTACCGGACGTACAGTCGGGAATTCTTGGACGACGATTTAGGCCGGTTTTTCGGAAGTCATTTCCGCGGCGTTGCGATCGACCGGCACCTATCGCTCGAACCCGTTGATCAACTCCCGCTTTATCATCTTGTCGGAGCCATTGATCCGATCCTTCCCACGGACGTGGTCAATCCGATTGGCGACGGCTTGCCCGAGTCGCTGGTTGATTGGATTAAAGCTGATGGCTTAACCCATCTGAAAATCAAGCTGAACGGTGACGATCTCGATTGGGATGTGCAGCGAGTGTTGCGCGTGCAATCGGCGACGGAATCCTTGCAACGTTCCGAGACCAAATCCAGATGGCGTTATTCGCTGGACTTCAACGAAAAATGCCGTTCGGTGAAGTATCTGTTGGCGTTCATTGAACGGCTGCGTGTCGGGGCGGCATCGGCATTAGAACGCATTGCATATATCGAGCAACCGACCGGACGAGACTTGGCGGCAAACCGAAACAATGTGATGCACGCAGCCAGTGCGGTTATTCCTGTCGTCATTGACGAATCGCTACTCGATTTGGAGAGTTTGCTTTTGGCCCGCGAAATGGGGTACAGCGGAGTCGCGCTGAAGGCGTGCAAAGGCCAAACGCAATCGATTCTGTTGTCGGCCGCCGCAAAGCATTTGCAAATGAGCTTATGCGTGCAGGATCTCACTTGTCCTGGGGCCTCGCTGATTCAATCCGCCGGGCTGGCAGCGCATATCCAAGGTGTCGCGGCGATCGAGGCCAACTCGCGGCAGTATTGCCCCAATGCGAACGTAGATTGGGCACGACGATTTCCAGGGGTGTTTGTGATTAAGGATGGAACGATGGAAACCAAAGGGCTCAATGGCCTGGGACTCGGGGCGTATTCGGCAGAGTGAAATCGTTTAACGCCCAGCCGAAGGCGCCGGCACGGAAACGAATAATGCCGGCGCCTTCGGCTGGGCGTTAAACGAACGGAAAGCGGCAACACAAAGCCTTGTCATTCTGGCAACGGCTGATGCCTTGTTTCCGGAGCCAACCAAATGACGAGTACACCAAGCAAATAAATTAAGCTCATAATCGTGCAAGCTCGCGGGTATCCGCCGCCAAACGCACCCATAATCGCCCCCGTTTGCATCGCGCCGATTGCGGCAATGATTCGTCCAAAGTTGAAACTGAATCCTTGGCCCGAGGCACGCACTTTGGTCGGAAACAACTCGGGCAGATAAAGCGGCAGCCAACCATAGAAAGACGCCGTGCAAGCGCCCATCAAAAATACGGTGGCTAAAAACCACGCATCAAACACTTGATTGGTCTGGTAAAAAACCCAAACCGATCCCAATGAGAGCGTGCACAGAATGACGTAGGCGACTCGCCGCCCAAGCCATCCGCCCAAGAGTGCACCCGCAAATCCACCCACGATTGCTCCAACGGAAGAGCAAAGCTGTGCATAGCCTTTGGCCGAGGGAAGCTCTTCGGCTATCTGGTCGGCCCAAGTCGGAGCCCATTGCACGGCGGCCCAAGTACCAAGCAATGGGACACCGCTCAACTTCGCTCCGATGAGCATGCGCCGCAGGATCTGATTTGTTTGTGTTGCTTGGGTGCTCGATCGAGTCAAGTACCGAAAGACCGGATAGAGGTAGCCGCAGCAGACAACGGCCAAAGCAGGGACTGTCCCCAACCCGCGATACCAAAGTGAAATCGGTTGGCTCCACAAGTAAATGATCACGCCGCAAGCCAGAACACCGACGAGCACTCCAATCAAATCGTTCGTCACCCAAGCCGACGTCGTGCCACCCCGTTTTTCTCGTTCCCAAGTTTTTGATTCGGGCACAAACTGCCGCAGGAAAAGCGTCAGCAACGCTGGAAGCACGCCGCAGAGCATCAATAATCGCCATTCGACCCAAGAATCCGAAAATCCCCATTGGCCAAATGTTTCACGGACCGATCCCAATCCCAAACTCAATATCGCCACGAAGGCAAAACCTGCATTTGCCGCGGCACCAATCAAGCCGGCGAGCAATGCCCGCGACCGTCCCCCCCAAACTTCCATCACGAGCGCAACGCCTAACGACCATTCACCTCCCATACCCAACGCCGCAACAAATCGCACACCGACGATCTGCCAAGCCGAATCGGTAAATGCACCGAGTCCGCTGACGAGCGCGTAGGTCAAAATACTGAGGGACATCGCGCGGACTCGGCCGATGCGATCTCCCAGCCAGCCAAACAAGACGCCACCCGCCGCGGCCCCGATCAAAAATCCCGCGATCGCGATTCCATTCCACAGGCCGACCAGTTTTTCAAGCGCGACCGGATCCAACGATTCCTTTGCGGCAAGTAACTCTTTTAAAGCTGGCCGTGAAACGACCGGAAACAAACCCATTTCAAAGCCGTCAAACATCCATCCCAGCAAAGCCGCTGCAAGAGCGAGCATACGTCCGCGATTTTCCGCGCGATCTTGTTTGAGATCACCCATCTTGGTTTGCCGAATCCAGATCGTTTAACGCCAAGCCGAAGGCCTTCTTTATGATCACGAGCCGTCGCCTTCGGCTTGGCGTTAAACGAAATAAAAAAGTGTACCGTATTGCCGAGGCAGGAAAGCGTGCGATTGCGCCTATTTGGTTGGAACGGTGGGCCAATTCAAGTGTCGGTGCAGAAAATCAAAAGTTCCCTTTCCATGGATCGAATGAGGACCGTCAAACCATTCGATCTCGGTCCTATTAGGAAGCTTGAGCTGCGCGGCAAACAGGTGCCGAACTTTGGCATATTCATACGCCACCGTCCAGTCGTCGGCCACGCCGTCAAAGTGTCCTCGCTCGACCATGAACGGGCGCGGCGCAATCAACGCGGCCATCTCGGCGTAATTGAACGTGCTGCCGAGGTCAAATTCAAAAATCTCATACTCGCCCATATCGGCATACGTCCGCGGATTCCGAGTCGAAGCATTTTTGTCGACCCACTCGTTGAAATCCGCCGAACAAATCGAGAGACAGTAATCCGTCACCAAGGCCGGCACTCGCATCGCCGTCTTGCCCCCATACGACAGTCCGTAAAAGCCGATTCGCTGCGGATCGACAAAGTCCAGCGTCTGCAGCCAGTCGACGATCTGCTGATGCTGCGGTGTGATAATCGAATACAATGTCTTCTTGAGCGGATTGGCTTTGCGCTGCAGCGTTCGAAACCGATCGGTGAAAATGTAAAGGTTCTGGGGTGCAAACGTGACGAATCCCCGCTCGGCAAGCTTGGCAGCAAATGCCGAATAGTATTCGGAACCCTGGTCGCCGATCGTGTCTTGCGGCCTCCCTTCAAGTCCATGTTGACAGACCACGACCGGTCGCCTTTCCCCGGGCTGGATGTTTTTCGGCACTAAGAGGAGTCCGTACGCAAAGACATCGGGAAAAACGTCCACGACGACTTCGTAACCGATCCAGTTTGGCGTTTCCTCGAAAACTCGCGTTCGGGGGTTGAAGGGAAGCAGGGGGGTATCAAATCGCCCGATGACTTCGTCGTAGAAAAACTCGCGCATCGCTTGAGACGATTTTTCGTAAGCCTCGACGGACGAAGTATCGAACTTACTCATCGTGTTTTGCTGCCGAACATAATGGCTTTCGCGCAAGATTTCCTGTGAATGCCGATTGAATTCATGGATTTGCTTTTGCTGTCGCAATTCCGGACGAAAGTCGTTCAGACAGCTCTTCGGCTCGACTCCACGCAGCTGCATTTCTGGCGCGTGTGCCAGTGATTTCAAGAACGATTCAAGCACCTCCGTGCTGCCACACGGACCTTGACCTCCGGCGCTTACAATGAGCTCGATTTGTTGCGGCGGGTTGAGGGGGCCATTCAGTCGCCGTGCGCGGTCGACTTCGGATCGAACATCTTCGATCCGAGGCGTCACGACTCGAGCTGGAGCGCCGCGTCCGCCGGGTATTTCCGTTTCGGCGTTGCGGCAGGCTTCAATAACGAGCGAGCGCGGCGCGATCAAGCTGGCCAATTCCGCATCGCCAAATTGTTCAAGCAAGCCAAATACGTTTCGGTCGATCGGTTCTTGCCAGATGCTTTGCCGCGAATCGAAATAGCCGCTGACGCCGGTCACATCGATGCGAGGATCGAGCGCTCCTGCGTAGAGTGCGATTAAGCCTCCTTCTCCCCAGCCGAAGACCCCGATGTTGGCCGAGTCGCCAGCGTCCCGCGACATCCACTCAACCGCCGCGAGCACTTCCTGAACTTCGTAGCCGATTAATCCATGGCCCAACTCGAACGCCGGACGATAGAGCCATTCGCGATTCGTAAGTTGAGGGAATTTTTCCTTACGATCAATCAAGAGCGGAACAAGCACGCGACAGCCATTTTCGGCGAACCGCCGCGCGTATTGCGACTCGGCGGCAACGCCAGGAAGCAATCCCACCAACTGTTCGGGCAACACGCCGCTGTCGGGGATCGCGATCAGATTAGCCAGAACGGTATTCGTCGTTGGAACCAATAATAGACCGCGAGCACTAACGTCGCCAAACGCCGCCCAAGTGACCGCGTGGATTTCATAGTTCGAGCCGCAGCCGACGAGGGAGGATTTCGAAACCGTCGCGTCCAATCGCGGTTCGGGATCGGCGGCGATCGGATCTCGCACACCCAATAAATGGGCCAGTCGTTTTCGATTGTCGGCGATCGATTGAACGTAGGCTTCTGGCGATGAAAAATCGCGATGCCAAAATTTCTCTCGTCGCGAGATCGACTCGCTCAACTCGTTTAGCAAGAACCGATCAACGCCCTCGACCAATTGCGAGGCAATATCGCCGGACATGGTCAAGGCTTTGGTTCCAGGCAACGTTGCCACCGCTTTGTCCTGGGCCATGATCGATGCCCGGAGGCAAAGCCAAAACAGAGCAAGGAAAATCGCATTTCGGGTCAACGACGCTAGTTGTGAAGTGCGGAGTGAATTAGAAACGCTTCCAGTCATTTGACTTCTCCAGGCCGCGATGCAACTCCCAATTAGCACCTGACAAAACGGTGCTGTCTACCCAATTGAAGCGATTTGGTCAGAATATGCGTCGGTCGGATGGGCCGGAACGTCACGGTACTGTGCGACAGTCGATTCAACGTTGAACCTCTTTGGCAGGAGTCGCCATGGGTGCTGGAAATCACAACTTACCCAAGTCAGGAGCAACTTTCCAGGTTTGGATTTTCGGAACCGTGATCGCCCTGATAGGCTCGCTCGCGCCGATTCATTGCCAAGCGACGCAACAGGAGGAATCCAGTCCACGTGAATTGAAGAATGGGAGCTTCGAGGAATTGGACGAAGCGAGTCAACCGACCGGCTGGTTTTTTCCGCCGGCACTAAAGCAAGCTGGCTACCAACTGACGATCGATACATCCAACCCATTGGTTGGGTTGAACAGCACCTTGATTGACGCAACGAGTGCACAACTCGTCGGCAATTCATTTGGCAATTTGATGCAGACGATCGATGCCGAGCCGTACCGCGGCAAGCGCCTACGTTTTCGCGCGGCCGTGCGAACCGCGGATTTGGTGGGCGACGGCCGAGCCCAGCTCTGGTTTCGCGTCGATCGAGTTTCCACGGGAGGCGCATCCACCATCGGAGCCTTTGACAATATGGACGACCGTCCAATTCGAGACGAACAGTGGAAGCACTACGAAATCGTGGCCCAAATTGATCACGACGCGTCCAGTATCAGAGTTGGCATGCTGCTTCTGGGGTCAGGAAAAGCTTGGCTGGACGACGCGACGTTGGAAATCGTTTCCGAAGCGACACCGACGACTGGAGCAAATGTTTTTGTTCGGAATCGACCGATCAATGAGCAGGATAAACCGCAACCATTTTTTAACCATTGGCTCTGGTTGCCAGCGATCGCGTTGGCGCTATTTGGCTTATCGCGATCCAATCTCGGACTCATTCAACGAATCGCCCTCCGATTTTCAGTTGCCTATTGGTTGTTGTACAGCTTTCCAAGCCCCATTCCGAGTTTGATCCCCAAGTACGGCTTTATTTGGAGCAACTACTACGAGCAACTTGTGGACAAGGCCGTCCGCTGGGCGGCAGCGAACGTGCTTGGCGTTCAGCAGACTCTTGTCGGCCGCAATGGAAGCGGCGACACAACCTTTGATTACGTCCGCATTCTCATTTGCTTCGTATTGGCCTGCGCGATCGCGGGGATTTGGTCGGCTGCCGATTGGCGTCGGACTAATCATCCCTGGGTGAAAGATCTCCTACGTAGCTACTTGCGGTACGTGCTGGCGTTCACGATGTTGGGTTACGGCTTGGCCAAGGTCGGCAGCGTAATGACTCAATTCCCGGAGCCGCAGATTGACCAATTAACCAAGACGTATGGTGAATCATCGCCGATGAATCTGGTTTGGACGTTCATGGGATCGTCGCGGGCGTACACGGTGTTCGCAGGACTTGGCGAAGTGGCCGGCGCGCTGTTGTTGGTTTGGCGCCGGACAACGATCTTAGGCGCCGCCGTTTCCTTTGGTGTGATGCTCAATGTTGTGATGATTAACTTTTGTTACGACGTTCCGGTCAAACAGTATTCATCACATTTGTTGGTGATGGCGTTATACATCCTGTTGCCCGATCTGCAACGACTCGCGAACTTGTCATTTTGGAATCGACCGGTTCCCAAAGTCGATTTGCGGCCTCCCTATAGAGGCCCGAAAACGATTTGGGTACAACGCGCCATTAAGGCCTACATTATCGTTATGGGGATCGGGTTGCCGTTGTACGAGACCGCCAAGCGAGAGTTTTGGGCCCCCCAGAGCAAACTCACCGAACCGAGCTTTTACGGAAGCTACGAAGTGGACGAATTCCTAATTGACGGCCATCCGGTGCCGCCTCTCTTAACCGACGCGACGCGTTGGCGCACGCTCAACTTGCGGCGTTTTCCGTGGGGCCCCGGAGGGAGTCCCGGCCAAACCGATTATCTCACGATCCGAATGATGGATCGTTCGCCGATAGGAGGCGAAATCTCGTTATCAGCCGACGGCGCGACGTTGATTTTTCAGAGTGGAGGTGCGGGCACGGTCCCCGGTGAGTTGAGCATCCAGATCGTGGATGACCGGCACCTCGCGATGAGCGGCGTTGCCAACGGCCAGAAAATCGAAGTCAAACTCCATAAGTTGAACCGGGAAGATTTTCTGCTGTTCAACCGCGGCTATCGCTGGATCAATGAATTTCCGTTCAATCGTTAGGTGGTTACATTCTCCCGTAGTCGCTTCTCGTAGGTCTCGCGAGCCGAGCGAGACCTACTTGGACAACCTACGGCATTGCGATCAATTCGGCGGCGTGGTACTTGTCAAAAACGCGCACAAGTCGCGAAGCTGCGTGTCGTTTAATCCGTCAAGAAGGCCTGTCGGCATCAATGACAATTTGTTTTGCTTTTGCTCGTCAATCGATAGTTTGTCGATCGAATGAGTTTGGCCATCGGCCGTGCGCAACACCAAGACGTGTTCGTTTTCGTCGATCCTGAATCCCGTTACCACCCGGCCGTCGACCGTCATGATCGTCATGTTCTCATATCCTTCGCGAATTTCCGCGCTGGGATTGACGATCGCCAATAGCATCAGTCGCAAGTGGCTGCGATTGTAGGACGTCAAATCGGGACCGATATCGCCGCCGCGATCGAAGATGCGATGACACTTGCCGCAAGTCGCCGATTCGTGAAATAGCTTTTGACCTTCGAGCGGATTTCCGTTGCCGGCGAGCGCAATCTTTTCCGCCAATTCGATTCGTTGATCCATTTGCTCGGCACTTTCCTCAACGCGCGGAAATTGGTGGGCTAGGGCAGCTTGCAGACGTTCGTCGCGATGCCAGCGAAGGCGTTCAATCGTGTCTTGTGTCAAGTTCTCTCTACGGATCGAGCCCCGCTCGATCGCATGCAGCAGCTGCAAAGACCAAGTCGCGCGACTGGCCAAAACCGATTGCGCGGTTTCTTGAGTCGGCGGCGGCATCTGCCCAAAACACTCGACGATCACCGCGCCGATTGCTTCGTCGTCATAGCGCTGTAGAGCAACCAAGCACGCGGTCGCGATCCGTTCAGCGGGCAGTGACTGCAGCAGCCTTTGCAGCGCCGCGACACACGAGCGTTGATCAGCTTGGACTTCACCCAACGCCCGAATGAACTCGAGTCGATCCTCTTCCGGCACGGAGGAATCGTTGAGCTTAGCCAGCGCGTCGGCGACGGCTGCCGAATCGCCGCGGCGAATTCCCAACACCACGGCAAAGCGGCCTTGGACTCGCGAAAGGGCCTCGACCAATTCGGTCGGCAACTGCGGCAGAATGCGCCCTTCAAAGGCCTTGCTGAATCCGCTGACCAAGCGCTTGGTTTGCTGCGGGTCGGGAGCCAGTTGCAGCAACTGGGCGCAGGCCGTCAAATCGTCTTGCGTTCCCAACATCGCATAGCGCCGCATCAAATTCTCGACCAGATTGGACGAAGCGCTCATTGTGCTCTGCCAGTTCTCTGAGCTCGATAGCCATTGCATGATCGCAGCACGGTCACCGGCATGAGATTCGATTGCCCACCAAATGGCGTTGGGAATAAAAACGTCTTGTGCGTCGGGCGCGCGTGCCAAAAGGTTTTGCAGGATTGAAAGCGCCGCTTGCGTGTTCAGCCGTCGACAAGAACAGGCCAACTGCAAACGGACTTCGACATTCGTTTCCGCAGCTGCCAGGCGTGCGAATTGTTCTCCCGTGGCCGGATCGACGGAGGGCTGCTCCGCGATCAAGCGAACCGTCCAAAGGCGAATCATCGGGTCTGGATGCGACAGTAAGCGGGGGACGAGCGCCGCGTCCAATCCTCCACTGAGGTTGAGTCCCCACAGGGCGTCCAGTGCGTGCGGATTGGTTGGTGCGAGGGATAGTTCACGAAGTTGCGCGATGACAGTTCGGTCTTTGCGATCGCCCAGCAACCGGAGTGCTGTTTCGCGATACCAACGATTCGGGTGACCAAGGTAATCGCGCACCAGTTCGTCGCTTGAGCATTGTCCCAGATTCAATCGGGGGACGGCGACTCCCTTGGCGCCCCTTAATCGATAGACACGTCCCAAATCGGGGTTGGTTTGACCCTCGTGAGCACGGTAGTGATTTGTTTGAGCGGCGTACCAATCCGCTAAGTACAACGAACCGTCGGGCCCGGTTTGTATATCCACCGGCGTGAACCAATCATCGCGCTCCACGGTTCCCGGCGTTACGACTTTGCCGATGTCGCGAGTCATGCGCGAGCTGCCGTCGGCAGAAATATCGCTACTCATGACGTAATGGAGATTCGGCGAAATAGAAAAAACCTTGCCCTGATATCTGCCGGGCAGAGAGTCGGCTTCATAAATCTCAAAAGTATGTGTAAACCGTTCGACGGCGTGGTGCTTCATTGCGCCGTAGTACGCAAAGGCAAATGGATTGGAGAGCGAGCCGTGTTTGCCAAAGTTCTTGAGATAATAACCGCCTGGGATGTAATGAAACCCTCGCGTATCGCCGCCGTTATGCCCGGAAAAAACTCGGCCTTGGGAGTCGAATTCGATCCCAAAGGCGTTGCCACCCCCCTCCGCGAAGATTTCATATTTGTGCAGTTCGGGGTGGTATCGCCAGACGTTCTGCCCCATCGATTGGATCGGCGGCTCGTTCGCGATGGGCTTACCGTTGTCGCCGTGCCGCACGACTGCTGCGCTGACCGTGCTTCCTTCGGTGGCATAAATCCAACCGTCGGGTCCCCAACGCAGGCAATTGGCGATCGAATGGCTGTCCTCGATTCCAAATCCAGATAGCAAGATTTTGGGGTGCAACGAATCGGGACGATCGTCTTGGTCTTGGTCGGCATAAAACAGGAGGTACGGCGGGTTCATAACGAATACTCCGCCTCGACCCTTGAGGGCGGCCGTCGCCAGATTGAGCCCTTCCAAGAATGTCGTGTGATGATCAAAATTGCCATCGCCGTCTGTATCCTCGTGGATGGTAATGATGTCCTTACCGCGAAAGGGCGAACCGGCGGCATGCGGCGGGGGTGGCGCAAAGGGTGGGTCGTAAACATTGCGCCACACATTGTCGCGGCTGATTAGCTTCAGTCCGGCCGGCCAAGGATATTGTCGGTATTGGACGATCCACAATCGTCCCCGTTCGTCAAAGTTGAGATACAACGGATTGGCAACGACCGGTTCATGCAGCAACAAATCCAATTCGAGGTCATCCGGCACATTTAGCGACGGGACGTTAAGGCTTGGCTGGAGCAACGGGGGTGACAATTCTTGTCCGAATCCGACTGATGCGAAACAACCCCAGACCAATTGCATTTGCAAAAAAACAAGCCAAGCAAACGGGACCGTCGTTTGCCGTCGCACAAACGTGCAGCCCATCTTTTTTCCCTCTCCCCCGCCGCGGGGGAGAGGGCAGGGTGAGGGGGCGCAGGAGAATTCCGGAAGGTCATTCTTGAGTATATTCATGCGATTCTGTCCGTCGATCATTCAAAAATGACGTCAGGCGAAGCGGCAAATTTAGGAGGCAGCGGCAATGATGATAATGACGGATCATTTCCAACTCGAAACTGCCAAGGGCCCGCCAAACTGATAACACGTTCCTTCAACTTCAAAACCGGTGCCGCAGCAAACGAGTTACCGGAGTTGTCTCTTTTGAAACAAATCACGAGAAGGTTCAATTCTCCTGGTACGACACAGCCCTTGGGAACTACCACGCGTCGATTCTCACGTCCATCGAGAATTGTTGCCTTTTGACCGTTTATCCAAACCGTCGCGTCCGCTGTCGCATCCGCGTACTTAAGTTCAACCAAAATTAATTCGTCCTCACGCTCCAGCTTGAAATAGCAGCGATACCAACCAGGCCCGTTCTTGGCGTCATCGATTGCTGTTGAGTCACCGGTCGATTGAGCCGGTACAGTCACAACGCGCCAATGGGTGTCGATAGAATTCTCAAGCGACAGTGCTGTCGCGCCTTGCCGGATCTTTCGACTGGTTGCCCAACAGAGGCTATTGAAAAGCAATTGCGTGAAAGCTGCGTTCTCAAAATCCTCATTGTGGCCAAGAGACGAGTAAAACGATCGTCCGCCTCCCTCTCGTTCAAATACCCACGCGACCGGCTCCGGAGGATGGCCGTTAATAGAACCGCGTAAAAGGACTTGGGCGGTGCTGGCCAAAGGGGTCGTCTTATACAACGATCCGCCAGCGGAAAATGCACTCGCATCGATTCCAGTGAAAATGGGATGCGAGGCGTTTCCAGAGTCAACGTTTATCGTCGGCAACTCGGCGTTTCCATGGTGGTCCGTGTAGTTCCCGCCAAAGACTTGGGCGTCGAACTCGGGCCAAACGTCCAGGCCATTGGCTGGAGCGGCGTTGCGCAAGGCAAACGCATGGCTGGCCGTTCGAATCCCAAGCACAGGTTTTCCGGATTCCACAAAGCGGCGAATGATCGCCATCTGTTGAGACGCCAACGGACGCCGACGAACGCTAATAATAACCGCATCGGCTTCGTCGAGTACTTCCAATCCAGGAATCTCGATAGGATTGCCGTCAGATGCAAACACTAACGCAACGCGAAAGTCATGCCCTAGATAGTCCTGAGCAAACTGCGGCAAAGTTTGATTCGTCCCGTACTCATCCTCAGCCATCACGATGGCGACCAAGGGTCGGTCGTCCGATTCGAACCGCAACGGCTTGCCACCAATAAACTGATCGCTGGTGAGCGTTGGACAAACGTATTTTTCAATGTACTCGATAATCCGGTCCGTCCCCGTGTGGTGATTTACAAAGGGCCAGCGTTGCGGGTTGTACATCGTGTCGGTCAAATCGCGGAGCAATGCGACGCGTTTGCCGGCTGCAACCACGTTGCGAAGACCAAATGGCCGCCCCAACACGCACATGTTGGTATGAACGCCGACCAAGATGACATTCTCGATGCTGCGAGATTGCAAAATACTCCAGACTTCATCCCCCTTGTCCGAAATGAAGTCGAGGTCGCTTTCGATTGCGATGAGCGGCGATTGGGCTTTCCACGGAGTGCCCGGATTGCGGCCTTGGGATTCCATCTGTTTGGCCCAAACGGCGTTTTCGGCTGGATCGTCATCGGATCCTCCATCCGATTGGTCGATTGGGTAGACCGCGGACTTTTCCGAATCGATTCGACTTCGCCACTCCTTTATTCCAGTCGGAAGCTGTAAAGCAACCGAAACGTTCATCGCTCTATGTCGGGCGGGATGCTCCGTGTAGCTGTCCATGCAGTCGCTGGGGGCGTGAATGATTGTGGCGCCTTGCGCGCGGGCATGCTTGAGCACGGCATCAATGCGCGGCGCGATTTCCTCGACTCGCCGCACCGCGTTGATCGAGTGGTGCGTGTCCCATACGTCGCAGACGATAATTGCGGTTTTCGTCGGCTGCCAAGTCTCCTCGCGTAGCAGTGTATGAAAACGTCCGCTGCTGGGGCTGGTTTCCGTGCGATACCGCAGCTGAAACTGCCACTCAGCATTCTGCGGCGAATCCTGGGCACTCGCCGTCGCGATTCCAAGGACAAATGCCACCACAAACACTGCGCAGTTGATTAGGAAGTTCGCTCTCGACAGTTTCGCTTGAATCCACATCGTAGTTCTCCGAAACACGAGCCCGACGTCAACCGATCGAAGGTTCTTTGTAATCCAATGTACGGTCAAACAAGGTGCCGTCGCCAGTCTACTGGTGTAAACATCTTTCCTTGTTTAACCCGCGCAGCGGCTATCTTTGTGGGTTGGCAAGAATCCGCGAAAAGGGACGCAGCGTTACTTGGCTCCGCCAGCGGCTGCGCCGATTAAACAATTTGTCGCAACCTCGACGGAGGGCTTCAGCGCGGCTGCGTCGTGGAAATCCAAAGGCGAAGAAGGATTACCGCGAAGAGCGCAAAGAACGCAAAACAAGAATCTGAATTATTTCTCTTTGCGCTCTTTGCGTTCTTTGCGGTTAGAAACCTCTTTGCTTTCCTCGCTATGGTTGCCCACTGCTGCGATCAATCGCATCGACCGTTATTTATCCGCGTTCGCCGCCGTACCGCGATTCTCGCGGTTGTTTTCGTCGGTTCGCGCCGATTGAATGGCACGGCGCTGTTGGTCATTGTAGAAATCATTCGCCAAGGGCCGCCGCTTTTGGCCGTCGGAGATTTGCTCGAGCAACGTCAACAGTGCCTCAACGATTTTTGTTTCCGCATCGACTTCCAGGCCAGCAGTCCGTGCCGGCCAAGTCGTATAGCCTCCCAAGAAATGTTGCTCGGGGGGCGGAATGTACCCCTCTGCTCCGTTGGCTAACTCCAAGTTGATCAGCGGCTGGAGCGGCGATTGAGCTTTAAGCTTGAGCCCCGTAATGCCAAAGACTTCGTTGGGGATTGCGACTAGCCCCAAATCACCAATTCGGATTGCCTGGAGCACTAATTCGGCGTCAGGGTTTTCGTGCAGCCAGGCCGCTTGTTCGGCGTAGACTTCCGGCAAGTTCGCCGGCCGACGCTCGCCGCGCTCGCGATTGATCTTGTTCGCCCAATCCATTCGCTCGTCACTCGGTTGTCGCCGCGCCAATGTCAAATTCGTCTCGTTGACCGAAATCGGCACCGTTGTTTGATAGTCGATGGTCGCCAAGGCTTCGATCGCAATTTTGGCCAGCTCTGCGGAGTACTGTCTTCGCGTGTAATTTGTTCTCGCCGGATTCTTGTAATCCATCCAATGTTGATCGCCGCTGGTTCCTTGGGACATGATCGCCAGCATTCGCGCCGAGTCTTCGTCAGGATTCCGCGGTTGGATTTGATCTTCGACGACCTGCGCGAACTCGGCGAAATAGTCCGCCGAAAACGCCGGCCCGGCGCCGAAATAGTGCATCGAGAAGTTGGCCAACACGCAAAGCGGCCGCCCATCGGCAGTTTGAACGCTCACCAAGCTTAGCTGATCATCGACAGGACAAGCCGGTCCGATGTATTCCGGATTCTGATAACCCGGATGCATCATTGCCCGGATCGTCGTTTGTCCGAAAGGATCGGCGGCGTAAGCGCTGGAATGCTTGAGCCACCGGCGACAATGAGTATGTTCGGGCGCATGCGCGACGGTCCAGCCGATGCGGGCCGGCTGAAGGCGAGATGCGGCCGTTACAATTCCTTCGCTGACTTGTTGGATGAGTTGATCGGCGTAAATCGGGTCCTTGCGAGTACCCAAACAAAAGTCCATGACGCTAGGTGCGGAGTGTGTATGAGTAGCGGCGACCAAGATGTTCGACGGAGCGATTTTCGCTTTGCTCGCAACGGACTGCTTAATCGCATCGCACACATCGCGCGGCATCATACACGAATCTACGATGGCAAGGACGATCGTTTGCTCACTATTGGAGAGAGCCAGGCAGCGGGCGTGCAAGGAATCGTCGATGCGATCGTGCGTCTGTTCCAAAAAGCCGCCGTTGCAGATAGCGGGAAGGACGCGCGGACTAATATCGACGATAGCGCAACCCGCACGAAGCGTATCGGCACACAAGTGGGATGCGTTCAGCGCGAAGATCGCGAGCGTCGACCAGAATACCGTGCGAGTAAGCATGTTTTCTCGTTCCGTATTGTTCCTGTTTCTTGTTCTGGTTCCTAGGCTCCGCCTGGGAACCCACTGCATTGCTGGCTCCGCCAGCGGGAATCGAGGCAGCCTCGGAGACATTGCGTTCCCAGGCGGAGCCTGGGAACGAGCATTTTCAGGCCGGAATTCTGGCGAGTTCCGCAACAGAGTCACGGAACTCGCACGAGCATTTAATCTCTTGTATCGTCGTGGGCAGCCGCGAGGATTTCGCGGTAAGCTAGGCGGGCGAGTTCATAGGCGGCCTCGGCTGCAGGCTTGTCAAATTCGCGATACTGTCCTTGCTTGGCTCGCCAGCACACATCGACCGCATCCAGGCACCACTGCGCGCTTTTCTTGCTTGGGCGAATCGGTTTGCCGTCGACTTCGACAAAGATCGGGTTCGTGTGCGCCGCGGGCAAGATGCGTACGGCAATCCAACTCGACATGGTCGGCGTGTACTCGAACGAAAGCGGATGTATCGATCCATCGGCGTCGATCTCTTTTCGAGCCTCGACGCGACCGTTCACAATAAGTTCGACGGGCACTTGGAGCGTCTGTCCGATCCTCGCTCGTTCGACGTGCCAATACGGCTGCTCGTCCATGGGCCGAGCCCGGATGTCGTCCCGCGGCTTGTCCGCGAGCAAAGCGGCTGCATTCACGCGGAGGTTGAGTTTTTGGTTCTTGGTGACCGCGAGAAAACTTGCTCGATCACCGTCGCCCATCTCGCCCACACCGAGCTCGCCGATTCGAAAATCAAACAAGTGGCTCAAGCCATCGCTGCAATAACTTCGGCCGTCGCGAATTCCGCGAATCCAATTCTCATAATTAAAGGGCTCATCCTTATCGAGTTTCACGTAGGCTCTGCCCAATCCGACGCGCTCGCCGTAAATGCAAGGGAAGTCGGTTTCTCCGCTGATCCGGCAGGTGAACCCGGAATTGAGCGTGTGATACCAAATGTTGAGTTCCCAGATCGCGGGGGTATCGACGGCGGAGATAAAATCGCAGGCGTCGTGGGCCACAGTAACAATGAACTCATTGGCTCCGATGCCATCGAACCTGGGCAATGCATAATCAGGCAATCGGTTCGCTGCTTGGCCACCTTGACCAGGACGGAATTGATCGCCGCTACCGACAACCGTGGCGCGGTTTCCATTGGGCAAGTAGTCCGGCAATGCCAAGCCAAAGCCGCTGTGGCTGTAGCCGACGACACCGCCTTGCGATTGTCCCCATTGCAAAACCGGCAGCGTCCAACTTGGCCATTGATCGATTCGGTCCGTACCGGGAAAGTCGTCTTCCGACAACCGCAGCAAGCACAAATGACCGGCATGTGAGGAAGGAAAACCACTGACCTCGACGTCGTACCGCATCAGGTAATCGCGGCTGCTGAGATCAGAAGTGCGTCCTTCAAAAAATTGCTTTTGGTAGTACCAACACGGTCCCCAACTGAGCACACAGCCGACCTTGAGATCTTCGCCCAACATTTGTCGCAGCATATCGGTCGGCTTCACGCCTTCGGTCGGCTGCTCGTAGTGGGCACATCCGGCGGCATGTACATGATGGTCACCGCTATACCAATGTTGCTGCGTCGGATCAATCCAACGCTCAAGTTTGACCGCCAGCGTCGGACTGGGACCCTG
>JBGTJE010000074.1:0-15376 GCA_041745295.1 Pirellulaceae bacterium | reverse complement strand
ACATCCCGACGAAACTCCTTCGAATAGGGCTCCATAAAACCTCCTTGGTGTTGGGGCTTTATGCAGTTTATCTATCCGACGCAGATGGCGCTAGACCTACGTAGAACGCGCTCTAGCGTATCCGTCGCGGCTCGATTTTCGTGTTGAGCATAGTCGCCTTTCGCTCCGCGAAAGGGGGCATTCTGCGGCCGACTGCCGGCTTTGCACAAAAAAGACACTGGCAGAGCCAGTGCTGAATTGGGCTTTACTGTGCAAAGCCACGACTGCCCCATCCTTTTAATCAAACTCTTGGCTCTCGGCCGCTGGGGTCGTCGTGGGGTCCGGTTGAGGCTTGTTGGGCGGGACAACGCCTTCGGAACCATTGGTTGGATTAACGGCAGCCGGCGCGGCCCGCGGCGTTGAGTCTTTATTCATCACGCGACGGATCAAATCGTCGTCAGATTCCTGTTCCTTTTCGCCGCCGATACTATCGTTTTCGTTGTCGCTAGACTTTTTCTTGCTTTGCAAGTTCTGGGCAATCGCGGTCTCTAGTTCCTTGAACATTCTCTCAATTCGTCCGCGTTGCCTGAGATCTGCATCCTTTCGACTCATCAGCCGCTCTTTGATTTCTGCCATTCGAATGGCGAGTTGGCGGAACGAAACTATTGTCAGATACTCCTTGTTGAGAATTTTGTCCGCTTTCTCGAATTGCTTTTTTTCTAATGCGATCTCGATTCGCATTTTGGTGGTCGCTCGTAGCGCGGCCAATTCAATGATTTCGCCGCGCAGTCCAAAGAGAACTCCTTCGGCAAAGACCCGCGCACGATCACTGGGAACCGCTGCGGTTAGCGATGGATTTAGCCCCGGCAACAGGGGTTTCTTGAAGGCCACCGCGCCGTTTCTCACGATGATGTAGCGAATCGATCCATCTTCGGTTGGAGCGATCGTAATCGCCCCTTTCCAATCCGTTTTACCCAACAGACGGTAGTCATTATTCGGCGCGCCTTTTTTCTGATCGTCTTTTTTCTGAATATCCTCGGGGCGGCAATAGTAGACTTCGAGTCCGGAAATGGGAGCCGCATTCTTGGATTCTTGGGCCGTGATGAACAACGTCGTAGGCTTGGCATCCGGTCGCACGACGAGCGCGAACTTTTTGATTGTCGAGCCGCTGCGTCCTGCTAAGGGAGCCAATTGAGCTGTATGCGTGAAGCATTTGAGGGTCGAACCCAGCCGTTCTTCAATGCTCAAGAGCGTCCACGCAACGGGCTCAGCAAGGGCGCTTCGATTCTCGCGCGCCTCGCGCCGCAAAACCGGCAGCAAGATATCGCTATCGCGGACCCACAATGGCGAATCGCTGTTGGGGACTTCGCTGATGTTTCCGCCGACATCAGTTTCCAGCCGCCGCGACAAGGCGCTGGCCCGCGTACGAACGTACACCGTTTCGTTGGATACTCGCTCAATGCGAGTCAGCGGCATGAACGATTTTTTCATCGCGGAATAAGCTCGGGCTGGAATCAGGTCGATTTCCGCGACCGGGAAATTTGTGAGACCGCTCCATTGCTTGGTCGCCAAATCGAGCTCGCGCGATTGCACGAGGTAACCATCGGACGACCGTCCTAAGCGAAGGACGATCAGTTTGTCGGTCGTCTGCAATGCGGCGTCCTCTGACAACGGCTTGGTTAAGTCCGCCAACTCGATATCCCAATTACAACCGAGCCGGGAATTCCAAATGACGTTCGGCCGCGCACAATGAACTTGCCATCCGTTGAATTCATCGAGTTGGGCGTCGCGCAGGATGCGATGCCTGATTCGCTCTCCCAATCTCCGAAAGACTTCGGAGCCGTCATCCACCAACCAGACAACGACTTGATAGGGACTGTACTCCCACGCGACGTCCGAAATCAACTCGACCCTCGCCTTGGGCACAGATGCGGAATCTTCGGCAAGGGGCCGATCGACAGATTGGGCAGAAGGATTTCCCTGAGGCACCGCAGAATTGGTGACTTGAGCGGCTGCCCATGATCCGGAAATTGCCAACAGGCAGAGGCCAACGCCAATGACCGGCTGCGCTGCGCGGGCCAGTCGGTTGCAAATCCATGGCAAGTTTTGAATCGAACTCAACATGTTACTCCCTCATGCGTTGGTCGATTGTCCAGCGCTCGACGTTGTCGTACAGGCGTACTTGCGAATCGCCCAAGCCATGAACATTTCTGCGATAGGCGAAAAAATTGATCGTTTGCCAAAGCGGTAGGACGGAGGCATCGGCGTTGCATTGTTCGTGAATTTGTCGCAACAATTGCCGGGCCTGAACCCAGTTGCGGGCGACGTCCAATTCCGACAAAAGCTGTTCGATCGTCGGACTGACATGTTTGGCCAAGCCCATCTCGCCCAAGACCAATCGCAAATCCACCAGCGGTTCCTCCAACGTGAACTCGGCGTACAGCAAATCGTACTCATCATCGGGGGGACGGGTAACGCCCGCCGGAAGCGCGCGCAGCTCGATTCTGCGCCCCACGGCGGAAAGCATCTGCTGAATCGATTGGCAGGTTGTCGTCGCAATCTCGGACGCCGGGTGGGCAAGAATGAGCGTCGGTTCGCGAATCGTCGCATCCTCGTCCAACCAGCCTTCAAGTTTCTTAAACGCGTCGTTCTCACTCAGGCCGTTGAGTTCATCACTCTTCGATACTTTCAATTCTTCGCGCGCCCTGTCGCGCGTTTGTTTGATCACAACCGAAGGCGACACGAGCGCCATTCCAGGGTTATAACCAACAACTTTCACACGTTCATCGTAGCCGTATCCGATCAGATCGTTTTCATCGCTTCCCGTCGGGGTTGGACCGCTGATCGGGGCAAAGCCTTGAATTTCTTGCCCGCCGCAAATGATTTCCCTAACAATGCGTTCGCGATCCACACCGTACAAAAACGACCGCCGGTAACTCTGGTCGCGCATGTACCGCGTTCGCGGATTGGGGGTCAGGTTGGGGATCAGCATGTGAATCGAGGGAATGACGTACGGCCGCACGGCGATATTGGGGTCGTTGCGGAGCCGCTGCAGATCGGCAGGATAGACTCGATCGAGGACGTCGATTTCACCTGCCAACAGCGCATCGGCCGCTTGGGACGAACTGGTAAACCGGCGTTCGATGATCGGCCATTGGCCGTTTTGCGGCGTGGCGCTGGCGGGTCGATAAACTTCAATTTCTTCGGAAGCTTGTTCCTTCGCGTAAACTCCGCGATCCGATTGACCGACGCGATAAGGAACTCGGAGCAAGCTTTCAAAACGGGCAAAGGGCTGCCGCAAACGAATTTCCACTTTGGAGTGATCGACGATCGCGATCGTCTCGACGATTTTGGCCAAGGGGAAATAGAATTCCGGCGAATCCTCACGGATCAACAACGCAAGCCGGTTGGCAAGTTCCATGGCCGTCATCGTCTGTTCGCCGGGCGTTTGCGATGGCAAGATTTCCAAGCGATAGGAAAGTCCGAATTCATCGGTAGGTACGATTCGCCCATCGGCAAATTCATATCGGCCTCCATCTTCCCCAAGTCCGATCAGGTCGACGAGCTGCCTTTGCAATAGGCCGCCGCTTCGGCGGGCCGACCAATTGTCGGCCGCGCGAATATCGGGCTGAGCGGCAAAATCCACGACGCCAACCAACACGACGGGATACCGTTCAAACACGCGTTCATAAACGCTCCAGGATCGAGGTTCCTGGGGCAATTTATGGATGGCCCGCCGGGCCATCTGGTGTGACAGATAGGGGTCGTTGCCCTGGGCCACCGCTTCGACGCCGTCCAAAAATTCTTGACCCTGCCGATCGACTTCGCCTTTCCAATCCGCGATGACTTGAGCAATCGGAGGGGGCGCCACCGGAAATTTGTGCTTGAGGATCTCTAGTTCTGCGATAATTTTGTCGATGTCGCCGGCTTGGGCCATGGCGCGCATGCGTTGGCCATATCCCGCCGCCAGCAGTTCGAGCACCGGCGGCCCGTCAGCGGAAAAACCCGGGTTCCGCTGATACAACTCCTCCAGCACCGTCGCGGCCAAGTCGTGGTTACCAGACTTGATCAACTGTTGAGCGTCCCGATACCAAAACTGTTCCAATAGCTCCTTCACCAAGGGGTCGTTCTCGCCGTGGCGATCGAACAGAAAAATCAAATTGCGAAAGGCCTTGTCGAGATCTCCATTGCGGTACGCGGCCCTCGTTTCTTCGACGATAATCTCTTCAAAACGCTCGATTCGCTGAACCATGGACCACGGCAACTGGACCAACAGTCCAACACGATCGAGCAATTCAAACCGCAACAATCCGCTTTTCTTATATTCAATCGGGCCTTCAAGGTTGAGCGGCTTGACGGCCAGCGTATAGATCGTATCCCCGTCCTTCGCCAAGATTCTGTCGAACGGCTCGCGATCAACTAAGGGAGTGTCGTCTTCAGGATCAAATCCCAATTCGGTCCGAATCGGCTGTTGTCCTGCCGGTCGGTTTTGGCAATACGCTCCCGCGCACGCCACGTGACACAAGAAAAAAGCCAGCGAGGCGGCCGTCCACCGGAGCGGGGACCAGCGTACGTCGACCGCATTCTTGTTCGGTCGCGTCGTCTCGTTGTCGCAATAAAGATTCATCTGGATTATTCGATCGGGGCCATGACGTGGACGACTCCCTGTTGATCACTCACGTACCAATTGCCGTTGTATTCAAAGGGCGCGGCAGACAAGGGTTGATCCAAACTAATCGATTGGATCGCTTTCCCGGTGGCCTTGTCGAATCGCGCGATATCGCCATTGTCAAACGCTATCAAGAGCGTTTCGCCGGATACTTGCGGTTGTCCAACCATTTTGTAGGGCAAGTCGACTTGCCAGCGCACGGTCAAATCCGAGTTCCAACAATTGAGCTTGGCGTCTGCCGTCACGAAAAACAGCTGGGTACCAATTGCGGCGAGTTGCCCTACGTACGGCGGATCCAAAGGTTTGGTCCCGACTTCAGCCAGTTCGGGAAACACGTTGAAGGCAATGATCCGATCCGCGCCGGCTTCGCGGCAAACGCCGACTACCTTGTCTTCGATCCGCACCAACGGAGAGACAAACGCCGCGGCGTATTCCAATTGTCCCTTGCGAACCAGCGACTGGTCGCCTTCGGCCTGGACGCTGTACACGTTTCCGGTGGTCGTGGCGATGACAAACGCATTCTGCTCTTCCAACACGGCGGGACGTGTCCAACGAACGGTCTGATTCGGGTTGGTCGCCGGTTGAAACGGTGCGCCGACAATCAAGCCCGTCATCGGATCGATCCGCACGACTTGACCCTCGAGCGTAGGGACTAAGATATGTTTCCCGAATCCCTCGGGCTCGCCCCCCGGTCGATTGGCCGGCGCTTGCATCGGACTCAATCGGGCCTCACTCATCTGTGGCGGCCGATAGGACAGCACGCGATCGCAATCCTGTCCGATCAAGACTAGCGTTCCATCGGCGAGGGTAATCCGTCGATCAAATTGCAAATTCTCGTTCACGGCGGAGCCGCGAACTTGGGGCTTGACCGTCCCCGTTTGAAACGCATCGCTCGTCAACTCAAACAAATCGCCCTGCTCAGAAAA
The DNA here is from genome assembly GCA_041745295.1 of Pirellulaceae bacterium. GTDB lineage: Bacteria > Planctomycetota > Planctomycetia > Pirellulales > Pirellulaceae > JANMEB01. Next base: position 9,802 of record JBGTJE010000074.1, on the reverse strand, counting down.
AGTCAACAGGCGATTGTCCATCACCATCGGCTGGTCGAGCGAAGGCGCGGCAAAATCCGTCCGCCAAATCTCTTCCAGCGTCTCGGGATTCACCGCCGCGGCCGTGATCATCGAAGAGTGAAATCGCCGCCGCAAATGGATGATTGCGTTCTCAAACGCGAAGAGGGGTCCAATAAACAAATCCGTCGCGTCGCCAGATTTTCGCAATTCGAAATCTTCCTTCGATCGCTGAATCCGATACTTGGTGAGTCCCTTATTGGCCATGTACAAATTGCCGCGATCCGCGACGAAGTAATTGGCAACCCCTTCGAACGTGGGAAACGTACCGGCAATTTGCGGTTGCATCGTGGCCGCGGACTGATCGCCATCCAGGGAGACGGCAAGCTCGTACATCCGAAGGTCGCCGGTATCCGACGACAAAATGACCGAGCGACCGTAACGGTAGGCGTTCAAGGAAACCTTGCCTTCTGTGATCTTGAACGGAGGCTGCGCTTCAATGGCTTCAAGCCCGCGCTGCTTAAAACCATAGACATACGCCTGGCAAGATTGGGCAAAGTTGACCAGCACGCACAAATTTCCCGAAATCAAAAACGGCTCGACGTCGATCGAGTCAGGCTGATGACCGAGATAGTGAACCTCAACGCATTTCAAATCTTCCTGTGAAAGAATGTACAAGCTAGAGTGGCGGCCCATTTGATACAGCACAGAGACATCGGCATGCGCCACCGGACCAACGGTCGCAGATTGCGGGAGTTGACATGCCAGCTCGACTTGTCCGTTGTCGATGTTGATCCGAATGACTTTGCTCCGTTCTCCGCCGCCCGAGGTGACGAAGATTTTTCCCTTGGTAATTGCGGGCTTCAAAAACGGCTCGTTGATTTCGGTCCGCCAGATGAGTCGACCGTCAGCCGCTGAAACTCGGAGCAGTTGTTGCTTGGTCTGGTCGCAAATGATCACGTCCGATTGGTGCGGCGCCTCCACCCATTGTGGCTGGAGCGAAGTTTGGAAGCCGACGCGTCGCCACCACACCACCGAGCCGTCGTCGGCCGCCAAGCCATACACGGTTCCGTTGATCAGATAGGTGATGATCTTGCCTTCCAAGTCGGAAATCGGGGGGCCCGTCTGCGCGACCATCATCGTTCGAGCCAGCGATTTTGCCGGAATATCGTCGGCGGTTGTCGCCAGAGCGACTTCGACGGGGACCACGAGTTGGCTTTCCTTGGCCGAGATTGTTGCGACCAAATCAATAAGCGGTTGGCGCGTTTTGAGAATGGGATACGTTTGAACCAGGGCGTGGTAAGAAATGGAAGCCTTGTTCGTGTCGCCCGACTGCACCATCTGGGCGATGGTCATCAGGTTCGACTGGTAGGCGTCTTCGCGCTCGATTTCAAATCGCACTTGATCGACGTTCTTTTGATGGTCCGCCAAAATTGGCAAGACGTAGTCAGCTCTTAACCGATTTGGGGGAATTATGGCCGGGGTGTTGATCAAGCCCATCAATTCCTCGGCTTCGACCAAGAGGGATCGCTTTTCTTCGGTCGTTGCTGCAGCGACCGCTTTTTGCGAAAGTCCCAGCACAGACTTTGGCAGAATCACGCTGAGTTCGTCTTGAATGACTACAAGTTGATTGCCTTCTTCGAGCGACAACTTTGGCAATTCGTCCATCGCGGCCTTTTTCGTTTGTGCCCAGTTGTTGGTGTTATAAAATGACCGCAACAGGGCGTTCACAGCCTTGGCTTTGGCCTCAGGCACTTTGGGGTCGATGGCATAATTTTGGACGAAATTCACATAGGCATCGCGGGCGGCGGCGAAATGTCCTTCATTAAATTCTTTATCGGCGGCGGCGTACGCATCCTCGGCAGTCGTCCGTGTCAGAAACCACCACAGGCCCACCGACGTCATGACTAGAAGGCCGAGCAGTCCAAAGCCGAGAAACAACCATTTGGATTCCCAAGGATTTCCGTACACTCTTTTTCCCGGAAAATTGGGTTCGACCACGGGCTCCGTTTCGGCGACCGGAACGACCATTGCGAGGTCATTCGCGAAGGGGCGATCCTTGCCAAATTGGGGCGCGTCCGCAAAAAACTGATCGTCTTGTTTGGGGACCGCCGGAATCAGCGTTGGATCGGCAACCGTCCAGCCTTCATCGCGGGCCCTTTCGACGCGATCGACTGTGGGAACCAGTTTTTCTGGTGAAACGGGCAGGGGAACGTGAAAATTATCGCCCAACAAATCGTCGGTATCTTGCTCCTTGGCTCGCATTCCCAAGGGAACGGTTGCCTGGCCCACGTCGACCTTGTCCGCGGCAGCACTCGCCTCGAGCAATCGAACGCCGTCTTTTCGCGATATCAATTCATTGTCCACCAAGAATTTGATAATCGCCCGTGCCGACACTTTCGAATTGGGATCGTCGACCTGTTTGCGGATTTTCGCAAGGGTCTTTCGATTGATTTTCTCAAGTTGTTCGAGTTCTCTCAATAGCCACTGAGCGGACATAGGCGATCTCTTGTGAAATGTCGCGTGCAATCATCTTCGAGTCGAGGACGCGGTGGCTTCAGTATTCTTTGTCGGTTGTCTGAATCTGAATTTCCTCGAAGTTCAACGTCTTTCCGTAGTCCCACGCGGTGACAACTCGCTGATGCGTGGCTTCCTCGTGTGCGGTCACGATCAAACGCCGAGCGTCCAACGCCTGTTTCGCGTCAGCCAATACCGATTTCATCTCGGTGTCGCTGGGAACTTCCACTTCTTCGTAATTCCGTCCCCCAATCCGGTACGTGTTATTTTGGTCGATGATGATCTCGACGTAGTCGTCCTGATCTTCGAATGCGATCGGGTTGGTGCTCGGCAAGTCGTCCTGAGTTTTCGGCTGTTCGGCAGCCCGTTGCGTAATAAACGACGCTGTAATCATAAAGAAAATCAACAAAAGAAACGTGACGTCGACCATCGGCGTCATGTCGGTTTCGTTATCGAGTTCGCCTTTCTCAACCAAATCGATTTCCGGATCGGCAGACGCGTCTTCCTCAAAACCCTTCCAGGTCGCGGATTTTCCCGAGGCTCCCAGCGTATCGACGGTCGGAGGCACGGCGATAGATCCGTCTGGCGTTGCCGGTTTGGCCGCGCCATCCGACGTTGAAAAGTCTTCGGACGGTTTGTCCAATTCGAACTCGGATCGCTCGCTCGGATCAATATTGTTTGGATCGTCGGGCATGGGCATTCGCGCTAATTGAGATTCGTTTTGCTAGTTTTTACGTGGAGCGGGATGCAATTTTGGAGAAATGATTTCGTGCTGCGGAACGGCCGACGGAACGATGGGTTTTAGAGTTCGATCGCTGGTGGGTTGCGGTAGGGTGACGAAATTCCAACAGTTGGGACATCGCGTTCGATGCCCAGCCATCCGCGCACAAAAATGGACTTGTCGCTGACACATCGGACAGACAAATGGAGCTGATTCGCCGGGCATTTCATTCTTGGTCAATTCCAACGTACATTTGCCTTCCACCTCCGCCCGCGTAGGCGGCTCGGTTCACCAACGCAACGTATTTTTGTTTGAGTCGTTTATCCGCCTTGAGGACAATGCCCTCGATATCCGGCTTGCGAACGACACTCTCCTCGATGTATCGCTGGATTTGTTCCTCTTGGGACTTTAGGTCGCCAATGACTAGGTTGGCTTCGGTGGCTGTATCTCCGATGTACAACAGGGCCTCGCCGCCGGGATCCGTTTGCGCAAGCACGACGACAACGCGGTTGGTCTGAACGTCGTCGGCGTTTAATGCAGCCGGTTGTTCGACGTCGGCGTTGACCCCGACCTTGGCCGTCATCATGAAAAAAATCAGAAGCAAAAATGCGATATCACACATCGGCGTAACGTCAAACGTATCCGCCAGCGGAGGCGCGTCTTTGGTGAGATCAAACTCGTTCTCGTTTGTCGATTCCATTTTTTGGAGCCCCAATGGGACCGCCCTAAAAACTGACTTACCGCGGGTGTCGAATCAGCGCCTCTTTGAAAATCTCCAAGAACTGATTCAAGCCATACCCGATCAATTCTTGCATATTGCGGACCCGAATATTGATCGCGGCTGATGAAAGCAACATCGTGACCGCGATGAACAACCCGCCGGCGGTCGTGAGCAACGCCAACTTGATATCGCCCGCAAGCATTCCAGGCTCGACGTTCTTTTCAACCGCGAACTTTCCGAAAGCACTCATCATCGCCATGACGGTGCCCAACAACCCGACCATCGGTCCCGATTTAACCATCGTCGAAATCCAGGTCATGCCAAAATCGATATCGGCCAAAATGTCGCGACGCAAACGATCGTTGATCAATTGCTTTACTTTGACGTAGCCGATTTGCCGATTCTCGATCGACAACTGAACCAATTGGACCAGCGCCCGCCGGTCCCCTTCACAAATCATTCGGGCGGTATCGTAATTTCCCTTCGCCAACGGCTCTTCGATCGCCTCCAAGAATGCACGCTGGTCGGCCTCCGTCTTGAAACGCTTTTGATCGATCCGCGCCCAAACGAGCACCGCACAATAGAACCCCCAGATGATCTGCAGCACCAACCCAACGTACATCAAGTTGTGAATGATGTCGTAGACGTTGTGACCGACGATATCCCAAACGCTTGCCAAAATGACGACCACGTTTTCTACCCCGTTAATGACGCAAAAAAACCATTCGCCAGCGGCGACTTTTGGTCGATTTTCCCGCAGCAACCCAGATCGCCGCGCCAGCGATCAGCCTAGTTGACGATTTGGCGATTATCAATGGGTTTGTATCAACCCGTGGTTCACGACAACCAAAGCGCACGCTTGTCGATTTGCGAGCTAGTACCATCCCAATTCGCAGCGCCGAATTATTTCAGGATCATATCGGCGACGTAATACTCGAAACTATTTCCTGCCTCGCGAACTCGGAACGTGGTCCGTTGAATCTTCTGCAGCATTTGTTGTTGGATCTTCGCCGGATCAGGATCAATTCCACGCGTTATCGCTTCCGCAGCCTCGAGTTGCAACATTCTCGCAGTCGTTTCCGGAGGATAGAACTGAACCATGATTTTTCCTTCCGGATTCACCCCCGCGTTGGACGCCAATCGCAGGTCCCAACTTTTGAGTACGCTGTTGGAGTGGATGAAATAGATGCGCCTTTCTTGTTCCTTGGTGGTGGTGCGGATTGAAGGCGAAGTCTGCAAATCGATCAAGACCTCCACACGAGGAGTGACCTTGCTCACGAAGCCAATTTCAACGCCAAACGCGACCAGTTGATCGACGTATTTTCCAATATTTTCCGACTCATACTCGATGGACCAGCGCTCGGCGCTGCCTCCGCCTCCTCCTCCTCCGCCACCCGTGCGTGAACCGAGTCCGCGACCCTTGCCCATCAGCTCCTCGGTCCCATCAAATTCGCCGAGCATTCCTCGTAAGCGTGAGGGCGCATCGGTGACCGCTTCGACAGCATCCGCCAATTGAGGCGTCTCGATTTCATAAAACTCAATGATTCCGGGATCCTCGGCGTCGTCCCCCACGCCCAAGGGCCTTGGATCTCCGGGTTCCCCCGGTCCCAACAACTCCGGAATGGGGATGTACTCCACTTGTGCAGCCGCCTCCGCTTTGTGTCGTGCCAGTTGAAGCCACATCAAAACGGAGAACACCGCTAAGACGCTGAAGATCATCGTCATCGACCAAAGCACGGCAGATACGCGTTCGAATGGCGAAAGCTGCATTTGCCGAATTTGTCGATCGTTCATTTCGTGGATGCTGGACATGGGGCACCGAAAAAAATAATCGTTGTTTCAGGTCGCGCGGTTACTCGACCTCAAGTTTATCGTCTGGGCGAATCGAGTTGTACCATTCAATCCACTGCTTGCGGGCCGTGATGAAATCCCCTTCGGTAGGTTTTTCTGGCAGCTCAATCGAATCGATTTTCCGGCTTATAAATCGCAAGCCCCGATGCGCCGCCACTTTTATCTCGTCCTCGTCGTCCTTCATTGCGAGAATCAAGACGGGTGCGTTATTGATGTCCCGGACGGTTCCCAGCGCTTTCACCGCCACCAATACCTTGAACTTATCGGCGTCGGTAATCAACACGCGTAATTTGGACATATACAAATCGCGCTTGGCCGGATCGGTCGGGAAGACCATCGTCGTCAAACTATCCGCAAACATTTCAATACTCTTGTCGTCTCCCGCCGCCACGAGTTCCAAAAAATCGTTGACCTCCGCGTTCACGTTTTCTCCAAAGATTTGCTGGCCCTTCTGTTTGAGATTGCCCTTGGGAATCGCGTTGCCTCCCGAGAGTGTTCCCTTACCCGGGTCATTGGCCAACAATTCAGTGCTCCGTACTAGGAATAACACCGCAAACGCGGTCGTGACTGAAGGCGTGACCGCCTGCTCCCCGGATGCTCCGCTTCGCCAACTTCCGTCCGCCCCTTGCTGCGTTCGTAAAAAATCAACCCCGCGGTCATACCAGTCGGGAATCTCACGGACTTCACCGTCAGCTTGTTCGCGAAAATAGGCATACCGCTCAAAGCCGTACAAATAGTAATACGTCCACTCCGGGGGATCGGGAACAAAATGCTGCCCAAAAAACTGACCGGCGCTCGACATACATGCAGTGACTACAGCGGTATCGATATTGGCTTTGGCGCTAACTGCTTGTTCTGCGGCTTCGGGCGCGTCCGGTGTGTAAACGGTAATAAAGGCTGGTAGGTCTGCCCCTGCACGTTTCGCCCCTTTGGGTCCAAAGACGTTCTTCGCGTCCACAGCGTCCAACAACATGTACATTCCGCCGGCGCCGGCGGCGGTCATCGAGAGGGTTTCGCCCCCTCCCCCAGACCCTTGATCGGACGCGATGGCGCGATAGGCCCAGCCTCCCTGCGACGTTTGAGTCTTGGCCAACCAGTCTAATGCCTTCTCGATCATTTCTGGTTTGACTTGCTGGCCAGCCTTGGCGGCCATCCATGTTGCCAAGCAGCTGTATTGGGTTTGCGACGTATCGCCGAGCAAAGGCGACCCCCCCTCGGCTTTGTACTTCCAACATCCGGAAGGTTGTTGCCTGTTTTCGATCAACGTCAAGACCGCTTTGATATTCGGAGCATATTTGACTGGATCCACAATCCCCAAGAGGATCGACGCGACACAGGGTTCGTACATCGTGTTGTTGTCGGTAGCTTCCCCTTGTTCGTTGAGCGTATATCCCGAGGCACTTTGCACTGACCGCACAACGATTGGATTGTCGGTGGGGAGCTCGCCGTTGTGATATCGTTTCCAGGCTTCGCAAATGGCAATGGCATGTAAGGAAACAGGGCCGATGTCTCGAATCTGTGACGTTTCGATAAACGCAACTCCCTTTTCCACCATGGCTTGCACTTCGGGGGAGTGCGGAGTGTATCTTTCCTGAGCCTGTAACGGACGTTGTCCGATCGCGACACAAGCCAATCCGACAACACAATGCAAAAGCAATCGAACAAAACCGTTCTTAGGTGAACGCATTTTCTTCCTCGTTCAATTTCGCGAAGCGCGCTAATTCAAGCGCCGTATTGCCGGTCGCATTCCGCTAGTGCATTGCCAGAAGCTACCACCCCAGATCCAATATTATGCGCTTGTTGGGGGTCGAGAATCAAACCAATTCCACCGTCTTGCCACTGGCGGGCGCCAAATCGTTGACCCGTCACCCGCCACGACGTATCGAATTGACAGCGGAAATCGCAAAAAGTACGATTGGGCGCTCGATCGATCGGGCAACTGTTCGATTTCCGGTTAGGTAGCTCAGTTGGTAGAGCAATGGACTGAAAATCCATGTGTCGCCGGTTCGATCCCGGCCCTAACCACTATGCTTTTTCGGTGCGCCGGATCGCTCCACGACGCATCATCTCGCAAATCTCCCGACGATTCCCCGGGTTCTCCCGACGCTTGTTTTTGGCGTGCGTCGCACCGAGTACGCGACTCGGTGATTTCATCGCGTTTTGCGATGGGTGATTTCGCGTGCTGTTTGGTGCGCATTTGGTGCGCGCCGCCGACGTGGTCAGTTCCTGTCGCTTTGAGCTCGCTGATTTGGGGCCGTTGTCCGACCATGCCTTGCACTTTTCCGATGGCGCCGCTGCGATCGTCGGGGAACAAATGACCGTAAACGCCCATTGTCAGCACAATCGTCGAGTGCCGCATGACGGCCTGGATGACTTGCGGACGTTCCCCCGCTTTGGCCAGCCAAGCCCCGCACGTGTGCCGTAGCGCGTGGAAGTCGAGTTGACCGCCAGAATGGTTCGCAACGCGTAGGAAGTCAGATTCTAGACGCCTGGCGTATTCCTGGGGGTCGTTCGTCGCCAGACGGATCCACCATTCGCGCGTCGAGTTTAAGTCGGCTCGCATCATCCGAGCCATTCGATTGGCCACCGGCAGATTGAAGATCGAGGCCGTCGGCATTTTCGCCGCTGCGAGTTCCCCCAATGACCGCGCGAGGTCGGCGCTGACAAACTGTTTTGCCGACTGTCGATTCTTCGTTGATCGTGCGGCGACGGTCACAAACGGCTGTGAGCTGTCGAGCATCAGATTGCCGCGGCGAAGGGTCCGGACTTCTCCCGCGCGTAGGCCGGTCTCGATCGCAAGCCAGTACAACGTCAGGCGATCGCTCGCACCCATGCCATGCGATTCTTCGGCCTCGGTGGAAAGCCAGATTTTGAGTTGGTGCCATTCCTCGGGGAGCATCATGCGGCGGGTCAACCGCCGATCGGACTCGATGCTTGGTTTGGTCAGTCCTACCAATGGATCGCGGTCGAGCTTGGCCTGAGACTTGAGCCAGCGCGTGAATGATTTCACCGCGGCGATGTGCTTGCCGACTGTTCGCGCCGACGTTCCCCGGTCGGATGAATCAGCCAGCCGAGCTGCGAACGTATTGACGCCGTCGGCGGTAATGTCTTTGAGCAGCTTCCAGCCGGCTTGATCGGCAATGCGCCGCAACATTCGGAGCGTGTGCAGGACGTGGAGTTCTGACCGGCGGGCCGAACGGAGACGGTTCTCGAAGTCGTCGATATGCGATTCGACTTCGCGCTGTCCCTCCCGATTCAGTTCCTCAATGTGCGGGTCGATGACTCCTTGGCGACGTAGCGCGGCCTCGGCTTCGAGCTTTCCGGCGATTCGCTTGGCCGCCGCATTGTCGGTTGTCTTTGACGACGTGGTGACCCATTTGCCGACGTGGTTGAAATACTTGATCAACCAAGGGCCCGGATTCCGTTTGCCACCGCGTTTGAAAACACTTGCCATCTTCGGCCCTTTTTTTATGGTGTCCGGTTTTGTAGCGCTGTTTCCATCGCTCGCTTTCGCATCATCTCGTAACGGCGGGTCATTGTGTCACCAATTGGCTTTTTATCCAATCGTGAAGCGCTTCCACGCTGTAGCGAATGTGCCGGCCGATTTTCACGTGCGGGATTTCGCCTGCCGTAGTCATTTCCCATAGCTTGCGTTTACTGATGGCAAGGGCCTTCGCAGCGTCGGCCGATTTCAACAACAAGGGAGCAACCATTTGCCCCTCTGCCAGTTGACCATCAGCCGGCGACTCGTTTGGTCTCGCGGGCTTCGTTTGCGTTGAATGGATCATTCTTGCGGGTCTCCTTGTGTGGTTGAATTGTCTTGGGGCTCGTCGGCGACTTCGGATTTCCACAAGTTCACAATCGGAACGGTGTAGCGGCCGTGATCAAACTCAACAATCGCGTCGCATTCGCCGAGTTCAATCAATGTTCCGCGCTCAAGAAAATCGTCACAGTCGCGAAAGAGACAAACCGCGTTTGGCTTGCCGATCAGTTGC
>JBGTJE010000073.1:0-15912 GCA_041745295.1 Pirellulaceae bacterium | reverse complement strand
TTCCCCGTCGACGCTCGAAGCCTGTGGGTCGTAAGCGACAGACTCGTCCAATCCTTCAACCGAGAACGCAATTTGGGGCGGTGGCCCCGCGGTCCTTCGTAGACTCTTTCCGCGTTCGCTGGAAAGATCCACGTGTATCCTCTCTTGACGCAAGCATCCCGAACCACCTTTGCGTCGTAGGCCGCATCGCCAATTACGGTCACTTCGGCGCCATCCGGCAGCGGCAGCGTCCGAATCAACTCGCCCGCAGACTCGGCTGTACTCTGGTGTTCGATTCCTTTTGCTTGGCAGTATTCATTCGTGTAGTGCGGTCGTTCCATCGGGATGCGAATCCCCGACGGCGTGATGAGCAAACCGAAGGTAAAGCTGTGCACTTTCTTGCGAACCTTCTTTTTCACGTTGAAGCGCCGTTGTGGGCCGGGACAGCGTCCTCGCTGGCCCGTGCGGTGCGTGTTTTGGATCTTCTTGCCCCCCTGGCTGACCATCGTGGCATCGATAAGAAGAATAAACAGACCGCGCTTTCGTTCTTGGGCCAACAGCAATCGCATCAGTGGATGGTTGAAGTCTCGTTTTTGCCAGCGAGGCCGCGCCATGAATCGTGTCAATTCACCGCGGTGAATGGGCTGCGACGCAATGCTCCCCGCTGCCGCCGAACAACTCATGCGTCCTCGATGCATCACGAAGGCCAAAACCACCCGCAGCAGCATCGTCCGAGCCAACTCGTTGAGCCCCGTCTGTGAAAGAAACCCCTTGAGTGCCGCTGCGGATTCGGAGACGATGATCATTGCGGATCCTACCAGTGAAGGGTGAAAACACAACGAACTCGTCATGGGCTGGATCCGTTTTTATGGCAACCTCAATCTTCCCTGCTAGCCAACAAAAAGCGCAACTTCAAAGCAGCGAACCACTGGCCCATTCGTCCCAAGTCAATCGAGTTGTCTTCAGTCCCACAAACGACTTGCTCGTGACTGCGGAGATCGATGGAAACGTTCGGGGATGGACGACCGATTTTCGAACACCGCAATTTAGTATGAATCATTCGGACCTCGTTTGGTTCATTCAGTTTCGCCCCGACGGCCAAGTGATCGCCACAACAAGTTTGGATGAAACCGCCCAAGTATGGAACGCGGACAACGGTACGGCCATAGGCAACCGATTGCGACACGCGGACAAATTGACCGAGTGCTGTTTTTCAAGCGATGGAAACTTTTTGGCGACTGGAGGGCTCGACAACTTGATCAAAGTTTGGACCTGGGAAGGCTCTACGGCCCGCTTGGTAGACACCTTGCCGGTTTCCGGCTGGCCCACTTCCATTCATTTTGATCGGGGGGGCGGCAATCTATTGACCAGCGACAATTCGGGAAACGCGATCATGTGGTCGAACCAGTCCAATCAGTTTTTGCCAAAATACCAATTCTCCGTTCCCAAATTTCAACTTCTTCACGCCGAGTTTCATCCCGGCGAAGAATTTGTAGTCGCCTGCGGTGGAATCGACCGAGTCAAGGATTCGTTTCAACTGGGGAATGGCGTCACGTATCTATTCGATCCCGTGACCGCCAACCTTTTAGCTCCGCCGCTGTATCATTTTTCGGAAGTTAAACACTCTTTCTTTGACGCCGCTGGAGAACACCTTATTTCATCGTCCAACGACCATTATGCCGTCATTTGGAATCTGACAACGGACAAGCGGTCTGCCGAAGAAATCAAGCGACAGGCCGAGCTTCTTTCGGGCTGGTCTATTGATGCCAATGGCCAGCTCGTCGCGATCGCGGCGGAAGAGTTGAAAAAAAACTTCGCGCACGAAGTTAGACCCGTGAAAGAGGCTGCGAAATTGAACCCGCAATGGACCAAGTACGTTGCTCGGGTCCGCAACGCAGGCCGGTCAACTAATCCACCGGTCGATGCCGGACCTCAGTAACCCGGCGCTTCGCTGACGAACGTTTTAATTATGGAGTCCGCAGCATGGGAAACGGCTATTATGATTCCGATCGAAGGGTCTTCCAGTTGGCGGTATCGGCGCAGTTCGACGCCCCGGCTTGTGTGCTTGAACAATGGCGGCGCGCCTTCAATGAGGCATCCAAGACTTTGTACGTTGCCTCGAATGGCTACTTTAGGTTTGAAACGATCCGCGTTTCGAACCGAATTGGTAACGCCGACTTGGCTGACGCCCACTTACAGGCTTTTAGCGGTTCGTCGGGTTCGGACGGCCATCTGAGCTGTTGTGGCAAAATGAGCCTGTGCCATGACGATCGACTTAGTCCGTTCGTCATCCTACACGAGTTTGGGCATTATGCGTTTTGGCTAGGGGAAGAATACGATACTCGAGCACCAGACTATGTACCTCTTTGCACGAAGGCGCGCAATCTAACGCGCGCTTGCTTTATGGAGTTCCACCGCAAGGACGGCCAATTGCTGTTTGAAAATGGTTTGGAAGAACAGCCCGGTTGGGTGAGTGAATTTTGTTGCAAGGAAACACCGCACGACGAAGTAATATGGAGCATTCAAAATGATGTTCATCAAGGCCATTCCTGTTGGCACGTCATCCACGAACTCTATCCGAACGTCCCGATACCAATACCGTTGCCGCATCGCGCCCCGCTGAGCATCGGATATGTCGATATCCAATGGAACGAAACTGTAGACGGACCGTTCTTAGCCGTTGCTTTGGACCTTTCGAAACAGTTGCTCGAACTGCTGGGTAAGCCGACCGTAGGCTCATTGCTCCGGTTTCAGTTTACTTGGTTAACAGACAAGCCAGGCAAGACAATTGCTCTAGGCCTTGGGGAGACCAATGCCCCGCCGATTGAGAATACCGATGCGATTCCTCAATTCGTCGAAAAACTGTTTCGTCATCAGAAGCCTGAAGCCGACGACTGGTCGTCGCTTCTCCAGTTCGTTCAATCGGGTATGAAGTACGCCGATCCCAATATCATGTTGGTTTCGGATCGGGTGAGTGCCCCACCAGATTCCATTCCCAAATCCATTTTCGCGTTCGCGAAACTCCTGAGACAAAATTGGACGCGATTTCAGGGGATCGGATTTGTGCCGAGGGCCGACTTGTCGCTGTGGCAAACGATCAGTGCGCATACAAAAGGCGGTTTTCGAACGGCGACAATTCAGAATGCTGAGCGATGTCGCATCAGCCTGATCGACGCCTGGTTGGAGCTAGTGATTTCCGTCGCGGATAACAATAGTTTGGTTTGGCAGGAAGCGGACGAACTGCCGGCATTCGAAATTCCAGGTGATGAGGAGCTGAAAAACCACGACCATCGCCCCCGCAATGAACGACCTCCGGTTCAGCGGCGACCAATCGATCCCGCCATTCGATCCGACACATATGACATCCCGGTCCTCATCGAAAAAGGATCGCGCCGCGCAACATTCGTGTTGACGCGTGAGCGGGTCGGAGAGCCCATTCTCTTTGTGCAGCGTCCGGACGGTGCAATTGTGCACTCCACGGATGGTGACGTGGAATTCATCGCGAACGAAGAGCTCTTTCAAGTGATTGCAATTCGCGACCCGCAACACGGATTGTGGTTCATGCGCTTGGAAAGAACTTTGGCAAGAACACCATGCCCGTTTGGAGTTCTAGCATTTAGCGCAAACCATAATCTTTTTGTGAAAATGTGCATCGACCTTAAAAACCTGGCTCGGTCCGAAGTCGACGTGAACATATTGGTCGCGTGCCCCATCCCGGTTGCTGGAATCGTACCTCCGGTGGTTTCTGTCTTTTTACATGATGACTCCGGCGAATTGGTCGCTCCTGCGGTCATGCAGATTGTACTTAAGCCCGATCGCTTGGGAAATTCCCAACGTCCGACGAGCGCCCCTTGGCCAAACGGTCGATACGTCGGCACAATCCATCTGCCTGGTCCGGGGATCTACACGCTCGCCGCGCGCGTCGTGAATAACGGAAGCGCAATCCCCGTGTACTTGGAATCCACGTCGTACTCCGAAGAGAATCCCAACCAACCGGTGGAGATTCCGCCATTCTCGAGGACCATGCGAAAACAGGTCTCTTGTCAAAACTGAGTCAAGTCAAAAGGCAGACCTCGTTTCAATTGTCGGCCAGCGATGCATCGTTGTTTGAGTCTGATCCAAGCCGCTTTCTGCGCCGTAGCCACGCAAGGACCAGGGGAAACAGCCCTAGTAGTGACAACGCGATGATAAATCTCGCGCTCAAAATGCTCGATAGACCGCGTTCTTTCAACGTCATCAAGTCCGGTACGGTCGATCCGGCGTAGACGAAGAGGATCGTGGCCGGGAGCATCCCTACTTGACTGACCCACCAATAGGTTCTCAAGCGAATGGGCGTTAACCCCATAAACGCGCTAGACAAGAAGAACGGAATCCCCGGAATCAAACGTAGCGAAAATAAATACATCGCTCCATCTTTTCGAAACGCATCGTCGATGCGCTTTACCTGAGGTGCAAATCGCCGTTCGATTTCCTGCCGGAAGAGATAGCGGCTACCGAGAAAGGTAAGTGTCGCGCCGGTCGTCGATGCAAAACTTACGAGCACCGTGCCGACGACCAACCCAAACAGCCAGCCAAATGCGAGCGACATTGCCGTCGCGCTTCCAATGAACGCCCCGGTGACCAACACATAAATGCCAAATGCGGAGACCAAGACGAGTATTGGCTTTTCCGCCAATGCCGAACGAAGCTGCTGCTGGTGCAGCGCCAAATGATCGATCGTAAGTTCATCGCGCCAGCGAAAATAGGCAAAGGCCACAAAACCAACGAACGTCAGCAACAGCGCTAGCCGAAGCCAACGCAGCCAAGTCACTTTGGGTGGGGAATCAACGGACGTCATGAAATCGCAAACCGCCTTAGGCGCAAAACTGCCCGTGGTGATTCTATCTCGCTAGCTTTCTGTTGTGTGCCACTGGCTCCGCCAGTGTGAAGTTCCGGTGCGCATCACCTCTCAGTGTCAAAGTAAAGAACACTGGCAAAGCCAGTGGCACACAAATCCAATAGCACGCTTAGTTTCAACTTCCCTCCAGCTCCAATCGCTCGACGATGCGCCGCGCGGTGACGTTGAGGGGAAGTTGTGTCAATGCATCGAGAGAAACCCATTTCCAAACCGAATCGGACCGCAAGCGGAGCCGGCCCTGGACTCGACTGGCTGCATAGCAATGCAGATCGATTTGGAAACGCGTCACACCATGCCGCAGAGTGAATTGTCGCTTCCCCAACACCAGTGTCAGACCCGTCTGTTCGTGAATCGTGCGCGGAACGTCGGCCAAGCGATGCCCCGACGTGAGATCGAATCGGGCCACGTCCCATAAGCCAGCAAAGCGTTGACCGGATTCGCATTGGCGCATCAATATTCGGTCGCCGCGGCGAATGACGACGGCGACTTGGCGGACTCGCGTCGGTTTGACTGCCGGGGCCTTGCGTGGAATCAAGTGCACGCTGCGTTGTTCGTGTGCGGCGCACAGACCGCGTAGCGGACAACGCGGACAATCGGGATCGCGTGGCAGGCAGACTTGGCTTCCGATTTCCATTAAGGCTTGATTGAATTCTCCCGCTCGTCGCGCGGGCAATACGCTTTCCGCGAATTCCCATAGTCGTTCCAGGCTGGCCGCGCTGCGCGGATCGCCGCGCAATCCCAACAAGCGGCTGTGCAGGCGAATCGTATTGGCTTCCAAAATCGGTAGTCGTTGATCATCGCTAATCGACAAGATCGCTCCGGCGGTGTACCGGCCGATTCCCGGCAGGGCAAGCCATTCGTCCAGCGTGTCGGGACAACGCGCTCCGTGTCGCTCGACGATGATTCTCGCCGCTTGCTGCAATTGCCGGGCGCGACGGTAGTAGCCGAGCCCCTCCCAGAGTCGAAGCACTTCCGCCTCGTCAGCGGCGGCCAGCGCACGAACGCCGGGGAATCGAACCACAAACCGACGAAAGTATGGAATGACCGTCGAGACTTGCGTCTGTTGCAGCATGATCTCGCTGATCCAAACGCGGTATCGAGATTTATTCTTGCGCCAAGGCAAATCCCGTTGGTGTTTGTCAAACCAGAGGAGTGCCGCCCGAGCGACGCGCGCGTACCGCTTTGGACTCTGCGCGCCGCGATTCGTCCCTAAACGATTTTGACGGCGCGAAGCACCGGCAAAGCCTGTGGCACACAAGACCGAAAGTTCGCTCTTCTTGCCGACAAATCTTACTCGCGTCATGATGCGACAAAATTGACCAATCGATCGGGGACTACGATGACTTTTTGGACCGTCATCCCATGCAGCAATTCGACGACGCGATCGTCGCCTCGCGCTGCGCGTTCGAGTTCGTCCTTGGTGAGGCCAGGAGGAACTTGAATCTTAGTGCGGACCTTGCCCTTAATCTGAATCGGGATCTCAATGAACTCGTCGCGGGCTCGTGCCGGGTCGAATTTCGGCCACGTCTCATAAGCCAGAGTCGATGAATGCCCCCCCAATGCCCGCCACAGCTCTTCCGCGATATGCGGCGCAAACGGTGCAAGCAGTAGCACGAACGGCTCCAAAACCGACTTGGGTCGTGCGGATTGCTTGGTAAAGTAGTTGACGAACTCCATCATGCGGGCGATCGCGGTGTTAAAACCCAAGGACTCGATATCGGCCGTGACTGCTCGAATCGTCTTGTGCAACACTCGCAATTGATCGTCGGTAGCAGGCTGATCGACGACCGCGGCCGCCAGCGCGATGGTCTCCGCCCGATCGTCAATGATCATGCGCCAAACTCGATCGAGGAACGAGCGAACGCCGTTCACGCCGGTCATGCTCCAAGGCTTGGTGGCTTCCAACGGACCCATAAACATCTCGTACAATCGCAACGCGTCGGCGCCGTGATCGGCGACGATTTCGTCTGGATTGACGATATTGCCGCGGCTCTTGGACATCTTGAAGGCACGGCTGGCAACACGAATTTCAGAATTCGATTTCAGCGCGAACACATCCCCTTGCTTCTCGACTTGGTCGGGGATCAGTCGGACGGGCGTCACCGGCTTTCCCGTGGAGATTAGCACTGCTTGGTTGTCGTCGTCTTCGCTGACCAAATCGCTGCTGACCCACCTCTCATCGAAGTCGCGATAGGCGGTGTACTCCATTTCGCCTAAGATCATGCCTTGGTTGACCAGTTTCTGGAACGGTTCGAGTGTCGAGACATGTCCCCGATCGTAGAGCACTTTGTGCCAAAAGCGGCTATATAGCAGGTGCAGCACGGCGTGTTCGGCACCGCCGATGTACAAATCGACCGGCATCCAACGACGTTCCAGCTCGCGATCGATAAACGCCGACGAGTTCTTGTTGTCGATAAATCGCAAAAAGTACCAACACGAGCCAGCCCATTGCGGCATCGTATTCGTTTCGCGCTTGTAGCGTCGCCCGTCGATCACCGGAAATAGCCAGCTCTCGTCGGCTTTTTCCAGCGGGGGTTCGGGCCTGCCGTGCGGTTTGTAATCGTCGAGCTTTGGCAAATCGACGGGAAGCTGATCGGTCGGAATCGGAAGCATTAATCCGTTCGGTTTGCCGTCGTCGCCCAACTCGTGCAGGATCGGAAATGGCTCGCCCCAAAACCGCTGGCGGCTGAAGAGCCAATCGCGAAGTTTGTAGTTGACCGCTTCCCGCCCAAGTCCATGGCGGCCGAGCCATTCGATCATCGATCGCTTGGCCTCGTCCACTTTCAGCCCATTGATAAAATCGCTGTTGATCGCGTGTCCGTCCCCCAAATAAGCTTCGTCGGGGAATCCGTCCGGAGGCTGAACCGTGCGGACAATCGGCAAGCCAAACGCTTTGGCAAACTCCCAATCCCGCTGATCTTGGCCGGGAACCGCCATGATCGCACCGGTGCCATAGTTGATCAGTACGTAGTCGGCGATCCAAATCGGAATTTGCTTGCCATTGACTGGATTGAAGGCATACGCACCGGTGAATACTCCAGTCTTTTTCTTTTTCTCTTCTTGGCGTTCGCGGTCGCTCTTAAAACTGGCTTGCTCGCGATACTGATCGACCGCCGCGCGATTCTCCACAAAGGTCAAACGGTCGACCAACGGGTGCTCAGGCGCAAGAACCATATACGTCGCGCCAAAAAGCGTATCCGGCCGAGTCGTGTAGACGCGCAGCGCGTCCCCATCTGGCGCCGTCGCAAATCCCGATGACTTGCGGCTCTGCGCCCAGAGTGAAAACTGTTCGCTTGTTCCAAGAAAGAAATCGACTTCGGCGCCGACGCTGCGCCCGATCCAATCGCGCTGCAGTTTCTTAATTCCGTCCGACCAATCTAGATCCGCCAAATCGCTTTCCAGTCGATCGGCGTAGGCCGTAATCCGCAGCATCCATTGCCGCAAGGGAGTCCGTTGGACGGGATGGTTTCCTCGTTCGCTCCGGCCGTCGACGACTTCTTCGTTGGCCAAAACCGTACCCAACGCAGGGCACCAGTTCACCGGAGCCTCCGCTTGGTACGCCAACCGTTGCTGGTCTTGAAAGCGGCGCACCGCATCGATCCCTTGTTGCCGCACATCCGGTGGGACCGGCAGTTCGGCGATCGGCCGACCCCGTTGCGACTCGGCATCGTACCAAGTGTCAAAAAGGACCAAAAAAATCCACTGCGTCCAGCGAAAGTAATCGACGTCGGTCGTGGCCAGTTCCCGTTCCCAGTCGTAACTGAAACCGAGCATTTTTAGCTGACGGCGAAAGTTGGCAATGTCGCGCTCGGTGGACTCGCGCGGCGGAGTATTCGTCGCAATCGCGTATTCTTCCGCGGGAAGTCCAAACGAGTCAAAGCCCATCGGGTGGAGGACCGAATTCCCGAGCATGCGCTGATAGCGAGCGACGATATCCGTCGCCGTGTAGCCTTCGGGGTGTCCGACATGCAAGCCCTTCCCGCTGGGATACGGAAACATGTCGAGAATGTAAACCTTCTTGCCGCGAATCGCCTCCGGCGTGCGAAACGTGTTGTGAGCTTCCCAATACCGCTGCCAATTCGGCTCAATTTCAGCGGGGTTGTATCTTGGCATTTTGGGCGGCGACTCCTGCGGCGTCTAGGCGATTCTGGATCGCACTCGTAGCGTCTAGGCAATCGTTGAGCGACTTCGGGAACGCCGACGAGCGATTAATATAGCGAATGGCGGATGCTTCCCAAATGGACCGCGTGGAAGTTCGACTGGTTCGCTGCCTGGGCGATGATTGCTGGTGGATTTGACCCGCCTAAGTCGCTAAACTGTCGTTTCCAAACGCTACGGTCGGTTGGTTGGGGCTTCCTGCAACGAGGATCCAGTGATTCGCAAAAATCCCCGCTTAAAACTCTCGGAAGCCGAGCGCGTCAAGATGCGCAGCGCCGGCCAATTCAACTCCCAATTGATGGACTTCATCCGCCCCTATGTCCGCGAAGGAATTTCCACGGGGGAAATCGATCGCTTGGTCGACGAATACACCCGCGATAATGGCCACACGCCGGCGTGCTTGGGTTATGAGGGTGAATCTTGCCCTTTTCCCAAAAGCTGCTGCGTGAGCGTCAACGAAGTCATCTGTCACGGAATTCCCGGACCGTACGTGCTGCGGTCGGGTGATATCGTCAACGTCGATCTTACGACAGTGGTCGACGGCTGGTACGGCGACCAATCCGAGACGTTTTTGATTGGCGACGTCAGTGTGGCGGTGAAGGAAGTCGTTCAATGCGCGTTCGATAGCCTCTACTTGGCGATCGAGGCGCTCAGGCCCAATTGTCCGGTGTCGGTGATCGGTGAAACGATCGTGCCATTCGTCAAAAAACGCTATGGATTCGGCGTCGTGGACAAATACGTCGGGCACGGCATCGGGACTCGATTTCACCAGCGGCCCAACGTTCCGCACGTCCCCACTCGCCAAGCGCGTTTTGATCTGTTGGCACCAGGAATGTGCTTTACGATCGAGCCCATGATCAACCAGGGCACCACGCAATCGTATTGCGATCCGCGCGACGGCTGGACCGTCCGCACCCGCGACGGAAAACCCTCGGCCCAGTTCGAGCACACGATTCTGATGACCGAAACCGGCCCCGAAATCCTCACCCTGACTGACGACGGCCCGCAAAAAGGGCATCGGTTTTAACCGTTGACGTGAGGCGATGTCGCACGCGTAATTGAGTGATCAGTCAAATAAGGATTTTGCGCAACGCCTATTGTCGCGCGGCGTTCAAATCGAACCAACACCAATTGAGAATCGAGATGTCCACCGAGAATAGGGCCAGCATTCCGGGAATCGTTAAGAACGGAGTTATTGTGCCCCAAACCGACACCAAACTAAGCGACGGCGGTCGCGTTGAAATCATTTTGGAACCACAAGCGAACACGCCGGCTTTGCGCGCTGAAATGGAGGCATGGGACCGTGCAAGTGATGAAGCATGGGCGATGATTGACCAGTGCGATGGGGACGATTTGTGATTTTGGGAGACGGTTCTAAACTACGCCAAGAGCCGATTCATGTCGGGCTGGCTGGCGACGTAGCCGTCGAGGAAGGCGCTGATCGAAAGCGCGTCGAGCAACGACGGGCGTTCGAATTGTTCGATGAGTTTTTTGATTTGCGCAGGAGCGAATCGGGTCGCTACGTTGTGCGCGAACTTTTGCTTCATCAACGGGATCCCTTCCGCACGGCGGCGACGATGGCCAACGGGATAGGCGACTTCGATGCGGTCGGTTTGTGATCCGTCTTGGAAAAAGACTTGGATGCTGTTGGGGATCGCCCGCTTGTCGGCATCGTAATAATCTCGAGTGAAGGATGGATTTTCACGAACCACCATTTTGGAACGAAGCTGATCGATCCGCGGATCCGTCGCAGATCGTTCTTCGTAGTGATCCGCGCTAAGCTCGCCAAAGATCATTCCGATCGCCGCCATGTATTGCAGGCAATGATCACGATCGGCGGGATTCTTGAGCGGTCCTTTCTTGTCGATGATCCGCACACCCGGCTCTTGGGTTTCCATTTCGACTCGCTCGATTTGATCGAGTCGATTTTGAACTTTGGGATGCAGTTGAATCGCCGCTTCGACCGCGGTTTGGGCATGAAACTCAGCCGGAAACGAGATCTTGAAGAGCACGTTTTCCATCACGTAGCACCCCAGCGGGCGCGCTAACTGAATCGGCTTGCCGCCAAATAACACGTCTTGAAAGCCCCATTTCGGAGCCGTCAGCGCCGTTTGATATCCCATTTCGCCGCTCAGCGCGATCAGCGCCAAGCGGACGGCGCGACTGGTCGCGTCGCCCGCCGCCCAGCTCTTGCGCGATCCCGTGTTAGGAGCGTGCCGGTATGTGCGCAGCGCTCCGCCGTCGATCCACGCGAGCGAGACCGCGTTGCGGGTTTGCTCTTCGGTTCCGCCCAGAAGGAAACTTGCCACCGCCGTGCTCGCCACGCGGACCAACAGAACGTGGTCCAGTCCCACGCGGTTAAACGAATTTTCCAGCGCCAAAACCCCTTGGATTTCATGGGCTTTGATCATCGCCATCAATATGTCGCGGACGGACACGGTTTTACTTTTGACTCGCGATTGGTAATCCGCACAAGCCAAGATTGCGCCCAGATTGTCCGACGGGTGACCCCATTCGGCGGCCAACCATGTGTCGTTGAAGTCCAGCCAGCGGACGATCGTGCCGATGTCGAAGGCCGCTTTGACTGGATCGAGTTCCAGCGGCGTGCCGGGGACGCGACAGCCTCCCACCATTTCCGCGCCTGGAACTAATGGTCCCAACATTTTGTTGCAGGCAGGATAATTGAGGGCGAGCAGGCCGCAGCCCAGGCTATCCATCAAGCACCACCGCGCCGTGTCCATCGCCAGCGACGACTCCGTCATTTCGTGATGCGTATACCGAGCAATGTCGGCGATGATCGCGTCCATAGATCTTTACTACGGTTCCCTCGCCCCGGCTTTGCGGGGCGAGGGTCAGGGTGAGGGGGCTTTCGAACGGGCAAACTACGATCGGCGGTCGAGTGGAACGAAGGGACGCGGCTCGGGACCAACGTACTCTGCATCGGGCCGAATCAGCTTGTTGTCGGCACGCTGCTCAAAAATGTGCGCTGACCAGCCCGTGACGCGCGACAACACGAAGATCGGCGTAAACATCGGAGTCGGCACGCCCATGCAGTGATAAAGCGTCGCCGCGTAAAAATCGAGATTGGGAAACAGCCTCTTTTCCCGCCACATGACTTCTTCGACCCGTTCCGAAACCGGGAATAAGACTCGGTCGCCCGACTCTTCGGCGACGCGTTTGGCCCAAGGCTTGATCACTTCGTTACGCGGATCGGAAACGGTGTAAACGCGATGCCCAAAGCCCATGATGAGCGTCTTATTGGCTAAGCGCTCCAAGATGCCCGCTTCGGCTTCATCCGGCGACGAAAATTGCTCGATCAATTCCATCGCCGCTTCGTTGGCCCCACCGTGTAGCGGCCCGCGCAATGTCCCAATCGCTCCGGTAATCGCCGAATAAAGATCCGACATCGTGGCCGCACAGACTCGTGCCGTAAACGTCGAAGCATTGAACTCATGCTCGGCATACAAGATCAGCGAGACATCCATCGCCCGAACGTGCGTTGGATTGGGTGGCTTGTTCCCGCCGAGCTTTTCCAAAAAGAAACCTGCGCTCGACCGCTGAGTGGATTGCAGATCGATCTCTTGCTGGTGGTGCGAATGACGATACCAATACACGAGCATCGAGGGAAAACTGGCGAGCAGACGTTCCGCTACGGCCATCTCTTGGCTGATCGATTTCTCCGGTTCGAGACATCCCAGCATGGAACATCCGGTCCGCAGGACGTCCATCGGATGAGCGCTACCGGGAATCGCCCGCAATGTGGCCTTGAGATCTTTTGGCAATTCGCGAAGTCCGCAAAGCCGCGTTTGAAATTGCTGCAGTTGCTCGCGTGTCGGCAACTGGCCTTGCAGCAGCAAATAGGCAACCTCTTCAAAGGTGCTGCTGGCGGCAAGGTCGTGGATCGAATAGCCGCGATACGTAAGTCCTTTGCCGGCTTTGCCGACGGTTGCAATCGCGGTCTTACCTGCCACAACACCGGCCAATCCGCCTATTTTTTTGGGAGCGATTGACGTGCTCATCAGATGCCCTTCCGCAAAATATTGTCGATCATCTGTTCGTATTGGTGATAGTTCAGAACTTCGTACAGTTTGTCACGCGTCTGCATCCGGCTCAGCATGGAAGCCTGCGAGCCTTGCTGGCGTAGAGTCTCATACGCCTCCAGCGCGGCTTGGTTCATCGCCCGAAACGCAGTCAACGGATAAAGGACCATGGCGACGCCCGTTTGTCGCAATTGTTGCAAGGTCATCAACGGCGTCTGACCAAACTCCGTCATGTTCGCTAGCACGGGTACCCGAATAGCCCGCGTGAATTCGCCGTACTGACTCGGCTCGGTTACTGCTTCGGCAAAGATCATATCAGCGCCCGCCTCGACGTAGCGATGGCATCGATCGAGGGCTGCGTTCAAGCCTTCGCTGGCCAGCGCATCGGTGCGGGCCATGATCGCGAATCCTTGATCGATCCGCGCATCGACCGCCGCGTGAATACGGTCGACCATTTCTGCGGCCTCGACCAAGGCTTTTCCGGGTCGGTGCCCACATCGCTTGGCGGACTGTTGATCTTCCAAGTGCATTCCGGCGGCGCCGGAACGAGCGAGCGTCTGCACAGTGCGCGCAATATTGAGTGCGGATCCCCAGCCCGTATCGGCGTCGACCAGCAACGGCAATCGAGTGACCGCCGTAATCCGTCGCACGTCTTCTGCGACATCGTTGAGCGTCGTGACGCCAAGGTCCGGTAGACCAAAGGATGCATTCGCGACGCCGGCCCCTGAGAGGTAAATCGCGCGAAACCCTGCCGATTCGGCGAGCAGCCCGCAATACGCGTTGATGGCCCCCACAATTTGCAGCGGCTTTTCTTGCTCAATGGCTTGCCAAAGGGGACCGGAACTGGGAGGGGGAGTCGACATTTACGCCCGGCGACACGAGATCAAATCGAACGAATCAACGGCCCCATTATGTTGATTTGGGCACTATTCGCTAGACGCCGCATCCCCGTGCACGGTCGAAAACCCAGGTCTGGAATTTCCAAAACATCGCCGCGAGCGTCCGTTGTTGATCTTACAATAGTTGTTCAATCTGGTTAATTTAAACGGGACCATATAAATAGGGATCCCCGCGACGGCGAGCCCGCCTTGCCCGGCTTCCAATCGCTTCAACACAGCCTTTTTAAGTGCAGCCCTCCATGTCCACGATGACAAAGCACTCGCGTCTGGGGTCGATCGCCAAAAACCACTTTCCCCCGCACGTATTGCGGAACGCGGCGCCGGCCCGACTTTATGAAGAGGCAATTCAATTTGACGACGCGGTCATCACTAGCGCCGGCGGGCTGGCAACCTCAAGCGGGGCCAAAACCGGCCGCAGTCCCAAAGACAAGCGAATCGTCGATCAACCCTCGGTCCATAACGACGTGTGGTGGGGAAGCGTCAACGTTCCGCTGGTCGAGGGCTCGTACGAAACCCTCCGCGACCAGGCGCTTGAGTTTTTGGAGAATTGCGAGCACTTGTACGTGTTCGACGGTTTTGCCGGCTGGGACAAAGCACATCGCATTAAGGTCCGCATTATCTGCTCGCGCGCTTATCACGCCTTATTCATGCACAACATGTTGATCCGTCCCACTGCCGAAGAATTGAAGTCGTTCGGACGACCGGACTTTGTAATCTACAACGCCGGCCAGCAGAAAGCCGACCAAAACCTTCCGGGGATCACCTCGCCAACTTGCGTCGCCGTGAACTTTGAACAAGCGGAGATGGTTATCCTCGGCACTGAATACGCTGGCGAAATGAAAAAGGGCGTGTTCACGATCATGAATTATCTGATGCCGAGAAAGGGCCTGCTATCGATGCACTGTTCGGCCAACGAAGGACCCCAAGGCGATGTCTCGTTGTTCTTTGGACTCTCAGGCACCGGCAAGACGACGTTGTCCGCCGACCCGCGGCGAAGCTTGATTGGCGACGACGAGCATTGTTGGACCGACGAGGGCGTGTTCAATATCGAAGGAGGTTGCTACGCGAAGTGCATCAATCTTTCCGCGGAGAAGGAGCCTGAGATTTTCGGCGCTATTCGCTTCGGCTCGGTTTTGGAAAACACGGTCCAGGACATGCAAACGCGCGAAGTCAATTACGATGATGGTTCCAAGACCGAGAACACGCGCTGCTCGTATCCAATTGAATTCATCAAAAACGCAAAGATTCCTTGCACCGGCGGACACCCCCAAAATATTATCTTTTTGACGTGCGATGCATTCGGAGTTTTGCCGCCAGTCAGCAAGCTTAGCCCGGAGCAAGCGATGTACCACTTCATTAGCGGGTACACGGCTAAAGTCGCCGGTACGGAAATGGGCATCACGCAGCCCGAGACGACTTTTTCGGCCTGCTTCGGTGCCGCGTTTCTGGTCTGGCACCCGACCAAGTATGCCGAACTGCTGGCGGCCAAAATGCGCCGGCACAACGTTCACGCTTGGCTCGTAAACACCGGTTGGAGCGGCGGTGGAAGCGGCGTCGGCGGGCGAATCAAATTGCCGTTCACGCGCGCGATCATCGACGGCATCCACAACGGCCAACTGCACAATAGTCGCTGGACGCGACATCCGATTTTCGGCGTCGAATACCCCGATCTCTGCCCCAACGTCCCGAGCGAGATTCTCAATCCCCGGTCGACTTGGAAAGATCCCGCCGCGTACGACAGCGCAGTCCGCGATTTGGCGTCCAAGTTCATCAAAAACTTTGAAAAATACGCCGACCTCGCCAGCGAAGCCATTCGCCGCGCCGCACCGGTTGTTAGCTAAAACGTTGCGCAGCGTATTCTTCCGTGTTTCGCGCACGTTTTCTTGTTCCCTCCCCCTCGTGGGGAGGGCTAGGGAGGGGAGCGGACAAGTTTTCAGTG
>JBGTJE010000072.1:0-21976 GCA_041745295.1 Pirellulaceae bacterium | reverse complement strand
GAACTAAGATATTTGTCGAAACGCCTAAAAACTTCCGGAGGCATCGGCAAACTCAAACGCCTCCTCGCCAACGCTTTACCCTCAGAATACAGGAGCGTCGCATGATATTGTCCAGAAAAGCGCAACTTCAAAACTTCGGGGGAGAGGGCAGGGTGAGGGGGCGTTTGGATTTTCTGATAGCTCCTTAACACGGGTGTAAACCCACGAGTATGGCGTCCTCCGGTTTCCATTTTGAACTATTGCACGTCGATCGCCATTGCGGCGCCCGGCTGGGGAAACTAACAACCCCGCACGGCGTGATTCAGTTGCCGACGTTTATGCCGGTTGGAACCAACGGCACCGTCAAAGGACTCACGGCACCGATGATCGAGCAAACCGGCGCGGAAATCGTGCTCGGCAACACCTACCACCTTGCACTGCGACCTGGTGAAAAAACCATCGAACAGCTCGGAGGGCTGCATGCCTTCATGAGTTGGAACAGGCCGATCCTCACCGATAGCGGCGGATTTCAAATCTTCAGCCTCGCCGAAAAAACACGGATCAGTGAGGAGTCGGCTGTTTTCAAATCGCACGTTGACGGCAGCACGATCGAGCTGACCCCCGAGCACTCGGTAAAGATCCAAGAGTCGCTGGGCAGCGACATTGCCATGGTTCTGGACCATGTCGTTCCCCTGCCTGCCAGCGACGTGCAAATTCGTGAAGCGTGCGAACGTACCGTGCGCTGGGCGAAGCGGTGCCGAGCGGCCGCGTCGCGATCATCCCAAGTCCAATTTGGAATCGCCCAAGGTGGCTTGGACGTCGACTTGCGTCGCTGGTGTTGCGATCGGCTGCGCGAGTTGGATTTTTTTGGTTACGCGATTGGAGGCTTGAGCGTTGGTGAGAAGCCGCAACAGATGTACGCCACTATCGCGGCAACTTGTCCCCATTTACCTACCGAAAAGCCACGCTATTTGATGGGTGTAGGCCGGCCGCAGGATTTGTTGATAGCGATCGGGATGGGCGTCGACATGTTCGATTGCGTGATGCCGACGCGTAACGGGCGCAACGGGTTGGCGTTTACCGACGCGGGGCCTCTGCGAATTCGCAATCAAATCCACCAAGTCGATTCGCGGCCTTTGATCGAAAATTTCGACTCGCCGCATTCCCACGTGAGCCGTGGATACTTGCGGCATTTGTTTATGGCGGACGAGATGTTGGGGCCGATTTTGTTGTCGTTTCACAATCTTCGATACTATGCACAGCTCATGAAGTCCGCCCGCGAGGCAATTGGCAACGACTGTTTTCGGGACTTTCTGCGGGAAAAGCTCAGCGGATGGGGCGAAGACTCGTGTGAACTCGCAGCCACCAACGTTTGAGACGTTTCGATTTGACAAGGCTCGAAACGAGGAAGTGTCGTCGTTTGCTCCGCAAAAGAACGTCCTTTCGCGGATAGGCTGTGAATTTATTCGTTGGACGGCCTTTCCAGGCCGTTCATCGAACGGGAAACGACGGCCCAGCAGGGCCGCCCAACTTCCGAAATGAATAAATTCACAACCCAGGAGCGAAAAGCGCCTATCAAAGCAAATGACACCACCATGCGAAACCACGTGGCCTTGTTGGCAATATCGCAAAATTTTATCATGATTCGCGGCTTACGTTTGCCGAAAGCGACGTCGCGCGACGTGCGGCGAGTCGGTTGAATCCTGCAAACGATGTTGCACCGAGTCCGGCGGCTGTGTGACGTACCGCGTGTGTATTCCCTTTGCAAACGAGCGAAAGAATGCCTGAATTCATTCGTTGGCTGCCGATGTGGCTTGCCCAAATCGCACCCCACTCCGGCGCCGAAGCCGATCCGTCAGCCACGCCAAACGGCGACACACCTGGGTTTTTGAATTGGGGTTGCTTTCTTCCAGCGGTGGCGGGTTTAGTGCTGATGTACCTGATGATGGCCAGCAAACCGCGACAACCCGATGCGCAGAAGGCGAAACAGTTTTTGACCAATCTCAAAAAGAACGACCGCGTCATTACGGCCGGAGGCATTTACGGCGTGGTCGTGCAGGCCTCCGCCGACTCGGAATACGTCACGCTTCGAATCGATGAATCGAATAATACTCGCATCAAATTGCTCAAGTCGTCAATCGCGAAGGTCGTGACCGACGAAAACAGCGAAAAGGACAAAGAGGCATGATGCCGATCGCCCGATCCGTCGCGGCTTTCTATCCTGCCAATGTTTAAGGCTTTCGGGCATCACGCTTTCGCCCACTCCACATTCGATCAACCCTATTAGGAATTCCGGTCCATGTTTGAACTTGTCTCCGCCATTCAGACGCAAATCCCGGTAGTGGATTCCGTCCCCTGGTTTCAGGATTTCCTGGGCATCGTAGTTCTTTTGTTGGCGGCTGCCGGATTGTCCGCGCTCTTCGGAGTTCTCGTCGCGAGAGTATCACGTAACCCGGAACTTGCGTTTGAGATTTCGTTGAGTCTGTTCCTGGTATTGGCCACGCTGTCAGCGGTTGCCCTCGAGTGGCCACGCATGGTTGCGCTCCTTATTTTTCTAGCGGCGGCGATCGGACTTTCGATCAACGCCGGCAATTGGATCGCGAGGGTGTTGAAGAGTCCCGCCTATGGCTGGAAGTTGGGATTAATATTTTCTGTGATCTCGGTTGCGGGATTGGCGGTCGGGTTGAATTGGCCGCCGAAATTTGGCGTCGACTTGCGCGGCGGAATCACCATCATTGGCCAGCTGCGCCAGGAGCAGGAAGGAATACAAACGGAAGCGGTGGATGTCAAGAACATGATTCCGCAACTAATCGCACGGGTGGATCCGGGGGGTATTTCAGAAATCTTGATTCGCGCATTGGGAACAGACAAGATCGAAGTCGTCATCCCCGACGTCGATATGGAAGAAGCGATGCGAATTTGGCAACGGTTGACCCAAGCTGGCGAACTAAAGTTCCGAATCGTCGCCGACCGCAATTACCATACTTCGCTGACCGCGCGCGCGAGTGAATTGATTGAAAAAGGGGTCAACGACACGATCGTGCGTGAAAAGGTCAGCGAGCCTACGGAGAATAAGTCCGGAAAGATCTTCGGGCGGTGGTACGAATTGGGCCGGGTCGACCCAGCCGAAGCCGTAAACGGCATCATTCCCTTCAAGTTCATGCCTGAACTTTCCCATTTGGTCCGCGACGGAAAGACCAAACAGATCATCTCGGTGCAACCCTTTGGCGGAAGTCCCGTCGAATTCGCGGCATGGGCCGACGGGCAAAAGGTGAATCGAGTGGAGATTCTGTGCGTCGAGCCGGAAGGCCCCGACGACATCCTCAACGTGGAAGGCGAACACCTGAGTCGCGCCAACTCGGGCGTCGACGATCGAGCGCGGCCGGCGGTGCATTTCGAGATGAATCGCGACGGCAAACGTCGAATGGGCGCGCTAACGTCGCGCAACCGGCCCGATGGCACTCGGCTCAAACTCTTAGCGATTATTAGCGATGGCAAGTTGATCACAGCTCCCAGCATCAACAGCACCATCACGGACCGCGGCATCATTGAAGGAAGCTTTTCCCAAAAGGAAGTTGATGATCTCGTCATCAATTTGAAAGCTGGCAAGCTCGAAGTCGCGTTGAGCGAGAATCCGATCAGCCAAGACTATCAGCAATCGACTATTGGCGCGGAACTAAAGCGTAGCGGCATCGTGTCGTGCATCATTGCGCTCGCCGTCGTCATCGGGTTTATTTGCGTTTATTATCGATTCGGCGGAGCTGTCGCCAGCGTCGTACTCTTGCTTAACCTGCTGCTCGTGATGGCAATCGTGATGATCATCAAACAGCCGTTGACGCTGACCGGATTGGCAGGCATCGTGTTGACGATCGGTTTGTCGCTCGACGCAAACGTACTCATTTTCGAACGCATTCGCGAGGAACTGAAGAAAGGCGCCGCTTTGCGCATGGCCATGCGCAACGGGTACGACCGCGCGATGACAACAATTATCGACTCAAACTTGACGACGATGTTTACCGGTATCGTGCTTTATGTCATTGGAACGGAACAGCTCAAAGGCTTTGCGGTGACATTAGTTCTCGGCATTTTGACGAGTATGTTCACGGCAACGTTTTGTTCGCGCGTCATCTTAGAATTGGCCGAGCGTCGCAAATGGATTACGCGCCTGAGCATGCTGAATATCTATTCGGGTCGAACCATCGACTTCATTAGCGGGCGTCACAAATGGTATGCGATTTCCTTGGCGGTCATTGTCGTCGGTCTTGCGGCGGCATTTTATCGCGGGCCGGAAATCTTCGATCATGATTTGCGGGGGGGCTCCACCGCCCGAATCGTCTTGAGCCAAGACGCAACGTTAGATGTCATCGAAGTCCGCCGGATGTTAAATTCCTACAAGGCCAACATCGGCGAACGCGAAGAGGTGCAATTCTCGGTTGCCGAAATTGACTCCACTGATTTTCCCGGCCGTGTTTTCAAAGTCGACAGCAATATCCCGATCTGGGACAAACCGCCACCGGCCCCTTTCAAACCTATCGACGAGGCACTCGTCGAGGTGTTTGGCAACAAACTCATGCAATTGCATGTCAATTATGATCCGTCTCGGTTGCAAATTTCGAAAGTGAACGCCCCCATTGAATCGAATAACAATCTTCCATCCAACACGGAATCTCCGGCGAATGGTGGTCAATCCGGCGACGCGGAGACTCCGAAGGGTTCGTCGGGACGAAACGTTCAAGTCCCTTGGAACGCCGGATTGGCCTTGATGACACAGCCCTGGGGTGGGCTCCTCCTCGTTCAAGATTCCCCCGAGCCGACAACGCCCGCGACTCAAGACCCAACGACGGAAACGAAGCCAGCGGAGATTCCCGCGGTGACTCCCGCCAATCAGGACGCCGCGGTTGAGACCCCCGCCCAAGAGGGTCAACAGCCATCACCAGCGCAAGATCTTGCTCAGCCTTCGGTCTCTGCCGTCGGTGTATATGTCGCCAAAGCAGATTTGACGTTTGCTCAAGCGATTTCTCGCGGGTCTCTTATCAACGCACTCATCGCTGCCGCAGAAAAGACCAATCAAGTCGCATTGGATCGGTCCGATATCCAGACAACCGCCGCCGGAAAAAACGCGGATGATCTGAGCGCCAAATCGGTTGTTTGGACCGTCACGCTGAACATCGGTCGCGAATCCGATGCCAAGCTGATCCTCGATTCGCTCCAATCCGACTACAACGGCAAGCCCTATTTTCCGACGATCAGCGGAGTGGGGGGCCAAATCGCCGCGCAGACCCAATGGCGAGCTCTGGCGGCGATCATCGCGAGTTTACTGGGGATCATTTTGTATGTCTGGGTCCGATTTCAAAACGTCGCTTTCGGTGTGGGGGCAGTCATCGCGCTGATGCACGACGTCCTCGTGACAATTGGCGCGATAGCACTGAGCTATTGGTTGGCACCGATTCTCGGCTTTGCCCAAGTCGAAAACTTTCGAATCAGCTTGCCGATCATCGCGGCGTTCTTAACGATCATCGGCTATTCGATCAATGACACGATTGTGGTCTTTGACCGAATCCGCGAAGTGCGCGGGAAGCGGCCGGAACTCACTGCCGAAATGATCAACATCAGCGTGTCGCAAACGCTCAGCCGAACGATTCTGACGACAGCCTTAACGTTGCTCGCCGTCTTGGTACTGTACATCATCGGCGGTGACGCGATTCACGGTTTCGCGTTTGCGTTGGTCGTCGGCATGATCGCGGGCACCTACAGTACCGTCTTTATCGCGTCGCCCATCGCTTTGTGGCTGATCAACCGATCGGTCAAACACAAGACCGCAAAGAAATAAAGAGGAATGGTGGGACGCGAAGACTTATCCCACCCAAAGGGCTTTGCCTAAAAAGTAATTTTTGAAACACTGGCAGAGCCAGTGCCGTTTTTGGGCAAAGCGCACCCTACAAGTGGGGCAATTGCTGTGGACTGTTAACTACCTGCGTCTTCGGCGATCGTGTCCATCTTTTCGTACTCGTAAAATCGCCGCGCCAAGTGTTCGCAAAGCTTTTCCAGGAACGCAGTTTCGAATTGGCGTTCGGTAATATGCATTGCCGGACGGCCGGATTTAGGAAATTGGTAATCTTCCGGCTCCACCTGAAATGCAACGGACGCGTTCGCGACGTTATAGACGGTACTCGAGACCCTGGCTTGGCCCTTGTACATCGTCGAGCCTTCGTGCAACGAGTACGCTGAGATCTCGATCGCCACGACCGCATCCGCCCCGATCCCGCGGCCAATCTGTACAAAGTCGTTCTCATCCCATCCGTACTGGTCCTTCCAGTTGTCTACGGTCGATTGGGAGATGACGTGAATCTTCGGGACACTCTTCGAGAGCTTGTCGGCAACCAGGCGCTCCACGCTCATCGTCAACTCGTTGTGTCCGTACGCCGAAGCATCCGACACACAAACGACTGCGACTTTCTTGTTGTTCAGCCCTTCAAACTGCGCCGATACCTTGTTCCCGTAAATCAAATACAACAGTTGAGCAGATGCTCCAACGCATCCGGGAATCGCGATCAATGCACACAAAACGAGTGCGCAATGCGGAAGGAATCTTCGAATGCCATCCATGGCGGACCTTTCTAATTCAAGAGAACCACAACCGCCCCAGCCATTGGCCGAGGATCATCAAGTACGTCGTTGACGCGAGGATCAGGACCGCGGAAATACTCAACGTGCCGAATATCCATCGACCTCGAATCCCCGAGACCAACATCCACGGTCCAGTCCACAGCGCCGTGATGCCGGCCAGCAACCCTCCCAAGTTGCATTGCGCCGCGCGGATCCAATGCCCGCGCGTCAAATGAGCCCACGCCGTCGTCATCCCACAGGAAGGACAGGGGACGCCCAACGCGTGGGAAAAACCGCAGCCGGGAAGGCCCAATTGGCGATGGGTTCCCAAACCGCTCGCATCCGGAGTCAAGCTCCGCGCTACGACGAGTCCTGTGATCAATACGAGTCCCGTGAGTACCAAAAGCACGCGATGCACCATGGAAAATGGTCGCCCGCCGGGCGGCACGAACTCCCAACGGCGAGACGAGGAATCGCGGACGGTAGCATCGGATGAGTTTGGTATCAAGGTCATTTGCAATTCAACCCGGCAGGCCCGTAATCGGCCCTGGCAACCATGGAACCTATCTCACGATAGCAACCGTCGGTGACGTCGATCGAGCGCTTTGGCCTACCCCCCCGCGACCAACTCCGCCGCGTCGTGCTCGGTAACTTGGATTCGCCGAATGTTCTTCGCCAACCCGGTCGCGTCGTCAACCTCGACCAAGGCTCCACACATCCGAACCTCGCCGCTGGCAACGTGTAAAGTTTTCGGCCGCATCGTCAGCGTCGTTTCCAGGACTTGAGCGTAATCGCGTCCCAAAATTCCCTGGTGCGGTCCGGTCATTCCCACGTCGCACTGAAACGCCGTGCCACCGGGGAGTATTTGTTCGTCGGCCGTTGGGACGTGCGTGTGCGTTCCCAGGACCATTGAAACTCGACCATCGAGCATTCGACCCATCAGTTGCTTATCGCTGGTGGCCTCGGCATGAAAATCCACGACGCGGACGACGACATCGTTCGGAATTTTCTCCAAGATCCGATGGGCGGCGTGAAACGGGCAATCGACCGGCTTCATGAAAACTCTGCCGATTAAATTCACTACGGCCACTTCGATTCCGCCATCCGTTTTGACAATCGTCCAGCCGCGACCGGGGGCTTCGGGGGGATAGTTGCCTGGGCGAATGATGTCTTCGGCGGAATCCAACGTTTCGAAGATATCGGCCTTTCGATAGGCGTGGTCCCCCAGGGTAATGCAGTCGACCAAGCCAGTCCGCAATTTGCCATAGATCGACCGCGTAATTCCCGAACCGGCCTCGGCGTTTTCGCCGTTGACGATCACCAAATCGATCGCCTCGCGTCGGCGTAACGCGGGAATGACGCGAACGACAAAGTCCACGCCGGGTTTGCCGACGATGTCACCGATAAACAAGACTCTCACAAAAGTTCCCCTCGCAAGCAGAAGCCTAAAACCCGAACCGTTGTCGCGCGTGAATACAGTCAGCCATGCGACTGACACCCCGTTTTGCGCCGAATTCGAGCCAATCCAAAATCGCCTGCGCCCCCTCACCCTGCCCTCTCCCCCGCGGCGGGGGCGAGGGAACTAGGAAAGGTGAATCGCGTCCTTATTTTGCCAATTCCACGAATCGAGACTCACGAATCACGGTCACTTTAATCTCTCCTGGAAACGACAGGCGTTCTTGGCAAGCGTTGGCGATGTCGCGACAAATCTTCGCCGCGCTCGGGTCGTCCGTGTTATTGGAGCTCACGATCACGCGAAGCTCGCGTCCCGCCTGGATGGCGAATGCTTGTTCTACTCCCGGAAACTCCTTGGCGATCGCTTCCAATTCTTCCATCCGCTTGACATAACGTTCCAGCGACTCGCGGCGCGCACCCGGCCGCGATGCGCTGCAAGCATCGGCGGTGGCCACAAGCACTGTGTAAGGATGTTCGATCACGATATCGTCGTGATGTCCTAGGGCCGCGTGGACGACTTCGGCGTTTTCACCGTGTCGCTTGAGCAGATCGGCGCCGATTTTTGGGTGCCCCCCTTCCAACTCGTGATCCGCCGCTTTGCCAATGTCATGCAGCAGTCCACAGCGCTTGGCGACGATCGGATCGAGGCCAACCATTTCGGCCATCATCCCGGCCAAGAATGCAACCTCGATACTATGTTGCAGCACATTTTGACTATAGCTAGTTCGAAAATGCAATCGACCGAGGAGATGGACGATCCGTTCGTGAACGTTTCGCAGTTCAACTTCCTGGATGGCTTCGTTGCCTTTGCGGACGATCAGATCGTCGATTTCGGAGTTGGTTTCCTTCACAATTTCTTCAATCCGCGAGGGATGGATTCGTCCGTCGGCGATGAGTTTGTTGAGCGAAATGCGAGCCACCTCGCGGCGGACCGGATCAAATCCGCTGACGATCACCACACCCGGCGTGTCATCGATGATCACGTCGACGCCGGTTTCCTTTTCGAAGGCCCGAATATTGCGGCCTTCGCGGCCGATGATTCGGCCCTTCATCTCGTCGCTGGGAATATCGATCGTGCTGGTGGTTGATTCCGCGACGAATTTGCTCGCGTACCGCTGGCAGGCCATCAATAGAATTTCGCGCGATTTGAGATCAATCATTTCGTTCAAGCGACGCTCGTGCTCGACGATCCGCGACCCCATCTCGTGGACCAATTCGGAATCGAGCAGTTTAAGCAGTCGTTGCGTCGCCTCGTCCCGACTCAACCCAGTGATCTTGTGCAATTGCACCCGCTGTTTTTCCAGAATCTGCGTGATTTCCGTTTCGCGCTGATTGATGCTGTCCAATTTGCGTTTGAGCCGTTCCTGAGTCGTCTCGACAATTTTTTCTTGTTTGCGAACGTCGTCGGCTTGTTGATCGAGCATCGAGCGCTGTTTGTCAAAGTCGCGTTGCTGGCGCAGCGACTCTTCTCGAAACTTGTTAAGACTGGTTTCGACGGCCGTTTTTTGATTCAGCTCCAATTCGCGGATCCGCAACCCGGCTTCTTTGACTTTTGTCTCCGCGTCTCGGGCGGCGTTCTCCAGAATGCTTTTGGCTTTGGTTTGAGCGTCGCTGCCGATGAGTTTTGCATAAAGCAAGTAAGCGCCGGCACCCAGTAAAAGACCGCCGACGGCACTGCCGATTATCTCCGGCCAGTTCATGGACTGTCACCTTATTTTGGGGCAACAGCAAGAGCGTCGCGGATCGACCGGGCGTCGGATGAAGCGCGACTAAACTGGAGCTGATCACTGAGTCGGAATCGGTTTCAAGTGCGCAACGGACGCCAAATCGATGGGGGCTTTTTTCCAAACGCCAATAATCTCTTGAGAGATGGCGCAGTAACGCCCATCTCCCCGATCGAGTCCGCGAGTTGTCCTTTGACGTGGTCCTGGTCGACGCCCGGTCCATGCGCCGATCGAATGCGCGAGCAAACAACAATCCAGCCTCGGCCATCGGCTGCAAGGCAGCGCACGACCAGACGGCTGTCGCGTCTGACATTCTCGCCGTTCCGCTCCTGCCATTTGGAAAAACGGACTGCGGAACAATAACGTCAAAAACAATGAAAACAAGTTCATCGAAGATTTAGTTTCCGTGAATCGCCGCACCTGAATTCCAGGCTCAGCATCAAGCACCTCAGAAGTCCTGCGGTTGCTTGGGATACAATTTGTTTCACCAGAAACCAACCCTCAGGTTCCTGGGATCGAATCATCGTATCAAAATCTGTATGCAGTGCCAACTATTCGTCCCCAACACGGCGTGACTTTCGCCGGCGACTCTCTACCCACCAAATTTCGCGATGAACCACCCCCATGTTGAATCGGTGAATGCATCCGAGATCGAGGCGTTTCACAAGCGGCTCACCGACGCTTGGCCCCCGCGATCTTGGATTGGGCACCGCGTTTTGGTCGCGGTTTCCGGCGGCCCCGACAGCGTGGCCCTGTTACGAGCCACCCACGCTCTGTCCCAGAACGCCGGTGGCAAGCTGAGCGACTTGGCTGTGGCCCACGTCAACCATGGCTTGCGCGGACGGGATTCCGACGAGGATCAAGAGTTCGTCATGACCTTAGCCTGCAAAATGGGTGTCGCGGCATATTCTCGGCGGTTGGACGAGACGTCGCTTCTGGCGAACTGGTCCGATGGTGTCGAATCGGCGGCGCGGATCGCCCGTTACGAAGCCCTTTTCCGGATTGCGCACGACGTTGGGGCGAGGTATTTGGCAACCGGACACACCCTCGATGATCAAGTCGAAACCGTTCTATTTCGAATCTGCCGCGGCACGGGCGTCGCAGGTTTGGCTGGTATCCCCGCGATCCGGCAAGTCGACGAGAGCTTGACGCTCGTCCGACCGATGCTCGGGCTGCACAAGCGCGACGTCGTAGCGTATTTGGCGGTGCTCGGACAGGAGGCTCGCGATGACGCCAGCAATGCTGACACAGCGTTCGCCGCACGGAACTGGATTCGGCACGAATTGCTGCCGCTCGTCCGGGAAAAGTTCGGCGACAAAGTCGATGCGTCGATCGCACAGCTGGCCGTTATGGCAGACGAATATCGACGGTTTGTGGCCAATCACGCGGCATTGTTGCTCGACGGCGCAGTCAAGCTCCAGCGGCCCGATTTGCTCATTTTGAAAAAGGACTCGTTTTCGGGAATGCCCTCTGTCCTGATTCAGGCCGCGCTGCAGCGCGGATGGGAACGCCAAGGCTGGTCCCAACAGGACATGAGCTTTGATCACTGGAGCCGCTTAGTCGACATGGTTTTGGACGAATCCGACGATCGATGTCAATACGATCTTCCAAGGCAGATTCAAGTCGCTTGCGTCGGCCGCGAGCTCTGCTTCTCACGGTCGACCAATCCTCCGATCTAGAGCGCGATCTACAAAGCGCAGCGATTGACGTCGCTGAATTCGCCAGAATTCAGGCCATCCCGGCGCGCCGGGCTGGCTAGTCACGCAACAGGTACACCGAGTGTGCGCTAGGAAAAAACGGAGGTTCGGCTGATGGTTTTCCGCGGAGGCTTCGGTTAGTTTATGGCGTCTTATTGGCGTGGCGCGTTTGACGAGACTCGAACTGCGCTGAGAATAACAAGGCGCTCGGTCATCTCGTCCGGAGTTTACAAATGGAAAGAAGCGTGAATCGTTCGAGGCTTATGTGGGCCAGTTTTTTGACGCTCGTGGCCAGCGGAATGGGTTTTGCGACTCGCGGCGCGATGGGGACGGTTTGGGAAAGTCAATTTAACATCGGCGGGCAGGAATTCGGCAACATCATGGGTGCCGGCTTTTTGGGATTTGGAATCGTCATTTTTTTTGGCGGGATCATAACCGAAAAGCTCGGATTCAAAACGGTCTTGGTTGCGGCGTTCTTTTTGCATTTGATCAGCGCGGCGATGCTCTTTGCCGCGCGACCCGTCTTCGAGCATTTCCAAACCACAGCTCCGCAAGACGCAACGCTCCGCGCGTACCAGGTTTTGTTTTGGAGTTGCTTTGTCTTCTCGATTGCCCAAGGCCTCTATGAAGCGGTCATTAATCCGCTAATCGCTCGGCTCTATCCGGAAAATCCGACGCACTATTTGAATATTCTGCACGCCGGCTGGCCCGGGGGAATGATCGTCGGTGGCCTGATCGCCGCGGGTTTCATCGGTGAAAAACCCTGGTTCCCCGCCGTTGGTTATTGGGAGATTCCGTTGACGAGCTTTGCGCTCGCCGTGGTCTTATACGGCGTCTTGGCATTGCCTGAAAAATTTCCGCAAACGGTTGCGGCGAAAACGCAAAGCTTTGGCGAACTGTTTTCCTGCTTCCTCTCGCCGATCTTTATTTTGCTGTTGGTGTTGCACGCCTGCATCGGCTACACCGAGTTGGGGATCGATTCTTGGGTTACGACGCTCATGAAAAACGTGTTGCAAAACCCGGTGTTGTTATTGGTGTACACATCGTCGTTGATGTTCACCTTGCGATTTTTCGCTGGTCCGATCGTGCACAAGATCAACCCAATCGGCTTGTTATTCGTCAGTTCTATCCTGGCCGCGATCGGACTTTTTTGGCTTGGCTCCGGGGACCTGCCGCTCTCCACGATTTTGATCGCCGCGACCGTGTATACCTTGGGCAAAGCATTTTTTTGGCCCACAATGTTGGGCGTCGCAGGCGAACGATATCCACGCAGCGGTGCGGTCGCCATGGGAGCGCTCGGCGCGGTGGGCATGTTGACGGTGGGCCTGATTTCGGGCCAAGCGATTGGATACAAGTCGGACAGCAACGCTTCGGCTCGCCTTTCACAAACCGCGCCCGAAACGTTTGAACGCTACGCCGAGATCGACACCAAAAAATTCCTTTGGTTTCCCGAATACCGGCGCTTGACCCCCAATTTATCGGCCGCCGCCAACTCGGCTTATAGTTCGGCCACAAAACAAGTTGATCCCAAACCATTCGATGCGCTGAAAAAAGAGCTTTCGCGACAGATCGCGAAAGCGAAGGATGAGAAAACGAAGCAAGATTTGAACGCCCAACTCGCCAGGATCGATGATGTCCTGCCGACGATCAACCAGGATGCACCGCCGATTCACGAAGCGGTCGACTACGGCGGCCATCGAGCGCTGACGCTCACGGCGTATGTTCCCTCCGCGATGGCAGTTGGCTTCCTGCTGCTATTGTTCTATTTCCTGTCCGTCGGCGGATACAAGAAGATTGAATTGGAAGAATAGAGAAGCGTGATCGCTATCTTCGAAGCTTGGTCGTCGCTCCAGGAGGGCATACGCTGAGCTTTCGGAGCCGCGTTAGTTGTCAAACTCGCGTTTCCCCGGCACAAGGGCGGCGGAGACGGCTTGGAAGCTATCGGCGCCCGAGCCACTCGAAAGCTTGCTTCGTTCCAAAGATGCTTTCAATCGTGCCAGCACGAAAACCTCTCTGTTGGCAACGAGGGTCGGTCGGCTATTATCGCGATCCTTTTTGGACGCCAATCGCGGAGAGCCATGGACGGCGGATATTCGGATTTCGCGCGCCTTCGGTTGATCCGGCCGAAATCGCCCATTCAAACGGGACTGAGCCATTTTCGTGGCTTCGCCCTGCTGCTGGGCATTCTCGGTTTGAGTGCGATCACAGTCTATTCATTGGGCAAACAATCCTTGGACTCGCAAGTTCGCTATCGAATCGAAACCGAGCTAGGCCAACATTTTGCGTCAACCGGCCACGTCTTTTCGCTGGGATCAGCTCGGTTTATTTCGGGACAGGGGTTGATTCTTAATGACGTGCGAATCGCATTGCCCGGCGATATCGACGCGGCCCTTGTCTCGATCGACGAAGTGGCGCTCGGGTCGTGCGCTTGCTTCGGCGATCTGCTGCTGAAAAACATCGAGATTTGCTCGGTCAACGTCAAACGAGCGCATGTCGTGGTGCAACGCGGTGCCGACGGTGCTTGGAATTTGGACTCGCTGATCAAATCTTTATCATCGGCGAACATTGCTGGCCAGCGCAAGCCGCTGCCGGTCCGAATTCAAAACAGTTCCATCGAGTTGCGTTTGGTTTCGAAAAGCCAATCGGTCGCGTATGTCGTTCGCGACATTCAATGCATCGCCACGCCGCATCAAATGGTGGAAGGGAACCCCGGCGGTTTGGCCATTCGAGGATCGCTGGCCGGCAACGGTGTCGAACAAGTCTCGTTTGCCGTCGATTTGAATTTGGCCAACCAAACCTGGAGCACTTCGGTGGCCGCGTCGAGTGCGCAAATCGACTCGCACATGCTGAATATCGTTTCACGATCGTTGAACGAAACCGCGCCGTCGAGCTGCAGCTTTCGCGGCGTTCTCGATGTGCGATGCGTGGCGAATGGCCGGTTCACGTCATTCGCGCTGGATCAATTCCAAGTCGACGGAAGTCTCGCCGACGTCTCATTCAGCGACGCGAGGTTTCCGCTGGTTGTGCGCGAAGGCCACGCTGAGTTTCGCGTGACGCCGGACTCCGCCCGCGCGTGGAACGTCGCCGCAAAAACCGATCAAGGATCGTTTGATTTGGAATACTCCCAAGTCGGATCGCCTTTTACCCCAAACAATTGGCGCGTCGCTGGAACCGGACGGCGACTATCACTGGATCGCCGCGTACTCCCCTTGCTATCCGAATCGCTTGAGTCTCTTTTCAAAAAATGGTCGCCCGACGGCGTGTTTGATTTGAGTTTCGACGTGGCAGGTGACCGCAGCGGCATGCGACCGACGTTGATCGCAAACTTAATTGATTCTAGCTTCGAATTCGAAAAATTTCCCTATCGACTCGAACATTGCGTCGGCCGGCTGGAACTTAAGGACGAAAAATGCAGCATCGATATTCAATCGTTGGATGGCGATCACAACTTTCATGTGGCCGGACAAATTCAGAATCCCGGGGCCAACTATACGGGCTTCGTCGATGTCACTTCGGACGGCAATATACCCCTCGATGCGAAACTCATGCGGGCAATAGCGGCTCAACCGAAGATGGCGGCCGTCGTGCAGCGATTTCACGCAACCGGGAGCCTCGGCATCAAGGCCCGCATCGGCCGTGAATCCGTCGCTCAGGAAAAAACATTGCAGGACTTTCGCGTTCAATTGCTCAATTGCTCGGTACGGCACGATTGCTTCGATTACCCCCTGCACGACATATGCGGGCTCCTACGTATTCGCAACGACCGCATCGATGTGGATAACGTGACCGCTGTCCACGGCAACGGAAGTGTTCGTTGCGACGGAATCTGGTCTAAATCCGAGGGGTTGAAACTGCAATTTTTGGCGCGAACCGTCTCGCTCGACGACCAGCTTCGCGCGGCCTTAAACCCGATCGCCCGCCAGCGCTGGTCTGAGCTTCGCCCCAGGGGCGTTGTCGATCTCGTCCAAGTCAACCTCGTCCAGCCAAGCGAAAACGCACAGACCTCGGTGACCGTAGATGCGCAAGTCTTCGCCGGAGGCGGCCAGACCGAGACTTCGGTTTCGATCCAACCAAGCTGGTTCCCCTTTTTGATTCACAATCTGGTTGGGCGCGTCTCGATTGGCGAGGAAACCATTGTCTTGGAGTCCCTCCGAGGAGAGCACGAGCAAACTTGGGTATCTTGCAACGGACAAGGACGTTACGACGATCGTCAATGGGAACTGCGATTCACCGACCTCTACGTCCGCGGACTGGAAGCCAACGATCAGTTGTTGGCAGCCCTTCCCGCGAATATTGGCCAAGCCATCAAACGTGTGCACTGGGAAGGGCTCGTCAGCGCCCGAGGAGAAGTCACCATCAGCGGCGAAAATCAGCCGCTGGCCGCACTCCCGGAATCGTCCACCCCGGGCTACGTCAATACGGCGGTGCCGCGAACGAACTTGGCCAGGCGCACGCCGCCCAAACTCGCCTGGACGTTGCGGCTCGATACCGACAACGGTTCATTCAGTATCGGTTTTCCGCTGGAGCACATCTGCGGCGGTACGACGATCTCAGGAATCTATGACGGAACGAACATGCAGTGTGCGGGTGAGATCGAAGTTGACTCGATGATGGTAGGCCCGTCCCAGATCAACAATATTCGCGGCCCGATATGGATCGATCAGCAGCACTGTGCCATTGGCTCGTTGGCGCAGAATGCCAATCCAGATCAATCGCCGCGGTCGTTAATCAGCGAGTTTTATGGGGGGCAACTGCGGATCGATGGACGCATGAACTTGGCCGAGGACCAGCCGTTTTATTTGGAAGCCAACGTGGCGTCTTGCGACATGGAAAGTCTTTCCGACGACCTGATTCCGCGGCATAAGAACCTTTACGGATCCGGTTTTGCATCCGTCCGCTTGTCGGGCGACCGCAGTGGAAGACACTCTTGGCGCGGTGATGGAAAAGTCCAATTGCGCGACGCGCGAATCGAAGTCCCATTGATGTCGGCGGTCGGCCGCTCCGTTCGCGTCTCGGATTTGGAGAGCACGGTGTTCGACGAAAGCAACGTCGATTTTGAGATCCGCGGGGAGAACCTGGACTTGAACCAAGTCGAGATAATCGGCCGCCCGATTAGTCTGATCGGCAATGGCAAGATCAACCACAATCGAGAAGTCGATTTCGACTTCTATACGATTCTCGGTCGCAACCGCGTGCACATTCCGGTCCTCAGCGAACTTTATCACGCCAGCAGCCAGCAATTCTTGCACATCAAAGTCGACGGGGACTTAGACGATCCCCAAACGCATAAGACGGTTTTGCCCGGAATCAACGAACCGCTGAAAAAGTTGCTCGAAGATCTGGAAGGTCGACGGCCGGAGGAGTCTAAATAGCCTTCCGTCATTCCGGGCTGAGACCCGGAATGACGAAAAGCACGCGGCACGCGCTGAATTCCAGTACACCCTCAGGCAGAGCATGGGAACGAATTAGAGATTTGGTGTCGGGGGTGGCACGTCCCTGAGGCTTCGAAGGGCATGGCGAGTTGTCCGGTGCCGAGTTCTTGTGTGCCACTGGCTCTGCCAGTGATTGCCGAACGAGGGCGATGCTTGGATCACAGATAGTCGTCGAATTGCCCGAACGAATCGTTCGAACTGCGCACTGGCAGAGCCAGTGGCACACAAAACCACGCCAGCGTCAACCACGCACTTCGAAGACTCAGGGACGTGCCACCCAACGGACTTGCTACCCAACGTCAATCGACGACCTGCGCTACGCGGATCTGGCCGAAGAGCGGCTCAGCGTTGCGGAAGATATAAAATTTGAACAACTTGCGACCTTGGATGTCCGGGTGCCGTAAAACGTAACTCAAGTTTTCTTGAGTCTCGGTTTTCCAATCGGCCATAGCCACGATGACGTCGCCAATCCGCATATTCTGTCGTTCGGCCGGACTGTCGCGGCGAACTTGTACAATCCGCAGGCCACCCTCGTAGTTGGGATTGATCCGTCGCATGGATTCGCGATCCAATTCCATGACTTCGATACCGAGAGTTTTCCAGGCCAGCGAATGTTGCGACGACCCGGCGTCACTGCTGGTTACTTTTTCGACTTTCGCCGTTGCCGATTGGGCTTCAGCGTCGCGCTGGAAGTCAAACTTGATCTCGTCGCCGTTCGAATGGTCGAGCAGCCAGCGGTAGACGTCGACCGAGCGAATGCAAGGGTTTCCGTTGACCGAAGTCAATTGGTCACCCGTTCGGAGTCCGGCCCGTTCCGCCAGGCTCTCCGGGCTGACCGAGGTGATTTCCACGATCGGACGGTTATCAACGTACTTGGTCGTGACCGTTAGTCCACTCACCGATTCCTGATCGACTAACTCTTTCATGAGATAGGCGGCGACTTCGATCGCGTCGTTGACGGGGATTGCAAACGCAATGCCCTGGGCTCCGACGCGGACGGCGACGTTGATACCGATCATTTCGCCGCTCAAATTGAGCAGTGGTCCGCCGGAGTTACCGGGATTGATTGCCGCGTCGGTTTGGATGAGGTCATAGTAGACTTGGTCGTCGCTGACTTGGACCGTCCGCCCCAATTCGCTGACGATTCCTTCCGTTACCGTGTGTTCGTAACCGTACGCATTGCCGATCGCCGCCACCGATTCGGCCAGCATGACACCCGACGATGAGCCCAGGGGGATGACCGACAGTGGTTCGCGCGTGGTAATCTTGATCAGGGCTAAGTCGGTGCGTTCATCTCGGGCAACCAATTGGCCAGTGACCGTTTCACGATTGAAGGTCGTGACACGAATTTGACTGACATCCTGAACGACGTGAAAATTTGTCAAAATGTATCCGCGCGAGTCGATGACGATTCCGGTTCCCATGCCGTTGACTTGTTTCATTTGCTGTGCGCCGGCGCTGGATGTCGTTGCGTCTTCGGGCACCGACTTGCTGCCGCGAATATTGACAACCGACGGGCGTGCTTGCGCGACGGCCCGAACCAGCGGGGTCATGCGGGCGTCGTCATCGGCGCCAGCGCGAATGGGCGACAAGGCAAGGGCCGCAGAGAGAGCGGCAAGCGACCAGAATGCGCGGCCATTCGAGATTGGCATAAAGCTCGGTTCGGGATTCGAGGTGATCGAACGGCCAATCTGCCAGCCATCGAACTCTAGGCAAGCAAGGGGCACTGGGTCCAGCTTGTTCAAACGGTTTCATCGGACCTTGAATTGGCCGGTCGTGAGGGCCCTGCATGCAGTCGGAACAGCTTTGCCAATTTAACGATTCGCGTTCGAACTTAGGTCGAATGGTAGCGCAAAAAGCTGGGCAGGCGACAAACTTTGCCAAACCGGTCGACTGCCGCCACGACGCTGCGGCCAGCCGCTATCAACTCGCCTTCCAGCCATACTTCATAGCGGTGTTCGATGCGTGCTCCCTTCGCCCGGACGACGATCGTCTTTATCGTTAGTTCGTCGTCGTACTTCGCCGCTGAGAAATACCGGCATTCGATTTCGGTTACGACCAAGAGGATTCCGGCTGCCTCCAAGTCTTTGTAGCGGTAACCCGCCGCGCGAAGGAACTCGACGCGACCGACTTCAAAAAAGTTGATGTAATTGGCATGGTGGACGCGGCCTTGGG
Source organism: Pirellulaceae bacterium (assembly GCA_041745295.1). Lineage (GTDB taxonomy): Bacteria > Planctomycetota > Planctomycetia > Pirellulales > Pirellulaceae > JANMEB01. The sequence goes on along the minus strand of JBGTJE010000072.1, from coordinate 2,908 downwards.
CATCCGTCTCTTGATAACGGACCCGAACGGTGATTTCGTGCTCGCGCAGAGTCAACGGTTCGAGCGGGAATGCCATTTTGATTCCTACAAAGTGCCGGAAACTTTTGCTAGACTGTGGAGCATTCAGTTTGAGCAAGTGAGATTCCAAAATATCCGTTTGAGAGCGAGCTGGGAATGAGTACAGGCCAGGGTTCGGGCATTGGCGTCGCCCAACAAACGGCGCGCGGGCGGGATTATCCCACGATTCGCCAGTTCACCGTTTTCCTTGAGAACCGGGTGGGTCAACTGCTGGAAGTGATTCGCCGATTCGAGCGAACGACCACGCGCATCGTCGCCATGAACATCCACGACTGTACCGAGTGCTCGATCGTTCGATTTGTGCTGACCAACCCCGAGCATGCCCGCGAGATTTTCGAACGAGCGGGTCTCGCGATGATCGAGAGCGATCTGATCGGCATCGAACTCGACAGCGGAGAACAGCCACTGCTCAACGTTTGCACCGCGCTATTGCAGGCCGAAGTCAACCTGGTGCAGGCGTATCCGTTGATGATTCGATCCGGAAAAGGATTCACGTTTGCCTTGATGGTTGACAATATTGAACAAGCGCAAGCGACATTAGCGCACAAAGGGATTCGGATGATCACCGAGCGCGAGCTTGCAGAACAGAGCGACGTGTAGGCGGCACTCGATTTGGTACGATCCATTCCCGTTACGTCGTTAGAACTATGCCCATACGAGTCACCTGCCCCGGCTGCCACACGAGATTCAACGTCAGCGACAAGTTCGCAGGACGCGATGGACCGTGCCCTAAATGCCGGGCGACGATTCGTATTCCTGACAAAAGCCACGAAGTCGTCATTCATGCGCCGGCCGAAGCGACTGTGATCGGCAAGCCTGATGCGCAGGCCTCACGGCCGATCTTCCGCCGCGAGGTCGTGATTTCGCCGCTACTGTGGACGGTGATTATCGGCGTCATCGTCACGCTGTTTGCCTTAGCCGTCTTGCTGCGCTGGCAAATTGCCGACAAGCTCAACTTTCCATTGTGGATCCTGATCACGGGAGCCCTGATTGTAGCGATCCCGGCCGTTTACGCCGGATATGGCCTGCTCCGCGATAGCGAGCTTGAAGCATTCTTGGGGCGTGAGTTGTGGGTCCGCGTGATCGTCTGCGCAGCGATCTACGCTGCGTTGTGGTTGGCCATGCCCGTTGTTTCATACGCATTCCACGGTTACGACACGATCGCGTGGTCGATTGCGATGTCGCTTATGATCGCCTCGGGAGGTGCTGTCGCGATGTCCGTTTTGGACTTCGATTACATGGTGGGCCTGTTGCACTATGGAATGTACTTGGGGTGTGCCCTGCTGCTGCGCTGGATCATGGGCGTGGGCGTTTTTCCGGGCCAACTCCAATTGGAGACCGAATCGGCAGCCCAAGCTTTTTGGACGACTGCGGCGGTCGTAGTTCAGCAGTTGGCCTGATCGTTTCGGAAGCCATGAACTCGATCCTGCAAATTCCGGAACTTCAAGCAATCCACTCTCGCGCGGCGATGATTCGAATTCCGGATCAGATCAATGTACCAACCACAAAGCGCATCCGACGGTTGATTGACAGCGCGCCGTTTCGACGGCTCGCACAAGTGAGCCAATTGGGGATGGTCGCCTTGGTTTATCCAGCGGCGACGCACAAACGATTCGAGCACAGTTTGGGCGTGTACCGGTTAGCGCTGCTTTTCTTGTCGCGGCTGGCCCCCGACGCACGATTCAGTGGAACCGTGTCGGCTCGTCAAGCAACTTCCTTTCTCGTCGCGGCGCTGTTGCACGACATCGGACATTGGCCGTTTTGCCATCCGCTGGAAGACTTGGGCCACGAGAAAATCCCGCGACACGAAAATCTGGCGCAGCGTTGGATCGCCGAGTCAGAGATCGCCATCGTCTTGCGCGAAGAATTTCAGTTGGAGCCGGACGACATTTTGCGGCTCTTGGAAGGACGCCCGAATAGTCAGGGCGAACGGCTTCTGTGCTCGATGCTCTCCGGTCCAATCGATGTCGACAAGATGGACTATCTCGTTCGCGATAGCCTGCACGCCGGAGTCCCCTACGGCCGCCATTTTGATCAGCAACGCCTGATCGATAGCCTCTGCCTGGCCGAGGATGGAGAAAAAATTGCCATCACCGAAAAAGGCAAAACCGCCGCCGAGCTCATGGTGTTTGCTCGATACGTGATGTTCAGTGAAGTCTATTGGCACCATACCGTCCGGTCGGCAACCGCGATGCTGCAGCACGCCGTTTTTCAATTGGCACAGCGCTTGAATTTGGAATCGCTTTGCCAGTCAACCGATTCTGAGTTTGTCGAAGACTTGCGCTCGGTGGCCGCCGGGTCGCCTGCGCAGAATCTTGTCCATGGTTTGTTTGGTCCGCGTCGAATACTGCATAAGCGCCGCGCGGAATTCGGTTCTTTTTGGCAACCCGAGTTGTACAAGCGGCTGGCCCGGCGTCCGTTTGCCTGGCTGGTGCGATGCTCTCACGCACTGGGCTGCGAACTGTCGGCGGCTTGGGGAACGAAACTGGATTTTGCCGACGTCATCATCGACTCGCCCCCCGTGCATCGGGAGATCGAGTTTCAAATTGATGTCCATTTACGCGACGGCGTCTATCATCCGCTCTCCGAAGTTTCGCCCGTCGTCAAAACGCTTGCCACGCACCAGTTCGACGATTACGTCAAACGGGCACGCATCTACTTGAGTCCGCGAGCCTTGTCGTTCATGAAGGATCGAATGGACATCTCCGAGCCCTTGCAGCGTGCGATCGACCAGGCGGATCGCGAGTCGTAAGCGCTCCATGAAGACTCAAGCGAGCGAAGTTTATCTTTGCGCTCATGAATGAGCGCTGGCGAGACTCCCCCCTCCCTC
>JBGTJE010000071.1:0-103761 GCA_041745295.1 Pirellulaceae bacterium | reverse complement strand
TAAGCCAAATCGTTTTGAACCCAAGCTCGTATCCAGCTCACCGTCAACTCAACACGAAAGGCTGATCCACGATGAAAAACTAAGAACGCCTCTGCCACCCCATTGCCAACCCACGGACTTCATAGTCGCTACCGTTCACCGGGACGCGGCGAACGACGTTGATTTCAGAACCCGCGCGGCCCGCGGCTCCGCGTGCAACGGTTTGTTAGCTGTCCATGTGGTAAAAATCGGTAGTGCCGGTACTGCTCACGAAGAGTTTGAGACACTTTCTTTGACGAGAGACGCTCTGCTTGTCGTCGCGTCGACCAAAGTTTGAGCAAAGCGAGGTGTCTCCTCCGCGTTGTGCCTTTTTAGAAACATGCTGCCGAGGACGAGTGCTGTCAGCACTTTCATGATGAAGCTATCATGTTCCACAACAACTGTATTTTGGAACAGACACGTCTTCTTCGACGTTGGCAAGAGCTTTAAGTCCCACGTGACTTTTGGCCGCACAAACCACACCTTGAAAAGCCAGAAATCCGATCTGGAGACGAGTTTCAGTTGATTTGGCAATGCTATTTCCGGTACATAGTGCTGAATCATCAGGTGCCCACCGACCGATTCGACATTGACCGATGTTTGGGTACCGTCCGAAAGGACACTGCCCCCGGCTGCGAAATGCCCCTTCGAGCAATTCTGGTACTCCTTGTCTGACATGCGAAACAGCCACTCAGGCAAATCCAGTTCTTCAGCAGGTATATCAAGCGGGACTGCACAAACCGAATGCAATATTTGATGGCCCATGGTCCGTCCTTCTTCGCGTTGCGGGGAATCAGATCAAAGATTCAAACGTGTTCAAGTCAATGACCGTCTGTGCATATCGGGGTAGCGTGACTTGAATCGCCTTTGTTGCCGAGTCCGACTCTGTCGAAAGACAATCAGTCACGACAGTCACATGATAGCCCAGTTCAGCAGCATCTCGGACGGTTGAATCGAGCGCAAGATTCGCGTACGGCCCGGCAACTACAAGATGCTCAATTTCCGCCCTTTGCAGCTGTTCGTGCAGATCGGTCTTCATGAAGGCACTTAGCGTCGGGCGAGCGGCCAAAACGATGTCGCCAGAGCATGGTGCAAGCTCTAATGGAATCGCCTCCCCTGTTGGCTGCGCTTCAAGTAGTTTCGTAAGTTGAGTCTGGGCGGGCGACGGATAGCGTTGTGAATAACCACCAAATGGGGCATGGACGATGCGGAAGCCCTTCTCGCGTGCCAACGCCAGCAATCGCTTCAAGTTCGGAACAATACCAAGCTGCTGGGTTGTAAATGCCCCCTGAACATTCACAAACAGAATGGCTGTTGTTTGGGCCGGGTAAGTTCTGTATTTCCTCATTGCGAAGGATGCGTACGAATTGACAACACGGTCAAGCAGGCGATTTAACATTTGGCTCTCATTCCTCCTACAACCTGCAGCAATTCCTCCGTTGTTACAACTTTCTGACCGAGGAAACCGTAGTTCACAGCAACGGCTGCGTGATGGTCTGCGGGCGTCCAAGTCGCGACAGCATCCGTCACTAACGTGACATGGTAGTCCAGGTCGACAGCACTGCGTGCAGTTGCTTCGACACACGTGTTGGAAGTGTAGCCGATAATGATGAGATGAGTTATTCCGGCACCCTTGAGTTGTGCATCCAGGTCAGTTCCCGCAAAACCACTTGAACAAGCGTGCGGACTGGAGATCAAATCTCCCTTCTGTGGCGACAGTGAGCCGAAGAATTGGCCGCCAAACTTGCCTTCTGCAAATACACGAAACGACTTAATCCCGATATGTGACGGGTGTAAATATTTGCGATCAGAAAACTGCCCTTTCTTGTAACGTCGGTGGGGCGCGTAAACAATTGGGATGCCAGATTCTCGCCCTGCCGAGACGACGCGATGCAGGTTCTCAATCGTGCCTACCTGCTTGGATACCTTACAGATCAGCGGCCAAAGTTTCCCTCGCCAGGACATGAAGTCGTTGAGGGGATCAACCACAATGATAGCTGAGCCTTTTGTCGGAAGTTCGGGAACAGTCATTGCCGACCAGAGTCTCCTTGCTAGTGTCGTGCAGGCGATGGGGATGCATTCAACCGAAGCCGACTTTAAAAGCTAACGCCACGGATCACCGAGTGGCGATGATCCACTGTCAAAACGCGCACCAATCGCCACTCGGTGCATCCGTTTGTTATCGGGTATGGCGAATCCATTCACGCCATTTGGTTGGATCCGATGACACGTGGTAAACGCCAATGATCAGGGGAATTGACCCCTGCGCCGCGTATTGAATCAAATACGGAAAGGTCGCCACGCGTGCATATCGTAATCCGTCCGTGTCCTGAGCATACATCAGTGGGTTGGCGGTAATTCGATCGAACGCCAAGCTGATTTCCGTTCGGAACCGATTCGCTAGAGTCGGCGAAATTCCGTTGTACCAACGAATCGCCGCTGCAAGGTCATCCGGAACGAGCCGATGAAATCGCAACGTTTCATTCATTTACCAGATCGTCAACGCGCTTCCACATGTCATCTGGCGACAACGTGCCCGCGGGATCGCGCTCCAATTCGGATAAGCGGCGCTGGCCCTCGTCGCGGTGCCAATCCTGAATAATTGCCGCGCCTTTCGGCAAGCCTTCCCAGATTTTCTCAACCAGGAGAAGCTGTTCCGGTATCGACAGTTGGCGGATCTGTTCGAGGAAATCGCTCATAACCTGAATTCTACCTGCCGCCATAATGACATGCAACATCACCGTGACATGTGGAAACGCCGCGCTGTTCAACGCTCCCCTACAACCCGCCGATCAACAACCCGATAACGACCGAGATCACGGGGCCGGGAGTTGACGTTGATGAGCGCAGCGAACGCGCGACTTTTTCCGGCTCCCGTACATCGATTGGTTATGCCACATTTTCGGTATCAAACAGACGTCCTGCACTATGCGTGCGTTGATCATAATAGTGGAATTCTGCGCGGATTGACACAAACCTGTATTGCGATGAAATACGAGCAAAGAACGTAATCTCATGGCTGACGCCCGGTTCGACGAAAATGTGACTGTAGAGGTTCTCACGTTACGATTGGGCCTTCAGCCACTGCGCGAACGGCGTGAAGGGACCAATTGCGACATCCGCTCCACGCTTGATGTTCGCGTCAGCATCCGGCCCCATGTACGTGTGCGCTTCAAAGTACGCCAGCATCTCAGCGATCTCCTTCGCGCCTTCAAAAAAGCCGGCAAAGATGTCAGCCGGAACCTGCGTATAACTGAACTTCTGCCCTTGGGAAGCGTAATCGGCCAGGATTTCGTTAAAGCTCTTCAGTTCCGCAGAAAACGCGTATGGACCGTCAGAATTTGAGACCGCGTTCGATTTCAGCAAGCCGACCACCACCTTGCCCAGCTCCGAAATATCACCCATGTGAATGACTTTCTTCGTGGGATCGAGCGGCAGTGTCCAGCCCACTGATCCGTCCTCCTTGGGCTGGGGTGCGAGCATCCCGGTGAAGTTCTGGTAGTAGAAGGGTGGCTGGACAACGCCACCGAACTCGAACCCGCCGTTCCGCACCAACGCGTCCACCTTGGCCTTTCCGGTGAAGTGCGGGACGTCAAAGGCACCGCCACTGATGTCTTCGACATTGGGAAGCGACGACCAGATAAATCGATTGACACCGGCGGCTCTGGCAGCGTTGACCGCATTGGTTCCTTGCTGAACCTCGTCCGCTCCCTCCCAGAAGTTTGTCACGGCAAAGACCCCGAACGCGCCCTCAAACGCCTTCGCCAACGCGCCTTCGTCGCTGAGATTAACCGCGTGGACTTCCTGCGCGGGCCCGCTGTATGCCTCTGGGTTGCGGGTCAACGCCCGAGCATCAAACGTACCATCCGCCACTAACTGATCGACAACCCCTCGGCCCTGGGCTCCGGTAGCTCCGACCACCGCTACGATTTGCTTTGCCATACTTGCTCCTTTCATCTTGCAGCATAACGACCGCCGTAACCGGGCACGAAGGGCAGACTGTGATTTCAAATTCCCGCGTGAATGAGTGCTCCGGTTCACGGCATTGTTATTCCGCGACATTCGCATCTTGCAACGGCGCGTTGCCTAATGCTACTGCCACGCACCATTTTTTGTAACCCGAACAAACGCATTACCGTCATACCGAAAGAGACCATTCACACCGCCGAGCCAAAGCCGTCCGCTGTTGTCTTCCAGGATGGTGAAAGCGAGCGACGTGATTTCGTCCTGCTCCTTCAACTTCGTGAATGCGTTGCCGTCGTATCGGTACAAAGGAGATCGCTTGGCGGAGAACCACATGTTCCCGGATCGCCCTTCGTGCATGCACCAGATCTCCTTGCCTTCAACGATTCCCTGCTGGGTGAAGTTGGTGAAGTCCTTTCCATCAAACCGACTGATTCCCCAGTGAACCGTCCCGAACCAGATGTTTCCCGACTTGTCCTCAAGAATGCCGCCGACGGCGTTGTTCGGCAGGCCGTCGCGTTCGGAGATGTTTGTCAAGGTCTTGCCGTCGTAGATGTACGCTCCTCCGTTGGTGCCGAACCACACCCGCCCTTTGCGGTCCACCGTGATGCAATGCACGAACTTGCCGCTGGTCACGCCTCGGGTCGGATCGGGCTGTGCTTCTGGAAGGGCGAAGGGGGAGAACGTTTTTCCGTCGAATCGGCAGACGCCCTCGATGGTGCCGATCCACATCACGCCGCTCGCGTCAAAGGCCATGCTCCAGACCTCGCGGCTGATCAGGCCGTCCTTTTCGCCATAGCTCGTGAATGATTTGCCATCAATCCGGGTGATGCCGCCCGTTGTTCCACACCATATGTTGCCGGCCTTGTCTTCGACGATCTTCTTGATCGTGACACCGCTGCCCAGATCATCTTTGATGTCGTAGCTGGTCAGCGTACTTCCATCGTTGCGGAACAGGTCGCATTCGCCGCCTATCCAAAGAACACCCTTCGAATCTTGAAAAATACTTCGGACGACACCACCAATTTCAGCATTCGAGTTCACGTCGACTACAAGTGGCCGCTCCAGCGGCAACATATTGGTTGAAGAAGATGTTTTGGAGCCTTGGGTTGATTGTGGCGTGACGGCACTTTCTGATAAAGCCGCGTTTTTCGTGACGGGACCGCCTGAATGAATGGATTGTTTGTTGCAACCCACGAATAACAAATTCAGGCAAACAATCAAAATGGACACTGGCTTTAGCATTGGTTGCAATCTCACGGTGATGACCGAGTTGTACGAGCATGGAAATGCTACGAAATTCAAAGCGAATCGGTTCAAACGCAGGTCGACCGTTGGACCAGCGCAACACCGGAGCAACGCAACCCAGAGACGGGATAAGCTAAGCTTCGTTGACAAGCCGAACGTTTGCGATCACCCATGTCGCCGCCAAAAAACTATGATTCAAATTCGCGGCCGACCGGCGACTTGGGTGCATCGCTTTGTTATCCCGACATTACTCGGTAGTGGAGTTTATTCATGTCTTTACTCCCAAGGACCATTCTTGCCAACGCTCAAAATGGATTTCCCATCATAGCGAAAGAGTCCCATCCAACCACCAAGCCAAAGCCGGCCTTCTTTATCCTCAAAAGTGCACTGTATCGCATTTGAGGTTAGTCCCTGCTCGTTTCGGAAGTTGGTAAAAGACTTTCCGTCGTAGCGGTAAACTCCAGAATTCTCGATTGGGAACCAGATGTTGCCTGACCTATCTTCGTATAAGTCCCACGCTTCAGTGCCCGTAACCCCGTCCTCAGCGGTGAAGTGAGTAAATGATGTTCCATCAAAACGGCAGACTCCGTTGTGATGAGTTGCAAACCAGATATTTCCGTCCTTGTCTTCCAAAAAACAATTCACAGAATTGTGACAAAGGCCGTCTTTTTCAGAAAGACTGGACAAGACTTTCCCGTCATAGCTAAAGGCGCCTCCATTGGTGCTAAACCACATGTTGCCTTTGCTATCTTCCATGATGCAATGAACGATCCTGGAGCTTGTAACGCCTCTTGTAGGGTCGGGCTCGGACTCTGGAAGTGCAAAAGGAGCAAACTCCTTTCCATCAAAACGACTCACTCCTTGCAAAGTACCGATCCAGATGATTCCTTTGCTGTCAATTACGATGCTCCATACATCGTTATTGACCAAGCCGTCCTTTTCGGTGAAATTGGCAAACGAATCTCCGTCATATTTGGTTATTCCCCCTTCCGTCCCGAACCATAGATTTCCTTCTTTGTCCTGAACGATTCCCCTAACCGCGACTCCACCGAAGCCATCGTCAATTGAAAAATACTCAAGAGCATCTCCATCATAACGGATGACTCCATCGCCATTGGTCCCGAACCATAGATTTCCACTCCTGTCTTGGAATATCCTGCGTACAAACGAGCTTAGCTGTTCGTCGCGGTTGGAAATAGATTGAACCTCCGGGGCTGGATTTTCTTCTGGCCCAGCCGCGCCAGAGTTCGACGCTGATTCAACTCTGCCGTTTGGTGACGAGTTGGTCTTGCTGTTGCAACCAGAGAAGGCAAGTGACAAGCAGGCGATAGAAACAAAAAATGGTCTAAGCACGAGAAACCTGTTCTAAATTAAAGCTGGAAGTTGATTCTTCATTCGTTCTTCTTGTACGGATATCGAGTTGGAGGGGTTCGAATCCTAAAGCCAAAGTTTGAACCCTGCTCGTAACAACAGGAGATTCGGTCACATTGCGTTGTACCCATCTCCGTGCCAGCGAATCCTCGGTCGTCAGATGGAATGAACGGATCGGCAGCTCTATGCGGCATAACGCTCCGCGATAACCGAGTCGCGGAGGAAAGTTCAAAGTTTCAAAGTACGCTGCCCGCGGCTTCGGTTCATCGCGTTGTTATGCGTCGGTTTTGCCTGTACGTTGTTCCAAAACAGCACGCCTTCACAAATATCATTTCTTTGCTTCCCGTGGGTCATCGGTTTTCGGATCTGTTTGCGACAAATCATACGATAGTCGATCAGCAGTGTGATCACCACGTTCCTCACGCCGTAGCGGATAGGCAAGTGCGGTTAAGAAGTCTGCACCGCGAAGTAACGCCACGCCCAGAAGTGCATGAGCGACGGCATAGAGAAAATATTCAGAGGAGGTGCCGACATCACTGAACAAGGGAGCGTTGATGTTAGATTGGTCGAGGAGAACTGCAATCACAGAGATCGAATATTGGGCAGCGATAACGAGTTGCCAAATTCCAATTAGGCGTGTGCCAACCCCAAACCATTCTTTCTGGTGCACGCGGTCTCCTTTAGACGCATAACGACCAGGATCACGGGGACCGAGGAGTAAAATTTGAATTCAAAACCGACTGCACCGAGGTCTCCCGTGCATCCGCTGGTTCGCCGCGTTAGGTGAGAACAGATTCATTGGAAGTGACCTCAGCGACCACGGCAGTTGAGAAATTCTACCGTTGACAAATCCGTTCCGTCAAACCGCGTCTGGCCGCCAATTGCGTCAGTACCGAGATCGCAGTTCAGGAAACGGCAATTCTTCAGTGTTGCTTTCTTGAAGTCTGAACCACGCAGATCGCAGCGGTCAAACGTTACGTCTTCAAGTCGGGCGAGAAAAAACGATGCCCAGTACATATCGCAGTGGGTGAAGATCGTTCGAGTCAATTGCGCACAATCGAAGTGGACGCCTTCGGCGATGCACTCGGCGAAAGCGAGATCGCTCGCAACGACGTCACTGTTGTCAGCGCTGTTGGACATGTCGATCGTCAAGGTCATGGATTCAGTCGGCGAACGAACACCGTTCACCGGGCCGCGGCGAAGGACATTGAATTCAGAATCCGCGCGGCCCGCGGCTCCGCGTGCAACGGTTTGTTCGTCGGCGCGCAGTGTTAAAACCAATAACGCCCTATCCACCGATCGATCAGCGCCATTACGAGACCAACATATAAACACACGTCACCTGGGCTAATCAACCATTCCCGAACTTGTATCCAATCACCGAGGTACGCAAATCGCGTCCCTGAATTCATCAATGCATAATCATGATTCTGATCCGGTGGAATCGTGTCGGTATGCGCCGGCATCCGGCCGCCATTGGCGACAATCACGAACAGATTGAGGCCCACACCGGTGCCAACCATGCCAAGCGCGATAAATCGCAACACACTCGGTCGATTTCCCGTGAAAAGTGCCAACACCACTACTACGCAAACTACTGCGAGCATCCGCCAGTTGCGGAGCATCGATTCTGCCGTCTTTCGAACTGTCTCGCGAATCGTCATATGATCAATTGAATGTCAAGCTCGTCCGACGAACGTCAGGGTTCACCGGGCCGCGGCGAACAGAATTGATTTAAAAAAACCGCGCGACCCGCGGCTCCGTGTGCAACCCATTGTTCTGTCACGATCCTGGAGGATTGTCAAAGTATAACGCCCAACGATGCCGGATCGCAAACGAGACGTTCAGCGAATTCATAAAGCGATCCAACCAGAAATTCGGGCGGGGTTTTTCTGTCGCATTTGTGATCAATGTAGATGGCAGAATGGCGTTCGTCGACGGGTTGCAGTGCGTACAAGTGTGACGAGATCAGCCAATCGCCAAACCAGAGAAAGTCCCATTTCGATTTGCCATTCATTTTGTCAATTCGGTCACGGCACCACAGCTCAAACATGCGGTCGTCAGGGCAACCGTTTTCCATCCCACCAATCAGTGAGTAAAAGTCAATAACGTCTTGTGTCGCGTGAAATCCATGGGTACCGAACAGCCTCTGCAATTCGTCACGAGGCAATGGCGGTTCAAGTGGCGTATTAGACTCGCGTCGCCACGTTTCAATAAGCTGCCGATACACGCGAGTATTTGGATTCATGTGACGCGATGCTTAGTGACAGAACGTTGGTGATCACCGAGTCCGGACGGTTGATCTTCCATTTCAAATGCACACGCAAGCCGGACTTCGGTGCATCACATTGTTATCCCGTGATTGCTCGCTAGGCTGGCCGCACCAATTGAATAATGGATAACTCGCCAATAGATTCGGCCCAATCCTGAGCAATGTACCACGAGCGGAAACGAGCTGCATCATCAGGATTTGAAAAGAGAAAATGTTGGTTGACCAATTGAAGTTGTCGGGCCAACTCGTCGAAATTCTCTGCCTGAGGGGGATGCCAGGTCGGGCAAACGGATGAGTCACATATGATTGAAAAATGATCTCCACCCCAATAGCCGACATCAAAGCCCAGGCATTCCACGTCATCTAGGAAGGCGTCACGCACAAAGCGCGTGATCTCGTAATCAGCCGGTGATTTCAAACGCGAGAATACATCGTGCGCTGCCACAAGGTCAGCCAACAAATTGTCATCAAAGTCGTCTGAGCAATCGTTTGGGTGAAGTTCGAATAGTCGGAGACACGCGTCGTACTCCGTGTAAACATCGCAACCAGAATCCTGAAAAGCGTCCAGGATTTTCGGATCTGTGGACGGCAACGGCGCAAGTGGGGATCGAGATATTCCGCGATAAGAAGTACGCGGCAAAGGGGTCAGTTTCGCCACCAATTCCTGAAACAACGGCCATGCCTTATGGGTTCGCATCCAATTCTCGTAGGACTGAACTTCAAGTGCTGGAACCTTCAGAATTGCGTATCCTGTAGTTTGTCGTGCCATCTCATGGTGTTTGAGTTACCGGGATAACAATTATTAGTCGGAAATATTTCTTAGTCGGTCGGTCACGCCAGAGTGATTCCTGGCTGCGATGGGCTCGATTGAGACATTATCCAAAGCCCAGAATACCGCTAATCGTCTATCAAGTCAACAAAAATGGCTTCCCCGCGCTGACCACGCTTGCCCAGTTCGTCGCGACAAAAGGCGATTGCCTTGAGCCGCCGGCTGACAACTCAAGAAATATTTCCGACTAAGAAATTAAACACGCCAAATTTCTGACTATCGTTGACTCAGAACGCGTTATAGTGTACACATGACCACTAGTCGTTGCGGAAAGGCTTCTACACGTATCAAGGAATGCCGACATGAACGATCGGCAACCGGAATTGCCCGTTTCGGGGGGCACGGCCAAACCCAAATTGCTCGACCAAGTGCGGCGGAAATGCAGGGTCCTGCATTACTCCTTCCGCACCGAAAAATCCTACGTGGATTGGATTCGACAGTTCATACTGTTTCACGACAAGCGACATCCTCTGCAAATGGGCCAGCTCGAGGTCGAGGCATTTCTTTCGAATCTCGCAGTGCAAAGGCATGTCGCCGCATCGACCCAAAATCAAGCGCTTGCGGCGATCCTATTTCTTTATCAAAAAGTCCTCGATCGGGACTTGCCGCTGATCGATGCCGTGCGAGCCAAGCGTCCGACACGGCTGCCGACCGTTTTGTCGCAGGACGAGGTGCGGAGAATATTGGACGCACTTCCGCGAACTCAGGTCGGCTTGATGGTCGAGCTACTTTACGGAACCGGCATGCGGCAGGTGGAATGCTGCCGCTTGCGAGTCAAAGACGTCGACCTCGATCGAAACGTATTAACAGTTCGCGAGGGCAAGGGGGACAAAGACCGGAGCGTTCCCTTGCCTCAACGCGCACGAGAGCGAATCCGAGAACAAATCGAGCGAGTTCGGCGGCTTCACCTCGCGGATAAATCGCGGGGCTTCGGTCGATCGTCATTGCCGTTTGCATTAAACGTCAAATATCCATACGCCGACCAAGAGTTGGGTTGGCAATTTCTGTTTCCATCTAGTGGGTTGTCGGTCGACCCGCGCGAACCGAGTGCAAATGGACCCCAGGCAACTTGCAAGGGACTCAAGACCCCCTCCCTTGCCCTCCCCGCGAGGAGGGAGGGAATTACGATCCCTGTCGTAGCGGCGAAGGGGGAGGGAATATTGCGCCGGCATCATTGCCACGAAAGCGCCCTTCAAAAAGTCCTTCGCCGCGCGGTCCTAATCGCGGGCATAATAAAACCAGTCCGCTGTCATACATTGCGACACAGTTTTGCCACACACTTACTCGAGGATGGCAAGGACATCCGTACCATTCAGGAGTTGCTCGGCCACAAAGACGTCAGCACCACAATGATCTACGCCCACGTGTTACAACGCGGAGCTTGCAGCGTGATCAGCCCCCTCGATCGGATTTGAATCGGCAGCTGGCCTAGAAACGAATGAATGTTGACCAATATGTTGGGCACCCCTTACCCTACCCTCTCCCCGGAATCCGGGGCGAGCGAACCAGCAGCGACCAAGAATTCCGAGCACTGGCAGAGCCAGTGGCACACAAGAAAATTGGCGAAGCGCGTCGGGCTTCAATTTCAGAAGTACGATATGCCAATTCCCCCGTCCATGGAACTTGGATTCCGCGACCCAGGCCAAAATGACTCCCCGCTCGGTTTGGCGTTCCAGAGCACGTTTCACGAAATTCGAGCGTCTGACGATGCGGAATTCGCCAGAGTTCAGTCCGTCCGGCGCGGTGGGGTAGCGAGTTCCGCTACAGTTTCGCGTGACACGGTTTATCCCACGATTCGGACTTTCGTAAGTCGGCGGCGGAGAGTGCGAATACATTCGGGGGTGATTCGCGAGCCGCAGACGAGTAGCATGCTCAAGTGGGGCAAAGCGGCCAGCCGCTCGATCGCCGCATCATCGAGCACTGTGTTCTGAATGTCCAGCACGCTCAAGGTCTCAAGCGTCAGTAAATCGTCGACGCAAGCGGCAGTAATTGGCGCGCCGTTCAAACGGAGCTCGTTAAGTTTCGCCGAATGAGCTACGGTCCGAAGGACGGCATCGTTCACCGAAGCCGCGGCTGGACGAAAATCGAGTCGCAACAATTTTCCGGACTTGCTCAGGGCGACGACGGCTCCAATCCGCTGCAACGATTCGGCAAGTTCACGTTGATTATCGGTTGAATCTTGCGGATGCGACATGGCAGTTTCGCCAATGGGGCCGTGCCTCAAGAGAACTCACAAACACTGGCAGGGCCAGTGGCACACTGAAAATTAGCTCAACCCTATTTGCCCTAGGCAATGACCAAACTACCATTGGCCAACCTGGACGTTCGCCTCACCACACCAAAGCCCATCCAGCATCTTCAGCGACTCTTTGTTAACCGGTGCAAGCATGGACCTGCCCCAATGACGCCGCTCGCCATATAGCTACCCACAGTCTTCCGAAACGCCACCACGCCCTTCGAAGACTCAAGGACGTGCCACCCGAGAGTCGGGCTGACCCTTTAAAGTGCTTCCACGACGAGGTCGCCGACTTGTTGAGTTGTAAAACCCATCTTGCCGGCCGCTTGGCTTTTCATTTTCGTACCGGTCGCGCGCTGGATGGCTTTCATGATCCGCGCGCCGGCCGCAGGTTGTCCAGTGTGTTCGAGCAACATGGACATCGCGCCAATCGCGGCGATCGGATTGATCACATTTTGGCCGGTGTATTTGGGCGCGCTTCCTCCCATCGGCTCATACATACTGCAGCCGCCGGGGTCGGGATTGATGTTCCCGCCCGAAGCCACTCCCATGCCCCCCTGAATGATTGCCCCCAAGTCCGTGATGATGTCGCCGAACATGTTCGTGGTGACGATCACGTCGTAGTACTCGGGGTTTTTGACCATCCACATGCAGCATGCGTCGACGTGGTTGTAGTCGGCTTCGACGTCGGGAAATTCTTGGGCGACGTCTTGATAGGTCCGCCACCACAGGTCGTGACCGAACGTGAGCACGTTGGTTTTTGCGACGAGCGTGAGCTTCTTACCTTTGGGATTATTGCGTTTGCGTGTGAATTGGAACGCCCAGCGGATGCAGCGTTCGCAGCCTTTGCGTGAATAGATTGCGGTTTGCGTGGCGACTTCGTCGGGCGTTCCCTTCTTCAAGAAACCCCCGATCCCGGCATAGAGGTCTTCGGTATTCTCGCGGACCACGACGAAGTCAATATCCTCTGGCTTCTTGCCGGCGAGCGGTGTTTCGACGCCGGGGAATAGCTTGACGGGGCGCAAGTTAATGTATTGGTCGAGCTTGAACCGCAGCTCAAGCAGCAGACCTTTTTCGATCACTCCAGGAGGGACTTGGGGATGGCCGACCGCTCCCAGATAAATGGCATCGTGCCGCCGGAGAACATCGAGCGACCCCTCGGGCAAAACCTCGCCGGTCCGCAAATACCGCTCTCCGCCGAAGTCGAGATCGGTCAATTGATACGTGAACTTCTCGAGCGCCGCGGCAGCCGCGAGGACTTTTATAGCTTCGCGGGTGACTTCGGGCCCGGTCCCGTCGCCGCCAATGACTGCAATTTTCAGATGCGAGTTTGACATGGGTTCCTTTGAATCTCGAGCGGGCGCTTGGGCGATTTGAGGTTGCAATTATCCAGTTCCCTCTCCCCCAGTCTGCACGCGGCAACGTCCACAATTTGCTGTGATCACATTCGCGAGCAGATTCGGGGAGAGGGAACAAAAAATCGCGCGGCAGCAATATTTACGATTCGGGGGTGGTGTGCATAATTTCAACAGGCCGCTAGGGTCGCGACGATTCGATCGCGCCTTATCACAGAGGAGACGCGATCCAGCGAGCGGCGATTTTAGCAGCAGTGGGAAAGTCTCTCAACCGTGCTGGAAGTAGGTTAGTTCCTTTGTAGCCATCACGCTCCGCGTGATGATAGCCGCCCCGCCAGATGTGTTCGAGTCTAGGCTGAAATTGCTTTCCTCTCGCGGAGCGAGAGGGCTACAATCACTTGGCAACCTTATCTAGTGCCGTGGTGCGATCCGCTGGCGCGTTGACTGACAGCCGTTGCGGAGCGCGGGATGATTGGGGATCGCCAGCAATCTTGATCAATTCCCTCATCCACTTGGAGGGCAGACCGGCGGACGGTTTCAGGCGGACTACGCGGGCTTCGAGCAACTCGGCGTTGAGGCAGGCGTCGCCGCAAAACAAATAGGCCAACGGCGTTTCCGTCTCGTCAAATCGTTGGCGGTCATAGACCAGCTTGACGACCTGATCGGGACACGCACGCACGAATTGGTTCGTCCGTTCCAAGGCTTGGGAAACTCGTTCGCGATCGTCCGGTTCGTTGGCCATCGGACGCTCCAAACCCATCAGGCGCACGCGAAAGGTCCCGTTGTATTGCTGAGCTGGGCCGTCCAAGGCGCGAACGACGAGCGTCACCGCGTCCTCGATTTGAACGATTTGGACCTGGCCCTCGTGCAAGAATAATTGTCGGCCCCATCCGACCGCAGATCGTGACTGGCGAACGTTGATCCATCCTACGAGCATGAGAACGGCAACGACGCCAAGCAGGGCCCAACGTGGACGTCGGCGAACCATGAACTCTGCCCCGTCTAGTTCTTGCTGAATTGGACTAGCGTTTTGGATTCTTGGCCCAAAGGATTTTGAATGTATAAGCGGTGGCAATCGGCGCACAAGTCAAACCGTTGCCGCCGGTAAATGTCTTGGCCGACTTGTTCGCAATCGTCGGATTCCAACCGTTCCAAGATCTCTTCCAAATCGAGCAAGTTATCCTCGTCTTCATCGGCCGCCGCAGGATCGACGGCTGCTTGAACTTCAATCCAAACGACGTAGCGCATTTCGACATCATTGTCGATCATCTTCTGACAACGATCACATGTATGGTGGATCATGTCGACTTCCTTTACTGACAAACGCAAGGTCAGTGGAACCGCGACGTGGCGATTCCCCGCGATCAACAGGTTCATGCTAACTTGTTCGCGACGGGTTTGGCAAGCGAATTCTAAAAACTGTTTCCTCCGGACATGGCGCGAGCTCTCGCAGTTTGAGACACGGCAACAGGACTTGACCGCGCCCTCGCGGCGGCGCGGACTTTGCTCAAATCGGTGTGCCGCGGGCGAGGGAGGTATTTCGCATTGCTGTGGCGCCGTGCCGGGGCAATGGGCGTATTCTTTGGCAACTGAAGCCTGAAGCGCAAGCGAAGGAGCGGCATAGAATACGATTATTTACGCGTTGATTTTCGCTACCGTTCTTAGTTCTCGTTTATGCATCGAGTGCAATCGAATGTCTTAGAAGGGGTTCCTTCGCTTGCGCGTCAGGCTTCAATTGCCACCCAAACGGCGCGCTGCCGGGGAAAGGCACAACATCAAAGGAATGTCGACCCGACGGTGCTCCGGCATTCAAGGGGACCGGGCTACGCCGGTGTTATTCTTCGTTTAGCGCCGACTGCGAATGCGAGTCGAAGCGAACTTAATCGCACAACGGCTTTTGTTTCTCGGTAATATTCGGGCTTTGTACTGCCTTTTCCGCGTTGAGCTGAATGTAGCTTTTCCATTCTTCGGGCACGTCGTCTTCGTGAAAAATTGCCTCAACCGGGCACTCCGGAACGCACGCCTCACAATCGATGCACTCGTCGGCATTGATATAGAGCATCGTCTCGCCTTGGTAGAAGCATTCCACCGGGCAGACAACGACACAATCCGTGTATCGGCATCCGTCACAAGGTTTGGTGACGACATGAGTCATGAGACCTTCGCTCCTGGAAAGATCCTTCGGGACGAGCAACCACGAGGGGCGCGAAACCCATCGCCAGTCTGCCCCGCTTGGGTTGAATCCTAGGCTCGCCGGAAATGCTTGTCAAGCATTTGCCAAGTTGAGTCGGACCGGGGCAAAACGGCGCGACTTGTTCGGCGTTTGCACGCCAACTACAATCGATTGGGGAGGCTTGTGCGGAGCGAAGCCGACTCGATATCTGTCGGACTGTATCATCGGCATATGCCCGCGAGAACGTAAATGCCGTTATCAATCGTCGATCGAACGCTGTTGGACCATTGCTTGGACAAGCGCCCGTTCGCCTGGGAAAGTTTTGTCGATCGGTTTTTGATGTTGATCGTGTTTGTCGTCAAGCACACGGCGGAGAGCCGAAGAATCAATCTCGTGGAGCACGACGAGTTCGATTTGGTGTCCGACGTTTTCCTGACGCTGCTGCAGGACGATTTCGCAATCCTGCGGCGGTTCCGCGGACAAAGTAGTCTGGCGACCTATTTAACGGTCGTGGCGCGACGAGTCGTCGTTCGCAAACTCGTTCGGCTCAACCGAAACTCGAACCGGTTCGCCGCCGACATCGTAGCACCGACTGAGCACACGGATTACGATTTGCCGGGCTCGACGAAGTGACGTCGATCATGGCGCTTGGGTCGGAATCGCGGCCGCCTTTGCCAGGTCAACTCGCTGGGCGTCGGCAGGCTGCGGCATAAGCCATTGCCGTTCGGGATCGCCATAGAGTTGGTTGATTTTGTGGCCGCCCAAGTCGACTGTGATCGCATTGCGGCTCCGATCCGGGCCGAACGCCACAATTTCGATTCGCCGCGGCAAGCTGGCGTGATACGCCTCGAAATACTGGTGTTGGATCGCATTGGCATAGGCGATCAATTTAAGTTGAGAGTCGTAAATCGATTGCTGTTGAACCAGGCCGGTCTTGGGATCGACCACCAAGATTTTCGTAACCAGGCCCAACGACGTCGGCGTTTCCAGTCGCAGCTCATAACGGCCGTCGGCTCGCGTAAGCGGCCCTTGGATCGAGCCGTCAGTGGGCAGAGACATTAACCCAAGGGCATCGATGATCCATTGCGGCTCGAATGGAATCATTTGCCGCAGCGCCGATTGAGCGAATTCGGCGTGCTTGGCAAAGTAAATCGCGGGAACTTGACCTGCGACCGCGGCCTTATTCCAGATCCAGAACTCGTCGTCGTTGCTCCCGACATCGACCCCCATCTCAGAGATCCCGATTAAGCCGGCCATGAGCCGCATCCGCCGCGGCTTTTCGACGATCAAACTGCCGGACAGTGGGGGCACTCCGTCCATTCGAATGTGAATATCGCAACTGAGCTGTCGCACCTCGGCGGTGTTTGCGTTGATCGCTTGCACCAGCCTCTGAGCGTCGGGCGCCGTCTCAAACACCACGGGTACGTTGTTCGGGGTTGGGCGAAAAGAATTAATGGCGTGGCATCCGCCAGCTCCGGCCAGCGTCGCGAGCGTTGCCACGATGAGAGTTTTCGAAAAATGCGATCGCCGTTCCATCACGTTCAATGCCCTTCCTGGGGATCCATTGACTAGCCCGTTTCGCCGTCGACACGACTCAATTGGATTCGACTTGCTCCGCCGATTCCGCATCCATCGCCTCGATCGGCTGATCGGTGAATAACTGCTCGCACAACTCGTTTTGCAATTGTTCAAGTCGCTCGCGGGGTGGATCGCAGACTCGCACCGTAAAATCGCGTTTGACGCGAGTCGCGTGAAGGACCATTTCGGCGAATCCATCGGCATTGTATTTGCTCTCGACCAGTTGCAATATTTTTTTTCGCAACAACACCAGTGCCATCAAGTAATACAGCTCGTGCTTTTCCGGGCATTCCGCGAGCTTGCCAAAGTAATCCAACAACACTTGTACGGGCGCCCAGTACGCTCTGTTCGGACTGAGTGCTGCCACTTGGCAACGCCACCAACCGATGGCTCCCGCTGGCGGACCGTCCCACGCGGAAGCTGCAAAGTTCATCCGCACAAAATGGTCGTCGGCCTCAATCAGCGCGGAGTAATACACGTCCCCGGGTTTGAATTCGTGGTCGGTCTTGGAACACCGCCGGTTAAACCGTTTGATCTCGTATTCGAACATGCCAGAATCCCGGAAAAATCGTGGGGATCATAGTCAAATGTCCTTTGGGCAGCAAGAGATTTCGGTGATCTGGCGCGTGATCATTTGCCCTGATAGTCGCCTTTCGCTTCACGAAAGGACGATCTTTCGCGGAGCGAAAGACGACACTGCCCGCTGATCCGTCAAACTCTCAACGCAACCTCGCTACGCTAGCAATTTGAATCGCTGATGATTCGGCACGATCACGAGGCTGTGTCTCGAAATACAGCCGCTGGGCGCTCGCGCGTTGAGCATGGTTGCCTTCGCTCCGCGAAAGGACGTTCTTTCGCGATACGAACGACGTTTACTGCCTACCCCGAAAACTTAAACGTCAGTTTTTGGATGGGTATTTATCTTTCAACTTGGTCAGGAGCGATTCCATAAGCTGATTGAGCCCTATGCTGGATCCTAAGTTCGGCCGAAGTTTCTCGACTTGAAACAAGTGGTCGCGGACGGTTTGTTCGGAAAGGTTTTTTGCATCGGCAATGATCGCCAACCCGAGATGGCCGACCACCAAGAATTCCTGTTCGGTCGATTCGACGTCGGCGAGACTTTTGAAAATCGGTTCTGCTCGCTCGTAGTCCTTGTTCTCCAAATAGAGTTCCGCCAATCGTTGATCGGCGATGCGTACGTAGATCAGATCGGTGGCTTCGGTTTCGCCCTGATTGTTGGGATTGCCGTCGGGCGGAAAGTATTGGCGCACGGCCTGCCAACCCTTCTCATTAAGTTCTGGGTGCCAAAACGCGTACGAATACTGATCGCTCGCACTCGATTGCTTGGGAACGACATCGCGGCGGATGGCAAAGGGGTCATCCGGCGGGCGAACCAGCGCCGCCACAGAACCCGTGGCAAGCGCCACCAGGGCAATGCCGGCGGCAGCGATCCAATGCCGCGGCCGAACCCATTCCGAACGGGCCTGCCCGGCCATGATCGATTGCAATTCCCGCGTGACCGCGTGCTTGGACTCGGAAATGCGAGTTAGATTCGTGTCGTGCAAACCAGTCTCGGCGGCGAGTTTCTCGACGAGCGCATCCCATTGATCGAAGTCGATCTCGATCTTGCGAATCGCCCGAATCAACTCGGCGGGGTCTTGAAATCGGTCGGCCGGCGATTTGGCCATCATCTTCTCAATGATCGCGGCCAATTCCGGAGGCACATCCGGGCGCAATTGACCGAGAGCCGTGGGAATCTTGCTGACATGCTGCAACGCGATTGTGAGTGGGCTATCGCCATCGAACGGTGGCTGGCCGGCAAGCATGTGGTAGGCGGTGATTCCCAGCGAATAGATGTCGCTGCGTGGATCGACGGCGCGACCTTCGACTTGTTCGGGACTCATGTAGAGCGGCGTCCCCATCGTGATGCCGATTTGCGTCAAGTCGTTCTTCCGCTGGGGATCGTTGATCCGAGCCAAACCAAAGTCCGCCACGCGGACTTCGCCATTGGGGGCCAACATGATGTTTTCCGGTTTGATGTCCCGGTGGATGACGTTGTGCTCGGCTGCTTTTTGCAAAGCCGCGGCGACTTGGCGAATGATGTTGATCGCGACGATCGGTTCGACAGCTCCATTGCGGTTGACATATTGCCTTAAGTTCTGGCCACGGACGTATTCCTGGACGATGAAATGCAATCCATTGATCGAGCCCACTTCGTAGATTTGCACAATATTGGCTTGCACCAAGATCGCGGCGGCCTGGGCTTCGTGGTGAAATCGTTTGACGAACGATTCGTTTTTGGCCAGCGACGGTTTGAGGATCTTGATCGCCACGTGCCGGCGAAGTGACGATTGCTCGGCCAGATACACGTCGGCCATTCCGCCGCGGCCCAAGCGGCGAATCAAAACGTAGGCCCCCAACTGTCGACCGGTTAGGTCACTCGTCGCATCATCCGGATCGAACCGCTCGTTTTCCATGGAGAAAAAGCGAGGACAAAGAAGAGGGCCGAAGGCATGGCGAGCCTACAGGCGATTGAGACCCGAGCTCGGGTTTAAGTATGGGGCGTCGCGCCTCAAATGGCAACGCTTCGAGTGGGCGCATTCGACCACGAAACCAACGTTGTCGCCTTAATCAGCGGCAGTTCATTGGTGGGAAAGGTCTTCGAGTCCCACCAATGCCCTTCGGCGACCGAGGGCCTGGAAATTATTTCTCGCCGTCGGCATTGGCGTCTTCTTTGGGAGCGACCTTGGGAGTGTGGTCGATTTTCGCCCAATATTTTTCGAAGGCGCCTTTTTCATGGAAGTCGGGGCTGTTGTCCAAATCATGGCAAGTGAAACAGAGTTCCTTGCGGGCTTGGTCGAGGGTTACGACCATTTCCTGGCGATGCTTATCGAGCACCTCGATCGGCGGCAAAGGCTTCGCGTTTTCCACTTCCACATGCTTGGATCCGGGTCCGTGGCAGTTTTCACAGCCGTTGCCGTGCAATATTTCGTCGTCGATTTTTGTGTAGCCCGTCTCATAGGGGAAATAGCCTTGCGGGCTCCAGCCGGTCACATGACAGCTCAAGCATTCGGGATCCTTCTCGCGTGTGACCCAAGTCCGTTCTCCGGGTTCGGTCAGATCCAACGTTGCGCGAGAATGAGGCCCCTCGACGCCGTCGTGCCCTTCGTCCCAAATCTCGTAGGCGTATTCGTGGCAGTCCAAGCATGTCTCGGTGCCGACATAAGCGTACCCGGAGGGGGTTTTTTTGGGCAAGATTTGCAGATCCTGCGGCGCCATTTCACCCAACTTTTCTTGATATTTCATGAACACGACTTTCATTTCCTCGGAGTCGTCGAAGCGAGCATCCAACGGGACGCGTTGATAGCGCGACGAGAGCCGCCCCTCTTCGTTGTAGAAACCTAAAACTCCGACGTGCATTCCTTTGGAGCCGACTTGAATCAGCGACGTCACCCGACCGTTGCTTTCCATTCGTTCCGGCGCGATCGTGGGCTCGCCGACGCCGTTGGCTGAAATCACCAAGTCAAACACCGGGTACTGCGTGGCCAATTTGCGTCCTTCCTCCAGCGACGTGTTTGCGATCAAAACGTGCAGGTCGCATTTTTCGCGTTGCAACAGGGCGATTGCCTTGGGCAAGGCTTGGGCGACGGGTGTCAATATTAGATCGGAGTCGACGACCCCCGCCAGCTTTTTTAACTCATCATCGCCCAACACCGCGGTCAATCCGATCTTGCGGCCACCGACGTCGATGACTTTGGTGGGCTTGAAGAACCGACCTGCTTCATACTTATAGTCGAGATTAGCACAGACGAATGGAGTCACCTCCCACTTGAGGTTTTCTACGAACACCATCAACTCCACGAGCGGGGCTTTCAAATCATCGACACCGATCGAAGCCGCTTGATAATTCAAAACCTTGAACAGGCTCGTCCAGGTCGTTAAAAGTTTGAGGTTTGACTGCCCGCCGGAGCGGTTGATCTGATTGCCCGAGTCGATTGCGACCACATCCCAGCCGCGGTCGTTCAAGAGCTGTTTGAGAAACGTGTGCCGGCGGAGCAAACCGCCCTTTTGATTGTCCAGTCCGGTGCAACCGCAAGGTTCGATGTACCCGTCCAAGCGGCCGGAAACGAGGAGCACAAAGTCCGGCTTCTCCCAGCCCTCGAACAAGATTTGATCGGGGTCGTCGGTGCGTTTGTCGCTGGAGTCCACATTGAGAGATTGCGTTTCCTGCGCCGAAGCGATGCGTGCCGGTGTTCCCTCGACGACGTCTTGTCGCGAAGAAACCGCGAGCACGATGACATTGAGCGAACAAAACGCTCCCAACAGCGTCCCAATCCAATGCTTCATATAACTAGACCAACTTCCCGTTTTCGCGCGACGCACTGCGCACCATTCCAGCCAAGGGTTATGCCGCGCGGTTATTATTCCAGCGATCGAAATAAAAAGGAATCGGGAAATGCCGCGAATCCCGCAAACTCTGCCCGGCCGATAGCATCCCAGTTAGTTGCCGCCACTATTGCGAAACGACTTTGAGCCCCAACTGCAGACCCTCGGTTTGCGGAAGGTTGCAGCGAAGCAAGAGCAACTCCGAATGCTCCTTCTTCTCCAACGGGTCGGCTTTCGCCGTGACGACAACCGAATACGCCGCGGCAGGAACCCGATCGCCGCCCAGGCTTCGCAAGTCGTCGATCGGCGTGATCTGAACGTCGAATCCGGCGCGAAGGGCCTCGTTGGAAAAGGAAATATCCTCAATTTTGAATGTCTTGGTTCGATAGCACAGTACGCGGGCAGACAATTCCTTCGTCTGGCCGCTCGTCAAAGTCCCAAAGTCCAACCCGGGCGGGAGGATCTCGATGGCCGGGGTGACCGTGCCGTGGACGCTGAACCGCAAGTTTCGTCGCTCTTCAATGCCATCGTTGGTTTTCAACACAAGTTCGTGACGAAAGTCTTTAGCACTGTTTTGGACGACCCAGGAAATCGAGATCGTGGCCATCTTTCGCGCCTGGATCGTCTCGTTGGGCTGCATCGGCTTTCCGTCGAACTCAACGTCACAGGTATGAGATACAAGCTCAATTTGTATTGGTTTGAGCCCCGAATTAACTGCGTCCCAGTCCTCGCGGTACCGCTTGTAGTTGTCGACGTCGCCAAATTCAACGTCGAGTGGCTTCTGAATGTAAATGAATGCATTCGCAACCTGCTGCGCGTTGGACAATTCCACCGTGGACGGTCGATAGGGAGAGAAGTTGTCTTGAATTTGACTTGCTTGATAGCGGTGCAATCCAAAGCCGCCCAACCATCCGAGCCCTGCGGGTAAAGCGACGATCCAGGTCAACACCCAGACCAGCACTCGAAGCCAAGAACGATTTCTCACCGAATGCTGCTCTTTCATCAATTTTATTCCACAAGTCAACAACAGAAACGCCATTTCCATTATTGTAGTTTAAGAAGGGCGTTGTTTTAAGGCACAGGGATTATACCGCTCGTTGACAAAGTCCACCTTGACGATTGGCATTCGTCTTGACGTTACATTTGGGGGCGGCAAACTCGCGCTTTGGAATTCAAAGCCTGACTCGCAACCTTAAAACTGCGATTCAGCCTACTATTTCAACGAGCTGCTCTCCGCTTACCGCCGTTCGGCAAACTGTCGGCGCAAGAAATCGCGACACAGTGTTAAGAAATCAAAATAGGACTGCTGTTGGTAGTCGGGATAGGTCCAGCGAGAGGTCCGCCAACGCCGCTGGTGATAATCAAGGGTGATTTCTGCGTAGATCCCGTCGCGCAAATAGATCCGATGGTCCCGGTCTTTGGTTGAAGCCAACACCAACTTTGCCTCGGTCAGGTAGCCTGGATCGATGTTGACTGGTCGCGGAACCGTTCCGCCTGCCGTATCCGCGTACTCTTTCTCCCAAACGTTGGCCAGCAGTTTCGCATCGGGGAGTTCGGCAGGATCCATCAAAGTCGCGAACGCCAGCAGTTGCTTGCACAGGTTTGCACCCATTTCGACTTCGTAGAAATCCGTCTGGTTGAAGTCGAACAGTGGGCTGCGCAGTGCGACCGCGCCCCAGTTTGGCGCAGCCTGGTCGCAGAACCACTCGATCGCCGGCTGGCTGCTTGCGGTGACAGCAACGAGACGCAGCGCGAGTCGGACTGGCAATAGTTCTCCCACGATTACGCCTTTCGATCGACCGTCAATAGGCTTTCGCGAATAGGGCCCGACGCGGCGCGGGTTGCCCGGAGAAGATACACTCTCCGCCCGAGTCGTTATGCTCCAGCGGGATATTGCGAATGGTGACTTTCATATCCTTGAGCAGTTTTTGCACGTCGGGCGTGTCGATGGCGTAGCACGCGGCGAACCCGCCGTGAATTTCCGGTTTGTCGGCGTTCTGCGGCGTGAAGTAATCGCGAAAGTCCGCCAGCGTGTCGAGTTGGCAGGAATTTTCATTACGCAATTTCAATGCGCGCTGATAGAAGTTGGATTGCATTGCCTCCAGCGTCTTCGGCAAGTCTGCCACGAATTGATCGCGCGGAATGCTGTTTGATTTTTCTTCGTCGCGACGGGCCACGAAAACGGTGTTGGCGGCCACGTCCCGCGGGCCGACTTCGATCCGAATTGGCACGCCACGTTTGACGTAATACCATTTCTTTTCTCCGCCGCGTAGATCGCGGTCGTCCAACAGCACTTCGATTCGATCATCCCCAAACATCACGGTTTCCAATTGTTTCTTCAGCTGTTGGCACGACTGCAGGACCTGGGGGCGTTCCTCGTCATTGCGGTAGATCGGCAAGATCACCGCGTGCTTGGGTGCCAGCCGAGGAGGCAAGCAGAGGCCGTTGTCATCGCCGTGGCTCATGATGAGAGCGCCAATCATGCGCGTCGAAAGTCCCCACGATGTAGTCCAAGCGAATTGCTCTTGGCCGTTTTGATCCTGGAATTTGATCGCTTGCGCCCGCGAAAAATTCTGGCCCAGAAAGTGCGAGGTCCCGGCCTGTAAGGCTTTGCGGTCTTGCATCATCGCTTCGATCGACAGCGTTGACACGGCGCCTGGAAATCGCTCGCCCGCAGTTTTTTCCCCTTGGATCACGGGCATCGCCATGTGGTTTTCGGCAAAGTCCGCATAAACCTTGAGCATCTGCCGCGTCTCTTCCAAAGCCTCCTCCTCGGTGGCGTGGGCGGTGTGTCCTTCCTGCCACAAGAATTCCGTCGTTCGCAAGAACATCCGCGTGCGCATCTCCCAGCGCACGACGTTGCACCATTGATTGATCTTGATCGGCAAATCGCGATAGGACTGAACCCATTTGGCGTACATCGCGCCGATGATCGTCTCGCTGGTGGGCCGCACGACCAACGGTTCTTCGAGCGGGCCCGCAGGAACCAAGCCTCCATTTTTTCCCGGTTCGAGTCGATGGTGGGTCACAACCGCGCATTCTTTGGCAAAGCCTTCGATATGCTCGGCTTCCTTTTCCAAAAAGCTAAGCGGAATGAACAAGGGGAAATAAGCATTTTCGTGCCCCGTTGCTTTAAACATGCGATCGAGCGCACGCTGCATGTTCTCCCAGATCGCGTACCCCCACGGCTTGATCACCATGCACCCACGGACCGGCGAGATTTCGGCCATGTCCGCCGCGCGGATGACCTGTTGGTACCATTCGGGATAATCGTCGTTCCGCGTGGGGGTAATCGCGGTTGTAGTCTTTGCTGCCATCGCGTGTCTCGAAAGTCCAAGAATTAAGCGCCGCTGCGCTGATTGGTAGAAGTTCGCGCGGCCTATTGTAGAAAACTCACTCGCGTTTCAGCAATCACACTCGACCAATGATCAATCGAAGAGAAGGCAGTATTAACCACGGATTTCACGGATAACACGGATAAGAGGGAAGCAAAATATTGGCGTTGTTGCGTCCAACCGTTGAGCTTGGAAAACTTGGTTCGAAGCAATCTTAATACAACTCGGTTACCGCTCTTCCTTTTCTATCCGTGTTATCCGTGAAATCCGTGGTTAATATCTTTCTTCTTTTCTCAGTGTTTCACGCGGTAGGTCACGACGACGCAACCATTTTTGAACGGTCGGCACTCGATTAACTCCAATCCGATCTGGTGGTTCATCGGATAAAACAGCGGGATGCCCGATCCGAGCAAGACCGGATGAATGTTGAAACCAATTTCGTCGATCAAGCCGGCCTCAAACATCGGTCTGGCCAGCTCACCGCCCCCCATCAGACAAATTTCCTTGCCCGGTAGCTTTTTCAGTTTGCGAACGAATTCCACCGCGTTGTCGGCGATAAATTCGACACCGCTCGTGCCCGCCGTCGGCTTTAGGGTCCGCGAAAAGACGTAGGTCTTGATCCCGCCATATTGATCCGCTGCCCCCTGCCCCATGCGCAGCGACACTTCGTACGTTTTGCGCCCCATCAAGACGGTATCGATCTTGGCCCAATAATCCCCCATCATCGCGCCGGCTTCATCGCTCCACATAATCCAATCGACCGATCCATCGGCGCGGGCGAGATAGTGGTCCAAGCTAACCGCGCCGCCAAAGGTGATTTTGCGCATGGCCTTCTCCCCTACGAAACGCCTCGGGCCTTGTCAAAGTAAATGGGTTGAGTCGCCGCGTTCGCCAAACGCGGGTTGCCCACACTCTGGCGAGTGCGGCTACAGGAAGACTCAAATGAGTCCTACGGCGAGCCTCGATTATATACGTTGGATTCTCGCCTACGTGACGGGTGGTGCGAGCGGTGTTCATTCGCTCCGCGCTCGGGCCAGCGAATGCGACGGGGCCAGCACGGCGGACAATTGCCGCGCGGTTTCGTCAATCGTTTGATACGCCCAGAACGAAAGCGCCAGGCCCAACGCCGTCGTGCCGATCGTCGCCAAGAGCACCGCCCGCGAAGACTCCGCTTGCAATACTAGAAGCGCCAACGCCAATAACGGCGTGATCGCTGCCAACGCCAAATAGCGGCGACAACGTCTCAAGATCAAGTCTCGAATTCGCGCAAAATCGGGATCGGACATGATCGGACGAATCAACTTGGGATAGTAGATCAACACCGACAACAGCGACAATCCAAAAAAGGGATACGTAATCGCAACTCCACCACTGACGACCAGCGAGATGAAGAACTGCACGGCGTCGGCCCAGCGAAACCTTTCATTGATGAAGAACAAGACGATGGGGAATAGAAGTCCCGCAAAAACCCACAACGATCCGCTGATCACCGCCACGGCATGACCAAGATTCCACGTCGCCGCAACCTGCAAACCATCGGGTGGCTCCGCCTGCGCCGCCTTTCGCACAGCCGCAGCGACTGGTTGCATTCGCCAGAGCGTGAGCCCTACGCCGATCGGGAACAAGACCCCATTTACGATCAACGACAAGCGTTCGAATTGGGTCCAGAATTCAGGGTACTTCAGCATGAACTGGCTGGCGTTGTAGATGTAATTGAATATCGCCGCTGCCACGTTGGGCAAAAGGGCAAGCGGAACGACCAAGAAGTGGACCGGCAAACTTCCGAGTCGCTGCGCCAGACTGCGCGGCGGCGGATCAAACCGTTCGGCCACTTCCGGATACAGGGCTAAGCGCAGCGCGCCGGCAAGTTCGCCACCATTTTTCGGGCGCTGATCGGGAGAAAAGGACAACGCCCGGCGCAACGTTCGATCGAGGACTCGGCCGACGGCATTTTCGATCGGCACGTTGGGTAAAGGCGCTTGACGCAGTGCCAACTGCGCTTGAACGGCGGCCTGCCAGCTCAAGACGGCGCCTTCCGTTTTCCAAGGCCGAGCGCCGTGGTAGAGCTCCCACAAAACCACGCCCAGTGAAAACAGGTCCGAGCGATTATCAAGCTGCTCCGCCGCCGTCGGATCGGTCGGATCGGCGGACCGTAATTGCTCGGGTGACATATAGGCCAACGAGCCGCCAAAGTTCACGGCGGCGCCCGCACGCCCCGCAATCCCGCTGAAGCTCACGTTGAAGTCGGCCAATTTGGGGACCCCGTCGGTGCTAAGCAAAATGTTCGCGGGCTTGACGTCGCGATGCAAAACGCCGTGCGCGTGGGCGTAAGCCAACCCTTCGGCAAGTTGCACGCCGATCCAGGCAACCGCGGTTGGCCAATCGTGCGTCGACAACGCTTGCCGTGTCGGCGATCCCTCCGGAGCAATTTGTCCGGCCGACACCAAGCTGCGGTCCACCGAATCGACAATCAACTGTCCCGACCAATGCGGGACGGGAATCCCGCGCACGTATTCGATGCACTCGGCGAGCGTTCCCCCGGGAACGTATTGCATGTATAGCAGCCGTAGTGCGGGGGATAGACAAGTCCGCTGGTCGTACACGCGAACCACGTTGGGATGGTCGAGTTGAGAAAGGGCCTGGGGCTCGTCGCTCCCGTGAACGCTGGCCTTGAGCGCGACCAACCGGTGCATGGATTCCTGCCGCGCCAAGTAGACGCGGGCAAAGGCCCCTTGTCCCAATACTCCAAGAATCTGGAAGTCATCGACGATCTGATGGAGGACAAACTCTGGCAAAGGCGTGCGCTGGGCGCATTGGGAGGTTGCCTCCCCGACCGCCAAGAATCGGCCTATTGTCGAAGCCAATCCGGGAAATCGCAGGCGATACTCCTCCAAGTCCGGCTCCTCTCCGGCCTCGCGGCGAAGTTGCAATTCTTCCAATACCAAATCGAGTGGGATTTGTTCTTCGGGGAGCCAATCGCCGAATTCGCTCAGATAAAAATCGATCCCGCGGCGCATGCCGACTTCTGCAGCTGCCGCCATATCGCACTTGATGACTTCCACCAAGATCAATTGCCGCGACTCGGACGGCACGCGGCCTAATAATCCGCGGAGCTGCTCGGCGTTTTGCACGGGGGCGATTGGATCCAAGCCGACCAAGCAATCCTCAAGCCACTTCAGCGAAGGGTCGACTGGTACCGTTTTTTCTGTCGCTTCTTCCATGGCATCACAAGGTTGGTCTCGCGTTGTCGGCCGTCCTCAATCAGGTCTCGCGAGCCGAACGAGACCTATTTGAGGACACAACAAATGCGATAGAATCTGCGAAATAAATTAGCGAATCGTTCGAATACCATATGCGATCATGATACCCGGTCAACGGAGCCAGGAAGAATTGATTCAAGCAACTGAATTGGAAAAATCCTTCGGCGAAATCAAGGCCGTCGATGGATTGAGCTTTGAGATCAAGGCTGGCGAGACGTTTGGATTGCTCGGACCCAATGGCGCGGGAAAATCGACGACTATTGCCATGCTGATTGGCTTGATTCGACCCGATCGCGGGAGCGTATCGGTCGCTGGCGCGGATCCCGTGTCCGAAAAAACGCGACAGCAGATCGGCGTCGCTCCGCAAGCTCTGTCCTTGTACGAGGAACTCACCGCCACCGAAAATCTGCGGTTCTTCGCCAAACTCTATGGCTTGCGCGGAGCTTTGCTCGCCGAACGCGTAAAATGGGCATTGGATTTTTCCGGTTTAGCCGATCGCGCCAGGCATCGAGTATCGACTTTTTCCGGCGGCATGAAGCGCCGATTGAACATCGCCGTGGCCCTGGTTCACGATCCTCGAATCTTGCTGCTCGACGAACCCACGGCCGGCGTCGATCCCCAATCGCGAAATCACATTTTCGATTCCATCGAAGTTTTGAGCGCCGCCGGACTAACAATCCTTTACACGACGCACTACATGGAAGAGGCCGAACGACTTTGCGATCGAGTTGCAATTGTCGACAAAGGACGCCTGATGGCGATTGACTCCGTCGACAACCTGATTCGCCAACACGGAGGCGAAAGCCTCGTGGTTGCGGACATCGATCATTGGCCGGAAGGCCTCGCCGATCTGGGTCAAAGGAACGGCCGGGAACTGCGGTTTACCTCGCGCAGACCGCTGGAAGACGTCACACGGCTTTCCACGTCGGGCGCCACTTTTCATACGATGCAAATTAATAGCCCGAATTTGGAATGCGTTTTTCTTTCATTGACAGGGCGAAGCCTCAGAGACTAGGAACGCCAAACACAGTCCAGCGTCATTCCGGGCTGAGTCCCGGAATCCATCTTCCACGGACGGAGGAATTACAATTTCAGGTACATCCAATCATTCCATTTCCTTCAAGACCCAAAAACCATGAAGATGTTTGACCTGGCGATGAAGGACCTCAAATTGCTGCTCCGCGACAAGCTGGCGGCGTTTTTCATCATTGGTTTTCCAATCCTTATGGGGCTGTTTTTCGGGTTGGTCATGGGAGGCAATTCTTCTTCCTCTGACGACGGCGGAAAAATGCAAGTGGCATTCGTCGATCAGGATCATACTCCGTTCTCAGAAAAATTCCGTGAATCACTCGCCCAGAACCAAAGTATCAACCTAGTGACCGACACCCTTGAGTCGGCGACGGAAAGCGTTCGCAAGGGAACTCGCACGGGCGTCATCGTGCTCCCCCAGGGCTTTGGCGAGAAAGCTGGCATCATGTGGGAAACTCAACCCGAGATTCAAGTGGGAACGGATCCGTCCCGCGCCGCCGAAAGCGCGATGCTGGAAGGCTTCATCATGCAGGCCAACGCCAGCCTAATCGGCGAGCGATTCAAAGACCCGCAACAGTTTCTACCCAGCATCGCGACGGCGAAGCAAGAGTTCTTAGGTAATGCCGATGCGCCGCTGAGATTGATCGGCGAGGCGTTCTTCGGATCGCTGGAAAAGATGATTGACACTGCTGATCAATTTCAAACGCAAGGAGAAACCGACGGATTGGGCGGGGCCGAAATCCAATTCGTTAACATCAAAAGAATTGACGTCACGCGAAAAATTGAACCGAACGCCATCCGGGATCAACTAACAAAGATTCGCTCCCGGTGGGATATCAGTTTTCCGCAAGCCATGTTGTGGGGAGTGCTCGGATGTGTCGCGGGCTTTTCGATCTCGATCGCCCGCGAACGAACGATGGGCACGATGCTTCGGCTCCAAGTTTCCCCCTTGAGCAAATTGCAAATCTTGCTGGGCAAGGCGACGGCGTGCTTCTTGGCAGTTCTCTTTGTCATGATTGTGATGGTTTCGCTCGGCCTGTTGCTCAAGATGCAACCGGCCAGTTTCAGCAAATTGGCCGTGGCCGCGATAGCGACCGGCGTTTGCTTTGTCGGCATCATGATGACGTTCGCCGTTTTGGGAAAATCCGAAGCGAGCGTCAGCGGGATTGGCTGGGCGCTCAATACCGTGATGGCGATGATCGGAGGCTGCATGATCCCCGCGATGTTCTTGCCAGGGTTTTTGCAGAAGCTCAGTTTCATCAGTCCGGTGCGTTGGTCGATCCTCGCGATCGAGGGAGCAATCTGGCGGGACTTTTCTTGGCAAGAAATGCTGTTCCCATGTTTCGTGCTGGTGGCCATCGGCGCGGTGGGTTTTACGGTTGGCACCTCGATCCTGTACCGCCGCACAAACTAAAATTTGTTCCCGCTCCCGCGAAGCGAGGGTCACGGCTGAATTCATTCCTCCCCCGCTATGAGCTTTGCCCAAAAACATCACTGGCAGAGCCAGTGGCACACAAGACAGAAACGAATTTCCGTGTGCAACTGGCTCTACCAGTGCTTTGAAGCCACTTTTTGGGCAAAGCCCCCGTTATGCGTGGGGAGCACTGAATTTTTCTCCTCCCCAGTTCGCTGCGGCGCTAAAGTCTTCTTCCCTCCCCGGCGAAGCGTGGGGAGGGCTAGGGAGGGGGTTCTTTATGTATCCTATTCCGGTTCGGAAAATCTAGAATACGATAGCCGCAAGACCTTTTTAGTTTGGTAACTAGCTCCCTTATCCCGCAGACGCCGTGGGCGCATCTGAACTCATCGAACGCATTCGCAACAACGACGGCGAAGCGCTCGCCTCCTACCTGCAAATCCAGCGCGATCGCTTGACGGGATTGCTCCGGATAATTGCCGGCCAGCACCTATTACAAGTCATGGAATTGGACGATTTGTTGCAAGACATCTCGGCCAGCGCATTGGTCGCGCTTCCCAAAATTCCTAAGGACGCACTGTTCGATGTCGATGCTTGGCTCGAACAACTTGCCCGTCGCCGCGTTGTCGACGCGCATCGCAGATTTTTTGGAGCGCAAAAGCGAACCGCCTCGAAACAGCGGAATTTCAGCCAGCTGGAGGCTTCGACCGGCGCGGCCGCCGGCTTGGAGCAATTGCTAATTGCCAGCATGACGTCTCCGAGCATAGCCGTCAGTCGCAATTGGCGGTTGGCGCGAGTGCAAAAAGCCATCGCCGATTTGAACGCTGAACAGCAGAAAGTTATTCGACTCAGGTTTGTCGAAAACCTTAGCACGCGGGACATCGCCGCGCGGCTGTCCAAAACCGACGGTGCCATCCGTGTCATGCTCTCGCGCACGATCAAACAGCTTGAGTCCGCGCTCAAGGACCCACCGACATCGTCTTTACCATAGCGACTACGTCGTCGATTTTGATCGCAGTTTTGTAAAAAAGCACCGCGGGAGATTGGCCTTCGAAATGCTGTTTGTTCGATTGAGCGACCGCCAGCAGGATGGCATGTTGGCGGAAGACTTCGAGGGTTTCCAACTTGCTCCGCAGGTACTCGGGGGTCCAATAGCCGATGACTTCCATAAGGACTCGGCGACCGTCCTGGTGTCGCAAGACGAAGTCGGGGACGAAAACTTTTTGTCCCGCGTGCAGGATTTCCGTTTCGCGCTCCAACGTCCATCCCTCGTGGGGTTCGGCCCCCCATTTCGTGGCAAATGCGGCTTCGACGTCGGAATCGAATTCGTTGCTCGTCGGCACAGGACTTGTCAGTCCCGAGTTGGCGGAAAGCGACAGCGTGATGGATCCTTGCCAACGCGCGGGATGAAGGAGCGCCCAAAGTTGCCAACCACGACAGGAGAGAAGCCCGGGTAGAAATTTTGCCATCGCGACCCCGTAGCGATGCGTTCTGTGGAGCAGCGACGAAGGGCCATCGAAATCGAATCGATATCGCCCCGGGGGTTCGCGGTGAACCGTGTGCATCAGCCGCGCTAACTTGGCGTAGCGCAAGATCGATTTGAAATCTTCGGTTGCAAGAACCGTCATTCTCTGGGCATCAAAGAGCGCGACTTGCGTCTGGGCGACGTTGTAACGCGATAGCAAGGCGGCGGGCGAAGCAAAGTCGTTGAACTTCTCAAGACGATGAAATTCGATCAAATCGCCGAACAAGCGTTGCTCAATACTCGACCAATTCTCTCCCAGTTCGGCGGCGATTCGGCTCTTGGCGTCTTGCTCTTGATTCTCAAACCACCGATCGGCTTGCGTTACCAAGGGGTGCAAACCAGCCGCACGTCGAAAGACCTGCATTCGCAGCTTGGATGCTTGGTTCGAGGGAATGCCTGCGAACTCGCTCGCATCGTCCAACAGTTTGCAGAACGCATCAATGCGCCGCGGAGGGCAATCCGTCTCTCGACGGAAGATGGCATGAATATCGCGATGCATGCTCCGCCGCATCTGGCCGATTCCTCCGCGATAGACCTCCAACATTTGCGCGGCCAATTCCCGGTATCCGGCATGTTGCTGCTGATTCAAACGATCAGGAATCGCTTGGCCATTTTCATAGGCGACGATGGCGAGTTCCCGTGTAAGCATCGTTGTCTCTGCGCTGCCGCGACCGTTCCGATTCAGTCGTATCCTGGCAAACGACTTCGTACAAAACCGCTCGCTGATTGTCTTGTCGGCGAAGGATGCGACCCAATCGTTGCTTGGCCTGTTTCTTGGAAACCATCCCGCCGATAACAACGGCGACCTTGACCGCCGGTAGATCGACTCCTTCATCGAGAACTTGATTGGCCACGATGGCCGGATAAGTATGATCGCTTAGGCCTTCGAGATAGTCGAGCCGCTCCTTTTTGCCGCAATGACTGAGCAAGCAGGGGATCAAAAACCGCTGCGAAACGTCGCGGGCCATCGCGTTCGAGCCCACGAAGATGATCATGGGGCTCCCTTGATGCAGCCGAAACAAGTCCTCTAAGACGCGCAACTTTTCCGTCGCGCGATTCTCGATTGCCTGTTTTTTTCGGAAGGCGTTCAACGCTCGCCGCGACTCGGGATCGACGGCCGAATCGGCGCATAGGTCTTTCCAAGTAAACGTCGGTGCGTCTTGTCGTCGGGCATAAACGTATTGGCTCACATTGCGAGAAAGTTGATCGTAGAGGGACTGCTCGCGATCGCTCAAATGAACTGGGATTCGAACGATATCGTAATCCGCCAGCGATCGTCCGCGAACCTGGGCGATCGAGAGGCTATAAACAATCGGTCCGATCAAGCGTTCCAGATCTTGATGGCGACCATCCGACCGCTCAGGCGTCGCTGTCAAACCTAAGCGTTTGGTCGCAATCGACATTCGCGCGGCATCGCTACGGATTCGACCCGGCAAATGATGGCATTCATCGAAGATCAGTAGCTCGAATCGATTGCCCAGCGTGGGCATATGGATGGAAGCGCTGTCGTAGGTCGTCACCGAGACCGGCCGTATGTTGAACGTATTGTCGCCGATTATTCCAGCGTCATAACCGAGTCCGCGAAGAATCCGTCGATGCCATTGGTACATCAAATCGCGAACCGGAGAGACGATTAACGTCGGGCATTTGGTCTCGACCATAATCCGCAACGCGACCTCGGTCTTGCCCGTCCCCGTCGGCATGACGACGACACCACGAAGTTTGTCGAGCCACGCAGCGACCGATTGGTGTTGTTCGTCGCGCAGCGTTGGCAATTCGATCTTCGGCCAATGAATCGCCGTCCAATGAGGAACACGGTTTTCCAGGTACAGACCATGTCCCTCTTGTCCCTCCGCCAACTGCCAGCGAGAGATGATCTCCGCGTACCGTGACGCATCGCATCGCCACGCGGCGATGCGCGAATCCCATGTCCAAAGGTTGTCAAGAAAAACTTTGTCGATGGATCCCTTGCGCCAGCCCTTCAGCAGGATCGTTCCATCAGAAAATTCGAGCGAGTGATGGGTCATTTTAAATCGGACTTTCTGTGCGCTTCACAGCCGGTTGAAACATACATCCGATCGCGATACGGCGTAACTGGGGGAAGTTCCCTGCTTCCAATCGCCGGCGCTTGCGGTTCGTTTAACGCCGAGCCGAAGGCGACGGCATCTGGAACGGTCATCGAGCCGGCGCCTGCGGCTCGGCGTTAAACAATCGTTTGTTGCGCCTTTGTGTTCGGCCGTCCTTTGCAGAGTGACATAGACAATCGTAGGACGGCCTTTCCAGGCCGTTGAACGACCACTGGGTTCTGGATATTTACCGATTGGAGGTCGACATGGAAGTCCACAACGCTCCTCCGCGCATGGTCGCGCCGGAGATTGTGTGCACCAGGCGGGCGCCGCCTGAGTTATCGAGCCATTGGCCTTGGGGGTAATTCCCTTTGTAAATCGTGCGGCCGTTGATGATCAATTCAACGTCCGAAAAACACCAGCCGTCGCTTCCTGTTTTTGAAATCTCCAGCATTTGAATGTCGCTCAGTTTAGTCAACACGGCCGCGCCGCTGGAATTGACCTGGAGCAAATCGTAGGTGCAAGTCCTGCCGCATTCAAAATGGCCGGCTCCGGAATCAAGCCAAGTTTCGCATTCGCCGTTGAGCCGCACTTTAGCGCCGTCCTCTTGACTGGCGTGGTCGCGATCGGCCGTGCGAATCTTGATTTGGGCGCGATAGATCGGCGTGCTTTCCAGCGACGGGGGTTGTCGGTCGGGATTGGCGACGACCTGGGGAGGCAGCAGCGGCCTCACGACGCTTCCAGGGGCGATTTTCACTAAGCCGGAGACCTCGAGGGCCTCGTAATTTAGGCGGCTAAAATCTTGGGCCCAAGTGGCTGAACCGAATATTCCAACGAGGGTGACAATCGAGAAAAGTTGCAGCGAGCGTTTCATGACAATTCTCCTAATAGCTTGCCGCTTTGGCCCAGATGTTTGAATTTGGGACGGCCGTGCGTCCTACGAGGTACCAAGCGTAGAAATTGCAGCGGCGTTACACGACTTTTTTGATCGCGATTTTGCCCCGTTTTTAACGAGTTTCTCGTCCTTGGGAGGTTTCACGCATTGTCGTCTTTCGCTCCGCGAAAGGCGACAAACTGACCCCTGACCGGATTTCCCCGGTTCGGCGGACTCATCAGCCCGCGCTGCGCGAACTGCCGGTGACAATCCGCTGACAGAAATTGTCCGCGCACAGCTATGCACAAAAACAGCACGGGCATGGCGCATGGCACACGAGACAGAAGCGTTTTCCATGTGCCACTGGCTCTGCCAGTGTGTGGAACTCATTTTTGGGCAAAGACGCCCGCGCACTGATCGTTGTGCTCGACCTGCAAGCGATCTAGAATTTGAAACGTCAACGGCGACCTCGCTCCGCGAATCGCCTGGCCGACTCGAATGAGGCCGTAGCCACTCTACCTTAATGGTGCCACAAACCCATGCCCCGCCGCTTTATTCGACAACTGACTGAGGGGGAGGAAGTCGACGAGACGTTCCTGGCTTCCGAGAAACAACTCCGCACTAACCGGACGGGAAATCTGTATTTACAACTTCGCTTGAGTGACAAGTCGGGCTCGATAGTGGGCATGTTGTGGAACGCCAATCAAGGCCATTACGACGGCGTGAACAACGGGGACTTTGTGCGCGTTCGCGCCAAGACCCAAGTGTACAACGGCGGCTTGCAGTTCATCCTCAAATCGGTTGTAGGCGAAGCGAAAGAACGGATCGACCAGGCCGACTTTCAAACGTTGTCCACGCCCGAACTGGAGCAATTGCTGCAGCAGCTCGCGCTATCCCTACGAAACGTCCGCAACTTTCATTTGCGAAACTTGGCGGAGTGTTTTTTGGCCGACGCCGCCTTTCTGGATCAATTGCAGAAGGCCCCGGCGGGGGTCAAAAACCACCACGCGTTTCGCGGTGGCTTGTTGCAGCATATCGTTTCGCTGCTCCAAGTGGCGGAGTTTGTCTCGTCGCATTACCCGACGCTCGATCGCGACTTGCTGACGATGGGTGTTTTTTTGCACGACATCGGCAAGCTTCGCGAATTGTCCTACGAACCCGACTTGGGATACACCGACGCCGGGCAATTGCTGGGCCACTTGGTCCTGGCGATTACCATGGTCGACGAAAAAATCCGCGTGGCCGAAACGCTATCGGGGGAAACATTTCCGGAATCGATCGCCTTGCACCTCAAACATT
The DNA here is from genome assembly GCA_041745295.1 of Pirellulaceae bacterium. Taxonomy (GTDB): domain Bacteria; phylum Planctomycetota; class Planctomycetia; order Pirellulales; family Pirellulaceae; genus JANMEB01. The sequence goes on along the minus strand of JBGTJE010000071.1, from coordinate 67,530 downwards.
TGATTGTCAGCCACCACGGACAATACGAGTTCGGCAGCCCGAAGCTGCCGATGTCGCGCGAAGCGATCGCGTTGCATTTAATCGACAACCTGGACGCCAAGCTCCATTATTTCGATCAGCTGATTGAAGAAGACGTCAACAGTGAAAGTGCATGGACCGTGTACCATCCACAGCTTGCGCGCAAAATTTACAAGGGCGAGGCGACTGGTACCGCCTGACCCTGGTCGTTGGCCAACGACCAGAACCTAGAATATTCTTCCGCCCCTTGCGTCCCTGCGCATCGACCGACGAACGCAGTCGCCGCAGCCGAATTAAACGGACCATTTCGCGATGACCGAGAGCTCTTTGCAGACACGATTGTTGGATCACGTCCAAAAATCGGAATACCGTCCGGCCAAGCCGAGCGTCATCGCTCGGCAACTCGACTTGGACGCCGACGAACGACAATTGCTCAAGCGTTTGATCAAACGGCTCATCCAGCAAGGCAAGTTGGTGTTTGGCCCGCGCCATTTGGTCATGCCTGCTTCGGCGAAATCCCCCTTTGGGAATCCAGTCGCCCCCACACCTAAATCTCACCCCCGAAGCGGGGAACCAGGGAACGAATCTAGATTTCGGGAAGTCTCTAAGGCGGAGGCCAAGAACGAAATTGTCGGCGTCTTCCGCAAGGCAGCCGCCGGCTTTGGATTCGTTGTGGCCGTGCGGCGCGACGAGGCCAACGATCAGCCGGACGTGTTTATTCCAGCCAACAAGATCCACGATGCGGCCGACGGCGATACCGTCCGCGCTCAATTGTCGCAACGGCGCGATCGATTGCGACGCCTCTCTGGCGAGATCATCGAAGTCGTCGAGCGGCGCACGCATCGATTTGTCGGTACGTATCTTGAGCGCGGCACGGGCGGATACGTCCAGGTGGACGGTGCGGCGTTTGATCAAGACGTTTGGGTTGGCGATGCGGGGGCAAAAAATTGCCGTCCCGCTGACAAGGTCGTCATCGAAATGGTCCGGTTTCCGACGACGTTCCGCACCGGCGAAGCCGTGATCATCGAAGTCCTCGGCGGCCGCGGGCGCCCCGGCGTCGACACGCTCACAATCATCCATCAGTATCAATTGCCGGGCGAGTTTCCCGCCGACGTTTTGGAGGACGCTCGCCAACAAGCCGATCGGTTTGACGGCACTCTGGGCCATCGCCGAACCGACTTCACCAAAGACACCGTTGTCACAATTGACCCGCAGGAAGCCCGTGACTTCGACGATGCGATCTCGCTGTCGCGACTCGAAAATGGCCATTGGCGCCTGGGCGTTCATATCGCGGACGTATCGCATTTCGTGCGTCACAACTCGCCGCTCGACGCCGAAGCCCGCAAGCGGGGAACCAGCGTCTACTTGCCAGATCGCGTCATCCCGATGCTTCCGGAGACGATCTCCAACAACTTGGCCAGTCTTCAACCGGATCGATTGCGCTACACCCTTTCGGTTGTTATCGAGTTTGACGGCGAGGGACGCCCGGTCGCGACCGATTGGTTTCGCAGTGCCATCCGCAGCGCACACCGTTTTAATTACGAGGAGATCGACGATTTTCTGGCGAACGAGCGGGCTTGGAAAAGCAAACTTTCCCCCGCCGTGTTTGAACTCGTGCGCGAGATGCACACGCTGGCGATGATTTTGCGGCGGAATCGTTTAGCGCGGGGCGCGATCGAACTGCACTTGCCCGAAGTTCGAATCGACTTGGACGACGACGGTCGCGTGCGCGGGGCCACGGTCCGTCAGAATACCGAAAGCCACCAAATCATCGAAGAGTTCATGCTCAGCGCCAACGAAGCCGTCGCGCGAAAGCTTGCCGTCGACCATTCCTTCAACATCCTGCGACGCATTCATGAACCGCCTTCGCCACTCAAGTTGAAACAGCTCACCGAATTTGTTCAAGCGCTGGGTCTCCCCAGCGATAGTCTCGAAAGCCGCTTTGAGATCAAGCGACTGATCGAGCTGACGGCCGGCCGCCCCGAGAGTGCCGCGGTCAACGTCGCCGTCCTTCGCAGCATGCAGAAAGCAATCTATAGCCCACGCGACATCGGACATTACGCACTGCACAGCGAGCACTACTGCCATTTCACATCGCCCATTCGCCGCTATCCCGACTTGGTCATTCATCGAATGGTCGGCGATGTGATCGACGGCCGGCGGCCGGTCGATGATTTTCAACAGTTGACTCAGATCGGAAATCAATGCAGCGAACTCGAACAACGAGCCGAGCGTGCCGAGCGAGACTTGGTTCGTCTCAAACTGCTGAATTACTTGGCCGACAAAGTCGGGATGGAGATGGCCGCGATCGCGACGGGGGTGGAAGCGATCGGCATTTTTGCGTTGTGCGACCCCCTTCCCGTCGACGGGCTGATTCCGATTGATTCGCTGCCGCACGACCGCTACCACCTCGATCGAACCACTCGATCGCTGACCGGCCACAAAGCGAACAACGTTTTTCGGATTGGCGATCGCTTGGCCGTTCGGGTCGCTCGAGTCGACCCGGATCGTCGCGAATTGCAATTGGATCTGCTGCAACGCATGACCGCGCGGGAGAAGTCCAAACCAGCCTCGTCCGGTCGCAAAAAAGCGAACAACAAAAAGATGCGCCCGTCACCGCGGTCCGTCGCCAAGTCCAAGCGAAAAGGCCGACGTCGATTGTAAAAGCGATCGCGTTTGTCGATGGGTGGCACGCCCCTGAGTCTTCGAAGCAACTTTATGCACGATTGATACCAAAGATTTAGTTCTGGTTCCCAGGCTCCCGCCTGGGAACCCACTGCATTGCTGGCTCTGCCAGCCCAGGACGAGGCAGAGCCTCGAAAACAGTGCGTTCCCCGGCAGAGCCAGGGAACGAGGATTTTGTTGTAAACGATTGCCAAGTCTTGCATGCACATACGAATAAAGTTGCATCGAAGACTCAGGGCGTGCCACCCAGACGGGAGGTGCATCCAACATAAGTTCTTCCGCGGGTGCACTTGGGCCGAACTCGTCTAGAATAGTCCTATGGTCGCTATTCGAATTCAGATCGCCCATTCAAATGCCGTCTATTGGCTGGGCAAGTTATCCGTCGTCGTGGGTATAGCACTGGCGTACGTCACCTTGGCGTTGACGTCGTCGATCGCAGCACAGGTTCAGGTACCGGACAAGGATGTCAGCGCACACAAAGCGGGTGCACTCGACCAACTTGAACAAGTCGTACACGACGCCTTTCGAGACACGCACGACGGATGGAGCAGCGACGAAATGCTCATCCGTGATGAATTGAACCAAGCTTTCATCAAACGCTGTCGCGAGAAGTTGCCCGACGCATCCGAACAGGAACTGAATTGGACGTTGCTCAACCTGCGTAAAGCGGGAAAGCTTGGCATCAAGGCAACTCAGTCCAATAACGAATCCTACGACGATGTCGAGCACTTAGCTGAAATCGCGGCGCGATCCGTTCAAGACAAATATCAAATCTCGACCGATGCGATCATGGCCGATCCAAAATACAAAAGTGAATTCGACGCAATCGCTTTGGGGATCGATCCCTCGTTGGAAACGTACCAAGTTCGCAAGTGCGCGCTACGATTGCGGAAAGCGCGGCAATTGCGCCCCGAATTGATCACGAGAATTGCGGATTGGAATCGAGAAGTTGAGGAGTTTTCCGCGGCCGAAGTCGCCATTGACTTGGGCCTGATTCCGGAAAAACCGGGCATCTACCTGTTTCGCGACAAGACCGGCTATTTGTACGTCGGCGAAGCCATCAACTTGCGGCAGCGATTGAAGACCCATTTGGAAGAGTCAGACCGAATAAGTCTGGCGCGTTATTTGAAACAACAGGGCGCGGACTCGATTTCCATCGAGATTCACTCCTTCCCCACCGACTCGCGCATGAAGGACATTACTGTGCGCAGGGCGTACGAATCCGAACTAATTCGCTCGCGCGAGCCACGTTTCAATGTGCGACCCTAAACGATTTTTTGCTTCGGAGTTTGAGAATGAGCTATTTTCACTTTCGCTCGCTGGCATGGGTTTCAACCATATTCGCGTTCGCGTTAAACGCCAACGCTCAAGACAGCGTAAGCGAATCGTGGATCACTTTGTTCGACGGCAAGAGCTTGAACGGTTGGCGCGTTAGCAGCACTACGGGCCACAGCGCGACCAGCGGCAACAAAACGGGTGGACGTTGGGTCGTAGAGGACGGCGCTATCATCGGCTCGCAAGATCAACCGGGTAACGGCGGCATCATTCTCACCGACGAGGTGTTCGGTGATTTTGAAGTGGCTTTGGAAATGAACAACGATTTCGGACCCGACAGCGGTCTGTTTCTTCGCAGCACTGAGGAAGGAGTCGCCTATCAAGCAATGATTGACTACCACGCCGGCGGAAATTTGATGGGCGTGTACGGCGAAGGTTTGGGAGGCAATCCCTCGGTGAGCAATTTCAACTTTCGCGATCGGGTAACCGATGTCGTCGCAAGCAACAATGGCGATCCGAAGATTCCGTTCCCGATACTTGTCGAATCCTGGCCCGCGTTTTGGCGGCACGGCCAATGGAACGAACTGCGGGCTAGGATTGTAGGTGACGACAAGCCTACCATTACGACTTGGATCAACGGAGTGAAGATTACCGAGTGGACGGAAACCGAATCACGCCATCCGGCGATCGGTCGCATCGCTCTGCAAGTCCATGGCGGCGGAGCGGACGCCGACTATCGCGACAAATTCGTGCGCTATCGCAACATCCGCGTGAAAAAGCTGGGTGAATCGCCGCGCTAACAAGTTCCGCGACGGATCTTGTTCTGGGTGGCACGCCAGAATCCGGGTGGCACGCCCCTGAGTCCTCGAAGGGCGTGGTGAGATGCCAGTGCCACCACGCCCTTCGAGGACTCAGGGACGTGCCACCCAATCGTCGATACCAATCGAACAAAGAATTCGTTGCGCCGGGACTACTCACCTGGGCGCGCTCGCGACACAATGGAACGTCGTTTTCAACAGTGAGTCGCGACTCTGGCATAGCCATGCTGGCCAAACTAAAAACATATTCCCTGTTGGGGATCGAGGCCGTTCCGGTCGAAGTGGAAGTCGACGTATCGCCGCGCGCGATACCGAAGACCATCCTGGTCGGCTTGCCTGAGGCGGCGGTGCGCGAGAGCACGCATCGCGTCGAACGAGCACTGGTCAATTCGGGATTCCAGCGGCCCAACGATCGGGTCGTCATCAACTTGGCTCCGGCCGAACTCCCCAAGCAAGCGGCGTCGTTTGATCTGGCCATTTCGCTGGGCATGCTTTTGGGAAGCGGCCAATTCGAATCCGATCGATTGGGTCGTTACGCGGTCGTTGGCGAACTTTCGTTGGAAGGACAAACTCGCAAGGCCAAGGGCGTCTTGTCGATGGCCATGGCCGCTGCCCGCGACCCCGAGCTTGCCGGAATCGTCGTGCCCCGGGAAAACGCCCAAGAAGCCGCAGTGGTGAGCAATATCGAAGTCATTCCCGTCGACAGCCTGACTCAAGCCGTAGGTTTTATGTCTGGCCAACTCGCAATCGATCCGGTTCCCTCGCGGTTGAACGAACTGTTTGCGGAATTTGCTCGGTACGACGACGACTTTGCCGACGTGCGCGGGCAGGAAATGGCCAAGCGTGCGGTCACGATCGCCGCGGCGGGAGCGCACAACATTTTGATGCTCGGCCCGCCGGGAAGCGGCAAGACCATGTTGGCGCGACGCATTCCGTCGATTCTGCCGACGCTCTCGCCGACGGAATCGATTGAAACCACACGCATTTATAGTGCGGTCGGTCGATTGGCCGACGGCCAACCGCTGATGGCGCAGCGCCCTTTCCGCGCGCCGCACCATACGATCAGCGAAGCCGGGCTTGTCGGCGGTGGCAGCACTCCCTCTCCCGGCGAAATCAGCATGGCCCATCACGGCGTTTTATTTCTCGACGAGTTGCCCGAATTCAATCGCCGCACCTTGGAGGTCTTGCGCCAACCGCTCGAGGAAGGATTCGTGACGATTTCGCGGGCCCTCAATTCGACGACGTTTCCCGCGAACTTCATGCTGGTCGCGGCCTTGAATCCATGCCCCTGCGGCTATCGAACCGATCCCCGCCGCAGCTGCAACTGCACTCCACCGCAAATCGAAAAGTATATGAGTAAGATTTCAGGGCCCCTGCTCGATCGAATCGATATCCACATTGAAGTCCCATCCGCCGAATACAAAGATTTGGCGGGCGCGAGCTTGGGAACGTCGAGCCAGGCCATGCGGGACCAAGTCGCCGTCGCCCGCCAAGTGCAGCGCGATCGGTATTTGCACGAGCCGAATCTCTACAACGCGAAGCTCAAGAGCAAACTGATTCGACAATACTGTCAGATCGAAAATGACGGCGTCGAACTGATGCGCACGAGCGTCAACGAGCTGGGACTCTCCGCGCGGGCACACGACAAAGTCCTCCGCGTGGCCCGCACGATCGCCGATTTGGAACGATCGGAAAACATTCAACTGAGTCACCTTCAGGAAGCGATCAACTATCGCATGCTCGATCGAGAGATTTGGACATAAGGAGAAATGTTCGGACCTTGCACTAACGACGGACCAGTTCGCAAATTCGTTTACAATTGAAGCCTGTCTCGCAAGCGAAGGAACAGATCGCAGGCGTTCAATGTGGGCCGTAGGTCTCGCGAGCCGAGCGAGACTTTGTCCTGCCAACAAATTCGCCAGTTCCAATCGCGTAACCTGTTGATCGCCGTACACACAAAAGTCGGCTGAAGTTATCGACGGGGAACGCCAATGGAGTTGGTATAACCGTGACGGCACAAAGTCTCGCTCGGCTCGCGAGACCTACTTGGCGGAAAAACAAAAAAGGGAGAATCATCATGAAGACAATCGTGCAAACCGCTGTTTTGTTGCTGCTTGTGTTCGGATTGAATTTGTGGGCAACCGCCCAAGAATGGGCCAAGAAGCGGTTGGAGGATTCGCCGCGGCATGGCGAATGGGTCCAGGTCAAGCATGGCGATCGAACGGTCGACGCATTTGTCGTCTATCCGGAAGTTGCCGAAAAGGCGACCGCCGTCGTGGTGATCCACGAGATTTTTGGGTTGACCGACTGGGTCCGCGGCGTGGCCGATCAGCTCGCCGAAAAAGGTTTCATCGCGATCGCACCCGATCTGATGTCGCAAATGGGCAAGGACGGAGGCAATACCTCGAGCTTCGAGGGCGAGTCGATTCGCCAGGCAATCAGGGCGTTGCCGCCCGATCAAATCACCGCCGACTTGAACGCGACGGTGGACTACGTCACGAAACTACCCGCCAGCAATGGAAAATTCGTCGTCACGGGCTTTTGTTGGGGTGGCGGCGAGACGTTTCGTTTTGCAACCAACAACGATAAGGCGCTCGCCGCTTTCCCGTTTTATGGTAGTGGTCCGACAGACGAAGCCGACCTTGCAAGGGTTAAGTCCCCGGTGTACGGGTTTTATGCGGAGAACGATGCACGCGTAAACGCGTCGATCGATCAAATCAAAGCATTCATGAAAAAATCCGACAAAGTGTACGAACCGGTTTACTACACCGGCGCCGGACACGGATTTATGCGCGCCGGCGAAGCCCCCGACGCGAGTGCCCCAAACAAGAAAGCCCGCGAAGAGAGTTGGGCGCGTTTGATCGAACTGATTAAGAAGCATGAGAAGTAGGCCTGTCGCCGTGACGCGCAAACGATACTTGGTGCCGGGCACTCCTTGCTAGCGATTCTGTCTTCGATTGCCCGCAAGTTTGTGTTTTGCCCTGTCCCCAACGAGCTCGCCTCGTTGGAACAAGCGATTCATCGGCTAACCCCGGCTACCGTCCAAATCTCGACCCCAACGGGCTTGTCCCGTTTGGTGAGCGAGTCGGGGACGAACGTGCCGTTAAATTGTTGTGCGGAGCCATCAAGTATCCGTGCGAAATCGAATCAGTCTGATTCACCACACGAGTCAAGCTCGTGGGGGTTTTTGTGTGGGGGGAACGGCAGCCTTAGCCGGCGAATCTGTCGTTCCAACGGAACAAGTCCGTTGGGGACGTTGGAAAAAAAGCGAAACCTTCTCCCCGGCAGGATTACATCCACTGATCTCTCGGACAGCCTAAGAGTCTTCGAAGAGCGTGGGCTTCGACTGAATACTCGCAATCGGTCATTCCGCGGCGTCGTGTCGCCGGTACATTCGGGCGAGCCGTTCCGGGCTCACGCCGCAACGAAAGAGCGTGACCAACCACCAGTTGCGCAGCGTTTGACGCAGCGGCCCGCATTGCACCCATCGTCGAGCGCTGACTTGAACCGGACCGGCCAACAGCAGCGGGCGAGCCAGTCTTGAGAGTTTTCGAGACAGCAGCACGTCTTCCATCAGCGGCACGGGATCGAAGCAGCCGACTTCGCAGAACGCGTTTCGCCGGACAAAAATTGCTTGATCGCCATATGCCAATCGCCGCCAGCGAATCCGCTCGGCGTTCCCCGATTCGATGACTCGATAGATCCAACCCGCCGCCTCGATGCGCTGCCGAAACGCGCCCCACACGTGTCGCGGATTATCGAAAGCTCTCGCGATTTGTGCAACAGCGTTGGGCGGGAGTCGGCAATCGGCATGCAGAAACAGCAGCACGTCACCGGTGGCGATTTTGGCGGCGGCGTTCATTTGGCGAGCTCGGCCTGGTTCGCTCCGCACGACAACCGCCGCTTGCGCGCGAGCTAGATGCTCGGTTTCGTCGCAGCTACCGCCGTCGGCTACTAAGACTTCCGCGGCGCCGGCGAGCCGCGCAGAGTCGATCGCCGACTCGATGTGAGCTTGTTCATTGACGCAAGGGATGACGACGGAGACGTTCACGGTGCCAGTTGCGAGCCTGCCCGTCTGAAGCCTTGTTTAGCGACTCGTGGCGTCGGCTGGGTTTTGGGCCATCCGAACGTCGGACTTGATAGACGGCGCGAGAAACGCTTGCAGCTCACCCACCGAATGGAAGCCGATGGAATAGCGTCGATTCCAAGTGCTTCCTTTGCGTTCAAAAATGATGAACTGCGGGACCGGTCGATTTTCGGTTAGTTTTGCCGCCGTTTCCGGTTCGCGATCGGCATCGACCATCGCGAAATGGAAATCGTTGAATCCGCGTTGCGCCATCATATCGCGGAGCGTAGTCCGTTTGAGCATTTGGCAAGGGGCACACCACTCGGCAGTGACCAGCACGAGGAGCGGCTTATTGCCGGCTTGGGCTTGTCGATAAGCGGTCGCATAATCCGTGGGCAGGCCAGATTGCCGAACGACTTCGGTTGAGCAGGTGACGGAAAGCAGTACAACGATCGCCGCAAATCCGGTCATCGGGGCTCCTTTTTGCCCGAGTACAACGAATTCGGGCCTTACTGCGGGATAGGGAATCGCCGTGTCCGGCGACTCGATCACAACTCTAAGTATCGGTTTTGCTCTCGCCGCCGCGTCGTCTAAAATTGAGCCGAGGCGACTGTTGCCCTGCGTCTGCCGGGGAAAACGGGAAAGCTATATCGATCGTACGGACGGTGCCGCTGGTCGCTGCGGGGTTCGCCACGGAGTGAGGTCGAGCCGTGTAGCATTCTTGCCAACACAGTTCACAATCTTTAGGCTTGGGTCATCGACCCAAGTCCAGGCGGCGAAGGCACGAGAAATGGGTTGCAAATGAAGTTACGCGTCGGGCTGGTGGGATTAGGCGATCAATGGCAGACGCGGCATCGACCGGCGCTAAAAGCGTTGTCCGACCGGTTCGAAGTCTGCGCCATTTGTTGCGAAGTCGCTCATAAAACCGCGCAAGTCGCTCAGGAATTCCAAGCCGTCCCGTACGACGGTTTTCGGGCGATGCTCGAAGATAGTCAGATCGACGCGGTGCTGGCCCTGGCCCCCGATTGGGCGGGACCGATCCCGATCTTGGCAGCCTGCGAAGCGGGAAAGGCCGTCTATAGTTCTGCCGCATTGGATATCTTGCCGGAACAAGTCGATGAAATCCGCCGTCGCGTCGACGCTTCGGGCGTGGCGTTTATGGCCGAGTTGCCGCGGCGCCACGCGCCGGCAACTCTGCGGCTGAAGGAACTCATCGCGACGAGACTGGGTCGACCGATCCTGCTGTATTGCCACGAGCGACTAGCTTCCGAACAACAAGTCGATCCGCGGCGACGGAGCGGGTATTGCCCAATCACTTGGCGGAACTTGATGGAGCTTGTCGATTGGTGTTGTTATTTGGTCGATCGCAATCCGACGTCTTTATTCAGCGTTATTCATCAACTGCAACTGCCGAAGAGGCATTCGTTTTATCAGATGATGAGTTTGGAGTTTGCCGCGGCCAAACCAGACGACTTGGCGGCAACTGCACAACTCAGTTTAGGACATTACATTCCCAGCAATTGGCCCGACGCCTTGGGTTATCGGCGTCCCTCGTCGGTACAGATTGTTTGCGAGAACGGCGTCGCGTTTGTGGACTTGCCGGCGACGCTGATCTGGTTTGACGAAGCCGGCCAGCATTTGGAAAGTCTGGAATCCGAGCGGCCGGTGGGTGAACAGATGCTGACGCTATTTCATCGCGCGGTGACCAGTTTGGTGCGGCGGACCTCGGATTTGACTGACGCGTATCGGGCTACGGCGGTGGTCTTGGCCGGCGACCGCAGCATCCAAGAACGCCGCCGGATCGACTTGAAGTTCTAATTTTGGGCGGCGATCTATCTCCTTCGGCTTGCACCAGCCGTTGGTCTCAATTACAAAACTGTGAACTTTCTTCCGCAATTGATTCGCGCTAATCCCGCCTGGGTTGGAACTTTATGAGTAACACGAGCACTGACGACCGGTCAAATTCTGAATCTAACTGGTTTGGTCATCCACGCCAACTTGCCCGGCTGTTTACCACAGAGATGTGGGAGCGGTTCGGTTATTACGGGATGCGCGCGTTGCTGACGCTGTACCTCGTAACTCACTTTGGTTTTATTGACGATGTCGCCAATGGCCTTTATGGCGCGTTCACCTCATTAGTCTATTTGACGCCGCTTATCGGCGGTTTGCTGGCGGATGGATTCCTGGGCTATAAGCGATCGGTAAAGTTTGGCGCGATCCTGATGTCGATCGGCTACCTCGTATTGTGTTTCGGTGGCGAAAAATCGAACCCGTATTTGCTTTATAACGGCAATACGTATGACGTCAGTATTCGAGAGGTCGATCAGGAATCGACTGACGCGGACGGGAAATCGTCGACGAAGAAGCAAAGTTCAAAGTTTGTCACGCTCGATGGGATCGAGCGCAGAATTGTCAGTCTGGATAACGGCTCCTTGATGCTCTTCTCAACCGATGCCGACGTCAAGCGCGACCTGACGTTGGAAAAAGGAAGCTACAAATTCGATGGTCACCGGAATCAAACCTGGGTCATGATCATGTTTCTGGCGTTGAGTTGTGTGATCATTGGTAACGGATTCTTCAAGCCCAACATTTCGACGATTGTCGGCTCGTTGTACGAGAAGGGCGATCCGCGGCGCGACGGCGGTTTCACGATTTTCTACATGGGTATTAATCTCGGCTCGATGTTCTCTCAGTTTCTGTGTCCAATCCTAGCGGCTTGGCTTGGGTTTTGGGCCGGCTTCCTGTTGGCGGCGTTTGGAATGTTGTGCGCATGGGCATTGTTCCAGTTTGATGGCGGGCGACTCAAGGGTCTTGGTGAGCCACCTGCAAAATCGACCAAGATGCAAGCCGCGCTGATCTTTGTGTGTGCCATCATCGCGATCCCCGCGGTTTGGTACTTGCTAAACAATACGATGCTCAACGCAGAGGCATCGGCCAAGATCGCCAAAGCGAGCGGCAAAACAATCGAGTTCGTCGAGAAGACCAGCGATTCGTCGTTCAAAGCCCGAGTCCCGGCCGAGCTTCCCCTGTTGCCCGTGAAATTCGGGCTCGAGGGGGAAGAATACAAAATCGTTGAAGTCAAACCGCTCGAAGGTGGATATTCCGACGTCGTGTTGGACCCAGCCAAGCCGCTAGCCACCACGCCGATAGCCATGCTTTACGTCGTCTCGAATGCCGATGACGGTTCTCAGGGCGCATTTATCTTCCAACAGAAAAACAGTGATCTATCGATCAACGTCAAATTGCCCGAGAAAGCCAAAGCGAGCGACGAAGATAAGATTCCGAAAACACCAGCCAAGTTTGGTGTCGACGGAAAGGTATTTCAAGTTGACGAGATTAAGCTGTTGGCGGGTCGCGACGCGGAGTTCATATTAAACCCAGCCACGCCGTTCGCGATTCCACCACTGTCGAAAATTCAATTGGTTTCGGGACCGGACATTATCGCGTATCTAGTGGCCCTGCCATTGCTCGGCAAAATCCTGTTCGGATTCTCGTTGTTGGCAGTCATCGGCATTCCCATTTGGTCGTTCATGGTGGGCACCCGTGAAGAGGCCGAGAAGATGGTCGTCGCCATCGTACTTGTCATGTTCTCGGTTGTGTTCTGGACATTGTTCGAGCAGGCGGGTTCCTCGATGACGCTGTTCGCGGAACGTAATACCGATCGGCAAGTCGGAAGTTTGGAGATGCCGGCCGCCCAGACGCAGATTTTCAATCCACTGTTCATCGTGATCTTCGCACCGCTTTTTTCCATTATGTGGGTCTCTCTCGGAAAACGGGGCTTTGAGCCGTCGATTCCGGTCAAATTCGCGGTTGGATTGGTACTCGTTGGATTGGGATTCCTCGTCCTGGTGTACGGCTCCCAGTTTGCCAATTCAGGGTTCCAAGTCGGTTTGTTCTGGTTGGCAATGGCCTACTTACTCCATTCACTTGGCGAATTGTGTATCTCGCCTGTGGGATTATCGATGATTACCAAGTTGTCGATTGCTCGAGTTGTTGGACTCATGATGGGTGTTTGGTTTTTGTCCTCTTCCATGGCTCAATACGTTGGCGGGATCGTGGCTCAATTCGCATCAGTCGAAACGGTGGGCGGTCAGGTCACGAACTTGGGCAAGTCGCTGGATACCTACGTCAGCGTATTCCAGACGATTGGCATTTGGAGCATAGGATTCGGTGTGCTGCTGATGGTATTGGCCCCGTTCCTGAAAAGGATGATGCACGGCGTGAAATAAACCTGGCGACTGCGTTAACGCCGACGATTCGTTATGACGCGGCGAATCCGCGATCATCAATCCGCGCCTGATTCCAGGTGCTGGTCGATCTGCTCGCGTAAGTTCTGCATTGAAATTGAATCGACAAAGAACTGTTTCAGTGCTGACGACTCCCCGGCGATGATTGTGATTTGCGATTTGCGCAGTCCCAATTGCTTGGCGAGGACGTCGATCAAGGCCTTGTTGGCTTTCCCTTTTTCCGCGACTTGCGTCACGGCCACGCGCAGCGCTCCGTTGCGCACCCCCAAAATCGCATTGCGCCGCGAACCGGGAACTGCCTGAAGTTTGAGCACGACGCCGCAGTCACGCTGCCTCAGTTCCAGATTCACGTGATTACTGCGCCTTTCTCTGGAGACAATCCAAGTGCCTGACCGCCCCTCTCCCTAACCCTCTCCCCGAAGCGGGGCGAGGGAACCGGAGCGCGGCGGCGCGCGATTACAGCGAAAGCAATCAATGCTTCCCGATACGCCATTCCTTGTCGATGATCAAACGCGCACCGCGGCGAAACGTTAAATACGACCATGCCCATTGCAAGACGACGAATAATCGATTGCGAAAGCCCGTTAGATAGTAAATGTGGACCACCAACCACAGAATCCAAGCCAATCGGCCAGCGAGGTGAAATTTGCCGATTTCCACAATGGCCCGACTGCGGCCGATTGTCGCCATCTGTCCTTTGTCGACAAATTTGAAGGGCTTGCGTGCTGCAGAACCCTTGGTCACCTCACCGCGAATCATGCGGGCCAAATAGCGTCCCTGCTGAAGTGCCACCGGGGCAACTCCGGGGAGCGGCGCTCCGTCCTTTCCCGCCACGCACGCCATGTCGCCAGCGACAAACACATTCGGGAAAGACTTTACGCTCAGATCGGGTTCCACCAAGACCCGGCCCTGTCGATCGCTTTCGGCGCCGGTCATTTGGCCAAGCTGCGAAGCCTGCACGCCGGCCGCCCAAAGGACGGTCGCCGCAGCCATGTGTTCGGTCCCGATGTAGACGCCGCGCTCATCGACCTGAGTGACCTTGCTATTGGTCCACGTTTGGACCCCCAAACTCTCAAGATCGTGGACGACCCGACTCGCCTGTCGCTCGGAAAACATCGGCAGAATGCGCGGACCGGCCTCGACTAAAACAATTCGGGCCAAAGTCGCGTCGATGTTGCGGAAATCGCGAGCCAGAGTGAATCGCGTCATTTCGCCGATGGCGCCCGCCAACTCGACCCCGGTCGGTCCACCGCCGATGATGACAAAGGTCAACAGGTGCTTGCGCCGTTCGGGATCATTGGTCAGCTCGGCTTGTTCAAAGGCCATTAGCACGCGGCGGCGAATCTCGGTTGCTTGCTCGATCGTCTTTAATCCAGGGGCATAGTTTTCCCACTCGTCGTGCCCGAAATAGCTATGCTGCGAACCGCCCGCCAAAATCAAATAGTCATACGGCAATTCGCCGAAATTCGTTTTGACCCGATTGGCCGGCAAATCGAGTGACGCGACTTCGCCCTGCAAAACGCGAATGTTGGCGTAACGCGCCAAGAGGCTGCGTATGGGCATCGCAATGTCAGCGGGGCTCAGGCCGGCCATCGCAACCTGATACAAGAGTGGTTGAAACAAGTGATGGTTTCGGCGATCCACCAACGTAACCTGCACGTCCTTCACGTTGGCTAGGCCTTTGGCCGCGTTGAGCCCCGCAAATCCGCCACCTACGATCAAAACCGATTTCATGCGCCCTCCGTGATTAGCCTAGCCTAGCAAGTCCGACGCGACGACTCAAACGCCCCTTGCCAGGCATTGCCCAGTAGGCCTCGCGAGCCGAGCGAGACTTTGCGTTATCCTGGCCACGCTCATTCAAATGGCGTTCATTGTCAGTAGCACCTTCCGAATGCTATTTGGACGGCGCTCGGTGAGTTTCGCGATTGGGACTGGCGAATTTATTGGCCAGACAAAGTCTCGCTCGGCTCGCGAGACCTACGGCAATGGACGACGTCGCAGGTCTAGCGCGCGAACGATTCCCATCAGGTCTTGCGGCACACTGTTCTCAACTCGGCACCGCGCAAAAAGGGAAGACGCCACAGAATGGTTTTGGACGGGAATGCCGAACCGCGCCGCAATATGTTTTGTCGCCTCGGCATGAGCTGCACCGGCGCGCAACACAACTTGGGGAAGATCGTCGGCACAATCCGACAGCGCCAATCCAATGACCGCGCCGGTTTCGTCGGTCAACAGCACATCCGAGGCCCGGACCGAGCGGATGATGCCGCTCTGGACAAAATTTCGACCTAACGAGTGACGTCGTTGGGAAACGTAAGGATCGATTTGAGATGCCTGTAATTCTCGGCGCAACGCATCGGGCGACATTGCAATTCGACGCTCGTACCACCACCACTGAACCGCATAGTCCGCCAATCCGAGCAGCGCCAGTACGGCAATCGACTTGATCGCAATCGAATACACGACCGTTGCCGCTGCGGGAAGCCACTGTTTCTGATTCATGGCGCCGACCGCCAAAATCGCATCTCGCGCCGACCAAATGAAACCAAGCACCACGGCCCATAGCGTTAACCAGCGCAACAACCCCAAAAGCGAGCTGACCCAATGGCCGAGTGAATTCGCTTGCCGCAAGTTGCGCACTGGACCAAGTCGTCCGACGTCGAACTGCAGCCGATTCCAGAAAAAGCCACAACCGGTTTGAATCCAGCCCACGCCAAAGGCTAGAGAAAAAAACGCCCCGGCCAACAGGCACAGCGGTTGCCCGATCGCAGCGGCGGCGTGACCGAGCATTTCAAACGGTAGAAACGCTTGTGCCCCGGTCCATCGCCATTGGTCCGCTGCCACGACAGCCAATCCGTTCCAACACGCTTCGGCGAACAACGTCAGCAGTGCAAAACCGCCAATCAATCCCAGCGTCGAACCGAACTCTCGACTGATCGGCAAGTCGCCGCGCTCTCGAGCGCGGAGGCGCTGCGCCCAACTTGCCGCATGATCTCGCTGCTCGTGTGCACTCATTATTGACCCTCCATACCATTCCGATTCATTCCGATGTCATTCCCGCGAAGGCGGAATCGATTTTTTGTTCTGCACGATATGGCACTTCCCCATCCATGGAGTTGGATTCCGGGACTCAGCCCGGAATGACGCAAGTTGGTTTGAGGATTCTCAGGGAGTGCCACCTGATACACGATCGGCCTCTATGGGGCTAAAGGAACTCCATGCTTTGGGCACTCCCCTCAGCAACCCGGCCACGTCTTGTCGCCAATGATCGGCATTAAGACCGAGCGTGAGCGAGAGCGCGACGAGCAAAACCAACCAATTCCCGGCGATTTGAAAGCGGACTAAATTGACATGGGGAATCGCCCGTTGAATCGCGGCGACGGCAATCGACGATGCGACGATGCTGGTCAAAACCGGACTTCCCATCCGCAGGGATAGCCACAGAGATTGGTTCAGTGCGGTCGCAATAAAGTCGGCGAGCGGAGCGGACTGCCAGGCAATGCCCGTGATAGGAACAGTTGAAAACGAATCCAACATGGCCCGGATTACCATGTTCGGACCATCGATCGCCAAGAATGTCAGTCCGCCCAACCAGCCGTGGAACTGGCCCAGTGCGGGTGCAAGTTCTTGGCCATCCAAGGCAACTTCGGTCGTCCCCCAGCCGGCGACTTGGCTAATCCATGCCCCGGCCGCAACGCAGGAGGAAAGCCAGAGCCGCATCGCACCGCCCAAAAAAGCGCCCCAAAATCCTTGTTCGATCGCCGCTTCAATCCACGAACTGGGGCCGTGAGAAGCATGCGTCGAAGCGAGGACCAGCGGCGCGATCAGTAGCGTAATCGCCAGCGCCAAAATAAAGCGCATCCGAAACGGAAACAACTTCGCTGGATTGGGTAGGATCGCGGCCATCGCCGCGACGCGGACGAAAACGAGTCCGAAATCCAGTACAACAGTCGACGCGATCATGGCTAACGGTCGATTCGGCTGACGGTGGGTACTTGTGACAATGCGTTTTGGCTGTAGTCGGCGAGCTTCCCCATCATCCAGGGCAAGCCCAACGCCAACGCGATGACGACCGCGATCAGCTTAGGAATAAAGGCGACTGAATAATCGTGCACGTTCGTGACCGTTTGCAGCACGGACATCAGTAGTCCAACGACCAACACGACCAACAAGATCGGCCCGGCAATCATCAAGCATTGCAGGAGCGCTTGGCGACCTAAATCCACCGCGGTTTGTGAGTCCATGAAATCCTCGGTGCTCGGACGTAGAACTTGCCTTGTTGGTAATGGTCAACCCAGCGCCGCAAAGCTCTGAAGCAGCATTCCTACGAGTAGGTGCCAGCCATCGACCAACACGAATAATGCCAGTTTGAGCGGCAAGCTGATCGTCGACGGCGGCAACATGATCATCCCCATCGACGTGGTCAGACTCGTCACCAGCAGGTCGACGATGAGGAACGGCAGGAAAATCTGAAATCCGATCGCAAATGCCATCTTCAATTCGCTGATCAGAAATGCGGGAAGCAAGACTTGGATCGGCACGTCGTTAAACGTCTTGGGCGCCTGCAGTTGTTGTTCGGCCGGCAAGTATTTGTAAAAGAGCCAGACATCGCTGGCGTTATTCGCGGCGATGATCTGCTGGCTCATGAATCGCTTGAGTGGGATGGCCCCGCGCCGTAACGCTTCGTCCATGGCAATCGGCGATTCGGCCGCAAAGTAAGGATCCACAGCGGCTTGTTTGACTTGTTGCCACACGGGCATCATGACAAGAACTGTGAGAAACAACGCCAGAGCTGTCATCACTTGCGTCGGGGGAGTATGCGTTCCGCCGATAGCTTGGCGCAAAATGCCTAAGACAATGATCAGCCGCACGTAACTGGTCGCCATCAGAGCGACGATCGGTAGCAATCCAATCAAACCGAACATGAGCGCATTGCTCACGACGGATGATACTTGGCTTCGCTCCAATTTGACGATTCGATGGAGATCGCTCCATTGTTCGGTCGAGGGTGATTCTGCCAGACCATGTTGACGCGATTCGTTGGTTTGGCTCACATTGCTCTGGCTCGCCGTGCTTGTCGCCACATCCAGCGTTGGAATCGATTGTGCATGGACAACATCCGGCCTCAGACCGAGGATGGTCAACAGCAGGGCCAAAGCCCATGGATTTGATTGGCACAATCGGAACATAATTCGTTGATTCCAACTACAGACAATAAATTTTGTAGGGCGGGCCGAACCTTCGAGTCCCACCCTACAACAACTCTCATCGCCGACGTCAAGTCGTTAGGCTTCAAACAGGGCTCGAGCGCCGCGTCGATCGCCCGCGCTGCTGTACTCGCGAGGCGTCTGGCGACCGCTCCACCGGCCGATGGCGCTGGCCAATGCCGATTGACCTGAGTTGCAAGCTGCGAGGATTTGATCTACTTCCACTGGATCGGTGACTTCGGCCAACGGCTCTGCACCGTTGGCAGAGACGGCGACCAAAACGAGCTTACTCCCCAGGCGGACGAGTTGAAGCTGTTGTCGGGGACTCAAAGGCACAAAGCCGACCAGTTCGATCACTTGGCGCGGCAACCGTCCGGGCCGCCGTGTCGACGATCGGCCCCCCATCTTCCGCAACAAGCCATATCCGAGCAGGACCAGCCCAAAGCTGATTGCGGCCGCCGCTACGGGATGCCGCGTCCAGCGCTCGATGCCGGCACCACTGATCCAGTTGGCAGGAGCCGGCGAAGCATCCTCAATTGGGGAATTCAACGGATCGTTGGCCGGAGGACCTAATCCAAAATCGGATTCATCCGAATCGACCAATCCAAATCGTTCGACCGGTTTTTCCAAATCGGTGCTCGTTTTTGCGGACGATTCAATGCCGCTCAAATCAACGACGACAGCCAGATTCTGTGCAGTTTTCGTGTCGCCGTTCGCCACGGCCAGTCCCTGCCTTTCCTGCGCACTTGACGATTGCCCTGCCCGGATCAGGGCGCCGCTTTCTGTTTGCTTAGCGACGAGTTGAACATGCATCAAGAGAATGGCGATCGCGACTAGACTGAGCCTTTTTGCCGACATTGCCTGACCTCCTTGCCTTGCGAGCGATTGCCCTAAGCCGCATCACGAATCCACTGTTTGATAATCTCGGCCGCTTGGTCCGGATCATCGTCGACCATTTGTTTCAGCTTGCGTTTCGTTTCGTCCGAAATCGAATCGGCCGCCTGACGGTTCGGCAACGACTTGCGCTCGGGTCGCGTGCCCAAAGGCAGGCGATCGTCGTGGCGCGACTCTCGCCGGAACGCGAATTTCCACGCCATCGCAAAAACAAAAATCAACATGGCGCCCAATACCAAGCCAACGGCCGGCCAAATCGTCGACCCAGTGAGCCAAGCCGATGGAAGTGCAGCGGAGTCGATGGGGGATTGCGACAGGTGGATCATGGTCACATCGATTAGTGGCTGCTTTTCCCGAAATGCATCGATTGCCAACAATGGTTGCACGCTCGATCTGATCTGCGCTTGCAGCGACTGGAACTGCTGTTCCAATGTCTGCTCCCCTTGCGATTCCGACGCCTGAAGCTGGGCGAACTCGCGCACCCACTGTTCGGGAACTCGAATTCTCACATGGATTGACTGCCGATGCCGAGATGCGATTTCGTCCGGCAATGGGTCGACACTCGAGATCGCTTCGTGCTTTGCGGAATTGATGGTTGCCGGCTGGTTGGCGAGCGGCACTTTGGCGCCGATCGAACGATTGGATGTTGTCGCGAGGGGAATGGATGGCTCGCCAGCCGCGACGTGGTTTTCTAAAGTTACGTGGACTTCGATTCCTTGGCCGAATTGAGTCATTTGATCGCGGATGCGCTGTTCGATTTTCGCTCGCTCGAGCCAGTCGAGCGCTTCGGGCGAGCTGGCGATGGTCTCGGGATTGGGGCCCACGTACGCATGACCCGCGGCGATGTCGGTGATCACGATATCAGTGGGAGTAAGGCCGGCGACCGCCCCGCAAATCGTGTTTCGAATCGCGTCGACTTGGTACGATTCTAGCAATCGGTCGCTCTGGGGACGCACGACGATCGCGGCAGATCGCCGGGTCGTCGGAGGCCAGCCCGCGTCGACCAACTCGTCGTAATCGACGACCGCATCGGCCACGAATTCAAGCTGCAAGACCAACTGGCGAATCATTTTCTTTTTGCGCAGCAGGGTGGATTCTTGGACTTGTTGGCTTGTGGCCCACGGATTAAGCGATTCCGGTTCGTACATTTCCCGGCTCGTTTCCGGGATCCCGTCGTGATCGTTCAACGCTTTGAGAAATCGATCGCGTTGGCTTTGCGGAACGAAGACTTGGCCGTCGCGAACCTCAAAGTCATTGAGGCCTGCGCCACCAAACGCCAATTGCATACGCCCTAAGTCATGTTCTAAGAGCTTGGCGCCAGCGAGCAAGCTAACGTGCGGCTCGGACTGAATCTGCATCCAATAGGCACCGACGCCGATCAACACGAGGGCGAGCATCCCGCCCGCGAAGAACGTGACGTTGGCCGAGCCCGGCCTGATCCAGACCATCCACATCGGATATTTCGAGTTGCCCGACATTCGTGCCGATACCTGTCCAAAGAAAAGAATCCATTACGCTGCGTTGCCGCGCCGACGCGTCAGTGGACCGACGAGTGTGATTGCTTGACCTCCTTGGGCACAGCGGCAAATCTCCACATGCCCACCGAACGGTCGAATTGCTTGGTGCAAGCGAAATACAGTGAGCGGTCCCGACGCCTGCAAATCGTCGGTCGCTTTGCCATCACCGCCATCGGCCACTTCGATCTCCCAACACTCTGTTCCTGTCGTCGTCGTAATCAGGAGCGATCGCTCGGGCGGCGTCATGCCGATGGCTTGCTCCACGATTAACCTGACCGCCGAGATGATTTGGCTTGGATTCAAATCGATTATCGGATTGTCGTGAAAATCGAACTCCGCGCAGACTCGACCCCGATTGAACTCCTCGTTCAGCGCATCACACGCCGCCAGGACGAGTTCCGACAAAGTGCTACCGCTCGATGGCGAGTCAAATCTCATCACGCGACTCCACTGAGCAATCCCGCGTGGGAAGTTTGGAAAAAGATGCCGCGAGCTTGTACACGAATTCAGAATTCAATGTCAATTCAATCGGTGAGCGTCGCTAGCATCGTCGATGGCACTGCATCGTTCTCATTCGGCTCCGCCAACGTCTGCGCGGATTGCAACCGCGCCGAAACTCTGGCGAGTTCCGCTACAAGAACTGGGCCGATACGTTGGCGAGTTCGGCAACAGCTTTTCGGGACACACCCTAGTTCCGTGCCGACATCGACTCAATCACGTCTTGCAATACATCGATGGCTTTCAGGTATTCGGCGAGGCTGATGTGTTCGTTCGGGGCGTGATCCAAACTGCTGTCCCCGGGTCCGTAGGCGACAATCGGACATTTCCAGATCGGACCAACGACGTTCATGTCCGAGGTTCCGGTCTTCAGCTTCTGCCGTGAGGCTCGCCCGCGTTTCCGAATGGCCGAGCCAAAAGCCGTTGCCAAAACCGAAGTCCGTGGCGATTGCCAAGCGAGTTCGTGAGCGTGGAATCGGACTTGGGCTCGACCCGAGAACGATTGCACTTGACGCTCAAAATCGGCCCGATCAAAGTCCGCCGGGATGCGCAGACCGACTCGGAATTCGACGCGATCGTGCAATCCGTCGCCGCTTGTTTGAAAATCGCGCAGCGCTAATAGCAACTGATCAAACATTCGCGAGCGACTGACGTTGTACTGTCGGACCAGATCGTGCAACTGGTTCCACCAGGCGATCGCCGTCTCGCCGGCCGCCACGCGCTGGCCCGCCCAATGCCCTTCGTCCTGCTCAAAAGTGTAATCGACCAGCAGTCGACCTTTGTATCCTATGGTGTAGGCGTCCCAACCGCTCGGTTCGCCGATCACACAGAGGTCGGGTTGAAAGCAGGTCGCCGCGTGCCGAGCACCTTTCGATGAAGCCGATTCCTCTTCGACCGCGCCAATAACAACGACGCGCACTCCGGGAGCCAACCGAGCCCGAGCTGCCGCGATCGTCATGGCCGCCAAAGGTCCCTTCGCGTCGACACTGCCGCGACCAAAGAACTCATCCCCTTGAATTCGCGGTTCGATCCAGCCACTCACCGTGTCGATGTGACCCAGCAACACGATCGTGATTTCACGATCTTCCTCGATTCCCGGCGATCGCTTGATCCCCACTGCGCTGCCCGCCGTATCAACCTCGACCTGCTCAAACCCAAGTCGTTGCATCGATTCCGCCAAGTATTGGCTGGCGCGCGATTCTTGTCCCGAGGGACTGGCGATTGCAACCAAACTGGTCAACAAGTCGATGGCGATCGCGTCGTCGATATTTTTAGGTTTAGTGAATTCGCTTGTCATGGCGTTTGCGGCGACTTACCATCCGCATTCTGCAGTCGAATCGTTGTCCCGCACCCGGCCAAGCCGCGTTCGATGCAATTGGGTTGGCGCCCATCGGCGATAACGACGCGGGGAACGCCGCCGCGAAGAGCTTCACTTGCCGCCATGAGCTTGATTCGCATCCGACCTTGGATAAAGTCGTATTCCTGCGATAGATCGGCGGCGAGCAATAACTCGGGCAGCGTGCTTTGCGGATCGCTCAAGTCGCGCAACACGCCCGGTTGGTTGGTCAGAATCAACAAACTTTCGGCCTGCATTTCCACCGCGGTCCGGGCGGCAGCGCGATCGCCATCGACATTGATCGCCCGCTGATCGTCGGACAAAGCCGGCGGCGTCAGTACGGGCAAGTAGCCATCCTCGATCAAAGTTCGTAGGAGCGTCACGTTGACGCGATCGACGCGACCCGTCAAGTTTCCGCGTAGGACGCGGCGGACTCCATTTTCAACCACTTGAGTCACGTCTTTGCGCGGTCCCGTCCAAATGCCACCGTCCATTCCGGAAAGCCCCACGGCATTTACGCGCCGCTGTTGCAAAAGCTCGACCAATGTCTTGTTAACCAATCCGCAGTAGGTCATCAAAAAGCATTCCATGGCCTCTTGATCGGTCCAGCGCGAGGTGATTCCTTGCGGCGAGGTAATAAACCGCGGAGGGCGATTAAGGGCGGTCGCGATTTCATTGAGTCGCGCCGATCCGCCGTGCACCACGACCAGCGTTCCTCCTTGAGACCGAACTTTGGCGACATCGTCGCAAAACGCATCGTAATTGATTCCGTGACCACCACCGAGCTTGACGACGATCATGATTTGCCCATTCCTAAAATTCCTAAACAGGTGGCGAAAAAAGTTATCGTAATCCAAACCGTATGTTTCGGTGTTGCGCTTTTCTTGTTCCTTCTCCCCCGAAATCAACGAACCGAAAGGATAAATAAGCGAAAGAACTGACTTGAGTTGAATTTGGGGGAGAAGGTTAGGATGAGGGGGAAGTATGTTGCAAACGCAGCCCCTCACCCTGACCCTCTCCCCAAATGACTTCGCACGAGCATGACCTAATTTGGTCCGATCGTTTGCGAAGTCATTCGGGGAGAGGGAACAAAAAAATCACGCCGGATGCAATCCGGCGAACTCGAGCCCTTGTTTCTCGGGAAAGCCCGACATCAGGTTGAGGCATTGTACCGCAGTCCCCGCAGCACCCTTCATCAAGTTATCGAGGGCGCTGATCACGACCAGCCGGTTCGAGTCGGGGTCGCGCTGAAAACCGATGTCACAAAAATTTGCCCCGGCGAGCAACTTCGGATCGGGCAGTCGATGAATGCCCGATTTGTCCTTGACCAAGCGAAGAAATGGTTCCCTACCGTACGCTTGGCGATACGTCTGCCAGAGGATTGGTTCCTCGACCGGCTCGCGGAGAAAAACATGCAGCGTCGCCAAAGCGCCGCGGACCATTTCGACCGCGGTCACGGTCATACTCAAGCGAATCTCGCCCAGTTCTTGCCTGATCTCGGCTTGATGCCGATGGCCAGTCGCGGCATACGTTCGAAAGCTGCCGCTTCGCTCGGCGTGGTGGGTCGCCAAGCTGAATTGGGCACCGCCTTCCGACGATCCGACTTTGACATCGGCGACCACGGATTCAATCATCCCTGCTTTGGCGAGCGGCCAGAGCGCCAAGTTGACCGCCGTCGCATTGCACCCGACACCACTCACGCAGGTGGCACTCTGAATTTCGCTTCGATGCAATTCGGGCAATCCATAGGTGAACCGCGCAAGCCATTCGGGGGCCGGGTGCGGTTCGCCGTACCATTTTTTATACGCCGCCGGATCGCGCAAACGAAAATCGGCAGAGAGGTCGATCAATTTCGGCGCTCGCCGCACAAACCGATCGATCTGCCGCGCCGCTTCGCCATGGGGCAGCGCCAGGAACAGCAGGTCGCAATCCTGCAATTCTTCCAGCGGACTGAATTGCAACTGGCAAATCGAACGAAGGTTGGGATGAGCGGTGTGCACAAATCGTCCCGCCAGTTTGCGCGAAGTCACTTGGGCCACTTCGACGCCGGAATGGCCCAACAGCAATCGCAGAATTTCCCCGCCGACGTACCCCGAGGCCCCGACGATACTTACCCGAAGCTTCATGCCGCGGCCCCAAGTCCGACGAAGAAATCGACCAATCGAGCCGGGATGTTGACGCCGGTGGTGTCGATGCTATTGCGAAATTCCATCGTCGCGTTGACCTCATTGATCAACAAACGTCCGTCGGGCGTTTCGACCACGTCAATCGCGACGGCACCACCCCCGACAGCCAATGCGGCGTCGCGCGAAATCCGATCCAATTCCGAGGTGACGACACAGTTTTCCGCGCTCGCGCCTCGGGCCGTGTTCGTGATCCAATGATTCGAGCGGCGTCGAATCGCGGCAACGGTCTCGTCGCCGATCACAAACGAGCGAATGTCGGAGCCACCTTTTTCGATGAATGGCTGGATATAAAAAACCTGATGCATCGGAGATCCCAAGTGCGACTTATGTTCCAACACGGCCTCGGCGGCATCGGCGTCGTTGACTCTGGCCAGGAATCGTCCCCACGACCCGACGATGGGCTTGAGCACCGCTGGATAGCCGACCCCCGCGATCGCTTGCAGGGCCGATTCGGCGGACAATGCAATGCGAAATGGAATGCTGGGAACGCCCGCTCGTTCCAATGCCAGAGACGTCGTCAGTTTATTCCCGCAGACTTGTCGGACCGACAACCGGTTGACGCAAGGGATGTCCATCGATTCGAGAATCGCAAGCGTCGCCTCGGCTTGAGCCTCACTGATGCAGCGATCGACAACCAAATCGAAGCGTGACCAAGTGACGTGGCCTGAAAGAAAGGCAATCTTGCGGACGTCAATTTCCTCGCACCGAATCTCGCGCCGCTTGAACTCCTCGAGGAGCATTTTTTCTTCGGCGCGAATGCGCGAGTGAAGCAGGCCGATGTTCATGGCTCGATCGTTCCTACTCGCCCCAGTCCTCTTCGACTTCGGGTGCCAACTGCAGGCGGATCGGTTCGACCTCAACAACTTCCAGTTCCACGCCACATTCGGGGCATTGGACGATTTCACCCACGATCAATCCATCGCGCAGCGGAAGTTGCGCGTGACATTCAATGCATACAGTCGCAGCCACAGGGTATTGTCCACTTGCCATTGGTTCAATTCAACGCGGCGCCAGTTTATCGCTAGACCAAGAATAGTCAACGGTCCGCACCGGACCCAGCATGAGCCGTGGACTTTGCAAAAATCCAGAATGCCGGCTCAGGGGCTTGGATTCAGCGCATGGTTCTAATTCAGCTTCCCCCTTCGTATTCGTACTCGTGCTCGTGCTCGACTTGACCAGTTGCGAGAACCAAGCCAAATTTCAAATGAATCGGTCCGTGACTTGTTTGAGCCAATCCACGGATAAAGTCACCGAGGATTCAATCGAGTACGAGTACCGCGTTGCTGAGTACGAGTACGAGAAGAAAAGGCACCTGCCGTTGCTCCGCGACTAAGAAACAATTAGGAATTCGCCGATCGGAAGGACCTCAGGAAGAAACCGGCGCAGCTCGCGTGATAAGGTCCATCAGCCACCGGTTGGCGTCCGGCAAGATTTGCCGACAGTCATGGTCGGCGGGGTATTGGCGCAGCGTCACATTGAATCCACCGATATGAAGCAGCCGCAACTGCGCGGCTAATGTCGCCTCATTGAACTGGCGATCGCGCCTACACTGCGTCCAAAAAATGGGCATCTGCCGGCAGGAATTCAATCGCGCAAGCGGCGCCGAACCTGTGGGCAGCGGGCCATTAATCGAGACGACCCCGGCAAACCACTCGGGCCGCTGAAAGGCGATGCGAAACGCCATGGTGCCCCCCGATCCCTCGCCCGCAACAAAGACGCGGTGTGTGGCGATGTTGAACTGCCGGCACGCGTCGTCGATCGCGGTGCCGATCGCATCGTCCGCCAGTTCGATTGAACCCGCCTGTTGCAGCCAACCAAACCCTTTTCCCGGACACGTGTCCGATCCGCGCGGTCCGGCGGCGACATAGTTGCGCAAACTGAGTGCCGACATGATCTGGGGAAGTCGCGTTTCGTCCGATCCATGATCGTGGAGCCAGACGATCAGCGGATAGGCATAGTTTTTTTCGTAATGCAGCGGAATAAAAACCGAATGTTCACACTGCGAAGTCTTAGGCCTGATCGTCCGCGACTCGAAATCGATTTCAGCACGCGACGTTGGGGACATCGTCGCCAAAGGTCCGAGATTGATTCGATTCATGCGTGCTCAATCCTGGGGTGTCGCTGGTGTGGGAAATGGTTTTAAAACAGTCACCCGCTGCCGTCAATCGCAACCCAAGCCGACGAGAATCCGCCAAGATCTTGTAGCTAGCAGGAACTATACGGCCACCATCAGCTTGTCCATCTGGCCGACCAGCTCTTTCACCGCACTGACGCTTTTTTCAAAGTCCGCTCGCTCTTGATCGTTCAGCTTGAGCTCCACGATTCGCTGGACGCCGCCGGTTCCCAGCACGACGGGCACGCCGACATAGTATCCTCCGACTCCGTACTCGCGGTCGCAATAGGCCGCGCAGGGGATCAATCGCCGCTTGTCTTTCACGATCGCCTCGACCATTTGCGCCGAGGCGGCCGCGGGCGCATAGTACGCGCTGCCCGTCTTGAGGAGTCCCACGATTTCCGCGCCTCCGTTGCGCGCCCGATCGACGATCTGGTTGAGCTTGGCGGAATCCATCAAGCGCGAAATCGGAATGCCACCGACCGCGGTGCAGGTTGGCATCGGAACCATCGTGTCGCCGTGTCCGCCCATCAACAAGGCCGAAACGTCTTCCACGCTGCAGCCGATTTCCAGGGCGATGAACGTGCGATACCGCGCCGTGTCGAGCACGCCGGCTTGGCCAATGACGCGACGGTGGGGAAAACCGCACACTCGCTGGACTTGCTGAACCATCGCATCGAGCGGATTGCTGACCACAATCACGACCGCGTCGGGACTGCTGGTTTTGATTTGTTCCGCGACTGCCGTGACGATCTTGGCGTTTGTGCTGAGCAGGTCGTCGCGGCTCATTCCAGGCTTTCGTGCAATCCCGGCGGTGATCACGACGACATCGCTGTCGGCCGTGTCGGCATAGTCCGAGGTTCCCAGGATAGTCGCGTCAAAACCCATGATCGGCGAAGACTGCATCAAGTCCAGCGCTTTGCCCTTGGGCATGTCGCCGACTTGAGGGATATCCAACAACACGATATCTCCGAGTTCCATCGAAGCGCACCAGTGCGCGGTGGTCGCGCCGACATTCCCCGCACCGATAACCGAAATCTTTGCCCGTTTCATGAAGTAACTCCCGACTCCAAATGTATTTTACGACCAACAATTTCCTCAGTTTTCCCGAGTTCGACTAGTGGGCTAGTCCTTGAAGTCAATGAAGTCGGGTAAAGGACGCACCCGACGCTGCCGGTCGCGTCGGCCCGTGGACCAAAGCCACAACGCCAGCAGGGCGAACAACGCAACCCCGCCGACAACCATCCATGTGACGCTGTTAGAAAATGAGGCGCTGTCCGGAGTGATGATGCGAATTCCAGCGCCGACAAACAGAGGAGCCACTTGGCGTCGATCCGAATCGACTCGGCGCGTCATAATCGACGGAAAACTCCACAAGCGAAAAAAGACCACGGGCACTTCAACGAGCGTTCCCGCGGGGTCGCCGCGTTGCAACTCGGGGGGCAATTCAGCGACAACCAGCGTCGCGGGATAGTCGTATTCAAACGTCAGCGCGTTGGATTTGGATTTGTCGGGGACATTGATTCGGCGATCGCCGATGGAAACAAACATGTCCAGCTGAAAGTAGCGCTTCAGCCCCAGCCAGCGCGCATACGAATTGCCGCTCATGTCGATCGGTGTGATGCGTTCGACCGTTCCGACCAACTTGGCGCTCGCGCCTTCTTGGCCACGGGGCTCTTGCAACAGTTTGACCACGTCCAACGTGGGCAGGCCGTGCGCATCCGCGAGGGCTCGTTGGGCTTTGGCAATCATCTGAACAAGACACATTACTTCACCGCGGTCTAGTTTCTGACCGGCCCGCGGCCGCACCCAATCGAGCAAGCCCACGTCGACGCCGGCTTGGCCCAATCTCGCGAGTCCAACGGAAACACCGTCCGCGACGGTTTGCGGATGCCATGCCAGCCGCCGTGTCGCCAGCAACGGAATTTTTTCCCCGGCTTCGTTGATCCATTTCAGGAAGTAAGCCGCGCATGAACAACTCGGATTCGACTCTGGTGAACTTCCCCGCCAGGCCGAAGGAATTTCACACGAAGCCACCCATGCCTTTGCCCCCGATGGCTGGACGACTTGGACTAAGTAAACGCTCAATCCACTCTCGGGGCGATCGGCGGCCGGGGGAACATCGACGACCCGAAGTTCATGGACGTCACCCGTCAGAGAAAACAATCGACCCGTTAACAATTGTCCCTCGGCGGCCTCCCACGACGGCTCGGCCAGTCGTTCGAGTAGTTCATAGTCGATTCGCGTGAGTCGCCGCATCACCCGCAACACGGCTGGGTGGTGCAAGTCGAGTCTGCCGTCGGAAGCAAACGAATCGAAATCAGTTGCGGAAACGTCGATGAGAAGTTCGCGCGCCGTCGGTTCCGTATCCATTTGCGCGGACGCCAAACCGACCCCTAAAGTCAGAATCCAAACTACACTTGCCAACCATCTGCACTGCCAACGCGTAACCCGAAGCGCGTGAATCGATCGGCTACTCTGGTTCCCCCTCCGTTTTCCATTTCGTATCGAAGTTTCCGTGAGCATCGTGTGCGCCACAAAAGATAATCTGGGCTCAGTCAGAAGGTTGAATTTTTGGGTCCGATTCCGACCCCGTGTTGGTGGAGCCTTCCCAACGGGCCAAGCGGTCGCTCACCGATTGGACCTGCGAATCGCTTTGAAGTTGACGAAGGGTCGCGGGGACGAGAGGCGACGCGACCCGACGGCGAAACAACGTAGCCCGGTAGACACGAAACGTAACCCAAGCCGCCAACAACGCGATTCCCGCAAAGATTCCGCCGAACGTGAAGGGAGAGGGAGGCCGGGTCGCCGGTGCGCCCGCGGTTGGCATCGTAACCTGGGGATCCAGGGCTAACAGGACGGGACAAAATTGTGTCTGTTGGGATTCGGTCAAATAGCTTCGGTTTTTGAAAAAATAGCCAACTATTTTGGTCGGGACGTCCATCGTCGTCAGTCGCTCGGTGAGCTGGGGAAACTCCGCCGGCATAGTGAGTGCATAAACGCAGAAAGGAATCGTCGATTTCTCATCGGCCTGGACCCAAAGTTCGTAATATTGCGGAACAATGCCGTTTGGGTTTGACGACTGTTGCAAGCGCGCGCCGCGAATTCGCCCTTCAATTTCCACGGGCTTTCCGCGGTAGGACTTGGGCTGAGTGTACAGTTCGAGCCAGGCGACCTTGGATGCGGGAATCCGATCGCCGCGGTTCGATCGGACTTCGTCAACCAACAGATTCCAATAGGGGACTTCGATCGGTCGACCGAGCGGTGCGTCATCCTGCACCAATCCAGCCGCAACCTGCGCCAGGACTTCGCGAAGGTACGCCAAATCGTCAGGTGAGGCGTTACCGTCTGAGGATTGGCCGGCCCAATGGCTCAACGTCGGTGCGACATGCTGGTTCCATTCCTTTTGCCATTCAAACAACAAATCGTACCAAAGCTGCTTGCGCGACGGATCGGAATTCTCGAGCGCGCCCGATTGGTTCAATAGCTCGGTGGCGTACTGATCCCTAAACTGCTGGATTCGCTCGACAATGTTTTCGCGAGACTTGAGCGGAACTTTCTCCGACGTGGATGGCGATTCCCGAACCAACGCAAAGAGCATCAACCGTGAGGGGGAATCGAAGCGACGAACTAGGCGGGTCCAGAAATCCTGCCGCAGCTCACCGAGCGCAGGCTTGAGCTCATCCAATTTCGGCGAGGCGTCGCGAGCCGCGATGTCTTCATCTTCATTCGACGGGCTATCGCGATCGGGAACCAGCCGAAGCACGGCCTGCGCCGATCGCGGGCTTTGGGGCTCCGCTGTATTCGGCGCTGCATTGGGTCGTTGGTCGAATCCCATCCACGCCCAGTTTTTGGGGTCGCTCGCGTAGCGCATCATCACCAGGATAAAGACCAAAAGCCCAACCAGCAGCAACAGTTTCCAGCGAATCGGGGACGTCGCTGGAAGGCCGCGATTGAACTGCAGCGTCGATGGCTTACGGAGGTCTGTTTTTTTCGATCGCATGAGTCAGGTTGGACAATGCCTCGGGGATCTCGTATCCTAACTTCGGCGGCAGACGATATCCTTAGGGTACGAATCTCCTTCCCTGAGTTTATTCTAATGGATTGCCCTAGCTAAGAATTAGAGTTGGCCGCAATTGTTGGAGTTCCGCGTTCACGCTGCGGCGTGGAGCAGGCAAAAAGGATCGCTCGGATGAGACGGCTGATCGCGATAATGGGGCTGGGGGTTTTGGCTGGCTGGCCGATCGCCGAAATCCTTGGCGATGAGCCGGCACAAAAGCTCCTCACCAAGCTGCGCGAAAATGATTACTTCGACGTGGCAATCGACTATTTGGACGCGATGGAGCAGAGCTCACTCGCGCCGCCCGAATTCAAGGTCCGCATTAAGTTTGAAAAGGCGGAGACTCTTTTGCTCGCCGCCACAGCGACGCGGAATATCACCCAAGTCGAACAGTACTTGGATCGCGCCGACCAGTACTTGCGCGAGTTTGCCGAAGGCAAACCCGACCCTAAACTCTTAGCGGAAAGCGATCGGGTCCGCGCGCGAACGCTGTTCGGCCGCGGAAATTTAGCAAATATCCAAGCTCAGTCCGACAAATTGACAGTCGCCGAAAAGAACGCATTGCAAACCCAAGCCCGCGACTATTTTGACCAGGCCCTGAAGGTATTCGAAAAAAGCTTGCTCGCCCAAAAGGCGGTCGTAGAAAACTACAAGGTAGACACCTCCGATCCCAACTCGATCGAGCGGCGCGATTCGCTCCGCCAGGAGTATGTGGAAACGCGTTTCATGGCCCCCGCGATCAAAGAGCAAATCGCCGAGACCTTGGGCGAAGGTGAACCCGACCGAAAGAAATTGCTCAGCGAGGCAGCCGTGGAATTCTCGGATATCGCCACTAAGTACGCGCGGTATTCGCGTGGGTCGTACGCGCGAATCGCCGCCGGCCGCTGTTTGACGAAACTCGGACAATACGATGCCGCGCTGAATCCGCTAGTCGAAGTTCTCGCGGATAACGTGCCTCGGTCGTTCAAATTGGACGCCGCCGCGCTGGCGATCGAATGCTGGGAAAAAAGCCGCCCCCCGCGCTACGCGGAGATCTGTGGGAGAATTGGGGACCTAACCGACATCCTCGCGCCCCGCGATGTGCGCGATCCAAAGATCGCGGCAGTGCAATTGGGCTATGCCAAAGCGTGTCGAATATACGCTGACGAGCTGAGCCAGAGCCCAAGCAAAGATGCCTATTCGAAACAAATCAACGAATTGCGAGGGAATGCCGCCAAGTTCGCGGGCAACGTTGCCCGGGGGTCGAATCCATTGCGCGACACGGCCCGCCAAGTTATCGCGAAATGGAATCTCAATACAAACGAGACCGAAACGCCCGTCGCCGAGCCGACGAACTTTGCCGAAGCCAAATCACAAGCCATTACCGTGCTCGAAACGACCAGTTCCTTGCGACAGGAGATTCTGGACCTCACCGCGCAACTAGAATCGAGCGGTTCGGACCGCGCGGCGCGGGAAGCTGAACTCCAACAAAAACGCGCGGCGCTGGCCAGCGCCGCCCAAAAAGCCCTCGATTTGTTGAATCTGGCCATCCGCTTCGCCACCAGCGAACTGAGCCGGGAAGAAATCAACGGCGTGCGCATGCGCCAGGCCGTTGCCCAATTCTTTCTGGAAAACTATTACGAAGCTGCTGTGATCGGCGAATACTTGCTCGACCGTTACCCTACCGTCGCCGGCTCGCGCGAAGCGGCCGGCGTGGCGATGCGCGCGTTCTTGCAGTTACACTTCCAAGCGCCAGAAAACGATCGGGCGTTCGAACGCGCGAAATTGGAGTCGATCTGCGATCGCATTATCCAGCAGTGGCCCGACGAACCGGGGACCGATGAGGCCGCCAATACTCTCATCACGCTTGCCCTGCAGGATTCGAATTTGGAACGCGCGTTGGGATTGCTCAATACATTGGAACCAGGCTCGGTCTCTCGGGCTAAGCTGGAAACTCACATGGGTCGCATGGCTTGGAACCAATACCTCGGCCAGTCGCAAAAACCGGACGCGGATCCAGTCGCGAATCAAACGCTGCTCGCGCAAGCCGAGCAGCTGCTGACGTCAGGAGTCGCCAACCTGAAGCCGGAGACGCTGACCTTGGACTCGGCCCTGGGGGCCTTAAACTTGGCGCAGCTCTATCTCGAGCGCGGTGAAATCGACAAAGCGATTGCCCAGTTGGAAAGCAGCCATGTGGCGCCGCTCGATGTGATCAAACAAAAACTTTCGCCGGCCTCCGATCCAAAATTTGTACGCGAGACCTATCGCACAGCGCTGCAAGCCTACGTTTCGGGAATGCGTCAAGGCCAACAGACCAATGCTTTGTTGGAAAAAGCCCATAGCATTGTCGTGGCACTTCGCGAAACGACGACGGTGGCCGACGCCGAGCAAAAGGACACGCTCGTGGCGATCTATTATCAATTGGCCCGTGAACTTCTTAATCAGCTCGATCGATTGGCGCAGCCCGACGAAAAGGCTGCGTTTGCCCAAAGCCTGGCGACGTTTATGCAATCACTCAAGGAACAGACCAGCGATGCCAAAACATTGATGTGGGTCGGCACCACACTCAACTCGGTGGCCGATAAACTCGCAGCAAGTGATTTGGAAAAAATCGCCACGGATTACCGGACGCAGGCGGTTGAATCGCTCGACGCGGCCGCCAACGCAGGATTCGGAGCGGACGCGAATGCCGACGGACTGCTCAGTGAGTTGAAGC
Organism: Pirellulaceae bacterium; assembly: GCA_041745295.1. Taxonomy (GTDB): domain Bacteria; phylum Planctomycetota; class Planctomycetia; order Pirellulales; family Pirellulaceae; genus JANMEB01. The sequence continues at coordinate 33,915 of JBGTJE010000071.1, read as the reverse complement.
GACAAAAGGCGATCGCGCTCCGCGGCCAAGGCCAATTCGAAGCTGCGCTGCAACTGTTCGTCGAGCTGCTCAGGGTCAAGCCCGGGCTGGTCCATAATCAAATCGACGCCGCCAAAACACTCCAATTGCAGGCGGAAAAAACAGCGGATGCCAGCTCTTTCGCCGAGGCTGTTGCCGGTTCGAAAAAGGAAACGCTGCCCGACGCGTCGCGGGCAACCAATGTCATTTGGGGCTGGCGGCAAATTGCCCTGGCCACCCGTGGGAAAGAGGAGTTTACCGACACGTACTTTGAAGCCATCTATAACATGTCCTATTGCCGTCTCCGCTACGGCGAACTGCTCACGCGAGAGGATGCCAAGAACGCCGCGCTTTCAGAAATCAAGGACCAATGGCGGCAGTTCCCCGAAATGGGAGGGCCCGCATGGAAAACCAAATTCAGCGAACTGGCAATACGGATCCAAAAAAGCTTGGGACAGCCCGCCACGGGATTGGAGTGACGCCCAGGATTCAACAATACTCGGAGACGATCATGCATCTGTTACGGACCATGGCCGGAATGGCATTTCTCCTTTCCATTCCAGTAACTGCGCGCTGTCAGAGCAACGATACCATCGAACCCGTTCAAGGCCGCGTTATCCGCTGCGTAATCAAAGGGACTACGCCGCTGGGAATTCAGTATGAAATCAACGGCCAGCCACAACAAATCGCGATTGCCGAAATCAAATCCGTGAAATTTTCCGGGGAGCCCGCGGAATTCACCAAGGCACGCAATCGATTGCAAGGCGGCCAATTCGATGATGCGTTGACGGAATTGCAAAAAGTCAATCCGGCCTCGCTCAATGACTTCCAAAAAGCCGAATTTGCTTATCTCAACGCTCTCTGCGAAGTCAGAAAATCGCTTCGCGACGGCACCTTGCCGCTCCGCGACGCTGCCACGACTGTCAATCAATTCTTGGAATCCCATCCCACGTCGTTTCATTTTTACGAAATGTCCGAACTGTTTGGTTTGCTCGCCTTCCACTCCGGTGAGTTCGCGGCGGCCGACAAAGCGTTTCAACCGTTGATCGCTTCGACCGTTCCTCCGCTGATCCTCGCCGGCCATTTGGGTTTGGCGCGAACCGCTCTCGAACAATCCAAATGGGAGGACGCACAAACTCAACTCACGGCAATCGCCGCTCTCGAAGCCAACGACAACCAATCGCAAGACATCAAGCTGATCGCCACGAGCCTCTCGGCTCGAGTGCTGGGCGAACAGAATCAAGGCCCCCAAGCCGTTGCCATTTTGGAGGAGATTATCAAACGCGAAAGCGACGAACGAACTCGTGTGTTTGCCAACGTTTACAACGCCCTCGGCATGGTACATTTGCGGGCCGGCGACACCAAAAATGCACTCCTGGCATTCCTCCATACCGATCAGCTGTACGCCAACGAAGCCGATCTCCACGCCGAAGCACTGTATTACCTGGTCGGGCTGTGGACCCAGCTCAATGAGACGGATCGCGCGAATCGAGCCAAACAAACCTTGGGTCAACAGTATCGCAATTCGTACTGGGCGTCCAAAAAATAAGCTTGCCTGGTAGTTTGCGGTTCGTCATTGCGGCGACTAAAATCCCTCCAGTGACGGCAAGCCTTGGCCAAAATCAATGTGCCCCTTCACCCGATGCTTTCTCCCGAAGCGGAGGGCGAAGGAACGACGCTGGCTTTTGGGATAAGCTTTTGGTGCCCCGCCGACACGAATCATCCATTGATTTAACTTTCGCTACCTTGTCGAGATTCTCATGGCCGAAATAACGAGTCGTTGTCCGTCCACTTCCGTCATTCCCCTTCGCCGACTCCAGCGGCCCGGTTGGCTGTTGATCAGCCTGCTCTTGTGTGGCCTGTGGTGCGGACCTAGTTCGCAAATCGCCGCTGCGCAAGATGCGGGCGCGGTCGCACCCAACAACGGACCCGCACAAGTCGCCCCCAACCAAGGCGAAGACGTTCCAGCGCAGAAAATTACGATGCTGGCCTGGTTGTTCAAAGCACTCGGCTGGCTGTACACCATTGTGTTCTTGGTGATTTCCTTTGTTTTTGTCGCGCTGGTCATCATGAACATCCTCTCGGCGCGGCAACAGCAGATTTGCCCGCCCGAGTTGATTGAAGGTTTCGAAGCCCGCTTGGATGAAAAAAAATACCAAGAAGCGTATGAATTGGCCAAAGCTGACGAGTCGTTCCTCGGCAACGTGCTCTCGGCGGGATTAGGTAAACTGCAAGCGGGATACGAACACGCGATCGAGGCGATGCAAGAAGTCGGCGAAGAAGAGAATATGAAACTCGATCATCGACTCAGCTACATCGCGTTGATCGGCTCGATCAGTCCGATGGTCGGCTTGTTCGGCACAGTCGACGGCATGATTCGATCCTTCTGGGTGATCGCCACGTCCGGCGGAACCCCCAAGCCGGCCCTCTTGGCCGAAGGCGTTTCCACCGCGCTGCTCACCACACTGATTGGCTTGGCGATCGCGATTCCCGCGGTTTCGATCTACAACATTCTCCGCAACCGCGTCCAACGGCTGGTTCTCGAAGTCGGCATCACCAGCGAGAACCTGATGAGCCGATTTGAAAACGTCGGCAAAAAACCCTAGGTTGGTCCCACGACGCGTAGCGGAAGTCGCGTCGACTTCCGGAATGAATATCAATCCACAAACTCTGGCGAGTTCGGCTACCAGAAACGATGCGATTCAAAAAAGACTATTCGAGCAACTTTGCCGAAGTGGATTGGACGCCGATGATCGACATGTCGTTCAATTTGATCGCGTTTTTTATGCTGATCATGAATTTTTCAACCGATCAGCATCGCGCGATTCAACTTCCCGAAAGCGAACTAGTCAAGCCACCCGACGGCCCGCCCGTTTTTGACATCGTCCTCACGCTCAATCAGAACGCCAGCGTGAACATGAGCCAGTTCGATGACAGCGTCAGCAATATCGAGTTGCTGGCCCCGTTTTTGAAGCGAGAAATCAGCAACGCCGCCGCCCAAGATATCCCGATCGACAAGATCGACGTCGTGATTCGGGCGCATAAAGAAACTCAAACCGGACTCGTTCAGGATTTGATCGCCAAATGCCAAGAGGTCCAATTGCAGAAATTCAAACTGCGTGCCAAAGAAAGGATCGAATGAAATGGAAGGATTCTTGAGCCCGCGCATCTATCCTAGCAGCATTGATAGAGACACCTTACGTTGCGACAACCTCCGGTTCCCTCGCCCCGTTTCGGGGAGAGGGTTAGGGTGAGGGGTTTTCGCATGAGTCATCAGATGCTCTTACGCCTGTTCTCTTCTTCCTTATTCAACTCATTCGATTTCCCTGTACTCTAACGATGCGTATTCGCGGAACCAACAAATCGGGAAATGATATCAAGCTCGACATGACGTCGATGATCGATATCGTCTTTCAGCTTTTGGCGTATTTCGTCATGACGTTTAAGGTCACTTCGATGGAAGGCGATTTCAGCGTCAACATGCCGATGGCAACCAACAGCGCTCAGCAAATCATGGAGGCGCTGGACAAGACCATTGTCGTTCGATTGACGCGGACCGCCGACGGGAACGTCGGCCCGATCGATGTCGATTTCGGCAGCGATCACAAATCGTTCACCGATGAGTTTCGATTTCAACGGCTGCGCGACTACGTCAAATCATTGGTGCTTCAATCAAACGACCCGGCCACCGCGAGCAGCTACGAGGTCGAGTTCGACATCGATCGCGACTTGGCCTACGATTTCACGATTCGGGCGGTCGAGGCCGTCTCCGGCGAGCCCTTGGGGGGTGGCCGAATCGTCACGCTGATCGAAAAGATTCGCTTCAAGGACAACCGTCCGCGGTAGGTGCTCTCAAGATGCCGCCGACGCATTGATAATCGTGAGTGGCACGTCCCTGAGGCCTTGCGAAGGTCGAGGGACCAATCAAACGCAGCAATCAAGTCACCGGGTCGGGGTGCGTCAGGTCGGTAGTGAGGGCTCGCCCGAAGAACTTCCAGATTTTGCTGAGGCGCGAGGCTTTGGGCGGCCTGACTGTGTTTGCAGTTTGCCTCAACAAGGGAACCACGTCCGCCAGGACGTCGCTCATTCCAGGATAGCGCTCGCTCTTGTTCTTGGCCAACATCTTCAGGCAAATCTGCTCGATCGCAGAATCGGTCGGCAGGCTGAGCTGGACGGATGAAGGTGGGGCGGGTTGCTCGTTCATTACCTTATCCAGGATGGTCACGATCGGTCCGCGGAACGGGACGACGCCGGTCAGCATTTGGTACAGGACGACACCCAAGCTGTAGACATCCGACTGCGGGCCAATCTCATCCTGATTTCCGCGCACCTGTTCGGGCGACATGTAGGCCGGCGTGCCAAGGATGTTCCCGGCAACGGTCATGTTATCCTCGTCATCGACGCGGCGGGCCAGTCCGAAATCCATGATGATCGGCGTGCCGTCGGAGTCGACCATAATGTTGTCCGGTTTCAAGTCGCGATGAATGACGGACTGCGCGTGGGCTTTTTGCATTCCCGAGGCGATCTTGTGAAACATCTCAATCACTTCGTCCAGCGAATGAGGATCGTCGTCGCGGATCCACTTGGCGAGCGGTCGCCCTTCGATGAACGCCATCGTCAGGTAAAGCTTGCCAGCGACACAATTGACTTCGTAGATCGGACAAACGTAGGGACTGCGAATTTGGGCTGCGCTGCGGGCTTCCCGATAGAAACGCTGCACCACGGCAGGTTTGTCGGCGAGGAATGGAGTCTTGAGGGCGACATACCGTTGGAGTTGTGGGTCGTAGGCTAGGTACACGGCGCCCATCGCCCCCTGGCCAAGCTGACGGGAGATTTGATAGCGGCCAAACGTCTGTCCCGATGACATGATCCGCGATTTGTGCGAGCTCGAAGGCTTGGCGAGCGCTGAGCCGTTGAGCTTGTTTGCGCCCGGAAGCTTGTCTGCGTCCGCAGCATTAGTGAGGTCGACGGTTGCGGAGAAGGCCGAAGTCCGCATATCAGGCCCGATGATTTCGGGCGAGCTGTCCTCGAGCAGTACCCCGGTGATGATCTGCACTCGTTTCAGCGCATTGATCGCCACCTCCAACTCACCCCCCAATTCTGGGAGCTGATTCTGGATTGTCTGCTGCACGACACCCACCGACGGATCTTCGATTAGTTTTGTCACCGCATTACCTTCCTAAGCCTCCGCCCGCAACAGTTGTCGGCGCTTGAAGAAATTAGGTGCCGCAGCAAGCCCGGCGTCCGAGGTCATCAGTCGGTCCACACAGGTCGGTCGAATGCCGGTCGCCAGGAAATGTCCTATCGTAATTCCGTTCTCCACGCCGATCGCTTCGTACTGGAAGATATCATGCATGGAGATGATATCCCCCTCCATGCCGGTCACCTCGGAAATACCAACGACCTTGCGCCGGCCGCCGAGTTGGCGAGCAACTTGAACCACGAGATCGATCGATGAAGCCATCTGTTTGCGGAGTGCCCAAAGCGGGATGCTTGCGCCGTCGATGCTCACCATCAACTCCACGCGTGAAAACACCTCGCGCGGTGAATTGGCGTGAATGGTAGTCATACTGCCCTCGTGGCCGGTGTTCATAGCTTGGAGCATTTCGAGTGCTTCGGCGCCGCGACATTCGCCGATGATGATGCGGTCCGGACGCACGCGCAACGTGTTCTTCACCAGTTCGCGCATCGTGATTGGGCCGAGCCCGTTACCGTCAGCGCAGGCTTCCATTTTGACGACGTGCGGCTGCTGAAGGTCGAGTTCGGCGGTGTCTTCGATCGTGGCAATTCGTTCGCTGGGTCGAATGAATCGCGAGAGTGCGTTCAAGAGCGTCGTCTTGCCGCTACCGGCGCCGCCAGAAATCACAATATTCAATCGGCCGCGGACCGCGGCTGCCAGAAACTCAAGCATCTCCGGCGTGAGCGTTTCGTTCTTGATCAAATCGTCGACCGTCAACGGCCGGCCACCGAAGCGGCGAATCGACAGCAAAGGACCGTTGATCGCTGGCGGATTGAGGATCGCGTTCATGCGACTGCCATCGGGGAGTCGGGCGTCAACCATCGGATGGGACGCGTCAAGTTCTCGCCCAGCGTCTGCGACCATGCGTTGCATCAACTCCACCAGTTGCGGCGCGTTATTAAATGTCACGTCAGAAGCTTCGAGCCTCCCTTTCTTTTCGACAAATACCTGGAAGGGCCCGTTAACAAGAATGTCGCACACCTCGGAATCGCGCATCAACGCGGTCAGAGGACCATAGTCGTAGACATCGTCCAGGATCCTGCGGATGACTGCCTGTTGGTCGGCATCGTCAAGCAATACATCGTTCTCTCGGAACAACAATTCAAGATTGACGATCAATTGGCGGCGAAGCACCTCGGGTGCAAGCTCAATGGCATTCGCAGGAAGTTTAGTCCGCAACTGACGGCACAACTTGTCGCGCAAATTGGAAACGGCGTCGAACGGTTCGTTCGATTCGGGCGGGTGCAAAGTTTCGATTGGAACGACTCCCGATCCCGCCTGCTCTTCACTTCCAGTCACAACTAGGGAAGGAGCCTGGCTGCCGACATGTGTCGGCGCATTGGTAAGCGACTTATCAAACTCGCGCGTGCGCGTACTCAATTAAGAGTCCTATCAAGCAAGCCAAGGACGGAACACGTTGACACTGACCACAATGTGGTCACAAGACGGCGATTTCGCGATTCTAAGCCTTCATTTCGGCCGGGTCAATGAATTTCGACGGCCGCCTAGTTAGTTTTTCATTAACCTGAGCTTTCGGACAAATCCTGTCTCGCACACCACATACGAACAATCAATTATCGTCTCGCGACGGTAAATTGTCGCACCGAGAAGATTGGGTGATGCCCTGTTTGTTAAGTTAAAGCGGGGTATTCGCCGACGTTGACTCCAAATACCCGTCCGAAACCCTCGGTCGGGGTGCCAATTTGGTGGTTGGCTGGGGCTAAAGTTTGGTCCCGCGACCCCATAAATAACCTAATTGGGCTATGTGCGGCACCCTCGCGGGTGCCGTTCTCAGGAGAAAATGGCTGGAAAAAATACCGCAATTGCCCAGTGCTCACATGGCCCCACATGTCTTGGACTTGTCGCAAGTCGGCGCCACCGGCCAATGCGTGGGTGGCAAAGCTGTGCCGCATCGTATGGGGACTGATCTCCGCCGACACACCGGAGACGAGAGCGTACTTCTTCACCAACTCCGATAACCGATTCAAAAGACTCCTCCCGCCAGCCAATACGGGTATTATTCGACTCATTTGATGTTCATTTCCGAGTACGATTCGTACGTACGCGGCATGAACTTTATCGCCATTCTCCAAGCCAAAGCCCGCCAAGTCTTGGCGACTTCATAATCCGCTCAGGCATGATCGAGGGTCGATCGTCTGTCGGCTGTGCGACCGCGAGGCTATTGAACATGAACGACCCGGATCGCTTCGAATTGCGTACGTCAATTCAGGCGCCGATTTGATCATTGTTTTCGTATATTTACTTATCGTCTTGCGAATGTACCGCCCACAACACATGGACCGCATCCAATATGCATTGGGAAAAAAGTAGCGCCATGGCCAGTTTCTGGCGGGAAGTCAAGCCTATGCGTAACTCTTAGCCGTTCCTGGTCAACGTTAAGCCCGAGGATGATACTGGCGGTGGACTTTCTTGAGCCGCGATTGGTCGACGTGGGTGTAGATTTGCGTCGTCGCGATGCTCGCATGACCCAACATTTCTTGGACTTGTCGCAAGTCGGCGCCACCGGCTAACAGATGTGTGGCAAAGCTGTGCCGCATCGTATGCGGACTAATCTCCACCGACACACCAGAGACGAGAGCGTACTTTTTCACCAACTCCCAAATCGCTTCGCGCCGCAACCGCTTGCCCGACCTCGAAACGAACAGCCAGTCTTCTGCCCGCGCCGGCGATCCAGCCAACCGCGGTCGCAATCCGTCCAAATACTTGCGCAGGGCGTCAATCGCCGCGCAGCCGAGGTGGACGAGCCGTTGCTTATTCCCCTTGCCCCGACAACGACAGAATCGTTCAGCGAGGTGCACCTCTCCCAGGCTTAGATTGGATATCTCTGACACCCGGCACCCCGTGGCGTATAACATCTCCAGGAGTGCTCGATCGCGCAAGTACAACGCATCCGCCGATCGCGGAGCCTTTAGAAATGTCTCGACCTGTTTTGGCGAAAGGACCTCGGGCAACCGTTGCCACAGCTTTTGACTCCCCAGCAGTTCAGCCAGGTTTTCCTTCAAAATACCTTCAAGTTGCAGAAATCGAAAGAACATTTTCAGCGCAACCAGATGCCGGGCAACCGATGCCGGAGCCAGCGACTGATCGGCCAAGAACCCGACGTAATCGGCGAGTCGAATGATCGTGAGAGCGGCGATCGACCGTTCCCCGTGCCATTGCCGAAAGCGGCGCAGGTCCCGCTCGTAGGCCGCGACGGTGTTTGCGGACAAGCGGCATTCGCGTTGCAAATATTGAACGAAACGGGACAGCCACTGCTCATTGGAGCCGCTCGAGTCGGCCAATTTCGGCTTGGCAGCCACGATTTTGAGTTTCGCTTGAACCATCGCCGTCCCAATTTCCACACGTGCAACAAAGTGCGCAGCGGCACCTGAAATCAATATCGTGGCTTGCCGTATGGAATGTCGCGAGAATCCGCGTCGGCAGGCATATCCCGCTGGCGCGTATCGCAAAATCGGAACAAGTTGCCACAGACTTCCACGTAATCCAGCTTCGCCAATTTGTTTCTCCCTTTTTTCTTCTCCGTGTTATCCGTGTCATCCGTGGTCAAATGGGCTTTTCAATGCTTAGCCTTTTGAACGATGGCGATTCGCTCGAGCCCGGCCAAGTCCTTTTTGATCTCGACCTGTGTCCAGCCGGCTTGTGCACTCAAGATCTCGCGTACTTTTGCCGCAATAATCGGACTGATTTCGAACAACAAGTAACCACCGGGTTGCAACGCCATCAAGGCTTCGCTCGCAAGTCGCTCGATGATTTCAGTGCCCCCGTCGTCCGTCGAAAAAAGCGCGACTTCCGGTTCGTAATTCACAACCGAACTGGGAAGCGAGGCCCGCTCGGCGCGACCAATATACGGTGGATTGCTGACCACGAAATCAAACGGGCCATGCTCAACAACGGGTTGGAGCAAGTCGCCCGGGACGAATTCGATGTTGGCGCGGACGCCCAACGCATTCGCATTTTTTTCCGCCACATCCAAGGCTCGCGGACTGATTTCGGTCGCGATGATCTTGGCGTTGGGTAAATGCTTGGCCAAGGCGATGGCGATGTTTCCGCTTCCGGTTCCGACATCCGCAATCGCCACGGAGGCGTTGGGAAAATACTTGCGAACTCGATCGAGCGTCTCGACCACCAGAAGCTCCGTCTCGGGGCGTGGAATGAGAACGTCGGCGGTCACGACGAAGGGAAGTGAGAAAAACTCCTTTTGCTGCACCAGATAGGCGACCGGTTCGCCCGCCGCACGGCGTTTTACCAGATGCCGAAAACGATCGATTTCCGGCGGCGCCGGGACTTGATCGAAGCGCGTATAGAGATCAATTCGTCGGCACCCGAGCGTCGCGCTCAACAAGACTTCCGCGTCCAAACGCGGACTCTCCGAATCGTGTCCCTTGAAATAGTCGGCGGTCCACGTCAGGAGTCGTTGAATCGTCCAAGGCTGCGAATCGTTCATGCGGCTATCGCTTCCCGTACGGCGATCAGATGTCCAAATCGCCCATCGTTCCGCGCATTTCATTGCGAGTGTGTTCGAGCAGGGCTTGGGTCAGCGGTTCCAAATTGCCCGCGATCACTGATTCCAAGTTGGCTTGAAAGCCGATCCGGTGATCGGTCACGCGATTCTGCGGCCAATTGTAGGTGCGGATTCGCTGGCTTCGATCGCCTGATCCCACTTGTATCTTGCGCTGATCGGCTCGCTTTTGGTGTTCCTCTTGCTGCTTCCGCTCATACAATCGCGTTTTCAAGATGCGGAGTGCTTTGGCGAAGTTTTTGTGCTGGCTCTTTTCGTCCTGCATCGAGACGACGATTCCCGATTCATGGTGGGTCAACCGCACCGCGGACGCTGTCTTGTTGACGTGTTGGCCGCCGGGACCACTCGAACAGAAGACATCCTTTCGGAAATCGTCGGGCTTGATATCGATTTCGACGTCCTCGGGCTCGGGCAACACGGCAACGGTGGCCGCGGAAGTATGGATCCGGCCTTTGGTCTCGGTTTCCGGAACGCGTTGTACGCGATGGCCGCCGGTCTCGTATTGCAGCTCGCGATACACGCCCTCGCCTTCAAACCCCAAGATGATTTCCTTGAATCCACCCAACTCGGCTTCGCTCGCATCCATCACTTCGACTTTCCAACCTTTGTTCTCGCCGTACTTTTTATACATACGATACAAGTCGCCGGCAAAAATCGCGGCCTCGTCACCGCCGACTCCGGCGCGGATTTCCATCACGCAGCGAGAACGATTTGCGTCCTCACCGCCGACCGTTAGCTCGAGGATCTCGTTCCACAACGCCTCGCGTTCGGCAACCAATGCGTCGATTTCCGCCGCCGCCAATTCCCGTTCGTCGGCGTCCGGGCTGGTCGCCATCTGCCGGATTTCGGCGATCTGTTCGATCACCGAACGGAAACGGCGGTACTTCGTAGCGTAGCGAACCAGCGAACCGTGCTCACGGGCAACGGCCGCAATCTTGTTCGAATCGGACAGGATCGCTTGATCCGTCATCTGCTTTTCCAAGAACTCAAATCGCGCTATTTTTTTGTCTAACAATTCGCGCATGGTGGGAACTCAATCTGAACTTAAACGGGAAAGCGGTACACCCGCTTCAGAAAACCGGCGGCGAAATGAACCCGAACCAATGTCGGTATCGCGGCTCCGGTACGCCTTCGCTATTGATCGCCCCGCTACAAACCATCTTGGCGCCAAACGGCGGCCCAGGAGACAACGGGTGGCCGCCGACGACAAGTACCGACTTGAAAAGGCAACGCTGCGGGATACATGAGAAAATGCTGGTCGATGCTACCAACAGCCAAACGGAGAACCCAATCACTCCCTCACCCTACCCTCTCCCCCGAAGCGGGGGCGAGGGAACGATTCGGAGTTTCGAATCGGTTCAAACGGCGAATTTGGGGCGCTGCAACTATATCAGTCGGGCGCTGGATCGACAATAGTTTTCTCGGGCCCAAGGGATCGAAGACGGAGCCGATTGGCCAGCCATGTGTCGACTACCAATTGCAAAACGTGGTACGCAATGAGTGGGATCGCTGACAAACCCAACTGGATCGCGGTTGCCAATCCGACCATCAACGTTTTCTGGCTCGACGAGAAGCCCATTGCAATTTGGTCCTCTCGGGCCAGTTTGAGCCACTTCGCTGTCTGCCAGCCAATCCAAAACAGCCCCAAATGAAGTGCCAGCGCCATCGCCGCACAAGCCAATAACAACGCGAACGAAAATCGGGGCGCATCAACGCTTCCCATGCGGTGCGTCACCTGCGCAATGCCGAACATCACCATGCTGAGCACGCCCAACTGCGCGTAGACTCCGAGCTGCGTCTTGCGGCGCGCCGACCAATCGCGAACGCTTGCCCGTGCGCGTATCAGTTGTGCGAGGACAATGGGCACGAGAACGATGAACACCAACGTTAACATGAGCGGGGCAATCGCAGGCGCAGCAACTTGACCGGTTGTCAGAGCGCGAACCCATAACGGCGTCACAATAAAACAAACTCCATTCGTTAGTAGTGTTACCATCATCGAAACCGCATCGTTGCCACCTGCCTTCCGAGTCCATACCGACGCGGAGGCCAGCGTGCAAGGCGTTGCTGCGGCCACGATTAATCCGGGCCCCAACTCATTTCCCAAAAGCAAGGAGAGCGGCCATGCAAGCAGCGGCGCCACCCCCAAATTGATGAAACTTGCCAAGAGAGGCGCCGTGGGACGACGCAGGACGCGGTGGATTTGCCGAAACTCCACGGGTAATGCCATGGCAAACATCACCGTGGCGACAATCATTGGCAGGACCCAATTCGTCTCTTCAATCGGACGCACGAGGTCCGAACCAAGGTAACCGACGAGCATGCTGAGCAACAAACCGAGCATGAACCAGTTTCGGGCGAAGAAAACCATATCGCTCAGCTCGTGCTTTCTCAAAGCGGCAAACAAGACCCTGTGGAGCACATAATAGTCATTCCCGCGAAGGCGGAAATGCAGTTTTGGATTTGCCGGAGGGTCTCCTGGAATTCGGCGCGTGCCGCCGCGTGCTTTTCGTCATTCCCGGCTGTCTTAGAGGAACTTAGACAAAAGCACTGCCGATGCCGCCGCTAGCTGCCAATCAATCTCACTGTTCCAATTGCGAGGGCAACGGTAGAATCCCGCGCTTTTAGCCAGACGATTGTATGCTCCTCTCGCTTTGGCGTGGGGTCGAATTGCCGCCCCGCGCGGTTCGGTCGTTGTTTTCGACAGATGTTGGACCTGCCCGATGCTCAGATATTTGACCGCCGGCGAATCGCACGGACCAGCGCTGGTTGCCATCATCGATGGATTTCCCGCCGGGCTCAACATCGATTCCGCGCACATCGACCGCGAGTTGCATCGCCGCCAAGGCGGCTTCGGTCGCGGGGCGCGGCAAACCATCGAACGCGACGCGGTTTCCATTCTCTCGGGAGTCTGGCAGGACGCTACGATCGGCAGCCCGATCTGCCTGCAAATCGCCAATCAAGACAATAAACTCGCTCGACTCAAAGAATTGCCGCGGCCTCGACCAGGCCACGGCGACTTGTCCGGAGCATTGAAATATCTCGGGTCCATCCGCGGCGTACTCGAGCGAGCGAGTGCCCGTGAGACGGCCGCGCGGGTCGCCGTGGGAGCTTTGGCCCAACAACTTTTGGCGGTGTTCGGCATCCACGCGATCGGCTATGTCACGCAAATCGGGACCGTCGAACTGCCGACAAAGTCCGCCGAAATTGAACAGCTCCGCAAATGGCGCGACGAAAGCCAAGTCTATTCGCTTTGCCCGGAGCGCGACTCCGAAGTCATCGGGCTCATTACCAAGACCAAAGAATCCGGCGATACGCTTGGCGGGATCATCGAAGTTCGCGTGGAAGGAGTCCCCTTTGGGTTGGGTACCCACGCACAATGGGATCGCAAACTCGACGCTCGCCTGGCGGCGGCCGTCATGTCGATTCAAGCTATCAAAGGGGTCGAAATCGGCTTGGGTTTTGCCGCGGCAAGGCGGCTCGGTTCGCAAGTCCACGATCCGATTCGATTTGATCCCACGCTCAAGCAAACGACCTCGGCCGGATACACCCGACCAACGAACAATGCCGGCGGAATCGAAGCCGGAATGAGTAACGGCCAACCGATCATCGTCCGCGCCGCAAAGAAACCAATTAGCACCCTACAAAAACCGCTCGAATCAATCGATATGGAGACCAAGCAACCCGATTTGGCGAGCTACGAACGAAGCGACGTTTGCGCCGTGCCCGCAGCCAGCGTGATCGTCGAAAACGTCGTCGCCTTCGAAATTGCTTCGGCCCTTGTCGACAAATTCGGCGGAGACAGCCTCGTCGAAATGAAACAAAACTGGGCCAGTTTTTTAGAACTGGTCAGATTGCGCTAAGGTAGGTCTCGCGAGCCGAGCGAGAACTGCCCTACTCGAGGACGATTCCACGATGAGCGACGCACAACGACGACTGCTTTGCCGGTTCGCGCTGGTCGCGTTCTGCGCAGTGCCGACGTTTTTCGCCTTAAGTTGGGCTTTGTTCCCACGCTCGATCGCGCAATGGCAAACCCGTGCCCTTCACCTGCTGAGCTGCCCGGTCGAGATCGGTCGAGTCGAAACACCGACGCCAAATCAACTCGTATTTCGCAGTTTCCGTTTGGGCGACGCCGAGTCGCAAACCTGGACCGAGTTCGAAACCGTGGAGTGGCGTCAATCGCTCAACAAACAACAATTGGAATTATCCGACGTCGACTTGAGCCTCAGCCAGTTCACGAGCTTGATGCGCCTTTTATGGGAGCAAGTGCCCCAAGTCGAACTCGGTACCCGTCAAATCGAGTTGCATGTTGGGCGGATCACGATTCGATCTGATCTCGACAACGCGGCAGCTGGTCCCAACTTTGTGTTTCAGGATTGCTGGATCCGGATCGATCCTGGCGCAGCCCAACCACGTTTGACGGTTGAGTTCTTCACGGAACAAAAGAGCGACAACCCTGTCCGCTGGGAAACGATCTTCGGCCACCACGACCTGCCCACATGCTGGTCGTTGAACACGAACAACAATGCACTCCCCTGCTGGTTGGTCAGTCATGCGTGGCCGACCTCGCTCAGGCTAGGCGACCGAAGCTGGTTTAATGGTTATTTATCGGGCAAGCTATCCAGGACCGAAAACAGCTTTGACGTGTCGAGTTTGCAATTGCTCGACATCGATCCGGCAAAGCTGATTGACACGGCGGATCCAGCTTCGAGTGGCGATCCGACGCCCTCGATTCGCCTCGCTTCCAACGCGCGTTGCGACGTCGTCGTCGATTCCGCGCACTTGATCGACGGTCGATTGGAATCGACGTACTTCAAAGTCCATTGCCAACAGGGACAACTTGCGAATCGCCTGCTGCAATCGGCTAAGCATTGGCTTCATATCGACGTGATCGACGCGAACACAGACGAGTTCGTTGATTTTTCGCAGTTGGTGTTCGGAGTCGAAATTCGGGACGGAAAGCTAAATATTCAGAGTCAAGTACCGGATGGAGCGATTGCCCGAGGACTCAATCAACAGCCGTTGCTTTTTGCGACAACCGCATCGGTGGGACTTGCACCGCACTGTTTGGCCGGCTGGCTGGCGGGAGAGGGCCAAGTTCAACTTCCCGTGTCCGCGGCTTCGCTGCAACTCATGTCGCACCTACCGATTCTTCGGTAGGAGAAGTTCTTCGGTAGGGCGATCCCGCCCTGCATCACGGACCCTGGGTTAATCCACGACAGCTTCTAGTTTTGTTTTCGGTGGATCAACTTTGCTCAGCCAATATTTCGGCGGAATGAGAGCCAGCCCCGCGATGACAATTTGTGCCGCCCAAAAGATCACCAGCATGCGGAATTTATTGGCGTCGGAAAGCGCGTAGGCGTGCAAACCCACACCCAGTTGGTTGACCCCTTCCCACGACCACGCGGTGACGGCGTTGCCAATCACCGCGAGGGCCGCTATTCCGCGTTGTCGAGCCCAGCCACTCCAACGGGCGTGTAAGACTACTGCATTCCAGAGCACGATCATCAAGGCCCCGTTTTCTTTGGGGTCCCAACCCCAGAATCGGCCCCACGAATCGTCCGCCCACAGTCCACCCAGGACGGTCCCAACAAAACTGAACAGCAGTCCAAAACACACTGTGCCGTAAATGAGCCGGCTGAGTTCTTGTCGGCGCGGTGCCGTTAGCAGCGGCGTGAATAATCCACCGAGCACGTAGGTTGCGCCCATCGCCCCAGCCGCCAGCGTAGCGGAATAGCCCAGCGAGACGCAAATCACGTGTGTCGACAGCCAGAAATTGGTATCCAAAACTGCCTGCAGAACTGCAAACGTGTCTTCGGATGCAAGTGCAATATTCCAAGCCCACAACAATCCGGCGACGCCCAACACACTTCCCAGCAGATTTCCCAGACCCATGCGAGTAAATCGCTCGACCAGCATGAACAACCCGACGACAACGCAAGTGACAAATACAAAGCTAGAGTACAGACTGGTAACGGGCGCGCGGCCGGAAATACCGATCGTCATCACGATCCCGATTAGATGCAGCGTCCAACCACCGAACAACACAGCCGTCGCGCAGCGGCTGAACCAAAACGGCAGCACCATCCAAGAGATTGCCGTGAGCAAAAATCCGACGAGGTAGCAAATGGTCGCCAAGTAAAACGGCGAAAAACGATTGAAGTAAGATTCCCACGATTGCTTCCACCCGGCGATTCCCGCAGGAGGCACTTGCTCGATCGAGGCCAAATACTGGTTGAGCCGATCGTTGAATAGAGCAACGTCGTTGGCTTGATATGCGTCTTTGAGTTCGAACAGCAAGCGGCATTCGTAGACCTTGCCAATCGCCGCGAGCGATTCGTCGCCGAGCCACTTGCGCAAGTCTTCGGCGATCAACTGGGCCTGCATGTTCATCACTGCTTCGAGCTGTTGGTCGACTTGGGCGATGATCGGACCGGCCAGCTTCTCCAGATCGGCCATCGGCGCAGAGCGAATTTGGTCAAACACGTGTTTTTGCCATTGGGCTTTCGACATCCCTTCGCGAATTTGATCATCTTCGGTCAGGAGCTGAAACAGGCGCAGGCGGATCTCGTGATCGCGGACGGCGTCCTTCTCTTCTAGCACGGCCCGTTGCGCGAGTTCGCTGCAGGTTTGCACGCCCCATTTCTCAGCTCGTTCGACCATTTCTTGGCAGAATAAGCCGGTGCTCAGCGATCCCCAGGCATCCTTCTGGCTGGGCAGCGGTGCGATGAGCATCGCATTCGTGCGAGTCGAGTCCGGAATGACGGTCCAAAAATACAATTCCAGAACGCTTTTCCCATTCCAATTCGGGTTGAGCAATCGCCCGAACTCGCGACTTTCAAACAAGAGTTGCGACAGTTCCATCGCTCGATGATCAAACGCGGTCAGCCGTTCCTCCGATTTGGCCGAAGCGTCGTCGTACAACTTTTGCAACACCGATTCGGACTCTTGAACTTCGGCGATCGAGTAACGATATCGCTTTCTAGGCTCCAGCCCCAAGCTGCTTCGCAAATTGGGATCGTCGATTTTGAATAGCTGGAATTGGTCGTATTTTTCCCCCGCGAACAACACATCGGCCAACCAGACCACCGCATCCGCTCGCGAGGACTCATCGTCCCCGATGCGCACGCTCTCTAAACCAGCCGATCGGCGCACGATGCTGCGAGCCACCGAATCTATAGGTTTGGCTCGGCCCAAATGCACGATCGGAACTCGGCCGAGCAAATCCATTCGCATGCCATTGGGCGAGGTGGGAACCTTCGTTCCCATGAGCATGCCCCCGACCACAATCCCCAAGGGAATCGCCAGAATGCACCACCCAAAGCGACTCGAGCCGACTCCGCGGCCCGTTGCTCGACGAAGCTCTTGGTCCAATTTCTTGGTGTACCCAACCAGAGATTGTCCAAACTGAACGACCAGGCCCAAGCCGACGAACACGCAGCAGAAGTAAGGAATCATCCAGCCGCTGTTCTTCACGACTTGCAGTTCGGAAAGTTCCATTCCCGATCGGACATCATAGTTGGCTTGGTAAAACGTTTCATTCCGATAGCGAAGCGGGTTGTTCATCCAGACGTTTTGGGTGACGTTAATGCCAGTCTCGGGGTCTTCGAGTTGAAACTTAGAAGAAAAATGTCGCGGCGTCGTGGTGCCGAGGTAAGACTGCTTTTCCACATCTTTCAACGTCAACGTGTACGGCTTGTAATACCGCTTGAAGCGCAGGGAAATGTGAAACTTCCGATCCCCAATCGTGAAAACATTCGCCGGAAAACTTGGATCGGCGCGGCGATCTTCTTCAAACGCGTTGATCGACTGGCTGACCAAGTAGGTTCCCAATTCTCGCCGCGACTGTTTGTCGAATACTTTGACATAGGCTCCCGCTTGATCGACTTGATCCCCGGTTCCGCTGACGGCGGGAATTTCGCGCAACACGGCCATTTGTCCGATTCCCGCGGACGCCGGGGCGCTCGACTCACCTTGCTTCAAAGGCTGCACGGTTGAGTTGCGATAGTAATTCACGACCATCAAGTCGACCGGCAACAGACTGTCTTGCAGCAAATCGTTGATCACCAATCGCGAATCGGGAATCACGACGTGTACTTCGTGCGCGGGTTCGGAAAGATCGACGATCGCCAACTCGCTGTGTCGCAAGTCAATCGCATGATTGACTTTGTCGCCTTCAAAGAACTGAATCCGCTGCTCGATGGTAAACACCGACGTATAGATTTCGTTCAGCATCAAGATCGCCACGCCCGCGTGAATCAAGACGATGCCACCTTTGCGGCCGAAAATCTGCCGCGCGCCAAATAGAATCACCAAACTTGGGGCAAGGCATTGCAGCAACTGCCAAAGGATCCGCATCGCCGAGTCGCCGATAAATGCCGCTGGGCCGCGGAGCGCCAAAAACGTAAACAACGCTGCCAAGCCAACACCGCCACCCACCATCACGATCCGTTCGATCATCCGTTGCGGACCCAAGCGGATTCCAACGAACAAGCTCGTGGCCGCGCACAAAGCCAAACCGGCCTGGATCAAATTCCAAAGCGTCGTCCAAGGGATTGGCGGCTCGACTTGAAAGCCGTAGGGGTTTTGTCCGTTCCAAATCACCGCCGTAGCCAGCGCCGTTCCGAGCGACATCAAGACAGCGCCGCCGATGACCTGACTGCGCGTTCCCACAATCCGAAACCGCGTCAAATGCGCGGCGAACAAATTGAGCAGCATCGCCGTCAGAATCGAAAAACCGCTGGGCATGAAAAATCCGCCGGGAACCGATTGCCAGTCCGGAAACCACTTGGGCGGAAAAAACGTCTGTAGCGGAATGAACACCACCAAGTGCGGAAAATGCATCGACTTGGCTTGCCAAATATCCATCCGCGTGAGTTGAAATGTGAACGTTAAGATCACAAGCACGGCGACCACCATCAGCACGACGGTGAGCTTGAGTGAAGCCATGACACCGATCAGCTCGCGACCCATGTTCGGCAACGTCAGCCCGGACGCGCGCGGCAAGGCCTTGCTCGCGATCCCGCTCGCCCGACCCGCCGTTTCCACAATCGGTTTCAGTGACATGAAACTCCCCACCGAGTTACTTTTGCGCCTTGAATCGAATCGACTGAAGAAACTGATCGAGCGCCGGTTGCGACTCGGCGACTAAGCTCGCTTCGCCGGTCAGCTTGAAAAACCATGATTCCGAATCGCCGGTCCAACAAACGATGCGACTGGCGCTGCCCTTGGGTTCGGCGGATTGCAATGCAATCGACTTGGCCGCGCGCCCGTCGATCGAGACTTCCTTGGTTTGTTGGTCGACTTCGGCAGTTGTGAGCGCTGGAATTCCCAACTCGCCACACCAAACGCCAACGTTGTCCGCCCAAGATTGGGTGGCGGTGGGCAATCGCGTAATCGCCAATTGAGCCGACCGCGAACCATCCGTTTTCACGAACCGCCGCAACGTGAAATTTGTCGTCGGGCCGGGTTCCCAATTTTCTGGCGCGGTGAACTCGAACGGTAAGCTGGCCTCGCCGGTTGACGTCGTTGTTTCATTCGCCTCGTTTGTCGCATCCGTGGCAGCCGGCGGCCGAACGTTAGGCCCGGGACTGGTCATGCTACCTGTGCCTTCTCCCGATTCGTCGAATAACAAAAACGTCTCTTGGCCCACGGTTAGTTTTGTTAGGCTTGGCTCCAGGTCTGCTTCTTGGATGGGGTCCAGGGCGAGTTGCCCGCGCCAGCGATTCACATTCATTAACAGATCTTGACCTGGGGGAAGCCGCGAAACGGCCAGCTCCAGCGGCGGCTGCGCGCCGGATATGGTCAAGGTCTTATACCGAAAGCTGTCACCCGGCAGTTCGGTCCAACCCGCCGGCAACTTCCATTGCGGCAAGTTGCTTTCGTCAAATGAGACTTGTTCCAAAAACGCCTGCCAGTCCGATTCCGTTGCGGAGATGTCGGCGGGCGGGCCGGAGATCTTGAACACCCACATCGCTTCTGGCCGCTGGACGATCGCCGCGACCATTCGCGACGCGACCGCTCCCTTGGAAATCTGAGTCTGCTCGCCGGCTCCAGAATTGGTCGCGGGAGTCGTGGTCGACGAAACATTCAGCTTAGCGACGCGATATTTTTGGATCTGCTCCTGCTGGCATCCCAAAGCGGCGCAGCACGCGAACCCAAGCATCAGGGCCAAAATCAGTCGCCATTGAATTGGGGTATGCATTTTGTTCGCGCAGCGTCGCTACCGATATCGTCAATTAGGTTGAATGCGTCGCACAGAACGGGCGAAGTGCGCCGTGCCCAAGAAAATTTTCTTTGGCCGTCATGGAGAAAATCCCGCATCTCGGCCTGGCGCCAGGCACGCCGATGCCGTGCCGTCCATTATAGGCACTTGCGTCGAATCTGACGACGCCATTCGCACTCCGTGGTGCTGCCAGATAGCCGTGAAAACGGCGATCGTTTGTCAATCAACTTTGCCCGGACCCCGAATTGCATCGCCCGCTACATTGGTGAGCTGATCCCCGAAAAGGCGGCGAGCTTCGGTCGCACTGGCTTGCAGGCGTGCGACAACTTCCGGATGGTCCGCGAGGACATTTCGCGATTCGGCCACGTCATTTTTCAAATCAAACAACGACAATTCTATTTCCGCAGGTTGGTAAGCGATGGGCGAGCCATCGACGCCGCCGGGCTGACCGGACAAAGTTCGATACCGATGAGGGAAAACCAACTTCCAGCGCCGATCGCGAACCGCCTGCAACTCTCCCGAGCCGTAGTAAATAAAATAACTTGCGTGAGGTGATTCGATCTGATTTTCGGAAAACAGGAGCGCTGAAATGTCCAGTCCATCGATTGGAAGCAGCGGCCGCTCGGCCCCGATTAGTTTGGAGACTGTCGGCAGCAAGTCGATCGTTGCCGCGAACTCATCGCAACGCGTGTCGGCCGGGATTCGCCTCGGCCAGCGCATGATGGTCGGTACGCGCACGCCTCCTTCAAAGCTTGTCCCTTTGCCTTCGCGCAAAGGAACGGCGCTGCCCGCATGCGCACCATACGAGAGCCACGGTCCGTTGTCGGAGGTAAGGACGACCAGTGTTTGATCGGAGATCCCAGCTTCCTCCAGTGCATCAAGGATTTTGCCCA
The DNA here is from genome assembly GCA_041745295.1 of Pirellulaceae bacterium. GTDB lineage: Bacteria > Planctomycetota > Planctomycetia > Pirellulales > Pirellulaceae > JANMEB01. The sequence goes on along the minus strand of JBGTJE010000071.1, from coordinate 13,000 downwards.
CGGACCAATCGATTTCGTGCATGACATCGGCAAATAATCCGAGTCCCGACTTATCCCGATGCGCTGCCGAAACAAACAGCGGAACATGCACCATCGAATGGGCCAAGTACAAGAAAAACGGTTGCTCGCGATGATCGCTGATGAATTGGGTCGCACGCTTGGTGTAGTCAGTTGTCAAACGAGCTTGATCCTCCGCGGTGATCTCGGGATCGATGACTTCGTTGTCTTGGAATAATCGCAACTGCGGATAACTCGATTTGCGGGCTGCCGCGTCGGCAGGCAACTTGACCAAGTCCGGATGCCCGGGCCACATGTCGTTGGAATACGGCAAGCCATAGAAGTGATCAAAGCCCTGTTGCAGTGGCATGAATTTGGCTGCATCACCCAAGTGCCATTTGCCAACGCACGCTGTCGCATAACCGCGCGACCGACAAACCTCCGCAATCGTCGTTTCTTTGGGCGATAAGCCGATGTTCGAGTTGGGGCCAAGCGCCCCCGAAATGCCAACCCGCATGTGATAACAGCCGGTCAATAACGCCGCGCGAGAAGCCGAGCATACGGCGCTGGAGACTGAAAAATCGGTGAAGGCGCGGCCCTCCCGCGCGAGCCGGTCGATGTTAGGCGTCGCATATCGCGGCCGACCAAACGGCGGAATATCCGCATAACCGAGATCATCGATGGAGATCACGACGATGTTGGGGCGTTCGGGCGCGCGAAGTTCGCCACGCGACTGCGCTTGCAACAAACCCTCCGTGCCGATCAGCAGGGCCAGGGCTTGAACGACCGTTTGCAAATAAGCAATTCGCGAATTGGATTTCGTGCCAACCACGTTTAAGTGCGTTTCATTTCGAAGGATTCTTTGGAGGTTTGATTCTGCCGCGGCATTCGCCCACTCCAATCCGGCGATAACCGGATGCTTCGCACCAGCCGCGCAAAATGACTTCGTCGCCGTCTTGCAAAAACGTTCGCTGTTCGCCGGTCGGGAACTGCAGCGGCGTGCGCTGCGTTGCCGGCACGGTTTTGCCCGGCTCGCCATCCCAAGTCAATTCGAGCAGGCAGCCGCGGGACTCGCGGGCGGGCCCGCTGACCGTGCCGCTGGCCAACAGATCGCCGGGCTGCAAATTGCATCCGTTGCTGGCGTGATGCGTGAGCATTTGCGCAAGCGTCCAATACATGCTGCGAAAATTTCCGCTGCTGACTCGCTGCGCCGCCATATTCGCGACGCGCATTTGCGCAGTGCGAATCAAGACTTCCAAGTTCAGATCCAGGCCGCCCATTTTGGAATCCGCACTGTGGCTCAAATAGGGAAGCGGCTGGGGATCGCCCGCTGGACGAGCCTCTAGCGGGCAGCGAAACGGCACCAGGGCTTCGAACGTGACGACCCACGGCGATAGTGTCGTGGCAAATGACTTGGCCAAGAACGGCCCCAGTGGTTGATACTCCCAGCGCTGGATGTCCCGCGCCGACCAATCGTTGACTAAGCAGATGCCAAAGAGGCAATCGTCGGCGCGGGATAGAGGAATCGAATCCCCTAGCGCGTTGCCTTGCGCGACAAACACGCCGACTTCCAATTCGTAATCCAGCGATTGACTCGCCCCGAAATCAGGCTTGCCTCCTTCTGCTTTGGGCGGCAGCTGCCCCACCGGCCGGCGCACCTCCGTTCCGCTGATGATCAAACTCGACGCGCGGCCGTGATAACCGATCGGAATGTATTTGTAATTGGGGAGCAACGGATTGTCGGGTCGCATCATGCCGCCGACGTTCGTCGCGTGGTGGATCGAGGCGTAAAAATCGGAGTAGTCACCGACGTGGCAAGGGAGATGGAATTCCACCGCCGATTGGGCAACCAAGGCGATCGCCGCAGCGGGATGATCCTGCAAATCGCGGCAAGCGGGCGAAAGCAATTGACTGATTCTGCGGCGGAGCGTCATCCGGGCATCGGGGCCGAGTCCCATCAACGCGTTCAAACTGCGCGTGGCGACGGCTTCGTTGGCCCAATCGGGCAACAGGCCGGACTCGCCGCAAACGGTCAAGTCCAGGATTTGATCGCCGATCCCGACGCCGATTCGGAGGTCGTGCCCATCGCCCTTTGCAAAACAGCAATAGGGAAGATTCTGAATCGCGAAATCTGTCTGCACGTCGTTGGCCGACGCCACCCAAGACGTCAATTTCGGATCGTGCGTTTCGTTGATGGTTCTCATGCGGAATAGTTTATCCAAATCATTCGATTTGTGTGCCACCGGCTTTGCCAGTGTTTGGTGGTCACTGACATGAGGGTGCAACACTGGCAGAGCCAGTGGCACACAATATTAGGTCAAGTTTTGCGAGCCAAGACTAATCAGGATAACAGCTTCAACTTGCGCAAATCGTCGACCGGTTCGACGAACGAACAGGAACCGAAACTCACGGCTTGTTCTCGAGCACTTCGGACGAGGTCCATCGACCACGAATTTCCACGCCAAGCAATGATTTCGGCACCAAATTGAAACTGTGTGTGATCGGACTCAGTGAGAATTTCCTCGATCCGTGCGATGCCGCGATGATCGTCGTGGGCCGCACACGCTGCGACGAATACATTGAGAAATCCGTACATGACCGCGGATGGTGACGAATCACGGTAGGTTAATGGATACTTGGCCCGAATCGGGTGATGCAGCCCCGCCGTTGCTTTGAAGCGGATGTTGTGGGCAGAGCAGCTGGCGATAAACTCAGCGACGCGATCCGCCGGCGGAATGGCCTCGGGAACGATCCCCCCGGTGCGGACTTTGGCAAAGACTTCGCGAACGCTGCTCGCCTTTTCCAATTCGCGCAATAATTTGCTCAAGCGATTGTCGATCGGCAATTCTAGAAACAACGCGATCTCGCTCGTAAAATGTTCTGCGGCTGCGGCAATATCGACGTCGTCTTCCGCTTTGCCTTCGACGGTGTCGATGATTGCACATGGCTTTCCGTGCTCTTGTTGCCGAGCGTTAAACTCGTCGACCTCATTCACGTCGGCTTGGAATTGTTCCCATTGGCTTGCCGGCGCCACCAGCGCACTGACCTGCCACGGCCGTTCGTCGCTGGGCCTAAACTGCAATTCACCTAGCGCTGCCTCGAACTCGCGCAAACGTTTGGCGGGAACGATAAACCGCCCCAAGATCCAGCGGTATGGACCGCGCAAATACGATTGATAGTTTTCCACTGCGGGGCGCATCGCCAGCTCGGCGGGTGGGAAAAGCCCGGCGTAATCAATCAACAGATCGAGTAACGCTTTGAGAGTCGACATTCGGTCGCATATGATAACGCGAAGACCGTCTGCGCCGGAGACGGCCAAACCAGGCGCGCGAATAAGCCTACTTTTTCGGCTCTTCTTTAGGCTTCGGTTTCGGCGGGGGTGGCGGCTGGCTGAAGATCGGTGGAATCTGACGTTCGCGGATGGCGCCGTTGAGCGTTTGCAAGTCGCTGTCCACAAGCGTCTTCAGTTTCGATAATTGTTCGTCGATTGCCTTCACTAATTCGCTTCGTAACTCGACGACCTGCTTGGTCGGGCGAGCCTCCGCAGAAGCCGCGATATTGACCAGGCTACTGAGTCGGTTGTTGAGCCGCATGGGAAAGTTCAGCGGATCTTGCGAACTCTTGGATTCGGTCTGATACAGCGCCTTTTCGATTTCGGAAAGTTGTTCGCCGAGCTTGGTGCCCTGCTCCACTAAGGGCTTGAGCGTTTCGTCGTTGGCTAATCGAGCGTTCAGGGCGTCGATTTGGCTGCGGATATCGCGGATCTGTTTGATCGCGCGGTGAACCTCGGTCAACTTATCGCGAACTTGGATCAAAAACTCAAACTGCTCGCGGAAGTCGGAGTCGGATGTTGGCAGTCGCGGATCTTTGAGGATCTCGAAGTCGATCTCGCGATTTTCGTCATTGATTGACAAGCGGGCCTTGTACTTTCCCGGCAATGCATTCGGGCCCTGGGTGCCGCCTCCCCATAACACCATGCCATCGAACGTCTCGGCTGGCGGATGGTGCAAGTTCCAGCGCGTCACGTTGATCCCCGCATCGACTTTTAACTCGAGCTGCTGCAGTTCCTTTTCCGGCTTGGGAACAAACGTGCGAATGGCCTTGCCGTCACTCCCGACAATTTCCAACTTGAGGTTGGCATCATCGGCAGGCTTGTCGCGCAGCCAAAATCGCAACTCAATTCCTTCAGGCACATTCTGACCCCGGGTCAAGCTATCGCCACCCGCTCCACCCGCCAGCCGGTAGACGGGACGGGATGCAAAAAAATGAACCACCTGTTTGGTGATTTCGGGGTTCCACTGATGCAAGCGCGTTAGGTCATCGAAAATCCAGAAGGAGCGGCCTTGGGTCGCGACGATCAAGTCGTCATTGGCAATCGCCAAATCCGTGATCGGAACGATCGGCAGATTCAGTTGATACGGCTTCCAGTTTTGGCCGTTGTCCCAAGAGAAATACATCCCGTTCTCGGTGCCGGCGTAGAGCAACCCCGCTCGTTTGCGATCAGCGCGAACGACGCGAGTAAAATGTTTGGGGTCGATCCCGGAAGAGATCGCGCTCCAGGTCTTGCCGTAATCCTTCGTGTGATAGAGATACGGTCGAAAGTCATCGAGTTTGTAACGGGTCGCAGCGATATAAGCGCCACCCTTTTCGAATGGGTCGATCTCGATGCTGTTGATTTGAGCCCACTCGGGCAAGTCTGTCGGTGTGACGTTGTCCCACTTCGTGCCACCGTCGCGCGTGATGTGGACCAAGCCGTCGTCGCTCCCGGTCCAAATGACACCGGGCTCATGGGTCGATTCGGCGACCGAAAAAATCGTGCAGTAGTATTCGACCGTCGTGTTGTCTTTGGTGATCGGTCCGCCCGAGGGACCAAGTTTGCTTTGATCGTTGCGGGTCAAGTCCGGGCTGATGGCAGTCCAGCTTTGACCTTCGTCGGTCGTCTTGAAGAGCACATTAGCGGCCGTGTACAGCGTCTTGGGCTGATGCGGTGAAAACAAAATGGGATAGTTCCATTGAAAACGATATTTTAATTCCTCGGCACCGCGACCGACGGCATTGTCGGGCCACACGTCGATGCTCCGCGACTGGCGAGTTCGGTGGTCAAATCGCGTCAAGTCACCGCCGTAACTACCGCCGTAGACGATTTCCGGATCGTCCGGGTCAGGGGCAATAAATCCGCTCTCGCCGCCCGCGGTACTTTCCCAATCGCGCTCGCCGATCGAACCGGACAGGCTGCGATGTGAAATGCGTATCGTCGAGTTGTCTTGCTGGGCGCCGTAGATTCGATAGGGAAAATGGTTGTCGGCAATGACGCGATAAAACTGAGCCGTGGGTTGGTTTTCGTACGTCGACCAAGTCGCTCCGCCGTTGAAGGAGACTTGCGCGCCGCCATCGTCGGCAATGATGAGTCGCTGATCGTTTTCCGGATCGATCCACAAATCGTGATGATCGCCGTGGGGCGTGTCGATGTTTGAAAACGATTTTCCCCCATCGCGAGATCGCCAGAATTGGACGTTGGCCACATAGACTTCATCGATGTTTTTTGGGCCGGCGAAGACGCGCGTGTAGTACCATGCTCGCTGCCTCAAGTTCCGATCGGCGTTGATATTGGACCAGGTTTTGCCGGCGTCGTCGCTGCGGAACAAGCCACCGTCGGCCGCTTCGACGAGAGCCCAAAGGCGATTTGAATCGAGCGGCGACACGGTCACGCCGATAATCCCGACCGTGCCCGTGGGCAAGCCTGGATGGCGCGTGATGTTCGTCCAGTGATCGCCACCATCGGTACTCTTCCACAAGCCCGATCCCTCGCCGCCGCTTTCCAAGCTGTACGGCGTGCGCTTGATTTTCCAAGTCGACGCGTAGAGGACGCGCGGATTATTGGGGTCCATGATCAGGTCCACGGCGCCGGCTTCGTCATTCGCAAAGAGGATTCGCTCCCACGTCGTGCCGCCATCGCGGCTGCGATAGACACCGCGCTCTTGGTTTGGGCCAAACAAGTGACCCAGGGCCGCCGCATAGACGAGGTTGGCATCGGTCGGGTGAATTCGAACGCGGGGAATGTGTCGCGAGTCGGCAAGTCCCGCGTGACTCCAGGTCTGTCCGCCGTCGGTCGATTTCCAAATGCCGTCGCCGTGCGACACATTTCCGCGGACTGTGACTTCGCCTCCCCCGACATACATCACGTTCGGATCGGAGTCGGCAATCGCGATCGAGCCGATCGAACCGCCAAAAAAACCGTCGCTGATATTCTTCCAAGTGGTCCCGGCGTCCTCGGTACGCCAGACTCCGCCTCCACAGGCGCCCATGAAGAACGTGTGCGGTCGCTCCTTCGAACCGACGACAGCGGCTGAGCGCCCGCCACGAAAGGGCCCGATCTGCCGGAACTTAAGCGACTTCATCAACGGTTCGTCGGGATTGCCATCCGTCGCTTGGCGACCCTGCGCCGCAAAGGCGTTCGACAGCACAATTAGGCAGAAAACTGCCGCGGAAAAAAATCGCCGCGCGATGGAAATGGACATGTGTCGCCGCTCCGGGAATTAAATCATCGCTCGCGGGCTGGTTGAACAGTTTACCGCGGCACGCAGCCATTCTAATTGGAGCGCGGCAAAGCGAAAGATTTGGGGCACCGTCTGCGCCAGTGGAACGTAAAAAGAGCGATCGATCCTGCCGATAGGCCCCGCTATTCTCTTTGTCTTATCAGCCGCGAAGCGGCGGTGAACTTATTCGTAGGACGGCCTTTCCAGGCCGTCGAGTGACCGGAAAACGACGGCCCAGAAGGGCCGTGCTACATTCAATACGAATAGATTCACAAGCGCGTAGCGGTGGAATGTGTTTTGGATCACTGCCACCGCTTCGCGGTTCCCAGCCAATTTTTTTGCTCGCATACCTGGGACTGGCGTCCCAGGCTACTGCATAACACCGCTTCGCGGTTCAAGACAAAACTTCTGTACTAGTAACGAGGCGAATGGCAGACTAGCTCCAGAAAAAGCACGATGGAATCGTGCTCCTCGTTAATCATAATCCGCGGAAGTGCTGGTGGGGGTCGATCCGAGGCGATGCCGAATGTCGTCGCGAGTTTCGTACGCTTGGTCGGGCCCGGCGCTGCGAATGTAGAAATTGCCGCTCCCGACTTCGTAACGTAGAGGGTTCTTCCAAGCATCCTCGTGAGTAACGGTCAGCAACATGCCGTCGTATTCCGCCGGTAGTTGCCCGTTGTTATCGATTTGATATTCGAGAAGGTCGTCTTCGGCTTGAGCGATTAGGCCATGGGTAGCCCGAATGTTGTCGGATTGTCGTTCTATCCAGCGGGCGTGTTCGCGGCGGGATTGGCGATCCTCGTGGTCCTTGGCGGCGACGAAAATTCCGAGGGCCATCAGAGCCGTGATGGCACCGGAAGTAAACGTGCTAAACGTCGCCAACGTTCGCGGTGAACGCCGCATTCCGACCAGACCCATCAGGAACGAGAGTGGGGCCAAGAGCCCGAAGCTCAAGATCATAGTTAAAAAGCTAGCCAGTCCCCAGCCATTCCAGCGTCGTTTGGGCCGGACAATCACCAGCGGTTCGTCAAAACCGATATAGACTGGAACTCCGCGTCGGCGATGGGCGAAGGGAACGTGGTATGTCATGGCAAAACCTCCCGTGGATCGACTCTGCCCGTTATTCGCAGGAAATCGCCAAATATTGGCCCGCGGCAATACTTTTTTGGGCGGCGGGATCTGCCGACTGTTGTGCGACTTTTCTGCGGTAAAACCGGAGGGTTCTGCGGCTTTCAATGTATCCAACCGCGTCGAATTGATGCCGACGAAGCCTGAAATTGCCAGCGCACTTGGCACAACCATGATTCCAAACGAACCGCCTAGTCTCGATTACGGTTTTTGCGAGCCGCCTCCCGATTTTGCGAGTCGGAGTTTGCTGTTCCAATACCCGTAGCAGAAATAGATCAAGAGTCCGGCTACCAGCCACATCACAAGGCGCATCCAATTCTCACTGGGCAGTGACAGCATGAGGGCAACACATAACAAGATACCCAACAGCGGGAATAATGGCGAAAACGGAACGCGGAATGGTCGTTCGCGATCGGGGTCGACGACGCGCAAGATTAGGACGGATAAACAGACCAAGACAAACGCAAACAACGTGCCGATGTTCGTAAGGTCCGCCAAGATAGTCAGCGGCAACAAGCTTGCCGCAAGGGCAACTATGAACCCGGTTAGCAGGGTGGATTTCCACGGGGTTTTCCAATTCTCGTGGACAGCGCCAAAAAAGCTTTCGGGTAACAAACCGTCCCGGGCCATCGCTAAAAAGATTCGCGGTTGTCCCATCATCATCACTAAAAGAACCGAAGTGATTCCGGCAATGGCACCCACCGTTACGATGAACTGTGCCGATGCAAAGCCGACTTGTTGAAACGCAGTTGCTACGGGTGCGTTGATATCGATCTGCTTGTAGGGCACCATGCCAGTGAGGACGGCGCCAACCGCGATGTAGAGAATGGTGCAAATAACCAGCGATCCAATGATTCCAATCGGCAAATCGCGTTTGGGATTCTTGGCCTCTTCGGCTTGAGTTGAGACGGCGTCGAATCCTAGGTAAGCGAAGATAATGCCCGCCGCCCCAGCCATAACCCCTTGCTCGGCGCCGCCAAAAATCGGTTGTCCAAAAAACTTGATTCCCCCGTATCCGTAGGGCGCGAAATTATCGGTCCAGTTCGCGATCTTCACAAACTGTAGTCCGGCGAAAATGACGAACAGCACGACGGCAACTTTGATCACAACCATCACGGCATTGGTCATGGCACTCTCGCGAACGCCCCGAACCAGTACGAACGTGACAATTGCCGTGATCAAAATGGCCGGTAAGTCGAAATAATACCCGGTCCCAAAAAAAGAGCCCGCACCAACCAAGGTGGACTCTCCCGATGCAAGCAGCTTCTCGGCTGGGGCGCTGGCCCCGTTGTAATCAAAAGGTGCATCGGAAAAACGATGCAATAAGCCTCCCGATGCAAACAAATCGACGTTGAACTGCTCAAGCAACTTTTGGAAATATTTAGACCATCCATGGGCCACGGTGGAGGAGGCGACGGCGTATTCCAAGATCAAATCCCATCCGATAATCCAGGCCATCAATTCACCCAACGTCGCGTAGGCGTAGTTGTAGGCCGAGCCAGCAACCGGCGCCATCGACGCAAATTCTGCGTAGCAAAACGCGGCAAAAATACAGGCCAGACCCGCGACGACAAACGAAAGCATGATTGCGGGGCCCGCTTGATTAGCGGCTACTTTGCCAACGAGCACGAAAATTCCGGTTCCAATAATTGCGCCTACGCCAAGTGCGGTTAACGAAAAAGGACCCAAGACCCTTCGTAGGCGATTGTCGCCTTCCATTTCCGCGACCATGGAGGTGAGCGACTTCGTTTGGAACAATTGATTTCTGGCCATGTCAGGTTTCTCGTTTTAGCTGAACGAATAAATTCGCGTCGAGGCGAGACGCAATCGTCAATCCACTTGCGGTTCACTCACGAGGGTCGCTGGGTGAACTTCGTCGACATAGATTAGCGGAAAACTGCTTGCAAATGTCATATGACTTTACGATTGAGATTAGATTCCTGAACTCAAGTTTTCAGACATTGATTGACTTGTTACCGCAGATCAATGACGGGTCTGCTTACCTGAATCCGATCCCGGAATCTGCAATTCCACTGTCTTTTTGCTTATTACCTGTTCACGGCTATTTTTCGCATATCTAGTTGTGTTAAATGTGACAATACGCTATCATTGGATGCTGATCTTCAACTCCGGTTTCGTTTTTGGAGTCGACTCGTGAGCCACAGCGACGCTTCGATTCTCGGATTACTCCGGGAACGCGGAGCCTTAACGATCAATGAAATGATCGGTCTGCTCGGAGTAACTGCCACGGCGGTCCGGCAAAAGCTCGATCGATTGAGCGCCACAGGTTTGATTCAACGGCACCGCCAATTTGCCAGCGATGGTCAGCAGCATATGCGAGGCCGACCCTCGTTTAGTTACGAATTGTCCGACGCAGGTCGGCGACAAATCGGCAATAACTTGGGCGACCTGGCCGAGGTGCTTTGGGAGGAGGTCTGCCGGATTTCCAATCCGATTATTCGGGCGACGGTGTTGCACGGCGTCTCGCATCGTTTGGCGGAACTTTATGGTGATCGGATTTCCGGGCGTACGCTCGACGAGCGGATGGCGGCCTTGGCGGACATCTTCGCTCAGCGGCAGATTCCCGTTCGCGTCGAGCGGCAGAACGGCTTGCCCGTGCTAAACGTTCAGGGCTGTCCTTACCCAGATTTGGCCCAACATGACCGAACGATTTGCGAAATGGAGACCGAGTTGTTTTCCAAGCTCGTTGGCCAACCGATCAAACTAGGACGTTGCCAAGACCATGGTTGTTGTACCTTCCAAGCCCTCGAAGACGCCACGACGGCGGAGGCGTCGGTTTGATTTTCCGAATCCAATTTGTTGAAGTGAAAGTGAAATAGAGAAACGATGATTTGCATGACCGATACACTTGAGATCAAAGATTTGCATGTGGCGATTGAGGGCAAGGTCATTTTGCGCGGCGTGAACTTGACCATGCGCCGCGGTGAAACGCATGCCTTGATGGGTCCCAACGGGAGCGGAAAGAGCACGCTCGGCTTGGTGATCATGGGGCACCCCAATTACGAAGTCAGGAGTGGGGACATTCGGCTCAACGAAGTGAGCCTGCTCGACAAGCAGCCCGACGAACGAGCCCGGGCTGGTTTGTTCATGGCGTTTCAACGTCCGATCGCCGTGCCGGGAGTCAAGCTGGCCGATTTCTTGCGGCACGCGACGACCAATGTGCGAAACCCCGCCCGCAAAGAGGGGGAGGACTTGATTCCGATGCGCGAATTCCGCCGTGAACTCAAAGAAAAAATGAACCAATTGAAGATGGATGTCGAGTTCGCGCGGCGATACGTCAACGACGGATTTTCCGGTGGCGAAATGAAACGCGCCGAGATCCTGCAATTGGCCATGCTCCACCCCAAGTTCGCCATTTTGGATGAAACCGATAGCGGCTTGGACGCCGACGCAGTCCGTTTGGCCAGCCAGAGCATCGCGGAAATCGGACGCGAAAAAATGGGACTCCTGATCATCACGCATCACGACAAACTACTCGTCCACAATCCGCCCGATTTCACCCATGTGATGTTGGGCGGTCGCATCGTCGAGACGGGAGGGGTCGAGTTGGCGCAAGAACTGCATCAAATCGGCTACGATCGGATCCGCAAGACGTACCCGGACGCCGCCGAAATAAACGATCAAAATCTCGCTACGACCGAGGGCGAACTCGTCGGTTAAACGCCAAACCCAAATCTTGTTCCCTCGCCACCGCTTCGGGGGAGAGGGTTAGGGTGAGGGGGCATTTGATTCGTAAAACAGTTTTGGAGTCGTCCAGCCTTCCTTCGCCGCGAAACACTAAACACTTTTGACCGGAAAGTTTGAAACAATGTCCACTGAAATGACAGAACCGGACGCCGTCGGCACCATCAACAAGTACGATTTTCGCACGGTGTCGAAAGCCGTGTTCAAGGCCCGCAAGGGAATCGATGCCGAAATCGTCCACCAGATTTCCGATATGAAAGACGAGCCGGACTGGATGCGCAAGTTTCGACTCGAAGCATTGGAGATTTTCTTTGCCAAGCCGATGCCGAACTGGGGTGGCGCGATTGAGCTGGACTTCCAAGATATTTTTTATTACCTCAAGCCGACCGACCACCAAGGCAAGACTTGGGATGACGTCCCGCAAGAAATCAAAGACACCTTTGAAAAACTCGGCATTCCGCAAGCCGAACGGAAATACCTTTCCGGCGTCAAAGCGCAATTCGAAAGCGAAGTTGTCTACGGCTCGCTGAAAGAGGATCTTGCCAAGAAAGGCGTGCTGTTTACCGACACCGATACCGCGGTCCGCGAACACTCCGAGTTGCTACGCGAGTACTTCGGCAAGATCATCCCTTCCGCGGACAACAAGTTCGCCGCGCTCAATTCCGCGGTCTGGTCCGGCGGGTCGTTTATCTACGTTCCCCCGGGAGTCAAGATCGAGTTTCCGCTGCAAGCCTATTTCCGGATCAACGCCGAGAGCATGGGCCAATTCGAACGGACGCTGATCATCGTGGACGAGGGAGCCCAGGTTCACTACGTCGAAGGCTGCACGGCTCCGATGTATACAAGTGAAAGCCTGCACTCAGCCGTTGTCGAAGTCATCGTGAAGCGCGGCGGCCGCTGCCGCTACACGACGATCCAGAATTGGGCGAATAACATATACAACTTGGTGACCAAGCGGGCATTTGCCTACCGCGATTCGGTCATGGAGTGGGTCGACGGAAACTTGGGTAGCCGGCTCACGATGAAGTATCCGTCGGTCTACATGATGGAACCGGGAGCTCGCGGCGAAGTCCTCTCGATCGCTTTTTCCGGCAAGGGGCAACACCAGGACGCCGGTGCCAAATTGGTTCACGTCGCCCCGAATACCACCGGACAAATCATTTCCAAATCGATCTCCAAAGACGGCGGCCGCAGTAGCTACCGCGGATTGGCTCGAGTCGAACGGGGGGCCAAAAACGCCAAATGCAAAGTCGTCTGCGACGCGCTGATCCTCGATCCCCAGAGCCGCAGCGACACCTATCCGTACATCGAGATCTTGGAACAAGACGTCACGGTCGGTCACGAGGCCAGCGTTTCTCGAATCGGCGAAGAGCAATTGTTTTATCTGATGAGTCGCGGGCTGTCGGAAGCCGAGGCCAGCACCATGATCGTCAACGGGTTTATCGAGCCTTTGGTGAAAGAGCTGCCGATGGAGTACGCGGTCGAACTCAATCGCCTGATCCAACTACAGATGGAAGGCTCGGTCGGCTAGACTCCCATCGTTTAACGCCGAGCCGAAGGCGACAGCTCGTTTAACGCCGAGCCGAAGGCGACGGCCGTAAGAAAAACACAGACCGGAATATTTAAAACTTCGC
>JBGTJE010000070.1:0-11415 GCA_041745295.1 Pirellulaceae bacterium | reverse complement strand
TGACCTGTTTGTTGTCGAGCCCCGACTTGATCAGCTTCAGCGCCACCCGCCGCCGGACTGGCCGTTCCTGTTCGGCCATCCAGACTTCGCCCATCCCGCCCTCGCCCAGCTTCTGCAACAGTTTATAAGGACCGATCTGCTGGCTCTTGCTGAACGAGTCGGCCGTGGTGGAGCGTTCGCGAACGCCTTGAGCTGGAATTCTTGGCACTTGCTGTGGATCCAACGTTTCACCCAAATCGCTGGCGCGGGGCGATCGATCGGGATTTTCGAAAAGGCTCTTGAGGCAGGATTCGACGGCGGGTTGGAGCGATGCTCCCAGCGCGGCGTAATCCTCGGCGTGCACGTCCTCGCCAAGCTTCATTCGATATTCGGCGTCGATTGCGATCAGCATGCGAGCCAACGCATCGCGGAACGGCTCCTCGACTCGGTCCAGGAACTCGTCGAGGTTCGGCCTCGCGGGGCCTTGCCATTGAGCTTCGAACGCATCGACGATCGGATCAAGCGTTTGTCGTTGATCGTCACTGAAGGGTTTCATAAGGTGTGCCCCGATCGTAATGATCGCCAGTGACGAGAACTAAAGTCGCGATAGCCAAAAAACATAGGCAACACGGCAACGCTTGTTGGGTCGACGTCGTCCGGGCCGCTGCATTGAAAGTTCACCAATTTTCATTGCTGTAAACGACCGTGGCAAGCATCGAAGGTCATGCAAAAACCCGGCAGAGTTTTACCCTGCCGGGTTCATCGGTCGTTCCCAGCGGATTTACCAATCAAACGCATTTGCGATTTTCTTGAACGGCTTGGGAGTTTTCAGGCCGACCTGATCGCGAAATCCGTCCCATTCTTTTTTGATCACACGGTGCTGGTTGTTGACGTCAACACCCGTTGCCAGGTGGATTCCTTCACCGATCGCCCGGTAGTCGGGCGTTTGGCGGGTGTATTTGTTCAAAGGCGACGGCTGTTGATACTTCTGGTTGGCCTGCTGCTGTGCTTGCCAAGCCGCTTGTTGCTTTTGTTGCTGTTGCGCCATCCACATTTGCTGTTGAGCCTGAATTTGGGCTTGTTGCTGTGCCAGTCGCTGCTGGGCCTCCCATTGGGCTTGTTGCATCCGCTGCATGGCGACTTGCTGGTTGTGCAAGTGAAGTTCGTTTTGTACAGCGACATAGGCGCCGGCGCCGGCGGCCAACAAGTTCAGCAGCGGGCGTTGGTTCGGTTGTTGGTTTACCGCTTGTCCCGCTTGGGGGTGGTAGTGATTGCCAGAGTTCATTGGATAGTACTCTTGCGCCTGAAGTGACATGGCTGAAGCCGCCGCCAATGTGGAAAGAACTACGAGGGTCAAGGTTGCTTTCATCGCTGAGTCTCCGTGAGAGGGTCAATATGGGGAATGCCTTGATTGGCTGCCCGACAAATTGGTAATGGTAAACGGCGGGCGAAAGGGCTACCGTGCTCATCGCAGAAAGTTCCAAAATTTGGAATTTTGATGCCCGAACGTATCTTCTTGCGAACCGTCGTCGATGGAAAATATCGCTACAACAGCCTGTCGCTGCCACGGGCGGCGAGCGTTTACAGAAACCGTCGGGAGCCGGGATGAGCATCCAATTTGAAGGCTTGGGACGACCAGGCAGGGACTATGCCTTGTTAGTGCAAATCGACTCGGGACAGTCGATCTATATATGGCGTGTTTCTTGCGGTACCGCCGACCATTCGAGGCAATCTACCCCTTACCTGGGCTTTGCCCAGAAAGTGATTTTCCAGCACTGGCAGAGCCAGTGGCACACGGAAAATCGCCGTTGTCTTGTGTGCCACTGGCTCTGCCAGTGCTGTTTTTGGGCAAAGCCACTTACCTGCGTCAAAAACGTGATCAGAAACTTCGCGTGAACGTCATAAATTGCGAAAAACACGAATCAGTTCCGGAAATCGCTAGCCTGCCCCGCAGCCTTTAGCCATGTAACGCGTAGTGTGTTAATTGATTGCTCAAAAACAACCGCCAATGGAGACTCGAAATGATCCGCCAACTGTTTACGATCTCGTGTGCCTGCGCCGTCATAATTCTGAGTGGCACTTCCTACGCCAAGGACGATTGGAGTGACCTAAGAGACAGCATCTTCGGCCAGAAAGGGCTCACGAAGATCCCCGACCGCGACCCAGTTACTTTTCGCAACCTCGCAACTAACAAAGTCAGCATGGTCGTTGCCGACAGCGAGGGGCGAGTCTCCGGATGGTATGACGTGCCCGGTGGGCAGTCGATCAAGCTTGTTTTTCCGCCCGGCCATTTTTACTTGCACGCCCGCGATGAAGCCGGCAACCTGCTGCGTTTTAGTTCAGCCACCAGCCGGATTCCGCTGACCAATAACAAGTTTCATCTCTACATGGACAAAGGTGGCACGTATTCAACCACGATCAATGACAAAAAACTCGGCACCTATTCGCGGCAGGCATTGGTCCAGCTCGGATTCCAGGAAGCTGAGTTCTTTGCAATGCCGACCGATCGAGGCGTGGACTTCACGATGGTCGCAGGAAAGCCACAAGGCGCGCCTAACAACTTGCTAAAACCTCCAACGCTTGGGCAGCCTGCCTTTGAATTCCGAGCCGCCGACGGCACTGTCAGTCATGTGATCCGCCAGCCAAACGGCGTGTGGCGAGTATGGGAAGGTTCGCGACACGTGGACTTCCAGCAAATGCAGGATATGAATGGGAATCTGCGAATCGCTCACCTTCCGTCGGGAACGGCGATTGAAATCCGAGGCAACTCAGTATTTACTCAGCGTAACGGTGCATCGCTAACGCATGTGGGAGCCGGAAATTGGACCAATCGCTAGAACCGAGGCACGCAACCGCTCCGACGGCACAGACCTCTTTTCCTTCGAGCTTCACGATCGAAACGGAAATCGATTGGCGACTATTCCCTGCGTTTTGGATGCCACCGATCGCTGGGACGAGTTTTTTGAAATGTTGTATGCCTTAGCGAGAATCCAGCGCGCATCCAACTAGTCGGGCTGGCGCATCGATCCGTCGCCGGCGCCAATGCAAACAAGGAGCAGGCGAGCATCAGGCCGAACTCAAACCGTTTGACTAGCGACAGTCGCAGCCGGTTTCTGTCGCCCGCGCCACCGTTTGGGCCTTGTCGAATGCCTTCTTTCCACTCAGCCGCGTCAATCGCGACATGTTTCGAGCGGTCATTCGGCAAAGCACCGGACGCGAGGAACATTGACATGCGCTGAGCATGTTCTCGCGTAACTGTTTGTCGCAATCGTCTCGACAAGTACCCGGTGTGTCGTAGCACGCGTCGTGAGCTCTACAAGCCGGGCGAAAGTCGGCACCGAAGGATTGCTGCGGAACTAGCTTACGCAAGGGACCCTTTAGCCCATCGGGGCCACAGGGCGTGTCCTGGGCAGGGCCGCGCATGGCCGACCCGACGACGCATGCCCCGATCAACAGGAAACGATTTAACGCTTTCCAAGCAACGCCGCCACCGCAACGAGACCCAACGACAAGCATGCCAACCCACTAATATTCGCGAGAAAAGTAGTCTTGAGGAACCAAAGTGCGTTCAGTCGGAACAACTGCAATTCATCGGCAGTCGACCCGCTCGCCGACAGGACTTCTTGCGTCGCCGCATAACTCTCACTGTAGACTTTGCCGATAAACAGCACAAATCCGAACGTGAGGCCCAATACGACCCAGGCAAACACCGCCGTTTGCATACCGGCGTCGGTAAGCGTCCAGCGCCCGATCCAGAACTCGAAGTGGATTCCAACGCTCAGCGCCCCCAACGCTTCGACATAAGGAAATGCCAATCGCCGACAATGCGTCGCGAAATGGCGTAAGTTATCGAGAGCAAATTCCGGCCGGGTTGCCGTGCCTTGCCGGGCTTGAAACAGCAACTGTTCGCTGGTTAAGAGTGGGCGGTCCGACAGGAAGAATGCCAATACCGGACAGGCCACAAGGCCGCAAAACACCACCACATAATTGACGATCGAATAGGGCAGGTAAAAGCGGTACGGAATCGCCTCGGCTTCGACGGTCGTCGTTAGTCCAACAGTGGCGGCCCAATTCGCGAGAGTGGCCGGCGCACGATCGAGCGACAGCTGCCGCGTTCCCTCGGCAAACAAAAACAGCAGAACCAACATCGCCACCAGGATTCGCGCGCTCCACAGCTTAATGCTCCGTTGACGTCCCAAGAAGAAGGTTTGGCAATGTCTTCCAAAACGATGTGCGACGACGAAGCATGTGAGCGAAACAAAAATGAACGCTCGGGCAAGTTCGATGAAAAAACCTGTACCGGCAGGAAAACGCTCCGGGGCCGCCAACCGGTCGAACCGGAGTCTCCAAGCCTCCGTCGTAGCGGGTCCGCAATAGGCCAGCGCCAAACTGATCGAACTGACCGATAGCAGCGAGGCCACGATTATTCCCCAGGCCCGCAGGTTGAACGATGTGGTTATTTGATGGCCGGTCGAGGGCTGTCCTGCCCACGGCTTCGAGACCGGTAAAGAGGCGGATTGGATAAGTAAACGTCCTGGGTCTGTCTCGAGTGGGACGTTTCGAGTCATTTCTCGCAATAGGGCGACGCCATCAACGCAATAGGGTGAAAGTTGCTCGGCGATTTTCCCCGCACTGGCTGGACGTTGCGACGTGTCTTTGGCCAGGCATTCGCGGACCAAAAGACAAAGTTCTGGCGGGACGTCAGCGTGCGATGAGGACAAGAGCGGTGGTGGCGTTTCGAGATGGTGGTGCATGAGTTCGGCCGAGGTGATCTCATCGCTCTCGCAAAACGGTGGATGGCCCGTGATCAAACAATACAGGATGCAGCCCAGGCTATAGACATCCGACGCGGGAGATGCCGAGCGGGCGCTGCGGAACTGCTCGGGGGCCATGAAGGCATACGTCCCCAAAGTGGACTCGGCCGAGGTCAACTCGATTGCCGACTGAAAACTGGCGAGGCCGAGGTCGATGATGCGAACTCTGCCCTCGCTATCCACTAACAGATTGGCCGGTTTGAGGTCGCGATGCACAACGCCGCGGGAATGGGCATAAGCCATACCTAAGGCTACTTGGCGCAAGACTTCGCACGCGGCGGCGATGGAGAATAATCCATGGGCGAGTTGGATGCGCCGCAGGTCGGGACCAGATACATACTCCATGACCAGATAAGGAACACCGTCTTCGTGTCCGGCATCGATAGCGGCCACGAGATTGGGGTGGTGTAACGTCCCCTGCACTGTCATTTCGCGCTCAAAACGAGCCAGCGACTCTTGGTTGACCAAATAGGGTGCCAACAACTTGATAGCGTAGTGCCGATCAACAAACCGACGGTGGGTCGCCAGCCATACGACGCCCATCGCTCCTTGCCCGAGCTGGCGCACTAAGCGGTAGTTCCCAACGTGGCCACCTGATCCCAGGTGTCGACTGCCAATTCCGTGCCTCGTGCCCCCTAACGCGTTCTTGATAAGCTCGCCCGTCGCCCCTGGCGCCTTATTCATGTTCGTAAGGGCCGCGAGTACCAGCAGTTCAAACTGTGTGCCGAATTTCAAGTAATCTGCTGCGACGACCGGTTCCCCTGCTCGGATTCGGTACTCGATATCAATCGGGATAAGAACTTCGAGAAGTCGAACCGATTGCGAGGCAGCGATTTGAGCGAGCCAATCGGCCAGTGCGGGCCGGCGCCCGGCAGCCCATGCCGAGTCGAAATCGTCGGCCAGCCGATCGATAATTTCCGAGGCTTTGGCGTTTCCAAGCGCTTCGTTCGAATTCATACGGAGGTCCCTAGTCGCCAGGAACTTGAGACCAGATTTCTTTGACTCTCGCTAGCCGCTGCTTCGTGCGCGCTAGGCTGCAGCCGAGTTTGTCGGAGATCTCCTGGTTGCTGTATCCTTCCATGCGCAATAACGCCGTTTGCTTGAGCTTTTCGTCGGGAAGCTGGCTCAGCAACGCGTCACACGTTTTCGCGATTTGCGAGGCCGATTCCGGCATCTGATTCTCATCCATGATTTGAGCCAGACCTTCGCACCAAGATTGCTCCCCCAAAGCTCCACCAAAGATTGATTCGCCCCGAACTGCGCCTCCGCCTCGTTTCTGCGCTGTGGCTCGTCGTCGCTCCGCGGTGATCTTCCGCGCAGTGATCGTCACGAGCAGCCGCCAAATATCGTCGTCGCCTTGCAACTGCTCGAATCGACCTGCTTGTTGTCCCCGGAAGAAACTGTTCATGGCACTCAGCGCAATGTCTTCCTCGTCAAAAGATCGCCTCGGAATACTACCCATTCGTTTTTGCGCAAAGCGCATTAATCTTGGAAAATACTCGTTCCAAATGCGCTCTGCGTCCTGCAGGTCTACGTTAAGAACTTGGCTGATTGATTCGGAAAGTTCGTCCTCGCGGGTCATCGACGTGAGGCTTTCATTGATGAGATCGATGGCTGGAAACCCAAACACATTTTGAACTGCGCTTGTCGGCCCCAATCAATGGATAAAGGATGTGTTCCCGCCGAAAGCAACGTCCAACTAGCTGACAGCTTACTCGCGACCATGTCCCCATAAAACATGGCGGGAAAACTTTGGCCGTCCCTCTCGAAATTCATCGCAACCCTGTGAAGCAGATTGAATCAGGGAATCCTTCGAGGACAGAAGTGTTTCACGCTCAAATCATTAAGGGATGAAGTAGGTCATTCAATAAGCAAAAGGTCACCTTTGCCCGCTGCAAAGGTGACCTCTCCTCGAAACCTGCTGAACTGCCCCTGGCGACGCTCAGCGTGTTCTGAACAAGTCAAGCCCGTAGCCACCTTCTTTGAACTCGAAGATCGGAAGGGCGTTGTCGGGAACCGGTTGATTGATGGCGACCTGTCCAGGCAAACTGTACGTAAGCTCACGCGTGCCGGTGGTCAAATCACCATCGAACCTAATTTCGGGATGGACTTGCTTCGTGCCCGTGGCGTGGTGAGTGCGAACTCGATTCGGTTCGATGACGTATGGCACCCACTTTCCCTTTTCTATTACGCGATAAGGAATCGTCCACCGAGTGGGATTGGCCACTCGCACACTGGAAATGGCAATGCCTCGGCCATCGGTGAATGTCGTGGAGCCACGTTTGATCTTGGGCATCCCCGCGTCGTAGGCCGCCTCTTTGATTCGTTTCCAAATATCATCCGCTGCAGTTGTGGATTGACCGGTAATTGCGTATGCAACGACCGCCATGACTGCAAACAAACATGCTCGTTGACCAAGACGAGTTTGATTCGAACGAACTCTGGTAGTTGCCGAAAAAACTTGAGTCTTCATTTCATTTTCCTCCTGGAATTGTGTCGTAGGCACGGTGTGTCGAAACAGCTCGTCACCTCCCTAACGAGCTAATGGCAAAATCAACCGCGCGTGGCGCGCAAACTCAAAGAAAAAAATGGACCGTTGCGCCCACCGCGCCATCTTTCAGCGGATTTCTGCCGAAAAAACGCGCGGGCAGAAAATCTTCTGGGCGTGCCATTTTTCGATAGCCTTGCCGGCCGGCGATTCCCATAACAACAGTGGCAGGCGTCCGATGCGAAGGTATGCCTTTCAATTCGTCGACAAAGATAGGAGCTTTTTCATGAGACGTAATGCCGTTCGTTTCGTACTGGTGCTTGCCTGGCTGGATTTCACGACAGCTTCGTTATGCGCTCAGAAAAGCGTGGAGCTGATCAATCGAGAATCCAAGGACATTTATGTCGTTACCGCAACTGACGGGCGTTGGACAAGTAAAGTATCGCCGAACGGATCGTCTCAGCTTGCTTTTTACGAGATTCCGCATTGGAGTCAGAACATCACAGGATGGTATCGAATTGCTCCAGGTGAAACCAAAAAGTTCACTTTTGGGTCGCGCTTTCAATTCGCCGCCAAGGACGAGAATGGCCAGGATATTGTCGACGTCTACAAAGAGTCCGGGTGGGGTTTGCTTTATCCTCAAGAATACGGATCAGTTCTGGTCGCGAATCAAAAGTTCAGCTATGGGCTTCGGATCGACGACGAACGCCCAAATGCATTGTTCCTTTCATCGATGAGCAACAATATAAAGTCAATGCCCAAAGAACTTGCCACGAATCAACAGGCGGTTTTCGACCACCTCAGGCAAATTGGTTTGACGTCGATGAGGAGCATAGTTGTCCACGAAGATTCGTCGATTGTGCTCGGCACGAAAACACTCCGACTCGAAAACACGCGTGACGAAAAACTTTTCTATGCGATCTACTGTTACTGCGGAAACGGCGGCGTAATCAGCGGATGGTTCGAGTTACCGGCAAGATCCACCGTCGAGCAGATTAACGTACCGGTATCGGCGAATACCCTCGTTGCAATCAAGGCACAGGATCGGTTCCTGTCACTACCAGGACAAGTATTTTCTTGGCCGCTGCACGAGACCAAGGCGTTCAAGATTTTGCTTGGCATGGACTTGGCATTCTCGATCAAGGGCGAATTTGAACCCAAAAGGATGGATGAACAAAGCTGGCGAAATATGGGATTTGAGGAACGACGCGTGTTTTATGACGTCGATGCAACAATGCCGATCATCGTCAAGTGATCATCGCGCGTTCGAACGGCTGCCGCGCTCGGTTCGGAATGTCGTGTGGAGCCATCGGCTATGGATCAACCCTGGCGGGAGTCAGATTTTGTGTAGCCGGACGACCATGAAACCTCTGACAGTACAACATCAACGTCGCACTGAGCTACTTCCTTTACGCGAGGGCACTCACGTGCCGTGGTTTGGCCATAACGCAATTCCTCGACGCATTTCAAACCGTGCACGGTACCAGGCGCTACCAGGGATTCGCTTCCAGCCCAGCGGAAAATGCGTCGGATGCGGCTGATCCGGTGATTGATGACTTTTCGCGAGAGCTTCTTGGATTGGACCATGTGCTGCTGGACTAACTTGAGTTCTTTGGGTCCAAAACGCCGTAGGCCCGAGCTTCCAAACAATTCGCGCAGTGGGCGGGCGGCATATCTCATCTCCACGAATTCCTTCCCTGGCTTGCCACCGGTTGAGTACTTCTGCTCAGCGTGGTCCCGGTAGCGAAGCAACATGTCGCTGACCGTCATGTCGTCGCTTGCCTTGGGATGAATCTTCTTGTTGGTGGCCCGCTCGGCGAGAAGCTGGTAGTAACGCTCTCAGCTTTCGGGTGCATCGTAGTCCCCCAGGTAATGATCCTTCCCGTCGATCCGAACGACGGCGAGGTTTCTTTGTTTGAAATGGCGATATTTCGGCGGTTTCATCACGTGCGACACCTCTTCCGAGCACAAGTAGTACTTGTACTACGCAAAATGGACTTGGAGCCGCACTGCGGAGAGCCGCAGGGACATGAGAGAAACTCATGTTTCAGCGAGGAATTATACGAGTATCCCCGACAGGAGTCGAACCTGTAACCTTCGGCTTCGGAGGCCAACGCTCTATCCAATTGAGCTACGGGGACTTTTGTGATTACGCGTGGAATAAGGACTCTCTATGATTTCCACGGCTTTCACATTTTAGCGTCGATTCTCTAGTTTTCTACCGTTAGCGGGAATAGCGGTACTCCGCGATGCTGATTACTCCGTCTCTCGCCATGACGAGATGGTCGATCACTGGGATGCCTACAACTTCTCCGGACGCCTTCAGTTTGTCGGTTACGTCAAAGTCCTCCTTGCTCGGTGTCGGATCGCCTGATGGATGATTGTGAGCGATCAGAACTGACCCAGCCGCATCTCGTATCGCTGGCCTGAACACCTCGCGCGGATGAACGAGAGAAGCATCCAGCGTTCCCACGGTGACGAGATGAGTATTGATGACTCTCTTCTTCGTATTCAGCGTAATCGAGTAGAAGTGTTCCTGCATCGCTTCTTCGATCAGCTTTCTAAAGTGCGACCGGCAAAACTCTATTGCCTCCCTTGAGCACGTGAGCTTGTCTGAAATGGGACCGGACTCCCTAACTCTCGATCCCAGCTCTATACCTGCCATGAGTCTTTCGTACGCAGTTCTCGTAATCTGAAGTTCCCGATGGGTCATCTGCTTCAAATGTTGAATCGGGATCTTCGAGACTCGTTCGACTGCCTTATCTGATCGGAGGAGTGCTTTGAGAAGCTCCTCATTACTCTGCATGCGTCGAGAGTAGGCCCGATGTCAATTCTTCGTCAAACGCCTTAATTGTTGATCTTCTTCTGGAACCACGCAGAAAACCGTCGCAGTTCCCCGATAGCCGGGTCTTCCGACAGAAGGTTTGGCGCGTATCGGGCAACTACTTTGAACTGGTTATGCCACGATCGCTCGCGTGTAACGAGCACTCGTTCCGATATTCCATCAAATTGATCTGCGGTTAGGTCGACAATTACGTCGTCTATTTCGAGCCAGGCGTGTGTACACCAATTTTCGCCGGTACGTTCACCACGTACATAAACGATGTGCTCAATTTCCTTGCTCCTGAGATGCTCTGCGAGCAGCAGAGATGCATCACCGCACGATCCCGCCGGAAACTCCTTTAAACAAGTGGGCAATTCAGACGCACTACAACTCTCAAGCAACTCCCGAAAGTTTTCTGCATTTCGCTTAATCTCTTGAAGTACTTCTTCGGCGATCATTCATGAGATTCTAGATATTGGCGAGGCGCTCGGCCATCTTCCCCCTAGCACTGTCCCCTACGGCACAAGTGCCTACCCCTCGGCTTACCCCCATCTCAATACAGACTCGCGCCTTCCGTGGCGCTCGACCCTCATCATCAGGGGACAGTCATCAAGGGGAAGAGGCCTCGCCGCGATCATCGCGTACCGCCCCGCGTTCGATCGTCTCCTCTATTGTCTATTTGTTTACGACGCAAAGAATCAATGAAGTACCACATTGCCGCTTCGCGTCGATTGCTGTCTATTGTCGTTTTGCATGGAGATTCCTAATGAGTGACGAAATAAGCGACGGCAACCCTCAAACACTGGCGGCCCTACCCTGTTTTGACATTTTTATTTCCTATCGAGTTCAATCGGACCAAGCTTTGGCTAAAGCTCTCCAGCATTTGATTGAAACGAGCATTCGTCCTACTCCGAGAGTGTTTGTATCTGGATCAGGGGGTATCCGTCCGTCGTCGACAGGCTTCAAGCCGCAAATTCAAGCCGCGGTGTCGAGTGCCCGGGCGTTCGTTGCCGTAATTACTAGAGAGTCTAAAGATCGAGAATGGATGTTTTTTGAGGCAGGCGCTGCTTGGGGAAGAAACCAACTCTACTGCCCGCTTTTGATTGATACGACGACAAGTGATTTGCCAAATTCTATTGCTGATTACCAAGCAACTCGTGCGGATGACGGGTAGTGTCCGTCAAGTTGCGCACATTTGATTTTGGGTTGTCCTTGAGCTGATTGGTTTTCTACGGTGGTCTGGCGGCAAGCGAGCCCTTTCCCAGCTCGCGTTAGCCGCGGCGGCTTCAGCATTCTCTGTGTTCCGATTG
>JBGTJE010000069.1:0-13715 GCA_041745295.1 Pirellulaceae bacterium | reverse complement strand
GCAAGTGGCGCGGCGAAAGTCGCCGGGCGGGCGGCCGCCATGGGTGGCGGCGCGGCCTTCGGTGCAGTCCGAAACGCTGCGAAGACAGCCGCCGGGGGACTGGGCGCGGGGATCCTATCTGCAGCTAGAAAATTCGATGATTTCAAGTGTGCAAAGATTACCGGAAACTGCTTCGTCGCCGGAACTGACGTGCTGATTTTCGACGAACTGATCGAAGAGGTTCCAGCCGGCTGGGTCGAGCTCGAGCTGCCGGACGACATGGGGCCTCCGGTTCAAAATGCAGGAGTATGGCTGGTAGTCGTCGGGGGCGGCTTGGCGATGGTGATCGGCCGCAAGAGTTCGAAGACGAAAAAGTCACGCGGAAAAGTTCGGATGCGCCGCGCGAACGAGTCCTCGGGATCGCATGGCACAATGGAACTCAACGTCGACACGACGCGAACGGCCCATGTCGACACCGATGGCCAAATCGTCATGTCAACGACAACCGAGCAAAATGGAGAGCGGTTCGTCGTGGAAATCATCGATCGCGGAATTTCCGAATCCGATTCTGTTCTTGCACAAAATTCCAATCCTGCCGCCGAGGGACCGATGGACGCCAATTTGTTCTCTGCAGACGATTCAAAGAGCGACGCGCGAAACGTCGCTTCGGAAAACGATCCGCCGGACTTCCAGTGGGATTTGGGAATTGAACCTATCGTAAATACGGCCTCGTTCCCTCGCCCCCGGCTTCGGGGGAGAGGGCAGGGTGAGGGGGTTTCTGCGGACTCACAACGCCCCGAAAATCCTGCAACGGAGTTGATTGGGAACGCCGAACATCGTCGCACGACACCGTTATCGAATCCGCAATCACTTGATTCCGATTCTCAAACGACCGGCTTGTGGAATCGCCTGTCGACTCCTCTTTGGACGACAGCCATTGTTCTGATGCTCTTGGGTTGCTGGCTGAGTTTCAGCGGCCTCTGGGGAACTTCATTGGGCGATCGTGAGAAAGCATATCGATCCGCGGACGTTCGCCAAGCCAGTACTTCGCAAGCGGATGCGATTCATTCTGCTGCGTTTACCGATCGCGATTCGAACTGGCGAATCACGACGGCCAAGATCGAAGACATCAAGGTCGGCATGCGCGTTCCGGCGCACAATCCGCAACTTTCGGAAGCCGACCGGCAAGCGCAAGAGTTCTCCGTCGACCCCGCCACTTGGCGAACCTTCAAGCTATCCGTCGACAAGGAGGACGGGAGTGGTGCTCTGGAAGTATCGCTCCTTCGGCCGGCCCATTGGTTAGTCGACGAGCAAGACTCAACCGCCCTGTTGGCATTATTGGCTGAAGTGGAGGCTGCTGAAGAACAAGCGGCAAGCCAAACTGCATTCGAGCGAACGCTGGAATCGTTCAACTCATTTGCTGCATTCAGCCCATTGAATGCTTGCCTCGACCAAGTTGGTCAGATGGTGTCGCTGATCGATCCGACTTCGTTGGCGTTTTCTGGCGAACCGACGCAATGGTTGATTGGCCGCGTGGCTTCTGGAGTCCGAGCCAATTTGGCCGAGGAGTTGGAATACGAACTTGATTATGCGGAGGCTGTTGATTCCGTATTGACTGGAGACGGCGTTGGATCGCAGATCTATCTCGAGATGCCAGAACTCGGCGCAGTTGGTTTGGCGACGATTACTGCGATAGAACCTTGTCCAGTCATCAAGGATGGACCTGGTCAAATCGTCACCGCTACATTTAAGCACGCTTCCGCACAAGTGCTCGATGTCACATTCGAGCCAACGGGAACTCTCGCAGGCACTTCCAACGCAAGTTCAGTCAAGTCGGAATACGCCTTAGACGTCAGGCCTCGCGCCTCTGGCCTTTCACTCGGCGTCACCGCAGCGCACCCGTTTTGGTCAGTGGATCGGGAAGATTTTATTCCCGCTGGCGAATTGCAAGTCGACGAGCGGGTCGTCGCTATCGATGGTCAATACTTCCGTTTGACCAGCGTCGTTCCGCGCGCTGGTCCAGAAACCGTTTACAACTTGGAAGTGGCCATAGACCATGTATTTTACGTGGATCAAGATGGATTGCTCGTGCATAATCTATATGCCCGAAATGTTGCCCAATTCGTGGCGGACGTCGGGAAGCGCGCGGGTGCCAGTGGTAAACTCGGACGAAGTTTGGCGCGAGCGGGAATTAGGCGAGCCAGCCGACAAATCGCGCACCATTTGATTCCTGTCGCAGTGACCAAAAACCTTAAAACATTCTTCAGAGGGGCAGCAAAAGCTGGTTGGGATATCAATGGCGCTGCAAATGGTCTATTCATGGCAGCAAAACGCCATGGCACTCACGCTGGTTACAACGCGTACGTTGAAGCGGCTGTTCGAAAATTCATCAAGGAAAACCCAAAAGCGAGTGGCGCCCAAGCAAAACAATTTCTTGAAAGCGTCGCCCAAAGGCTGAGTAATACTTTAACAGATAGTTCGCGGCACATTAACCAATTGTTTTAAGCCATGGCCAAAAATCGAATCTCAAATTCGAAACGGTCCCACTCATTGCGCGTTGCCTCATTTGATGACGCTCAGGGATTTCGTCGAATCTGGGATGCAGTTTTTGAAGGATTTATCGACAAGAAAAAATCGCTAGACCTCGTCGTATGGATCGTGGATTCGGATTTTGGTGATTTTAAGGTTGTCTGTATTAATTCGAAGACGCCTCCGTCCGACGAATTGCCCACCGGACCAAGGGAATCGATTTCATTTACCGTAGCCAACTTCGATCCTGACCGGTTCCTTAAGAGGATTGCGGTCATGCCTCGCGGGAAAAAACTGGATCAGGCCATCCAAGACGAGAACGCTCGAATCGTCCAGCGCATTATTCCGACCATTCGAACGTCATTTGCTCAAGTCATTAAAGAGCGTAAAGCAATGACGCGTAAGGATTCACCTGGGCTTGGCGTGTACATTGCAAAACTCGGAAGCCTTTCAACAGTTGCGGATTCCGACTGGATAGCGGGAGCGCACGCATTGGATCGAGCTGTCGGCCAGCAACCTGTTCGCGAACAATTGAAAGCATTTGCAACTCGTCATGACTACAATCCGATGGAACTGTTTGGATCGAAGCAAGGAAAGTTGGAAGCGATTTGCTTACTGCCATTTGGTCAAAAGGTAACGGATAAATTCGTTCGTGAGTTTGAAAAACTGGCAGGAATATTCAAACAATTGTCGCCGAAATTCCTTCGAATCTTGGGCGATCCATCTTTGGGGTCGCTAAACGTCAAGATTACCGATTCGCAGATCAATCGACTCTTGGCAGTAATTCCCACTGCGAAACTTCAGAAATGGAATGAAGCGCAAGCAGATCGGTATTTGGAAAAAGTACAAGCCATGTACATTGCAAACGAAGATAAGGATTGGCTTCCTAATATTTGAGTGTATCTGTGCAAAGGGCCAGACCGGCTCAGCAGAAAAGTGTAAGGCGCTAGCAAATCATGAGGTTGTGGATGATCGCCATTAAACAGTGTTCTCGGCATCGGCTATGGTAGCTTCGGCCGCGAAGGTGGGAGCCCAGGCGACGTTTGATCATGGAGATCACCGTTTCGATTTGACCTCGCCGTGGAAATCATCGATCGCGGAATTTCCGATTCCGTTTCCGTGCTTGGGCAAAATTCCAATCCTGCCGCCGAGGGACCGATGGACGCTAGTGTGTTCTCTGCAGACGATTCGAAGAGCGACGCGCGAAACGTCGCTTCGGAAAACGATCCGCCGGATTTCCAGTGGGATTTGGACACGGTATGCATTCAACTACCGGCCTCGTTCCCTCGCCCCCGGCTTCGGGGGAGAGGGCAGGGTGAGGGGCTTTTGGGGGATTCTCAAGAACCTGAGCATCCCGCAACGGAGTTGCTCGGGAAAACCGAAAGTCTTTGCGTGACACCGTTATCGAATTTGCAATCGAACAATTCAGACACCCAAACCACCGGCTTGTGGAATCGCTTGTCGACTCCCCTCTGGACGACAGCCATCGTCCTGATGCTCCTCGGCTGCTGGCTGAGTTTCACCGGCCTCAAGGGATCGTCGTCGGGCGATCGTGGAAAAGCAAATCGATCCGCCGACGTTCGCCAAGCCAGTACTTCGCAAGCGGACGCGATCCGATCCGCGGCGTTTACCGATCGCGATTCGAACTGGCGAATCACGACAGCGAAGATCGAAGACATCAAAGTCGGAATGCGGGTTCCGGCGCACAATCCACAGCTTTCGGCAGCCGATCGAAAAGCCCAGGAATTCACCGTCGATCCGGCAACTTGGCGGACGTTCAAACTTTCGGTTGAGAAGTCCGATGGCAGCGGCAATCTGGACGTTACGTTGCTCCGCCCAGCGAGCTGGCTTGTCGATGAGTCGGCGACGACCGAATTGCTCGCGTTGTTGGCCGCCGAGGACATCGCCCCAGAACATTTCGCCGACATTAGCTTGGCTGACCGAGCGATAAGCCTACTCAAGTCGGCGTCGGAATACAACCCAATACAAGAATCAATCGACCGACTAGCGCCAATTGTCGCGCAAAGCGACCCATCAACGATCGGGTTCGCCGCGAATCCTGCGCACTGGGTGCTTGCCAGAGTCGCATTAGGAACACTGTCGAGCCTCGGTGAGGAGCTGGAATATGAACTCGACTACTTGAGTCAAGCCAAGGAAGTCTTGGCAGGACGCGCTATCGGATCACAAATTTATCTCGACATGCCCGAATTGGGCGCGACCGGATTGGCGACCGTGAAGTACATCGGTCCGGCGAGCGACGGTCAACAAACACTTAATGATCACAAGGAGGTCGATCCCGCAAACTGGAAGAAGATAACGTTAATTGCGGATCGAAAGGATGGAAGTCAGACCCAAGTCACGTTCCTACGGTCCGACGAATGGATTCGCGAATCGATTCGACTTGCCAATGGGGATTTGATTGAACAGATTGATGCCACTCTGGTCGGACAATCGATCGAGATCGTTATCCCCGAATTAGAATTGAATGGCTTTGCGCGAATCACTCGCGTGGAGCCTTGTCCGAAAATCAAAGATGGCCCAGGCGAAGTAATTACGGCGACTTTTCACACGAATCGGGCTCACGTGCTCGACCTTCGATTCGAACCAAGCCAGGTGTTTACTTCGTCGTCGAACTCGGATTCAAAGGTCGCTTGCGGGTTTACTCTCGGCGTCACTGGTTCGCATCCGTTCTGGAGTTCTAATCGCGAGGAATTTGTTCCGGCGCGAGACCTTCGCGTCGGTGAACGTTGCGTGACAATCGACGGCCAACATTTTCGACTGACCAGCATTTTCCCGCGGGCGGGTCCACAAGCTGTCTATAACCTCGAAGTCGCAAACCAGCACGTCTACTTCGTCTCCTGCGAGGGTTTACTTGTTCACAATGCCGGCAAGTACCTTACGCAAGCTGGACGTCAGGCTAGCGCGGCGCGCAAAGCGGTTGGCCGTGCTCCTAATCCAGCGAACCTAAAAAGGGCAAGTCGGAATCTAAAATCTAAAGATGCATTTGAGCGCCTGGGGATCCGGACATCGTCAAAAGGCACTAGTCCCAGCATTGTTTACACGATTTACGATCGTAACGGCGCATTTGTGAAATTTGGGGTTTCGGACGCGGCCGGCATGAGACTTCGAACCTCGCTTACGGAAGCGGGCCTTGGTGCCACTTTTAAGCGATCGGGAATAATGACGAAGAGACAAGCTCATTTAACGGAAAAATACATGCGTTCACTGCATTACAACTCCACTCGAATTCTTGACTTACCAGGAATGAAATATCCCTTTCCCGTGATCTGGTAACGAAATCGATGGCACGACCGGAAGCTGGTAATTGTTATTCCGTGCAAACAAGTAGTGGATTTCGTGGAATTGTTTGCACGGCATACTTTACCGACACACGTCCTCACGGCTGTTCGTTCGCGCCGGTTTCGTTCAAATGCACGAATGTGCCGACACTTTCCGACTTCCAACAGTCCAACTTTTGGGGCGAACGGCGCAAACTTGATGAAGTCGAGGCTGTGTTATCCGAGCGACCGGAACTTAAGCGATTGTGGAAGGAGTTTCCATGGAAATACGGACTGAATTACGATTTGGGCTTGTACCAAATTAACATCCCAAATAAGTCTTGGAGGGGAATCGAAGACGAATTTGTGTTCTGTGGCAACCTCCCTTGCGATAAGGCACTCCTGCGTTCCGCCTGCGCCGGAATTTATATCGAGACAATTGCATTCATGCTTGAGTTTTTGGCAAATCTAGAGTTTAGAATGTCTGAACTTTCGCTGGAGAACATTCCCGTCCAAGCACTTGTAACTGACGTTACCGCTTTTGGAAATAAATCCGATTGACGTCCTTGAAGGTTTGGTCGAGCTCGAGCTGTCGGACGACATGCAAGGGGTCATGCAGCGCAAGGGTTCAGACTGGCTCAGTAGAAAAGTGTAACGCGCCAGAGAATCATGAGGTTGTGGGTGATTGCCATTAAGCAGAGTTCCCGGCGTCGACTTTGATAGGTGTGGCCGCGAAGATGGTATGCGCACCTGCAGTTGGCCGTGCGCATACCCACAACGCTTCGGTGATGTCTTCCACCCGACGAACCGAAACGCCGGCGAGGTACATCTTCATCAAAGGACTATTCCTCCATCCACTGTGCGAATCGTTCTAAACGTTACCGTCCCACAGTGCGTCGGGGAACCTAGCCCCAAGAACTTCGCTTCAGCTGGCCAGCTGAAACCCCGATTTATCTCAAATTGGTTGGAACAGGTTTTGGTAGCACGTCATTCCTCAACCCGTAAATTCATTACCCTTGGTACAGAAAACGGGGGCAGCTCAGGCTCTTTCTCATCAACGATTTCCAAGACCAACTTGAAGTCATCAATCATCTCGGGCAAAGGCTCCATTGCCATGATTAGAAGCTCCGGATCTGCAGACGCCCCGTGCGGTACGTAGTTGCGCCCTGAACGCAATACAACTTCACGTAGCTCAGAGCGAAATCCCGCGTCAACGACGTGGGTAACGCAAGTCAAGTATGGCTGAACTTGCGATTCAATCCTCGTGCGGCCAATTGAAACGGCCGAGTCGCAGCTGAGTATAGAAATCATAGCCGGGTCATTTTTCTGACGATGAATCTCGCCAGAAGAGGTCACTGTAACACTAACTCCTGACGCCTCTAATGCGACGATGAGTCGCTTGTTCATTTCCGAATTCGCTGTGACAAGGTCATCGACCAAGAGTACTTCGAGTGAGGGCCGTTCGATAAGGGACCAATTGTGCCTGTCTGCAGCTATTCCCACGTTGGGAACCTGGGGCAAAAAGAATCGGCGGTCAGTTGCAGAGAGGACAGGGCTTTTGTTCAAACGATTCTCGACTTCCTCGCGGAATCCAGCAGGCAACTGATGTAGAAGGGGAACGATATCCAAAAGGATTCTGTTTGTCTTTGCGCTGTGATACAGGGCGAGGCGGTCCCGAAACAGGATCGAATTTTGCGAAGTGGATTTGGATTTGCCGAATTCATCTACGGACAATCTAAGCAGCGCCTCATCGACCTTGCGTCGGCTTGAATCAGCCAACAACGGAGCAAGTTGCAAATCGTTTCGCAGGTGAAGAAATGCAAGACGGAGAAACTCAACTTGCGTCTCGACAGATTGTGCGTTAGGAAACTGGTCGAAGATGTACGACTCAGCCACTAAAAGATCATCAGTAACCTCTTCGAGCCCGTTCGTTAAATTGCGAAGCGCTGCAGCTGCCTTGGTCAATCGCGTGTGAAATCCAGAAACTTCTTTTGCCAGCGATTCAACCATTGTAGGTCGGACACGAAATTCGGCCTGTGGACGACCACGGACCCCGCGCGTAGTGTCGATTTTCTCAAAAAACCGCTTGTCTCGGTCAAGAACTTTGTAAACATTCTCCTTTGTCGCGTTTGCATACAACGCGAGCACTTTTGCGGTAAACGACTGAAGTCTTTGTGCCGCGACCAGGATTCGTTGACGATCGATCATAAGGAAAGGCTTGTCACGGCGGTTTTATTAAACTCTAGTTATTTACTGGACACGTGTCAAGTAATTTCGTCTTAATTTGGGAGTTCTTTGACTAAATCGCGCAATTCTCCGGATATTTCATATTTTTTGACAGCGTTACGGAGCCAGGACAGCTTATCGGGCTTACGTTCGAACTGGAGGATCTGTCGAACCAGAGTTACGAACCGTGTTCGTTCGGTGCTATCACCGTCTAGGCTCCATTGAAACGAGATTTTATAGAAAAGCTCATCAGCACCGGCGGAAAATGCCGCCGAATTTGAATTAAGAAATGCGTGAAATACTTGGGCCGCTTGCTCGCCAATCGAGAAGAATGCTCGATGTCTTTGCTCTGCGACATCTGAGACGCGTCCTTGTCGAGCGGCACGATAACGACTGACGGTTTCAGAAACTAAGGGTGTGTCGATATCCTGGCTCTTGTGGCGAGACATAAGGTCCAGGAATATTCGAAAAGTGAGCCAATCCATCCAGCCTTCGCTAAACGAATCGATCTCCCGCGAACGCCTATCGCGATTTGTGGTCGCACGACGTGTCCCCTGAAATGCATGGCAGATCAATTCATGAAGCAGAATATAGGGGCATGCCGCAAGGCTTTCGAGTTCGAATTCAGGAACGTTTAGAAGTAGTTTGACTTCAGAATGGAACAGAGGATTATCTGGAAACGTGGTTTTTGCACTGACATGTCTGGCCACATTTAGCGAATCAGGTGGATTCGCGAAATAAGAGGTAGAGAAGTCAACCGTCACTTGGTCAATAAGTTGGGAGGTTGAGTGCGCTACGTGCCAAGCCTGCGACTCCTGAAGCGCGATAATGAACCATCGTCGGAAAAAGTCGATGCACTTTCCATGGTGCGCGACAATCTGGGGATTTCCTGGGCATGTAGGAGCGGCCGAACATTGGGTGCAATCAATTTGCGAAAGCGAGTGTCGTAGGCTTTCGAGCGTAGCGTCAAAGAGTGGATCGCTGGCCCCGGTTATGGCTCCTATGTTCAGTTCGTGGACCAGATTTCCAAGTGCCTTCGTCAAAGTCTCCTGGTCTGCCGATTGTTCGAGGCTACTTGCGCGAAGTAGCAAGTGACGCTCCAAAACGTCAAATGCGCCGTCAAGCTCCTTGACCCTCACGTCTGGCCACCATTTCTGTGTGGCGCTCAGGACAGCGATTCTCGCGCACAATACTTTGCGCCAATTGAGACTTAGGTGTTCCATTCGGAAAATCGGACAGTCCCTAACGGATTTGGTTGCTCCAAAGACTCGTGTCAAACCTCTTCAATCGAATCTTCACCGTATCGTCGCTTTAGATCGGGCAAAATCAGGTGGGTCCAAATATCCTGCACAATCTGGGCAATGACCGGCGCGAAAATCAATGATAGTTCAATGACTCCAGGCGCAATGCCCGCGCTGTCGGGCTCTATTCGGATCAGTCGTGAATCAGGTGATCGTTGAACGTAGGCGTCAAACGCATCCAGACTGATTCCATCCTCCGATGCGGCTTTGCGCTTTGCTTTGTCATGCTTCAATGACTCAAGGAAATCCAACGCATCCCGTTCCAATTTGGCCGAGTCAAGGCTCTTGGTCTTGATTCGATATTTCATTTTTCGTCTTTCAAAACTTAGTAACTACATCAACACATCAAAAGCGAGGGATTCGCTTTTGGGAACGGAGGGCGAGCGCGCTCAGCCTATCTATGATGACTTATGCCATCGTTACATCTCAAATACCTTCGTCAAATCATTCCGGACAGCCCGAATCAATCCACTTGATAATCGTCTCAATCTGTAGTGCCGTCGCGAATTGCCCGTCGCCGTTGCCCCCAAAAGGCATCTTGCCGTTTCCGCCAACACCTTTTGGGTCTCGGAGAGCCTTAACCAAATTGGTATTCGCTCCCTGCCCATTGCCAATGAGGGTCTGCTGAATAAGCGGATATTTGGTGCCGCCGTCACCGAGATCGACGACTGCGTCGAGCAATTGCTGCCTTGTGTGCCATCGAAATGTCGCGCCGTGGACATTCTGCAGCTGTTGCTGCGTTCGGTGATTGGTTAACCAGTTGAGAATAGCTTTCACATCCCAGAAATTTGGTGTCACATTAGACATAATATTTTGATCATTAGGAAATAAAGATGCCATAGTGCCTTACTACATGCCCCTATTTTGCTACAACGGAGACAGAATCGCGAAGGATACTTCCCAAGAGTGTCGACTCCGAAGCCTGGATAGCTCGCAATCGATCACTCCATAGCGTCTTAGCCTCGACGGACATTCCTTTTACCTGCTTGCGAAGGCGCACGGATGCTGCGGCCAGTGATTCCTCCCGTAGCTGCAGTTCAACATTTTCGTCGGCCGCCAAATCGATTAGAAAGCTCGTTAATTCATCTGATCCCTCGTGGATGAGCGATTGAATTGCGGCTTTTCGCGCCTCGATCGAACGGTTCTTGTCTCGAACAAGTTGTCGTCTAAGATCGATGCTCTCCGGATCGGCGAATAGTGACTGAATAGCCGCCACCACGACAGCATCATTCTCCGATGATATGAATGCACGTATGCGCTCTTTTTCTTCCGGAAAGAATCGGAGAAGCGCAACAGCTTCCTCGAGCCGCAAGTCTGAATCGGTCGTCGATTCAATCGCGCCGATAATCTCATTTTTTGCAAAGCGATCTGCCGATGGTGCCAACTGTCGAACAGCTGCTGCTCTCAATGGCGCGGGAGAATCGTTTTGCAAGACAGCACGTAGCTTGTCAAGCACGGCGTGGGACTCCAAATGCGGGACGTCGGAAAAGTGAATTTCACGAGCCGCAGCTTTCAATGCCGATAGACGAAGACTCAACGGAGTTTCATCGTCGGTCATTAACTGTGTCGCTTTGCGGAATGCCTCAGCAGGCTCCTGGGCAATCCACCGGTCCAACGCTTCCGATCTCAAAGTAGGCGACTGAACTTGATCCGCGACAACGCTTTTCAATGAACTAGCGAATTCCGCTGCCATTTTTCCAGGCGAAGACGGAATCGACCGTATGGCAAGCAAACGAGTATCCGAATTGGCAGTGCGATCGGAAATGACGGCGACCGCGACTCGGTGCGCCGCCTCTTCCTCTTTTTCGTTCGCCGTTTCCATAGCCACGAGTGGTTGCAACCTGGCTCCGAATGGAACGCCATCGTAACAAAAACCGAGGTCACTCGACCGTGAAACATAGCCCTCGTAGTCGATCATATCAGAGGGCGTGGGCTGGGCGAAACCTCCGGGCCACAGCTGTGGCAATGGCGACGCCGGAAATGGCCCAAAGTCATTTAAGTTAGGGCGATTCGACCAAATCTGCCCCGTTACGACCTGATTAGTCGTACCATCCCAAGGCCACATCGTATCCTTGAGATGGTGCCCAAGCGGAATGCGCTTGTCGGCCATCGCGTCAATGAATGCGTCAGGTGGAGAATAATGGGACGAATCACTTCCATCGTTCAAAAAACGGTCCATTTCGTATTGCCACTTGGCCCATAAATAGTCGTGGTTGCAATGGAACACGTAGAAAACCGGATCAGCATTTGACTCTCGACAGTTCGTCATCCAGATTCCATCCGGCCCAACTGTTCCGTGGCCGTTGTTGTGTGGGTTAACTTCGACGCGACGAAGCGTCCGTGCAAATAGATCGACATCAGCGAACGAGGCGAAATCGAGCCATTGCCGATAGTTCGCGATGTTTGGGTCGTTATGGTTTAGTGCACGTCTTCGTAATAGCCCCATAGGAGTGGTGGTTACGCCACGATCCCCCGACAATGAAATTGACCAACCATAGAGAGGTGAACCAGGTAGGAATCGCACTACGTCGCCGGAATCCGCGGCCTCGCCGAGGCGATCTTCGGCGAAAAACGTCTGATTGGTACCTTGCGCCCAATAAGGCAACGCCACATATGGGTATCTTCTTTGTAGTTCCCTTTCAAATTGCAAAAGGAATGCGCGGTGCCAAGCAATGAATCCCGAACCGGCATGCGCTTGATCGGGCCAAACTGGTGTATCCGGATCCCATGGTAGGCCAAATTCTATCATGCTTCCAATGTCCCTTCCGTGCCCGGTTGCAAGTCGATGCATCCGTACGTACCACTCGAAACGATTGTCAATTAAATGGAGATCTCGCACGGCCTTTAGGAATTCCTTCAGTTCGAAATCCGTGAGCTTGGGCCGAGGATCGCTCGAATGTCGTAATGCTTTCCGAACTCGCACCATCACCGCATGTTTCGCTAATACGTTTCCGGATTCGCCTCCCTGGCGAATCACGATATTCGTGTCGCGACCTCCATTCAATATGGACTCCGGCGTGAGAGTGCTCGGCTTTACTCCGGCGACAAAAAAATCGACAGGGGAACCGTCTGGATTGATCTCAAGCGTAATCGAGGTAAGTGTGGCGGTCGATCTTGGCGCGAGCGACGTCGCAAATCGAAGTTCTCCAGCATTAGGATTGGCAGAAGGATCATCATTGGTCAACGTCACCGTGATTGGGCCAGTTGCCGAATCGCCATTAACCATTCGAATCGTACATGCCGTCGGTGACCAGGTAAGATAGTCGTCGGCCACATCGTCCGTGCCGCGTACGGCGAGGTCGAAGGCATTCGCCGCACGACTCAGCGCAGCAACGACCGCGCTTGTGTCTATAAACGGTTCGTCGCCCACTTGCCGCAGCATCACCTCGCCAGATCGATTTCGTACTATTGTTGCGTGCCGTGCCTCTTTATCAAAGGCGCCCTCTTCCCGGAACAAGTTCAATTCCGGATCCGCGATTAGTCGAAACGGTACATCGGGGAACGACTTCAGGTCGTCTTCGGATGAAGCAGATACGACGGTCACGTCGATGTCCATTCCGGATAGCGACTTTGCCATTTCCACTAACTGCGACATGCAATGTGGACAAAGCGAGCCTTTAACGAAAAACACCGTCGACGGTTTTCCGTTGGGCGGAGGAATCTCCGAACCGACTCGATTGCCAGACGACGCGACGGCGATGGATGCTGTCGCGGAACTGCGTTGCGATGCATCAGGTTGCCGTGTGCCGAGTTGACGTGGAATCGGCTCGGGTACCGGCGTTGTTGGTGGGAGAATCGTAATCTTCTCCATCATGCCGTTGTCCTCGTGATCGAGAATGTGGCAGTGCAGGACATAGTCGCCGATGTAGCGCCGGTAGCGGCTGCGCACCACCACGGTGTACTGGCCCGCGGGTCCGGCCCCCAGGTTCTTCACCCACAGCGTGTCCTTCCAGACCCCCTTGAGGCCGCGGTACTGCGGGTCGACCTGGCCGCCGGCGTCGTCGACAGC
This sequence comes from Pirellulaceae bacterium, assembly GCA_041745295.1. Lineage (GTDB taxonomy): Bacteria > Planctomycetota > Planctomycetia > Pirellulales > Pirellulaceae > JANMEB01. The sequence goes on along the minus strand of JBGTJE010000069.1, from coordinate 393 downwards.
GTCCGGTCCGCTGACGTCCTTGCCGGTGGGGTCCAGGATTTTCACGACCTGGAAAGGATTGACGTGAATATGGAACGGATGGCCGAAGCGATCCGACTTCAGCGTCCATTCGTCGACGTTACCCAGTGTCAGCACACGAGGGTCGTTGGGGTCGAACGGCCTGCCGTCGACCTGGAACTCGACCGGCGTTTTGGTGCGGTCGATGTTGAAAACGAGCTTCTGCGGCACCGGGCTCACCTCCGCGTCCTGGATGTCGGGATGCGGCACGAAACTCGAGAGCTTCAGGCCGTCGCGAAGATCGTTGACCACTTTGGTGCGCACCGCGGGCGGCATGTTCGCCGCCGCGGCGTCGCTCAGCTCGGCAGCCAGGTAGCTGGTGAGGTCGGCGGGCAC
>JBGTJE010000068.1:0-30886 GCA_041745295.1 Pirellulaceae bacterium | reverse complement strand
CGAACTGGACTTCACTTGGGAACCAGACGCGGAACCACAATCCGATCGTAACTCAACCGCGACCGCCGACTTCGGTCGCGATTCGGTAGCTGGCATCGTCATCGCCGGGCGCTATGTGCTTCAAGAGAAGATCGGCGAAGGGGGGATGGGCGAGGTCTGGGTCGCCAAGCAGACCGAGCCGGTCAAACGTAAGGTGGCCCTGAAGCTGATCAAGATCGGCATGGATTCCCGGGCCGTGCTGCAGCGCTTCGATCAGGAACGGCAAGCGCTGGCGCTGATGGATCACCCCAACATCGCAAGGGTACTCGACGGCGGGATGACTCCCAGCGGCCAGCCGTTCTTCGTCATGGAGCTGGTCAACGGCCTGCCGCTCAACAAATTCTGCGACGAAGCCAAACTCACTCCGCGGCAGCGCTTGGAATTATTCGTACCGATCTGCCAAGCGGTGCAGCATGCGCATCACAAGGGAATCGTTCATCGCGACCTCAAGCCGGCCAACATCCTGGTGACGCTGGTCGACGCCCGACCGGTCCCCAAAGTGATCGACTTCGGTGTGGCCAAAGCGACTTCCGGCAAGCTCACCGAGGAGACCATGTCGACTGGCTTCGGCGCGGTGGTCGGGACGCTGGAGTACATGTCCCCGGAGCAAGCAGGTTTTTCGAATGTCGACATCGACACCCGAGCCGACATCTACTCGCTGGGAGTGATACTGTACGAACTGCTCACTGGGCTGCGGCCGATCGACGCCAAGCGGCTTAAGAAGGCGGCGCTGACCGAGATGATTCGCATCATCCGGGAAGAAGAGCCGTCCAAACCGAGCACGCGGCTATCGACCGATGAGTCATTGGCGTCCTCGGCAGCCTTGCGTCATATCGAACCCAAAAAGTTGATGGCATTGCTGCGCGGTGACCTCGACTGGGTAGTGATGAAATGTCTGGAGAAGCAGCGTGATCGGCGTTACGAGACGGCCAACGGTCTGGCCCGCGACATCCAGCGTTTTTTGGACGGCGACGCCGTGGAAGCCTGTCCGCCGAGCATGAGTTATCGGCTTAGCAAGTTTGCCCGTAAGCACCGTGCCGCATTGGTTACGGCAGGAGCCTTCGCGCTGTTGCTGGTAATGGCGACGGGGATCAGCGCGGCCCTGGCGGTGTGGGCCAATCGCGAGAGGAGCCGTGCCGTCGCGGCTGAATCGGCCGCAAAGGAGCAGCAAACCCGCGCGGAGTCGCGCGAGATCCAGGCCATTGACGCCGTGAAACGGTTCGGCGACGTCGTCGCCAACGAGGGCGAACTGAAGAACAATCCGCAACTCGCCGGTCTGCGCACAAGTCTCTTGAAGGAGCCGTTGGCCTTTTTCAGAGACTTGCGCGAACATCTCCAGGCCGACGGCGACACCCGGCCCGAATCGCTGGCCCGCCTGGCCCGGGCCAGCTTTGACCTGGGCAAATTGACCGCCGAGATTGGCGACAAGCAAGACGCTCTGATCGCATATCGTGAATCCCTGGCGATCTTTCAGAAGCTGGCCGACGCCAACCCTACCGACACCCAGTTCCAGAGCGACTTGGCAGTCTGCCACCACAACATCGGCAACCTGCTGGTCGCCACCGGGAAGCCAATCGAGGCGCTCGAGGCGTATGAGTCGGCGCTGGCGATCCGACAGAAGCTGACCGACGCCAACCCCACCATCACACGGTTCCAGAGCGACCTGGCACTCAGCCACAACAACATCGGGAACTTGCTGAGCGAAACCGGCAAGCCGGGCGAGGCGCTCGAGGCGTACGAGTCGGCGCTGGCGATCCAGCAGAAGCTGGTCGACGCCAACCCCACCGACAGCGAGTTCCAGAGCGACCTGGCAGGCAGCCACCACAACATCGGCTACTTGCTGAGAGCCACCGGCAAGCCGGCCGAGGCGCTCGAGGCCTACGAGTCGGCGCTGGCGATCCAGCAGAAGCTGGCCCACGCCCATCCCACCGTCACACAGTACCAGACGTTCCTGACGAATCACCACAACAGCCTCGGCCTCTTGCTAAGCGAAACCGGAAAGCCGGGCGAGGCGCTCGAGGCGTACGAGTCGGCGCTGGCAATCGAGCAGAAGCTGGCCGACGCCCACCCCACCGTCACCGATTACCAGAGCGGCCTGGCAGGCAGCCACAACAACATCGGCCTCTTGCTGAGAGCCACCGGCAAGCCGGCCGAGGCGCTCGAGGCCTACGAGTCGGCGCTGGCGATCCAGCAAAAGTTGGCCGACGCCCATCCCACCGTCACACAGTACCAGACGTTCCTGGCGAATCACCACAACAACATCGGGAACTTGCTGAGCGAAACCGGCAAGCCGGGCGAGGCGCTCGAGGCGTACGAGTCGGCGCTGCCGATCCGGGAGCGGCTGGCACGGGAGCATCCCGAGTCTCCCGACTACGCCAGCAAATTGGGCGGTCTGCTCAACAACATGGCCATGATCGACCTTTCCGAAAGACAATTCGAGGCGGCCCGCGATCGGCTTCAGCAGGCGGTCGTCTGGCAGAAGAAGGCTCTGGCCGCCAATCCGAGGAACCCTAAGTACCGCCAGTTCCTGACCAATCACTTGACTAACCTGATCGCGGCGGCCCGAGGTCTGGATGATGCCGAGGGCGTGGCCGACGCAGATCGTGAACTTGCAGAACTTCGTAATTCGGACCCGGCAATGATGGCCCTCGACGCGCGGCTGTCCGAGATCATCAAGGGAGATCAACAGCCCGGCGACAATGCCGAGCGGCTCGCGCTCGCGCAACGAGCCTACGAGAAATCGCTCTACACGACAGCGGCCCGTCTCTTTGCCGAAGGGCTCGCGGCCGACCCGAAACTCGGCGACGATCGCCAGGTCCAGATTCGCTACAACGCCGCCTGCGCCGCGACCCTGGCCAGCTGCGGCAAGGGGAAGGACGTTCCCGCTCCGGACGACGGGGCAAAGACCGTGTTGCGCCAACAAGCCCTCGATTGGCTGACGGCCGAACTAGCCGCCTGGACCACGTTGCTCGCGAGCGCTGACCAACCGCAACGCGCGGCCATCGCCACGACGCTCCAGCACTGGAAAGTTGACTCCGACCTCGCCGGCATCCGCGACGCGGAGGGACTCGAGACTTTGCCCGAAGCCGAGCGCGAGAGCTGGAAGGCGCTGTGGACGCAAGTCGATGAACTGCTCGCAAAAGCCACGGCGCAACCTGACAAGGAATCGCCATGACAGAACGTCTGATCAAAGGGGTCGGGCGTCATTGATCGTTGACGCGCGGAAGTTCGACGTGAAGGGCCGTTGACGGCAATCAGAGTGAGAAATTTCTCGTTCCCATGCTCTGCGTGGGAACGCACTGTCTTCGAGGCTCTGCCTCGTCTTGCCGCACGTTTCCAGACAATTGATATCGCGTTCCATCTTTTCCAGGCTCAGCTTCCTCCCTTCCCTCGCCCTCTCCGACCAAACGTGTCCCAGATCTCCACCACAACTCAGAATCCGCACCGAACCTCCGGAGGCTCGCCATGACTCGCACGCGCTACCGCTTCTGCGACGACTACCTGCCCCATTTCTTGACAGACACCGTCGTAGCATGGCTCCCTGTTTTCGCCTACCCGGAATTCACCAACATCGTTCTCGATAGCTGGCGATTTTTGCAACGCGAGCGACAAATCGACATCCTCGGGTGGGTAATCTTGGAAAATCCCTTGCATTGCATCGCGGTTGGCCCGCAGCTTGGTAAACGCGTCGCCGAATTCAAATCGTTCACGGCGACTTCGATCATTAAGCAGATAGAGGCCAAGGGATTTAAAAGACTTTTGCAAGAGTTATCCTACTTCAAGCGGTCGCACAAAGTGGACCGAGAGCACCAGCTTTGGCAAGAAGGGAGTCATCCCCAAGCCCTCGAACGCGACGACGTGATTTGGCAAAAGCTTGAGTACGTTCACTACAACCCGGTCCGCCGTGGTTACGTTGAGGATCCTGTACATTGGCGCTATTCGAGCGCAAAGGACTATGCGGGCATGCCGGGATTGATCGATGTCTGTACGGATTGGCGGTAGGTACGGCGAGTCGTGATCGAAGCGCGGAGATGAAAAACCGGAGGCGGAGCCTCCATGACAGTGCGTTCCCACGCAGAGCGTGGGAACGAGGGGCGCCACGAAGAGAACTTGCTTGCGCTGCGTGCTTGTATTTCAACAGGCTGCTAAGAGCGCGTTCCGTTTAGCTGTAGCGGAACTCGCCAGAGGTTCGGCCCAAATTCTGGCGAATTCGGCTACGACAGACGCTACAGTTAAACGTGATGCGCTCTAAATTTCTGGCAAGGGGCTCGTCGCGTCACCGAATCGATCAAGCTGCAATCCCATCTTGTTCATCATGCTCAAGTACAGGCGACACATCTGTCGGTCGGGATTTTCCAGGTAATCGAGGTTCTGCCCGCCTTGGATTTGACCCCCTCCCGATCCCAACAAGACGACAGGCAACTGAGTCGCATCATGGTTTCCATGAAGCATGCTTGAACAAAGCATCAGCATCGAATTGTCCAATGCGGTCCGCTCACCTTCCTGGATCGAATCAAGCCGGCGGGCGATATAGGCAACTTGTTCCAGGAAAAACTGATTCACTTTCAACCAATCATCGCTGTCACTATGCGAGAGCAAATGATGGATCATGTAGTCCACACCCAAATGCGGGAATCGCAGGGTTCCGTGGTCATTGTTCAGCTTGAGCGTACACACGCGCGTCGTATCGGTTTGAAACGCCAGGACGAGAATGTCCGACATCAAGCGCATGTGGTCGACAATGTTCTGTGGAATTCCATCGCTCGGACGGGCGATGTTAGGCGCCGATAACGTCGGGCGCCAGCCTTGGACTTCACCTGCCTTTCCAGCGCGATCAATTCGCTGTTCGACTTCGCGAACCGAATTCAGGTACTCATCAAGTTTCTGTTGGTCCAGCCGGCTGATCTCGCGACGGAAATCTTGCGCGTCCTCCATGACGGCATCCAAGACGCTTTTTTCGCCGCGTTGCGCTTCATCCTTGAACAATTGGTCAAATGCCAAAGCGGGATAGACTTCCAATGGAGTCGGAGTGGTGGGACTACTCCAGGAGATATGCGAGCTATAAAGCATCGAATAGTTTTTATGCACGGCCGGGTTGGACATTTCACAGCCGAGCACCAGGCTGGGAAGTTTCGTTGCTTTGCCGATCTGCTGGGCCACGACTTGATCCACGCTGGTACCACTTCGAATCGAGCCGCCCGCCGCAAGAGGCGCTCCGGAAAGCAAGTTCCCGGTTTGCGAGCTGTGAATATTTCCTTTCAAAGCTTCGGCGTTATAAAGTCCGCGAATGAAAACCAGGCGTTCGCGAAAATCGTTGAGCGGCTGCAGAACCTTGCCAAGTTCCATCGATGCGCCGGAACCCTGGGCCCACCATTCCCGGCTGTGAAAGCCGCAACCCGCGAAGAGAATTGCCATTCGAACGGGTGCCTGACCATCCTCGAATCGGCTTTTCCCGGCAGCTCCCCAAACGCGCACCGACTCCATCCAAGGAAGTGCCATGGAGACGCCCATTCCACGCAAGATGGTGCGCCGGGAAATATGATGAACGCTCATGCCAACGGTCTCCTGGTTTCTGAATCGCTAAGCTTATTGGTTGGTCGCACTTCCTCGGATACTTAGGAACTGGGGGCTGGTGACTATGGATTCTACCGCGACGCTAAATCGATAGCCATTTTGTTTTAGCGATTCTTGCATTTCATCCAGCAACGGTTCATCCGAAAACAAAACCTCGCGACCCAACGAGTAACCCAACAACTTGCGGCAGAATTGCCGAACAACATCGTCGCAACGCTCTGTTGAAAGATACGCTTCCATCCCGGCGATGCCTTCGATAACCGTGCCATCGACTAACTTAGCCTGAGTATCGACCGGCAGCGGACGCAATCGCCCGATCGCATCAAACTGTTCCAGCGCGAAGCCGTAGGGATCAATTCGCACATGGCATTTGGCGCATTCGGGCTGGCTGCTATGGAGTTCAATTAATTGGCGGGCCGTCAATCCATCCGGAACGGTTTCTGGCAATTTTGGAACATTGGCCGGTGGACGCGGCAGTCGTTCGCCAAGCAGGGTTTCCGAAACCCAAACGCCGCGAAGAATCGGGCTCGTCCGAGAGGCTCCTGACTGACTGGCCAAGACGGTGGCCATTCCCAGAATCCCTCCTCGTCCACGCGCGCGCATCCCGTTCATCTTTTGCCATTCGGATCCGCTGACCCCATCGATTCCATAATGTTTGGCCAACGACTGGTTCATGAACGCGTGGTCGCCATCGATCATGTCAAGGATCGAACCATCGTTGCGAAACATGTCTTCGAAGAAACGGACCGTTTCCTCGTACATATCGTGACGCAAACTGGAAAATTCAGGATACAGCTGTTCGTTCTTGTCATTGTTTTGATCGAAATCCCGAACGTGCAGCCATTGGCAAGCAAATTGAATTGCCAATCGCCGGGCCCGCGGGTCCTGGAGCATCCGACGGGTTTGCCGCATCAATTCCAAATGCTCTGGCTCGATGCCGGTTGCCGTTTGCGGCGTTTCTTTGTCGCCGTCGATGAGCGCAAGATGACCTGACTCGGCAATCGCGGAAAGCGGCTCGTCCGGCAACGACGACCACAAAAAATAACTCAATCGAGATGCCAGCTCCAATTGAGAGATGGGCGTTGCTTTTGACTCATCACTCACTTGCTCCAGTTTAAAAAGGAAGGCGGGTGAAGTGAGTACGCGCGCCAGAACCAACTCGATCGCTTCGTCATGCGGAATCTCCGCCTCCCGCAAATCCTGATAGAAGCTCTGAATTTTCTGCTCTTCGCCGGCACTCAATGGCCGTCGCCAGGCCCGGCGGGCGAATTGTTGAACGGCCATGACATGGGATGATTCCGATTGCAACAGCCGGGCTCGAAACGCATCGGCACGATCGTAAATTGACTTGCGCATCGGCGCAAGGGCCGTCACAAGGTCCGGACGATCCTGCGTGGCAAACTCAGAAATTTGCTCAAACGCAGTGGTCAATAAAATCGGTTCCTGACTGACAAAGTACAGTTGATCCCAAAGTCGATCAAGCTCGGCCGTCTGCGCGTCATCCAGCATCAGTCGCTGAAGCTGTGAGTCTTCGCGATAATACAACGTCAGCGTAACGGCTTCATCGACCGGCACGATCCGGGCGTAACACAGGGCTGGCGGGAACAACTCGCGGAACTCGCGCAGCGCCCTTTCCAATTGCTCGAGCGCCGGGCCCTGATTGCCGACGATGGGGTCAGCCAAACTAACGGGCAACTCTTTCGGCCGGGAAATCAGCACGCGCAATTGCACGCTGCCTCCCAAAACAGGCCCGCTCGCCCCGGGCTTTGCATGCAACGTGCCGGTCGTTCGGAATGTCGCTTCCGAAATGAGCTGCGCAGGCAATTTGATTTCCACAATTTGCGGCGCCTGCAAACAGAAATTCGCCGCGTCGATTTTCGTTCCATCGGGGTGCGTGCCAAACATCGCTGAATCAAGTCCGTAGTCGGATCGGAATTCTGTGGCATGCGTTGCCACAGCGTCCAGCCAATGCAAGGGACCGTTCCAAGCCAACAATTGCTGCCGCAGCTCGCGATCTCCGTCACTGAGCGAAGCCAAATTCGTTGTCGTCATAAGCTGCTGGATCGAAATCGCCAGTTGTTGAATCTCTCCCTGATCTTTGGAATCGATGACGGCTGCCCGCCATCGCGTGATTGCCGAATCAAGTGGAAGCAGTGTCGTCGATTCCGCGCCGACGGGACGGGCGCAGAAATGCCAAGTACCCTTGTTGCCATAGGAGTCAGCCAAAGGGTTTCCCTCTTGGACCCGGTCGACCACATCCGTCGCTAAATTCCACACTCGTTTCTCGCCGTCGACTTCCGATAGTGTCAAGTCGATCAAGGTCGTATCGCAACTGTGATCCTGGCCCCGGGGATTGACGACTAATGAAATGACATCTCCGCGGCGGACTTCAATCTCGACTGTTGGTGAAAATGATTGTTGATTTGCATTGTCGATTCCTCCCTGTTCAATGATCGTCACTCCGCTTTCATGGATGCGCTGCAGGCTCCATTGAATCCCGTTTCCGCAATTGTTATCCGCATCGGCTACCGTTCCTTGCAGTTTCAATTTTCCGTCAAACGGGCTTTGCCAGGCGACCACCGACTCCAACGCCGGGGACGGATGAACAAAAACACTTCGCGGCGGAAGGGTTAACGTTGAAAAGGCAATCGTTTCTTCGGACCGGTTCGATAAGAGACTTGGTGTTTGAGGGCTTCCCCAGCCATTGATTGCTTCGTATCCCCCGACGTTGCCGATTCGCTCGGTCAAGTGTCCTTGGATTTCGCGGTTGGATGGACCCAGGCCAACATAACCGGACCATGCTTTCAACAATTGCGGATTCAGGTTCCTGATTTTGGCCGCGGATTCAATCGATTCGGTACTCGAGCGAACCTCCCGAACGGCATCTAGATATCGGGTGGTCCTTGCTGATTCTGACGCGATCAGGGACTCGACCTGACGGGACACAGAACTGACATCGCGCAACAAAATTGGAGGATGTCCGTTGGTAAACTCCAATCGCGGCTGCTGCCATTCAACAAAGTCATCCGAATTCCCGTCCCCCAGATCACTTGCCGCCAGGTACAACACAAAATCACGATCGCTGGCGGCTGGCAATGGAAGGCTCAACTCCTGGCTGGCAACGACTGGAGAAACCGCTTCCATCCAGGACACGGGCCCGCCAGCTCGACCGATTTGACCGACAGGATTGAATCGCCACAACGATTTTTGGGTCTGCTCAATCCCGGCGACGAGGATTAAGACATCGTCAACGGACGCCGCTTTCCACTTGTTCTGCAACTCCGCAAGCCAGATGGAAGTGGAACCTGAGTCCTCCTGAGTTAGCGCCTGCCAAAGTCTGGTGAGATATTGCGGGTTCAACGACCGCACCGCGGCGACTTGTTGGATGGTCGTTTTACCGCTGGCGAGGTCATCGCGATGCTCGACGGTTGCCTGAAGGTATTTGGCGAGGGGGAGTAATCCGCCCTGATTGGTATCGAATTTGATACCTTGCAAATCAACAGGCATTCCGCCACCGTCGTCGGTAAATCGGCGATAGAAATCCTGAATCCGGGCAAGTAGTTCGTCAGAATGATCGCGGCGGCTGGTAAAGGGCGAGAAACGAATGCCATCCGGAAGTAGCACCGCATGCCGAGCCACGTCATGGGCGGCGTCCAGATACTTGGTCACGAGCGCAGGTGACATCCCTTGCGCGGCCCCGGAATTGGTGAAGCCTTCGCCGGCGGCACCATCGACGGGAAACTCCCGGGTTGGATTCAACGAATCCACGCCGGTGAGATCCTGAATCGTGTAGTTGTATTCGGCGTTGCTCAGTCGCCGGAGAATAACCGGCCCTGGATCGCCGGCCTGAGCTTTCGCGGCATTCTTGAGCCAACCATGCACCCATTTATTCAGCTGCGCGAGTTCGGCAGCGGTTGGTTGTGGTGAATCCTCGGGGGGCATTTGGCCATTGTAAAGAACCTCGCGAACCTTCAGCCAATGCTCCGATTGATGGCCAAGATCGGCAAACGCCCGCGACGTCCCCAGATCAACTTCGGCTTCGGCATCGTCGCCTTCATGACATTCCACACAATATCGATTGAGCAAAGGCCGAATGTCATCGGCAAACGAAGTTTCCAATGCTGCCGACTCAATTTCCTGCTGTGCAATGGCACCCGGTGCCCGGTAATGAAACACGAGACCTGCCAGGCCAACGATCACCACTGCCCTCATGACAGCGCATTTAATTTTCATGCGTCCACGCAAGTGAGCAAAAACAACAATTCAAATGGCCTCCCGGATTGAGAGAATTGACGGATCTTCATTTCTTAAGCGGTTCCAACACGATATCCGCCAGACGAAGTTTCCGATCAACCGCTGGGTCAAAATCTAGCATGGCTTTGCATTTCGTGAATCCTCTAGCGGCCGCTTCAAATTCGAGGATTGGGGATCGAGGGAGTGCGGTGGGTACGCTAAAGGCCCCATCATCATCGCGATTAACACCAAAACACTGCGGGTAGATGCGTGTTTCTGTCACTTTGCCGTACTCGTTTTGGACAAACTTCCAAACGTAGATCCTGGCCTTTTTACCCTTCCGCCGCGCTGGGTTCGGAGTTGAAATTATTGTACTTCCCAGAATTTTGATAGTCGAACCGAGGCCTCCCAATGATCGCATCGATTAAAGTTCGCTATAACCTGGAATTCATGTGCGAACAGCAGCTCGGGGCGTCCCGAGTTTAGTGTCTTTTCTGTAATGGTTTACGATCCGTCGTTGGCATAGATGTTCACGAGCTAATCAGGAGAGTGAATTGAGCACGAATGGCTGTCCGAAAACAACATTCTTTCCGCGAGCAGGGGTTATCGTTTTCTGGTGGCTCGTGACGCTGGGTTTTAGTAATCCGTTGTGCGCCCAGCAGAACTTTTTGACGGATAAGCTGTCACAAGAAAATGTCGGCGGAATTGCGGCCGACGCGACGCGATTTGGCGACCCGGTGCGCGGCGCGATCGCGTTCTTCCGGCCGGAGATGAACTGCAGTAAATGTCACGAACCGAAAGAAAACGGGCGACGGCTGGGTCCCGATTTGACGGAACGCCGCGACATTGCGATCGAGACGTTGATTGAATCGGTCTTGCATCCATCGGTCGAGATACGCAAAGGGTTTGAGACGACCCTTGTGACATTGGCTAACGGCAGACAAATCTCAGGTATCCTAGCCGCCGAAGACGGGCAGCAATTGAAACTTGATCGCATCGAAGAATCGACTGAACCACTGGTGATCGACAAAGCCGAAATCGACGAGCGAAGATTAATGAGCCTGTCGACGATGCCCGAGGCGCTGGCAAATCAACTTGGCGATCGAAACGAATTCCTCGACCTGATTCGTTATTTGGATGAAATCGCCAGAGGAGGTCCACCGCGGGCTGCGCAACTGCGACCGACGACTTCAATGGCTGCCCTCGCTCCCCTGCCCGAATATGAAACACATATCGACCACCGCGGGTTCATCGAGTCATGGGACCAGCAAATGTACGAGCACGGAGCCGAGGTTTTTCGGTTGCGTTGCGCCAGCTGCCACGGGGACTTGGCGGCCGAAGGTACGATGCCTACGTCGTTGCGATTCCCATCTGGAAAATTCAAGCGCGGGTGCGACCCCTATTCCTTATATCAAACGTTGACGCACGGTTACGGAATGATGAATCCACAGCGCTGGATGGTTCCGGAACAAAAGTATGCCGTGATTCATTACATCCGCGAAACATTTCTGCGAGAGGCGAACCCGAGCCAGTATTTCAACGTGGACGAGGCATATCTGGCGGGACTTCCGCTTGGTGAAACGCGCGGGCCCAAGCCGGTTGAGTCGCAACCCTGGACGCTAATGAATTATGGGCCCAGCCTAATCAACACCATCGAAGTCTCCGGCGATCGCACAAACATCGCCCAAAAGGGAATCGCGATTCGGTTGGACGATGGACCCGGCGGTGTCGAATCGGGAACGCATTGGTTGATGTACGATCACGATACGATGCGCGTGGCCGGTGCGTGGAGCGGTGATTTCATTGACTATAATGGCATCCACTTCAATGGTGTGCATGGACAGCATCCGCGTGTGGCCGGGACCGTCCACCTGCAGAATCCGGATGGACCGGGTTGGGGACGCCCAGCCGACGAATCGTTCGCAGACGATCGCCTGGTGGGTCGCGACAATCGACGGTATGGGCCGCTCGATCGAAGTTGGGCCCAGTATCGCGGGATGTTTCGCTTCGGCCGCCAGACCATTATCAAATACACCGTCGGCAACACAGATATTTTGGAAACGCCCGGCCTGCAATTCGTTGCCGGTCGACCCACGTTTGTCCGAACACTCAATATTGGGCCGCGCGAAAAGGATTTGGTTTTGCAAGTTGCCAGAGAGGGGGGACAATTTGCGCAACGCGGTCCCGCGATGGTTTGCATTTACAGTGAGGCGATTCGCGCGGAGAAAATCAAAAACACTTTTGATGGCAGGACATTCTACCAAGTCGAGGGTGGCGATAAGTTCGATACCGATTCGCGCAATTTTTCAATCACGGCTCGAATCAAAACAGAAAAAGGCGGCACCATTTGGTCCAAGACCGTCGATCAACCGAGTTGGGTGCCCAATGGACAGTCGATGTTTCTACGTGATGGACGGTTGACTTTGGACATCGGGTGGGTTGGGGCCGTGCAATCCAATCAAGATGTCGCGGACGGAAAATGGCATGCTGTGGCAATGACTTGGCGCGCCGCGGACGCGCGAGTTTCTTTTTACGTGGATGGAAAACCGGCCGGAGGCGGTTTCTTGAAAGTCGCCGAGGCTTTGAGAAATTCTGTGATTCGAATTGGGTCGACCAACGAGAATTTTCCCGATCCAAGCTTCTTCAGCGGTGAAATGGCAAATATTCGACTGTTTCAGCGTCTCCTCTCAGACAATGAAATTGAACAGCCGACAACTCGATTTGAACAAGATTGCTTTGGCGATTGGCCAGAATTTTCGGCGGACACAATCGGGGACGCAGCCGGCGGCGGCCGTCCGGCCAAGCGATTCAGTCAAGACCCAAAAGAGGCCGAGCCGATCGGCCTGTTGGTCACTGCGGTCACTGAGGCGGGGAACGTTGAACAGAAATATTGGATCGCCGATGATTCGGGAAACTTGCGTTTGCGCGTTCCAGCTGGGCCTGAACCAGTGCGAATGAATCTCAACATGACGTCATTGGCGGCTGCCGAGGACGTTGTCGTCGTTGAGGCGGCTGCAAAGCGCTCGCGGACATTGCCATCTGATTTGTCCCCGCTGATCAAGGGTGGTCCGTCGAACTGGCCTGAGGTATTAGAAACTGAACTTCAGGCAGGGAATAACTCTAGACCATTTGCCGTCGATCTGTTGACGCATCCGCAGAAAAACCCAGCCAATTGTCGCTTGCGAATGACTGGCCTGGATTTTATTCCACACGAGGATGCAATGGTCGTGTCAACTTGGGACGGAAGCATTTGGTTGGTGCGAGGTGTTGGCCAAACATCAGACAAGAGCAAGTTGACTTGGCGTCGGATCGCCGTGGGTCTGTTCCAGCCGCTGGGGATCAAGATTCGAGATGGAATTATTTTCGTAACATGTCGCGATCAGCTCGTAGCCTTGCACGATCTTAACGGCGACGGCGAGATGGATTGGTACGAGTGCTTCAATAATGACCATCAGGTCACGGAACATTTTCATGAATTTGCAATGGGCTTGCAGACGGACGCCGACGGCAATTTTTATTATGCCAAGTCGGCGCGGCATGCTTTGCCGGCGGTGGTGCCGCATCACGGGACCTTGTTGAAAGTCAGTGCGGATGGTCAAAAAACAGAAATTATCGCCAGCGGATTTCGCGCGGCCAATGGCGTCTGCTTGAATCCGGATGGTTCTTTTGTGGTGACCGACCAAGAAGGTCATTGGAACCCAAAGAATCGTATCAATTGGGTGACGGGCGGTGGTTTCTACGGAAATATGTTTGGCCACCACGACGTGACGGATCCTTCCGACTCGGCGATGGAACCGCCGTTGTGTTGGATTACGAATTCTATGGATCGATCGCCGGCTGAGCTGTTATGGGTTGATAGCGACAAATGGGGGCCGCTGGCCGGATCATTACTGAATTTTTCGTACGGTTACGGCAAGATCTATGTCGTGCCTCATGAAAAAGTAAATGGGCAGATGCAGGGCGGAGTGTGTGCGTTTGATTTGCCTCAATTTCCAACCGGCGTGATGCGTGGTCGTTTTAGCCGGGTCGATGGCCAACTCTATTGTTGCGGAATGTTTGCCTGGAGCGGAACGCAAGAACAGCCCGGAGGATTGTACCGAGTTCGGTATCTCGGCGGTCCAGTAAATTTGCCAATAGGATTGTACGCCATCGAGGGGGGTCTAAAAATCGAATTCAGTGATCCGATTTCAAAAATGGCCGCCAGCGACGCCGCGAATTTTGCCGTCCAGACCTGGGACCTACATCGCTCGGCCAACTACGGTTCGGAGCATTACAACGAACATCGGCTCGACGTAAAGTCCGCCGAATTATTGGCGGATGGAAAAACGATAAGACTTTCGATCCCCGACATCGCTCCAACGTGGTGCATGGAAGTTGTTTACGCAGTGCAGACGATGGATGGCAAACCCTTGCAGGGCAAAATCCACAACACGATCCATGCGTTAGGTAAGGAGTAACGTCCGCGCATGTTTCACGCAGATCAGCTCGCATTCACGCCAAGATTGATTTGACGACGTTGCCGTGGACATCGGTCAGGCGATAATCGCGGCCCGTCTGGCGATAGGTGAGGCGGGTGTGATCAAGGCCCATCAGGTGCAGGATCGTAGCATGGAAGTCGTGGACGTGGACTTCGTCCCTACCGACGTTGATTCCGTAATCGTCTGATTCGCCGAAGGTTATTCCCGGCTTCACACCGCCACCGGCCAGCCATGACGAGAAGACCCAATGATGATGTTCGCGGCCCTTCGCGTCGGAAGCTGCGTTGAAGGGCGTACGACCAAATTCCGTCGTCCAAACGACCAGCGTGTCATCCAACATGCCCCGTTGCTTCAAGTCGCGCAGCAGGCCGGCGACCGGCTGGTCAACATTCTGGGCGAGTGGAGCGTGCGTTTGCATATCACCGTGCGCGTCCCAATTGTTCGACGAGCCAACGTCGATCAGTTCGACAAACCGCACGCCCCGTTCGGCGAGCCGGCGTGCGATGAGGCATTGCCAGGCAAAGCCTTGGGTGCTGCCACGCTCGAGACCGTAGAGTTTCAGCGTGTCATCGCTCTCCTTCGAGAGATCGAAGACTTCGGGCATCTCCGCTTGCATCCCAAACGCGGTCTCAAACGATTTGATTCGTGCGGCCAGGAGAGGGTCGCCGGAACGCGTTGCCAGATGGCGCTGGTCCATCTTCGACATCACATCCAGTTCCAGCTGCTGTAATCGGCTTGAGTCGGCGCGGCGCTGAATGTTCGCGACCGGCTCGGGGCCTGGAACGACGAGCGTGCCTTGATGCGAGCCGGGAAGGAAATCGCTTCCCCACACCTGACCGCCTGCGTACGGCGATTGGGGCGCGATGACGACGAACGAAGGCAAGTTGCGATTCACCGTTCCGAGACCGTAGCTGACCCACGAGCCGATGCTTGGACGGGCAAACGTGAACGACCCCGTATGGATACCAAGCGTCGCTTCATAATGATTCGTGTGATCGGACGTCATCGAGCGAATTACGCACAAGTCATCGACGCACGCGGCCATGTGCGGAAAGAGCGAGCTGACTTCCGTGCCGCATTTTCCGTGCGGTGCGAACTCCCACTGCGGTCGTTGGAGGTACATCTTAAAATCCCCTTTGCGCCCCTGAAATTCGTCGACCGAGACGGTCTTGCCGGCGTCGGCGAAAAGCTTTGGTTTTGGATCCCACGTGTCGACGTGCGAAACACCGCCGCTCATGTAGAGAAAGATCACGCGTTTCGCCTTGGGCGGAAAATGAGTTGGCTTCGCAGCCAACGGATCGGCGGAAAGGGAAGAAGACGTGTCCTCCGCGAGCAACTGCGATAAGATCCCCGGTAGGAGCATCGACCCGCCGATCAGCGAACGCAGAACGCAGCGACGAGACAATTCAAAGTTTGCGTTGGATGTCATCGTTGCAATCAATCCACAAAAAGGAATTCATTACTGCCGAACAGTATGCGGAGGTACGCGGCGAGCGAACGGACTTCGATGTCGCTCGCATTCGTCGTCGCCAGCCCGGCTCGGTAGACTGCAAGAAAATCAGCGGCTTCTTCGCGCTCAATCGTCGTCGGCGAACGCCCCAGCGCGCTTCGCCAGGCGAGTTCGAGCGGCTCCCCCGCGTCGGAACTGGCTTCCAGAAGACGAGTCGCCCATCGCTCGGCTTTGGCATGGACGAAAGGGTCGTTGAGAAAGAACAATGCTTGGGTTGGGACCGTTGTTTCGAAACGACTGGCCGTGCTCGCGTTAGGATCGGCGCCATCGAACAGAGCGAGGAATGGGTGCCTTTTGAGTCGCTGCGTCATCAGGTAGACACTGCGTTTGTTGTGGTCGTAAACGGCACTGAACGGGTTGTGTTGGGTGTAGCCCCAACTGGCCGGCGATGGAAAGGGATGTTCCTGCGCGGGGGTCAGATCAAGTTCGCCGCTGACCGCGAGAATCGAATCGCGGATTTCTTCGGCATTGAGCCGGCGACGAGGAAACGAGATGTACAGATCGGTCGTATTCGGCTCTTCCGTCGTAGTCGCGTTCGCCAGAACGTCGGTCTTCGACTCACTCGCCCGCACTCTGGCGAACGCGGCTACGTCGGAATCCGACGCCTGCTGATACGTTGCACTCAGCATGATCAAGCGATGCATGGCTTTCACCGACCATCCACTGCGGATGAACTGTGTCGCCAAATGATCGAGCAGTTCGGGGTGAGTCGGCGGCAGCCCGCGAACGCCGAAGTCGTTGGGCGTCTTCACGAGCCCGCGTCCAAAATGATGTTGCCAGATACGATTGGCCATCACGCGCGCGGTCAGCGGGTTTTCCGGCCGAGTGAGCCAATGGGCCAACTCTAGTCGACCGCTGCCGGCAGTCTCGTTCCCGAGTGGACCACCGCCCAAAACGTTGATCAAACCGCGCGGGACCTCCGCGCCGAGCTGATCCGGCTCGCCGCGCATCTGCATCCGCACGTTATGCGGCGTCCCCTCGGACATGCCGAAAGTCATTGCGAACGGCCCTTCTGCTAACAGCGTGTTGACTTCCTGTTTCTCCTTGTCGATGTTCGATTGGAGCGTGGCGAGCTGCTGTCGAATCGTGGCAATCTGCGCCCAACGGGCCTCGCGCGATTTCTCGGCAGCTTGCACCGGCGATGCATCGAGTTGCGGCAAGGCCTTCTCTCCGACGACGAAGTTGTCCGCATCGAGCGAAGGCCGCACACCACCCATGTGCCCGTAACTGTCGACAAACGAGTAATCAATCGTCCCGTCCCAACCGGTCGCCAACTGGCCGGAGAATTCATGCCTGCCGGCACGCGAAGCGAGCACGCCGTCGTAGGACTTGGCGTTGAGATCAAGCGTCAATTGCACTTGATACCACTGGCCGATGACGAGGGGACAGACGGCTTCCGTCACATCGACGCTGCGTCGGAAAAACTCGCTGCCGTTGAAGAACAGCTCGACGGCGGCCGAACTTCCCGCTCCCTGCCCGAGATAAAAGCGCCAAGAACCGCTGCCCCCCGCATCCATGTCTCCACAGCGGAAATCAAAGCTCACGAAAAGACGGCCGTTATTGTCAGGCTTCACATTCGCAAGCGTCAGCCCGAATCCGTCGTACTCGACCCGATTCGGTAAGTGAATTCCAAGTTCACCTGGCGGAAACAGGTTGCAGTACGGACTCTGTGACGATCTTGAAATCTTGACCTGGCTGTTCGGACCAGGATTCCACGGGCTCGAAGGGGGATTGTCGTTGGTCTGCAATTCGAAATCGCCGTCAATCCCGGCGAGTGTCCGCAATTGTTCGGTCAGAACGGCGTAATCGGGTTCGTTCGCGGTAACCGCAACGATCGGCACTTCGGTGGAAACAGGTGGGATCGGTGATTCTTGCGCGCCGAAGTTATCGAACTCAATCGCCGGAAATTTTGTGTCGGTCGTGCCTACCGAGTCCAGCACGACGAAGTCAATCACGCTGGAAGCATCAGATAAAAACGGCTTGCTCGAAAACTCGGTCGTCGCGCCCGGCATGCCGACTCTGCCGGAAACGGTTCTGCTCTGTAGATCGAGATCCAGCTGGAGATTGTGCCATTGGTTGGGCTTTACGGCGCACAGGCTCTCGATTCGTTCGCCCACCCGCAATCCAACTGTGTCCGACGACAGGACCAGCTCGACCGCGGGCGTTTCGCCAATGGCGCCCAATGAAATCCGATGCGCGCCATTCGCACTGGCATCCGCTGAGGCTACTCGAAAGTCGAGGTTAACAAATAGCGTCTGGCAGTTCTCGCGGGTGTGGCGCGGGTACAGTGCTTGCGCGATGCGATAGGCACCGACGTCGGCAGGCACGCTCGCGCCGACTTTTCCCAGGGCGTAAAGGTTTTTGAATAGGCTTTGCGCTGCAGTCGTCACGGCGATCTTTCCTTCGTAGCGCCAAGGCGCGACCAGCACGCCATTGCTACCGCCAGCCGCCGGGGCCTGCAACTCGAAGTCGCCGTCGATGTCGCTGAGCGAACGCAGCACCGCCGCAGACAACGATTGATTTTGGTTCGCCAACTTGCCAGCCAACGCGGCCACGCGGGAATCGAACTCGCGCCACTTCGCTCGTGATTCGCTGGGTGGCAACAGCGGCGTCAGCGTGCGGACTCGTTGTTTTTGCTCCGAGCCAGGGAATGCGTAGCGGCTACTGTCGAAGATGCCGTATAGGGCGTAGTAGTCGTTCATCGACACCGCGTCGAACTTGTGATCGTGACATCGGGCACAGCCTAAACTCAGACCGAGCACCGATTGCCCAAGCGTATCGATCGTGTCCTGAATCGTGAGGTGCTGATAATTTTCCGAGTCAAACCCGAATCGTCGCGAAATCGCCAGATAGCCCGTGGCCGTGACCCGCTCGGCGTATCGCTCGGGCGGTCCCTGATCGGCGAGTACGTCCCCGGCAATCTGCTCGCGGAGGAATTCATCGTAAGGTTTGTCCGCCTGGAAGGCTTCGATGACGTAATTGCGATAACGCCACGCCAGCGGCAGCGGAAAATCTGCCGTCTCACCTGCCGTGTCGGCATAGCGAACCACGTCCAGCCAATGCCGTCCCCAGCGCTCCCCGTACGCGGGCGATGCGAGCAGTCGATCCACGACGGCCTCGAAAGCCCGTGCTGAGGCGTCCTGAGCGAACGCCTCAACTTCTTCAGGCGTTGGCGGCAGCCCAGTGAGATCGAACGTCGCGCGGCGAATCAGCGCGCGCTTGTCGGCGGCCGGCGCGGGTTGAATTCCGGCCTCCTCCTGTTTGGATCGGATGAATGGGTCGATGCTATTCTTTACCCACGCCTTGTCTCGAACGTCGGCGGGTGCATCGTCGCGGATCGGCTCAAAGGCCCAATGTTTGGCGGTCGCAAATTTCGCCGATTGGGCCGGCCAGACGGCTCCCGCCTTAATCCACTCCACGAAGTCCGTTACCTGATCGGATCGCAGGGCCTTGTCTTTCCCCGGCGGCATTGCCGAAACGTCGGCTTGTCTCTGAATCGCCTTGATGAGCAAACTGTCGTCCGGCTTGCCTGGCACAATCGCCGGCCCGGACTTGCCGCCTTGGAGCAGTGTCTCGCGCGAATCAACTCGCAATGCCCCAGAAGTCTTCGTATCGCCGTGGCAGCGAAAGCACGTCCCGAGCAGGACGGGGCGAATCTTCGCCTCGAAGAAGTCGTCATGATCGTCGGCGGCGCCCAAGCGGTGGCTCAACGCCAGTAGGCTCGCCAACAGTAGCACGCCAATGCAGGCCGCGCGATGCATGTCGTTCGCTCCAATCATCACTCGGAACGCCAACCAACCTCACATCGTCTTTGAGTTCGCGCACCTTGTGTACTGCATAATATATCGTCAGCGAGGCTTAGATGCATCTTCGCCTTCCGAACATGAATAGTCAGCTTCGGCTTACCGTTGGCTCAAAACTGGCGCCCCCCACATTGAGTCTCATGTCCACAACCAATTTTCTGTTCAAGTTCCAAGGCAGTAGAATTCGATTTCGAAATTGCCCTGAGCCAGCTGAGTTCGATCGGCGAGGGTTGAATCGGGTGATCTGTTCAAAATCACGCGTCCCCTGTGCAAGATCGATTTGACCCTTTCCCCAAAAATTGAACCAAGGAATGCGAGAGAATCCTAGAACCCTTTGGAAGGGCGGAAAGGATTTTCTGATGAAGAAGCGACACAGCGCGGAGCAGATTGTCGGCCTTCTTCGGCAGGCCGACGTGGATCTTGGGAAGGGCTTGAAAGTGCCCGAGGTTTGCCGAAAGTTGGGTGTCACCCAGCAGACGTACTACCGTTGGCGAACGAAGTACGGCGGGATGGAACCGAAAACGGCTAGGCACCTTCAGGAACTTCAAAACGAGAACGGCAGGTTGAAGCGGTTGGTGGCCGATCAGGCTTTGGACATGTTAATCCTCAAGGAGGCGGCCCAACCAAACTTGTGAGCCCTGAGCGTCGGCGTCGGACAGTCGAAACCCTGCGCAGAAGCTTGGGGCATGTGTCTGGCGATCGAAGTGGCGCGGTCGTTCACGGCCAAGGACATCACATGACTTTGCAATACCTATTCGCGATTCGTGGTGCTCCCGAACATCTGTGCAGCGACAACGGTCCCGAGTTCGTGGCGAAGGAGATCCAAGAATGGCTCAAGCAATCCGCGGTTGGCACGCTCTACATCCGAAAAGCGAGCCCTTGGGAGAATGGGTACGTCGAGAGCTTCAATGTACAACTACGCGAGGAGCTGCTCAATCGCGAGCTCTTCCTGAGCGCGACTGAAGCCAGAATGCTTCTCGACCAAGGGCGAATCGACTACAACCAAAGACGCCCGCATGGTAGCCCGGCGCGGCAAACGCCGGCGGCCTTTGCGGCCCAGACAGAATCATTGCCGACCGAGTTGTTCCCGTCGGCGTCGCGTGCTGAGTCTCCGCTTCGGGCTACGCCCATCGCTCCGACTCAGCACGCGGAACACTCCGCGATTCTCTCATAAGGACTGGTACAAGAATCGGGAAGGGGTCAAGCGGCAGCCCAAAAGAAAACTACACCCGAAAAACATGGGTACAGTTTGTGGAATTGAAATGGAGCCAATCGACATGAGTCGTTGATGCTTTAAGTACACCCGGCAAGGCTCGAACTTGCAACCATCGGTTCCGTAGACCGATGCTCTATCCAATTGAGCTACGGGTGCAGACGGTCGGAGTGGCCGACCACCATGATCTTAGCGAAAGTCAATTCCGCGGACTAGGCGGAACACTGGCGCAAGAAAAAAGGCGTGTTGCCCGCGGGCAACACGCCTTGGATTGGTTATCGATCTGCGCATGAATCGCAGAAGTTAGTTGCATCCACGACGTAGGCAGCATCGGCGAACACGGCATCCACCGCCGCAAGCCGACCCCGCGTTGTCGCAGCATCCGCCACCATCACCGCAGCTGGTACCGCAACCGCCTCCGCAATCGGTCGCTGCCCCACCGGTATTGCAACAGCCGGAGGGAACGTTGACCGGGACTTGAATGGTTCGGGCCACTCGATGGCAGACCGTCACCGGAACTTGCTCGGTATACGTCTCCGGAACCTGAACGTTAATCGTTCGGGTTTGGACTTGAGGTTCCATGTGGCAGGTCGTCACCGTGTAGGCTTGCTCTTGTTGCTGAGGAACCATCACGGTGCAAGGAACTTCACGAGTGCGATTTTCCATGCGTTGACGCTGAACCGTAACCGTACGCGACGTGGTTTGCGTTTGGTACGTCGTCACGGGCACTGTTCGCGTGCGAGTTTCCGTGCGGCAACGATTGACGGTCACCATCTGAGTCCGTGTTTCTTGCCGCGTGCGGCAAACGGGAACCGTGGTAGTCCGCGTTTCTTGGCGAGTGCGGCAAACGGGAACGGAATGAGTACGCGTTTCGGTGCGACAACGTTGCACGCAGACCGTTCGAGTTCGAGTCTCGGGACGGCAGCGCTGAACGGCTACCGTACGAGTTCGCGCTTCGGTACGGAATTTGGTCACGTTGCAGGTTCGGGTTTGCTGTTGCGGTTGGTTCACCGTAACCGTGCAGGTGTATTGTTGGGGAACCTGCCGTTGGCGGGTCACCGTGTACGGAACTTGTTCCGTGACGATATTGGGAACCCAAACGCGGCGCTCACAAACTTGGCTGACCGGGGCACAGCAACCGCTGTTGGCTGCGACTGTTCCGCAATCACCACACGAGGAAGATCCGCCGCAAGACGAGCAACCGCCACCATTACCGCCGCCTCGGCGACCGAATAAGCGGCAACAGCCGCGACCACGGCCGCTATCACCGCCGGTACTGCAAGGATCGCAGCAGGCGCTGGATGTGTTGCAGGTATTGCAACAATCGCCGCCGCCGGTCGTAACAGTTTCTTGTCGCGTTTCCCAATGGCCTGCATCGCGGCAGACCGTTCGGGTCAACGTCTCGGTGTACGGTTCGCAAACCATCCGCGTTGCCGTTTGTTGCTGCTGAACCGGAACCATTACGGTATAGGTTTGCGTGATGGGTTCGGTATAAGGAACGCAAACATTGTATTGTTGTTCGACATTTTCCACATACGGAACATTGACCGTATACGCTTGCTCTATATTTTCAGTATAGGGAACCGACACGTTGTACGTTTGTTCAACCATTTCTGTGTAAGGAACGTTGACGGTACAAGTCCTGGAAACGTTTTCGGTATACGGTACGCAAACCGTATAGTTCCGCGCAACCTGTTCCTGATAAGGCACGTTGACGGTGTAATTCTGTGTGGTCTCGGTAGTCACTGGAACACAGGTGGTCACCGGGCATTGCACTTCTTCCGTGTAAGGAACGCATACGGTGTAGTTCTCCGTCCGCATCTGCTGTTGCGGCACCATGACGGTGACCATACGAGTCTTTTGTGCCGTGACCGGAACTTGGCGATAGGTTGTAAATTCTTGGGTGCGCGTTTCGGTGCGGCATCGAGTGCGGTTCACCGTTCGCATTTCGGTGACCATTTGGTTTTCATAAACGGTTTGGGTTTGATACTGCACCGTCGTTCCACAACCACCGCACGCTTGGCCGACGCCGCTGCCACCACAACAGTGGGATCGCCACGACGAGCCGCAAGGATTACAACTCGGGCTTGCGACTTGGCCGCAGCCACCTGGGTGATCGGCATATGCAATGCTCGAGACTGCAACTGCGCAGAGCATCGCAAATACCTTGGAAATCTGTTGAATCATAAACACGTCCTCCCCTGGGAAACTTAAACTTAAAATGTAAAACCAAAGACCTTTACTGGCACGCTGCCAACGACGAACAACGGCCCATGCGTTTCATTTGAATTCGAACAGCTTACTTAAGAATCCAACACTTTGCTAGAACCCCAAATGCACAAGAACTGCGGGAATTACGCCGTCTCAAATTGCGATTTAACGCCGATATCAAGTGATGTAAGGGATACTTAAGCGCATAGCACTAGATTTTAATGCGAATCGCATTGTATTTGCGCTCGACATGTTGTCAATCAGATTACAAGTTCGGCGGAGTCGCCTTTCGCTCCGCAGATGCACGCCTTTAACCGGAACGAAAAGCGAATATCCAGGCAATTGCCCCACGACAATAAGTTCGAGGAATTAAGCAGTGTGCGAGTTTTAGTGCTTGTGTCCCGGCAGGGTTCAAGAGTCTTCCCTTCGATTATTTGAGTTCATCAACTTCTTGTTCAAAGTCCTCGTCAAGATTTGCCTCCGCCGAGGCAGCAACAATCTTGGGATCATCCAGGACGCGCAAGGCACTACGATGAACCAGGGCGCCGTCGATCGACATCTCGACCGCATACGAGCCCGCTTGAAGTCGTCCGCGCGCTTGGCCGCGACGACCGCCCTCCCGACCGCCGGGTCGACCACCTTGTTGAGCGGCTTGCTGACCGCTATCGATCGAGAAGTCCCAATTAACGACTTGGAGTCCGCGTTCGGATGGACCGCTGAGCGTTTTTAATTTCGTCCCTTCGATGTCGCGAATCACGATTTCAACTTGGCCGACGTCGCCCCCGATCATGTAAAAGATGTTTGCGTTGGCATTCGGGTTCTCGCCGACGTAACGCCGCGTTCCGGAACTTCCGCGCGATTGCGTCCGACGCCAGCGGACCACAGCGTTGGGAGTAAACAAGTGGCTTGTCGCTTGCAACACCCGTGAGTTGAGTTGTTTTAATACGTCAATATCGGCAATCCAGAGAGAGCGACCATGGGTCGCAGCAACGATTTCGCGAGTCGTCCCGTGCAAAGCAATTTCATGTACGGCCACGGTTGGCAAACCGCTGATCTTCGTCCAAGATTGACCGCGGTCGATGGAAGCCCACGCCGAGAATTCGCATCCAACGAATAGCAAGTTTTCATTGGCGGTATCTTCGCGTAATACGTGGACGGTTCCGGCTTCCAGAGGAATGTTGCCGCGAATACTCCGCCACGTCTGACCTTGATCTTCGCTAGCAAATAGGTAGGGGGTGTCGTCGTCGCTGCGATGCCCATCGAGCGTGATATAGCCGCGCTTGACGTCGAAACGGCTGGCGGTTATCGAACTGACCCAACGTGGACCTGGCAGGAGTGTTTCGAGCGGCTTGCCGGGGGGGGCAGCCGACGCACTCGGCGCCGCGGTCGAATTGGTGGCCTCGATGTCGACGGTAAAGCGACCACCGCCCATCGTGGCCGTTCCCTTGATTGTTCCTTCGGATAGGGTCGCCGCAATTTCGACCGTGGACGTTTCGCTGGCCCCGGAAAGGTCGAGTTTCTTTGTGGCGGGGTCGAATGACCCGCCGGTGATTTTCGTTTCGCCGCGCGAGGTCATGAGACTTCCGCTGATTTTGCCAGCGGCGTCGCGATTCAGGCTCATTTCGAATCGGCCACGGTCACCGCGGAACATCTCGCCGACAAAGGACCCGGACCATTTGCCGGTAACCGGATCATCGGACTTGGGTTCTTGAGCTGCAGCTGTTTTTTCTTGTTCACCGGCCGGCAGCGATTTTTGTTCGGCAGTTTCGGGCGCGGTGGGCTTCGGCTTGGTCTCCTGTTCGCCGCTGACCCCCGGTTCCTGAGGTTTTTCCTCAGACTGGCCGGGATTGGCCGCTGCCGATTCCTGCGCGGGCATCGATTCATTTGCCTCGCTCGGCGGCCCGCTTGGTCTTCGACCCCTTCTGCGGCGCGACGGACCTGGAGTTTGCGGAGCGTCGCCCGCGGCGGCGACTTCATCGCCACTGGATACTTTCGGTTGAGGCGGCGACTTTTCCGCCGAGAAGTCAAATTGCATAGCTCCGCCGGCGATCAGAAACGTTCCGACGACGACGTCACCCACGACGCGAGCATTCGCGGTGGCTTTTGCGTTGTCATTATGGATTTCCAAACGCAGTTCGCCGGTCGCTGCGTCGAAGATGCCCGAGTCGATACCGAATTCTTGCGAGGCGGCGGAAACTTTCCCCTGAAAAACATTTGTGGGATTCGCTTCCAGTGTGATCGTGAGCCCATTCACTTCAGCTGGAATCGACTCCGATTCCAAGACGCCCTGCCAAACGCCGACCAGTGCCGCCGCGTCTGCTGGCTTGTTAGCAACTTCCGCCGGAACGCGCCAGCCGCTTGTTGGGATAACGTCTTGGCCAAAGTCGACATCGAGCGACGCATTGAGGCGTCGCCGCACGATGGTGCCGGCAAGTTCATAGTCATGTTCGGAGTCGCCGAAATTGAGGCTGAGCCTCTTCGAAGCGGGATCAAATTTCGATTCATCGATCGCGATCGAGCGACCTTCAATTTCCACCGTTCCCGACAGTTTCTTGTCCGGTTGGGTTTCAAGTTTAAGTGTGGCTTTTTTCTGTTGATCGGGTTTATCGGCCGGGCCGACCGTCAATTCCCAATGACCGCTGACAACGTCGATTACTGGCTTGCGACTTGCGTCAAACTCGAGTTTTGTTTCGTCGCCAATGACGATCGTGCCGCCGAGCGACAGCGAGTCGCGCACTTCGGCTTCCATCGTAAATGTAATTTGGTCTTTATGCCCGACCAATTTCAATTTGCCAGTGGCCGGATCGTATTCACCGGAATCGACTTGCGACGCTCCGCGCGGCGAAGTGTACGACCCCGTGATTGCCTTGGCGTCGTCGACCGCAAGTTGCAAAACGAACTTGCGCTGATCCTCAGGCAATTGATCGTTTTTGAGAATCCCATTCCAAGTACCGGCGATTCCCTGCATATCGGTTGGACGTGGGCCGGCTTTATCTCCGGCATTTTCTTCGCGTTTCGGTCGGCTGAAGATGGGAATCCACGTTTTGCCATCGTCTTTAGTCATCCAAACTGCACCGTCGGTCGTTCCGGCGTAGACAATTCCATATTCGAGCGGCGAAAGTGCGATGGCGCTGCCGCTTCCCTCCGCGGTGTTGGTGATTTCAGGTGAAATGGCCGCCATTGCATTGCCTTCGGCGACGGATCGAAACACGTAATTGCCGACCGAATAAAAGATCTTGGAATTTTGCGGCGCCAGCGCGAACGGCGTTTTCCAATTAAAGCGGTACCTCACGTCGGCTTGCGGCCGGGGTTGGATTCCAGATTGCTGACCTGTGGCAAGGTTGAGGCGCCCCATCGAACCATTTTGGCTTTCGGTGTACACGACGCTGGGGTCGTTCGGGTCGACGAAGCAAACAAATCCATCGCCGCCGCCGACATTGATCCAATCGGTGTTGACCGGTCCGATTCCGGATGCACCGCGGGCTGGTCCGCCCCAACTCCCGTTGTCCTGCAGTCCCCCGTAGACCCAATAATCGCGGCGGTTATCGATTCCGACGTGGTAAAATTGCCCGATCGCCACGTGGTTGAGGTGATCCCAATTCTCCATTTGGTCGAAGGTCACATAGATTCCGCCATCGTTGCCCAAGATCATGTGGCGAGGGTCGCGTGGATCGATCCAAAGTGCGTGATGGTCGGGGTGGACGCCGCGATCCCCGCCGTCGAGGAATTCCTTGCCGCCATCTTTCGAACGGTGCATCGACGTTCCGAGCACGTAGAGATTCTGGTTGTCTTTGGGATCGACGCGAATTTGGCTGTAATACATCGGTCGGGGATTGAGCGTATTGATCCGCGCCCATGTGAGGCCACCGTCGTTCGATTGGTAGACGCCGCCGTAGTTGATTCCCGTGGCTCCTTGTTGGTCCTGTAAGTTCGCGGCCTGGCCGCCGAGCGTGCCCGTGAACGGATTGCTGGCATTGGTTTGGCCATTTTCCGCAGCCGCTTTGTCGAGCACGATTTCGATCGACACAGGTTTCTTTTCGCGGCTGATCTCCAATCGAATTTTGTCGCCGGCCTTGTTGAGCCGAACGTTCTTCCAAAATTGACCGCTGGTATGAACGACGACGGTACCCACCGCGACGATGATGTCATTGGTCAGAATTCCTGCTTTTTCGGCGACGCTGTCTTTGGTGACTTGCTCGACACGGGCTCCGACTTCGGCATCCACCGTGCGGATCGCGATCGCCGGTGAGTCTTCGGGAATCTTGGCAATTTTTTCCGTTTCGATTATCGCGTAGACAACACTGGTATTCGTGGCATAAAAATCCAATCCGATACGGCCCAAATTCACCGAGGGTAATCCTTGCGTCACGCGAACAAACGTTTCGCCGCCGTCGGTGCTGCGGTAAATCCCAGCCCCCGACCCGTATTTCTTGATGGGATCGTTGCCATCGAACCCGTCGCGCATTCGCTCGTAGGTCGCCGCCAAGACGTTGTTGGGATTGGCCGGGTCGATCCGCACATCAATGACACCCGTTTTGTCGTCGACAAAAAGGACGCGTTTCCAGGTCTCTCCGCCATCGGCGGTCTTGTATAATCCGCGCTCTTCATTTTTTCCCCACAAGCGACCCAGTGCGCCCACGAACACGGTATTCGGATCCGTCGGGTGAATCGCGATCCGCCCCACTTGAAAGGACTTTTTCAAGCCCTTGTTAGTCCAGGTCTTGCCTCCGTCGGTCGACTTGTAAACACCGTCTCCCCAAGACACGCTGTTGCGCGGATTCGCTTCACCCGTTCCAACCCACACCGTATTAGAATCGATGTTGGAAACCTGGACGTCGCCAATCGATACGGTTGACTGGCGGTCGAATTGATGCTCGAACGTATTCCCGTTATTGGTTGTTTTGACTAAGCCCCCCGAAGCCGATGCGGCCCACCAGGTTGTAGGATCCTTTTCGTATACGGCTATGGCCGTGATGCGTCCGCCCATATTCGCCGGACCGATGCAACGCCATTTGACTTGCGACATCCAAGCATCCGGAATCGTGGCTACTGGGGGAAAGCTGCCCGGCAATTGAGCGCTCGCTGGGGCCAGCGAAACGATTTGCACAACGAGAGGCAACACCCAAAATGCGGCTCCTTTGGACAACGACGAAAGCAATGTGCGAGCCATAGTTGATTCCCAATTGCTAAATCAGAAGTTTTCGGCGCGAGCCAACTGCCAACCTGTCATCGTAATTGTGTCGGGTCCAATTCTCAACATGGAACACCAACCTGAGGCGAGATCGTTTGTTTTGATAGTCGCCATTCGCTCCTAGGCTGTGAATTTATTCAATTTGAAGTAGCGCGGCCCTTCTGGGCCGCGTTTTCCAGTCCTTCGACGGCAGTCCTACGAGTTAGTTCACAGCCGCTCCGCCAAAGGTCGCCCTTTTGCGGAGCAAAAGACGACACTGCCCACGGACGGCGCGACGATCTCAAATCCGAGATTCCGCAGTCGTTACGCAAACGACGCGCGCTGTCGTGAAATTCGGTACAATGAGCCCGACACGAAACCCCAAGGGAACGTTTCTATGCGCGTATTGGTGACGGGCGGAACAGGTTTTGTCGGTCGCGCGCTTCTTCGAGAACTTGAAGATGGCATCGTGGTCACGCGAAGCGCTGCTTCGCTCGACGAACTTGGATTGTCGAAGACAACTGAAATTTTGCGATGGCCGGCGCCCTCGCAGTCGCGTTTGCTTGTTCCGAAGGATTGCGGCGTCCAAGCGGTGATCCACTTGGCTGGCGAATCACTAGCCAGCGGTCGATGGACGGCGGGAAAAAAGCGAGAGATTCGCGAGAGTCGAGTTTCAACGACGAAGAACCTCGTCCAGTCCTTGGCCGGGCTGGAGCCCCGCCCCACGGTCCTCGTTTCCGCGTCCGCCATGGGCTTTTATGGCTCGCGCGACGACCAAGAGTTGGACGAGGCCGCGTCCAGCGGAACCGACGCCTTGGCGGGAATCTGCCGCGATTGGGAAGAGGCCGCAATAGCCGCGCAAATGCTGGGAATTCGAGTAGTCGTTCTGCGAATCGGCGTCGTCTTGGGGTCGGGCGGATTTTTGGCTAAGGTTTTACCGATTTTCCGCAAGGGATTGGGCGGCCGATTGGGCAACGGAAGGCATTGGATTTCTTGGATTCACGTCGAAGATTTGGTGTGCCTGATTTTGCGGTGCTGCCACGACGCGAATTGGAGCGGTCCAGTCAATGCATCGGCGCCGTTTCCCGTGCGCAATCACGAGTTGACCCAAGCCCTAGCCCAAGCCGTTGGACGGCCAGCCGTCGTTCCCGTCCCCGGATTCGCATTGCGGTGGGTCTTTGGCGAGTTGGCGAACGTCATGCTGGCGTCGATTCGAATGAAGCCGGCAAAAGCGATGGCAGCAGGTTTTCCTTTCAAATATCCGCGAATTCAAGACGCACTTGACGACCTCGTCGCCTCGCCGAAAGCGTAATCCGATAAAACGCGGAACACTCTCAGTGAAGATATGTGTTCCAAACCGACTTAGACCCACCTCCATGGGGAATTCTTATTCCAAAAAAATTGACACTCGGATTGAAAAAACGGTCGTTAGAGCCGAAGATAACTAAGGGCAGATTCGCTTCCGTCCTGTCCATTTAAATGCCATTACATTTGCCTTAGCCAGAAATTCACCCATGAATTTGAACCTTGGCGCGCTGACAGTCCAGCAGCACATTCTGCAGGAACAACAGCGTTTTCCCAATGCTTCGGGTGAGTTTTCGTTTCTCCTATCCGGAATCACCCTCGCCTGCAAACAAATTCAGGCCCAAGTGCGCCGCGCAGGCTTGGCAGATATCTTGGGTGAATTCAACGGCGCCAATATTCAAGGCGAGATTCAACAGAAACTAGACGTTTATGCCAACCATGTTTTGATTCGCAGTCTCAGCACGCGACAAAGTATCGGTGTATTGGCATCGGAGGAGAACGAACACCCGATTGCACTCTCCCATCCTTCGGAGACGGCCAAGTACGCCGTCGTTTTTGATCCGCTCGACGGCTCATCGAATATCGACGTCAACGTAAGCGTCGGGACGACGTTTTCGATCCTGCGGCGCCCCGATCAAGGAGGAGACGACCCAACCGCATGGCTGTTGCAACCAGGAAGTCAGCAGATTGCCGCCGGCTACGTCGTGTATGGATCATCGACGGTCATGGTCTACAGCGTGGGCAATGGAGTTCATGGATTTACTTTAGATCCGGCAATCGGAGCGTTTCTCTTGAGCCACGAGAATATTCGGATGCCACAACAAGGGAAGTATTACAGCGTCAACGAAGCCTATCGAGATAATTTTCCGCAACCCTATTTGACGTTTCTTGAACGCCTGCGATTGGGAGAATTGGGTCATCGCTATGCGTCGCGATACATCGGTTCCATGGTGGCCGATTTTCATCGCACCTTATTGCGGGGTGGAGTTTTTATGTATCCGCCGACGCGAGACTTCCGCCAGGGCAAACTGAGGTTGCTTTACGAGGCAAATCCGGTCGCGTTTTTGGCGGAACAAGCCGGCGGCCAAGCCAGTAGCGGAACCGGTCGCATCTTGGATATTGTCCCTGAAGGAATCCATCAACGGACGCCGTTGATCGTCGGTAGTCAGGTCGAAATGGAAGACTTTCAGCGTTGTTTGGCCTCCGAATGCACGCCGGTGATTTGAGCCCGATGCCGCGCGAGTTTTGCTGTTGCGCCGCCACACCCTTCGAAGACTCAGGGACGTGCCACCCAATTTTTGAAGACTCTTATTCTTAGTTCCCTCCCCCGCCGCGGGGAGGGGGAGGGCG
>JBGTJE010000067.1:0-11179 GCA_041745295.1 Pirellulaceae bacterium | reverse complement strand
GTTTGCCGCCGATACGATTTTGATCAATTCGGGCTTCGTTCCGATCAGCGAAACATTGAGCGGATCGCCCGGTTCGCCATCGCCCGCGTGGGTGATATTGGGAATATCAGCCAGCCAGGGGTGTTGGTGGGCGTACCGTTCCCACAGCGCTGGGGCAATGACGTAAGCGCCCGCGACGTAGGCCAGCAGCACGCCGCAGAAAAACAAAGCGAACGGTTTCCAATGGTGCCTGCTCTGAGTTGCGGTTTCCGTTGGCTGATCGCGCATTTTTCACCATCGGACGTTTTCTTAATCAGCCCCAACGCGCTAGCGTCCGGTTCTTTCCCTCCCCTCGGCGGGGAGGGCTAGGGAGGGGGGTTCATCCTCATTTGCATTGTCGATCGAAATCAGAACCGGGTGCTTGGCTGTGTTTCTTAATTGGATCCAATCGAGTAGGAGTACGAGTACCGCTGCGCTGAGTACGAAAAAACGGAGTGAAGTTGATCTTTTGTTTTAAGTTGTTGAATTAAAAAGGCCATTTAAGAAACAGAGCCTTGCGGCCGGCGGCTGATGTCTTGCGACACCGCCAAAGGCAAAACTAAATCAGAATCCATGTTAGCAACCCGGTGGCAATGAATACCAACGACAAGCCTAAGCAAAAGAGCACGTCCAGCGTTCGGGTAAAACCTCGCCAAGTCTGACTTACGCGGGTGCGCAACCCAGCGAAACTCAACAAGCTCGTCGTCAGAAACAACAACGACGCCGTCGCCAACAAGTCATCCACCACCAACTCTAACTTGTTGAGCGACTGGAGGATGCCGATCAATCCGATCGCGGTCAAGCACACGCCGACCATTCCCGCCGAGACGGATAATAGGGTGATCAGATGGAAAAATTTCCGTTCATCACTTTCGTTGCTGGTGTTCATGGTCGCCCATTGTCACCGGAAACAAAGCCTTCCGCCACGACCCCTACTCGCCAAAAATATCTCCGTTGCGTCGGTTTCGATTTGCGTCGATTTCAGTTTCGCGCGGCATTCGCCTCTTGTTCCCTCCCCCGCCGCGGGGAGGGCTAGGGAGGGGGCGAATCATTCCGCTCAATGCATGTCAATTGAGAAATAAGCTTCGGCGCGCATTGCTCAGAATTGAATTGTCATATTTCAGAAATGCGCTTCCGCCAAGGAAATCGCGGCCGACGTGCGAATAATGCCTGTCCTTTTTGGAAAGCGATAACTCGACAACCGCGTTGAGTCCGCGCTCTAGATTCGCTTTGCAACGATGTCGATGCCGCTATTTTTGACATGCACGCTCGCGGCTTGGTTGCCAATCACATCAAACGTGATCTCCACTTGCGGGGACCCGTAAAGCGTAAACGTGTGTTGACCTAAGCAAGCCATGAACCGGTAACTCCACCCGGTCCGACGTATCCCAAGCCGCGGGACGGTGCCCCCAGTTCCGACTTCCAACGCGTCTTCAGCTCCGTAGCCGAAATCGTAACTGCCGAAGTACACCGACATCGCTTCGGCCGAAAGCGGGTTGTCTGGCTGCGGCACATCGGCTTGCCCCAACTCTTGAAGATACTCGATGACCCGATCGGCCTGGCCCGCCACTGCATGTTTGTACAGCGTGATCCCATGCGGGCCGAGCGTTTTTTGGATATTCGAATTGGTTTTGCAAATCGAGCGGACCACGTCCACTTGATCCAAAGCCGCGAATGAAAATATCGTCGGGCTGGCTCCGTGCGCCAGCAACACTTCGATAATGTCCCGCCGACCCGTATGCGACGCGGCACCGATGGCGGTTTCCCAATCGCCAAATCCCCAATCCCAAGATGCCTTCGCGAGTGAAGGATTCTGCTGCAGCAACTCGTTGACTTTATCCAACTTGACGTGCGAAGCGCCAACCATTTCGGACGCCAGTTTGGGAGCCGTTTGCGGAAACGAATCGAGGACGACTTGTTTTTCTTGCGTCAGGGCCGACGATGCTTTTGGCAACCACGAAAGCGATGCGACGACTCCCGCACTGGAAAGCAAACTGCGGCGCGAAATCATATTTGTCCCCTTTTTTATCAGCCGCTGGGCGCTAGCCCCCGGTTTTTTCATTGATCAAGCATTCAATAGAGGATGCCCCCCTTTTTTTTAACCCTCCCCGCCGAGGGGCTTTGCCCAGAAAGTGATTCTCCAGCACTGGCAGAGCCAGTGCTGTTTTTGGGCTAAGCCCCGCCGCGGGGAGGAAAAAAGCGGACGCTCGAGCGTTGCGGCTGATCGAAAGAACTCTGGATTCGAGCAATGCGACACGGTCTAGGTTACTTTGTCTCGTTGATCTGCTTCAGCATCGTTCGGGCGTTATTGCCGACGCCGCCTTCGGGGTCGAGCTCAATGGTCTTGTTGTAATACTCAATCGCTTTTTCCTTGTCGTTCGATTTCCAATGCCATTCGGCCAAGCTGTCCCAGACGTTGGCGGAGTGGGGGAACAACTCTGTGTTGAGTTGAAATACAAAGAGTGCGTCCTTCGTCTGATTGCCGCGCAAGAAACTATAGCCAGCTTCGTTCAACTCGCGTTCGAAATCGATGAACTTGTATCGCGCGTCTTTGACCATAGTGGTCGCTTCGATTTTCACGAGCTCGAGCTTTTGTGCCTCGAACAGTTCGCGCAAGTGTTCGAGAGGATCCGACATTGCCCCTTCGCTGGAGACGCTGAACACGGCATCAAGCACAGGGTCGCGGTTGTTGCGAAAGTCGTCAAAACTCATTTCGACAGCGATATCTGGGGCCAACCAAGGTCCGTTTTCCCACTGCGGTTTGTCCTGCCACCAGGCAAACGAAAGGAACACAGGGATCTTGCTGTTGGGCAGCTCGACACGGCGGTTGTCCCCATAGAAATTGATGTTCTCGCTTGTCGGCTCGCCGACAAAAATCGCGTTGGTATAGTTGTCCAATTCGTTGACTAGATTCTGACAAGCCGAAAACGTGCGGCGGCCGATGATCACAAACAGCTTGCCGGGCTGATTGATTTTTTCGCAACGAACGATGCCCGTCACGATCGGTTTGTTTTTGTAGTTGTTCCCGCCGCCGTTTAGCCGAACGTCGAGCACTAAGCGGTCGACGTCATTCGCTTCGACAAAGTCGAATAATCGTTTGTAAAAAGTCGGGATCGACTCGTTCGGGTCGTCGAGGATTTGGCTATGTCGAACGTAGACGGTTTTTTGTTCGGGCAGATATTCGAAGTAATACGTTTTGTTCAAGTCCTTCAAGTAAAGCGGCGTTTCCTTATTATCGCGAGCGTCCAGCCAGTCTCCGGTTTGCGGTACAAATCCATAATTGTGCCGCGGGCGCTGCATGGGGATGGCCGTGATCGCCTGGTCGAACTGCGTTCCGTCCCGCTCCAGGGTCAGTGTCACCGAATTCTTGAGTTCGCTCATGACCTTTTGGGCGTGAAGTGCTTCCGGAATGCAAAGATAAAATAACCCATTGGCTTTCAAGTACTGTTCGTTTTCCACTGGGACTAAAGGCCGAATGGCTTGCAATGCGTCTTCGACCGGCATGCCTTCGATTTTGACTACTTTTGCGCCGACCGCGTCGGCGTAGTCTTTGTGTGCCGCCTGAACGAAGATTCCGTCGGCGAACTGGTAAAGATTGATCGGGATCGCATGGTATTTTGCGGCGCCCATCCCGTGGCCAATGTTGGTATGTCCGTATTGAAAGAGTGCAACGACGCGAGACAATCCCGCCACGATTTCGTGGTCTTGCAACGTGGGAATTGCTTGATCGAGCTTGGCAACTTCCGCGTCGAATTTTTCCTGAGTCACCTTCTTGAACAGGAACGAATAGTCCTGGTGCACCGTTTCCTGCAGGAATCGCAAGTCAGCTTGCCAATCCGCCGGCGTCAAACTGGTTTGCGCGTTGATGCTGAAAACGGTCAGAAAGCATCCGAGGATCGCGATCAAAAACCTCATGGCAATGTTCCTCCGGATTTAGCGATTTGGTCTGATAAATTACGTATACGTATTAGTGCTTTGGCAGATTCTGGCCGGACAATAAAGTCCCGCGGCATTGCATCATTCGCGCCGCCTTGAACAAACGTTGTGCCGACTGAGAAATCGCAGCAATTCACGCCGCGATGCGAGTGCGCTCACAATTGCAATCGCCGCGGTTTCCTTAAACAGTTGCCGTCAGCCCGAAACTCTTACTCGTCGAAGGTTGTTCGCGTTTCCGGTTCGCTTGCCGGCACCTTCATTTTTTTCTTGCGATCGCCGTGCCTTTTCTTTTCCCTCCACCGTTCACTGGGCGCGCGTCTTCCGACCCCGCACTAATCCGACCGCAGGCCTCCGATTAGTTTATGCCTATCCATTTACCCTTCTTCGAGGTTAGTTTTCTTTCGCATTCCGCAAACGGTCCTCACGTAACTTTTTCCGTAGCGGGCGTTCCAAAATCGTCAAAATAGTCAACCAAACCGCAAGAACGATGAATGACGTCGATACTCCCAGGCCAACGCCTATTGCTTTTGATAATCCAAGCGCAGGACGATAGCTTGCTTTACGGCTTGTCGAAATAGTGAGAATCAAAGTCGCTGTGTACGAGCCCAATCGCCCCCTCACCCTGCCCTCTCCCCCGAAGCGGGGGCGAGGGAACGTGAAGGATTTGCATGTCGCAAAAGCAACGAAAGCATCTACTTCGTCGTCGCTTTAGTCCACGCCTCGCTGCCGCCGACGATGGGTAGGTCAATCGAAGTGGCGTCGAGGTCGACGGTCAATTCGGTGCCGGCGGGCGGCCAGAGGGTGTAGTCGCGATCGCTAGAGAAGATCATCAGCCCGATCCGCTTGCCCGCCGCGATGACTTGGTCGTCGGGCTGCAGATCAAAACTCATTTCATAGAACTGGCCGGGGACGAGCAGCTCACTTTCGGAAAGCGAGCGATGGTTTTGCGGATCGGCCCAGCCGCGCGTGATCAAGTTGTCGGTAATCTTCGCGCCGTCGACAATCGGCAACGCGACCAGCGCGACTGACAGATTTGCAGCGGGCTTGTTGCAGGCCAGCTTGATCTTGACGCGCACCGTTCCGGAAATATGTAGGGGTTCGACCAAGGGATTGGTCGCGTACAACAATCGGTTCGGAGATTTCTCGGCCTTAGCGAGATCTTTACCGCCCAGCGAAACATCGTCGACCAATTTTGTGGCCCCCCGTTTAGGCGGCGCCGCACTGCCGAGCTTACCGATGGCCGTGCCGTCGCCGGCGGGATGCAGCGCCACCATCCGCGCTTCCGGATGAGGATAATTTTCGTAGGGAGTTGGCTCGGACGGATTGGCATCCTCGCGAACAATAAACGCATGCGGTTCCTTTTCGACGCCGTTGTCAACGTCGTACAGAAAACGCGTGAACCAGCGATTCATCATTTCCATCGGCGGCGGTCCGCCGTGACCGCCTTGGTGGTAGTAAATGCGACACGGCAAGCCCTTGGCCCGAACCGCTTGGTAGATTCGATTACTGTGCTCGGGCATCACATTCCAGTCGTTGAATCCGTGCGACATGAACAAGGCGGCCTTCATCGGCCCCAGATCGTTGAGATAATCGCGGCCCGCCCAGAATTGGTTGTAGTCTCCGCTAATGCGGTCGTGTTGCGCTACCAATTCTTTGTCGCGAACTTCGCAATCGCAATTCTCGCGCATTTCCGGATTGCCGCTGTTGATGAAGTTGTAAAGCACGTCGATGTCTTCTCCCATGTATCCGCCAGGATGTCGGATCAGGCCATTCGATCGGTAGTAATGGTAGTACGACGTGTTGGGCGCAATGGGAATGATTGCTTCGAGTCCTTCGACGCCGGTGGTTGCAGCGGCCAAGGGAAGCGTGCCGTTATAGGACGTCCCCGTCATGCCGACTTTGCCAGTGCACCAAGTCGCGGTGACTTGTTCATCACCATCCGGAGCCGTGAACCCTTTGGCTCGCCCATTCAGCCAGTCGATCACGGCTTTCGGCGCGAGCGATTCATTGTCGCCGCCCACGGTGGGGCAGCCTTGCGAGAGGCCGGTTCCCGGCGATGCAGAATGCACGACGGCAAATCCGCGCGGGACCCATTCTGCAACCAGCGAATTGGACATCGTCGGACGGCGGCTGACATGCGGGATCGCAGGAGGTTCGGCGTGGATCGTCGGCAGCGAGCCAAGCTCGTGCTCGGGATTCCAAAAGAATTCTTTGGCGGTCGAGCTGACTCCGGAAAAATAGGGACTCGTTTCGTAGATGACGGGGACTTTGAGCCCCTCGGTGTCGGTTTGCTTTTGCCGCGTCACGTCGACGTGCATCCGGTCGAGCTTGCCATCGCCGTCGGTATCGAACTCGGTTTCGACCCACAAGTCATGCCGAATCCACTCCTCGGGCTTTTCGAATGCCGGAACGACTTGCGCCTGCCCGTCTTCAAACACTGCGACGGCGTGCTCGCTTTGTTGGGCAATCAAGTCGCTGACGGCGACGATCACGAAAGCGAAGCAGCAAACGATTGCGTTCAGCGAGCGAATTCGATTTCGTGGAAAAAGATTGAATGACATCACTGGTCTCTCGTATGGAGTGTAAGTTAGCCGTCCGTGGACAGAGTCGGTCTCAACCCGATCCATAAGTTTTGATGTTGCGTTTTCTTGTTCCCTCTCCCCCCAGCGAGACGTGAAAAATACGTCTCGCTGGGGGGAGAGGGTCAGGGTGAGGGGGTAACTTTTCGCCTTGAGATACTAAAACCCCTCATCCTAACCTTCTCCCCAAAATCAATGTCCGAGCACTTTGATTTTGGGGAGAAGGAACAAGCAATCGCAACAACAAAACTTACGCGTCGGGATAGAATTTCAACGGGCCCCTAGCGTTTATAGCGGGAATAGGTCATCCGAGAAACTGGCTCGCAAGAAATTATGGCTGGCGAGTAGGCCTCGTTGAAGTCGCAATCCTAAACAGTGAATTGAATCACTTGGCGAAAGTCCCAGGCGGTGGCAATTCGGCAAGTTCCTATTTCGAAATCGCAAGAAAAATGATCGACCCTCGATGACCATCAAATTCGACATAAGATATGATTTCTATCGCCCCGGGAACAAATCATCTCCAGGACAGTAAGTGTCTGGCGATCGATCCATTTCACCCAGAGGAGAATAACGATGACTGCTCCAATTCCAGTTGGCAGCGAAGGCATGATCCCGCACCTCGTATGCGACCGGTGCGCCGACGCGATCGAGTTTTACAAAAAAGCGTTCGGTGCAGAAGAGCTCAACCGCATGCCGGCGCCCGACGGCAAACGAATAATGCATGCGGCGATTCGGATCGACGGCCGCCAAGTTTTTCTGGCCGATGACTTCCCCGAATATTGTGAAGGCAAAGCGCACTCCCCAAAGGCTCTCGGCGGGACTCCGGTGACCATCCACCGCTACGTGAAGGATTGCGACGCGGCGATCGCGCGCGCCGAAAAGGCGGGGGCAACGATTAAGATGCCCGCGATGGATATGTTCTGGGGCGATCGTTACGGCGTCGTGACGGATCCATTTGGCCATTGCTGGTCGTTCGCCACGCACATCAGCGACCCCACGCCGGAAGAGATGGCCAAAGCCGCAGAGGCGATGTTTGCTCAGGCGTAATCACTCATTTCGATTGTTCATCGCGAATCAGGTTTGAGACGCGGGCCGCCAAGACTCTTGCGCAATCGCTGCGCACGTCAAGCTCGCGCGGCCTTAACAATTCGTCTCGACGGCGAAACTCAATCACTGAGTTCATCCATCTTAAGCAGCTTCTTAGGATCCTTTTCGACCCCAAATGAGTTTCGCAATGCCGAGACCTGAGCCGCGACGAGTGCGTCAGGGCCAGAAAGTTTGAGAAAGTAATACTCTTCTGCGGCGTCCCGTTCGGCGACCAAAACCACGCCGACAACTCGACTCCCTGGCTTGTCGATCGTCTTCTGCGCCGCGGGAGGGCCATCGGGCTTCTTGTAGGTGCCGGAAATGTTGACCAACACGTAACGGCCGTCGCGGCATTTACCGCCCGTCAGTTCGTGCTTCCGGCCCTCCTCGTAGAACTGATCGATCCAGCGCTGAACGTTGGCCTTCGTTCCGCCGGTTTGGTCACCAAAATAGTACACAACCATCTCGGCCCCTTCGCCGTTGGCTTCGGTGGCGGGAATCGCGAACTCCGCGACCCGCATCGTCGACGTCGATTTAACTTGTTTCCAAGATTCGGGAACGTCCAGCTTGATATCGCGCGCCGTCACACTGACCAGTTTGACTTCCTGTTCCTGAGCATTCGTTTTCAGGGCCCAAGCAAAAATCAGGACCGCACCCAAACACAAGGATAACTGCCTCATTGTCGTTCTCCGATTGAAAGGTGAGATGATTATCCTGTACAGGAGGTGAACCGGCAATCTGCTGCACCGGTGAGTTGTCGATCAGCCGAGCTTCATTCAAAGTTTGACACCACCATTCATGCTACCTATCCTGCAACGGACGCGGTCGTGACCAGATTTAGTAACTGTTGCAGTCGCGGAAATTGAAATCCAGACGCATCACAGAATTTTCGGCCATCCGAGCCAATCTTTGATTCAGCCCCTGAGATAATGCAACGCCTATGAGTATGCCCCATAGAATGACCGATCGGTCGGCCAATGCGATGGCCTTTTCAATTCTGGTAATTTCCAGTCTCACTGCCACAGTATCTGCCCAGCTCAAGGGCACCGTTCAATTGGGTGGCAATGCGGGCACGCAGCCACGGTCGCGCGTTAAAGTCACCCTGTATGAAGCAACCGATGGGAAGCCCAAAGTCGTTGGTAAAGCGAGGACCAACCATGCGGGGCAATTCGAGATCGACACAGCAGCGGATCAATCCTCGAGCATTTTCTTTGTGACGGCCGATCTGGGGTTTGGTGTTGAGTTCGTGACGGTGTTGGG
Organism: Pirellulaceae bacterium; assembly: GCA_041745295.1. Taxonomy (GTDB): domain Bacteria; phylum Planctomycetota; class Planctomycetia; order Pirellulales; family Pirellulaceae; genus JANMEB01. Next base: position 2,300 of record JBGTJE010000067.1, on the reverse strand, counting down.
AGAAATCCTTCCGTCCGAGACGACCATCAACGAGTTGACGACGGTTGCCGCTTCATACTCAATGGCGCAGTTCTATCGGAAGGGCTACATCTCGGGCGATTCGTTCGGGCTACGAATCGCGGCCGGAATGAATGACAACCTTGTGGCGACTCCAACGGGGGAGTCGTCTCCGGTTTTGCTGACTTCACCCAACGCCGACGAAACAAACTCATTGCGAATGACTCGCTCCCTATCCAACTTGTTGGGAGCCTGCGTGAGGTATCCCTGGTTGAGAGCGTTCATGTGTTACCTGACTACGCCGCCTGGCGGTAAAGTTCCGCGAAATATGGCGGTGGCGCTGGCGAACCTCGCGCGAAATCCAGGGCAAAACGTTCAGCTAATCTACTTGCTGTCGTTTTTGCAGAGATCCTATTCACCTGCTCTGCTCCGAGTGCCGGATGCATGGACCGTGACGGTGAAGGTCAACGATTCGGGCGATGACAATTTCCTTTTCGGCGGCCCGTCCAACGTGGCATTCGACTCGCGCGGGTACGCCTGGGTCGCGAACAATGTCGTTCAAGGAACTCCCGTATCAGCCAACCACATCATGGTCCTCCAACCCAACGGAAAACCGGCGGATGGAGGCTTAGGATTGCCTACCTCCCCGGTCAAGGGTGGCGGAATCCTGGGAGTGGGTTGGGGGATAGCGGTTGACCCGCTTGGCACCGTGTGGATCGGCAATTTCGGGTGGGGAGGCGTTGACCCGACGCAACAACCACCGGGAAGTGGAAGCGTCTCAACCGTGTCGTCAGACGGAACTCCGCTTTCGTTGCCCGACGGCTTCTTCGAGGGCACATACCGCGTGCAAGGGATCAGATCGGACAATCAGGGGAATATCTGGGCATCGAGTTTTGGCACCAACAGCGTTTTTGTCTTTCCGAACGGAAATCCGTTTGACGCGAAAGAGTTCGTGCAATACGACGGGAGCCAGCCGTTCGGGATGGCAATCGATGTTACCGGCGCGGCATGGGTAACGAACTCCGGGGGACTGGCCGGGTTGAATCAGAGTAGCGTTGCGAAATTTGAATTGACTGCCGATGGGACCACCGAGCAAACGTTTCTGACGAATGTCGGCACGTCGATCAAAGTGATTGATGTCGACTCACAAGGGAACGCCTGGATCGCCTCACAAGGCGACAACAAGATCTATGGAGTTCGGTCGGATGGCACGTTGATCGGTGGCTTCACGGGCGGAGGAATCAGCGGTCCTTGGGGGCTGACCGTCGATGGAGATGACAATATCTGGGTGGGGAACTTTGGTCCGTTGGAGCCGGGTGACTTCAATACGGGAGGCGTCTCCAAGCTTTGCGGTGTTAATCAAGCCGCTTGGCCTCCGGGCAAGAAACTCGGCGATCCACTCTCACCCGAAACGGGCTACACGCTGCATTCGGCGGGGAGCCAAGTGCTGTTGCACGATGGGACTCCCCTCAATGGAGTCGGAAGCGAGCCGGTCTTCGTCCCGTTGATGCGACAGACGAGCGTCGTGATCGACCAGGGGGGCAACCTCTGGAGTATCAACAATTGGAAGCCCCGATTCAGCACAGACATTCTGTTATTCGACACCGGCGAGCTCGTCGCCAATCCGGGAGACGACGCCAATCCGGGCGGCGATGGAATTGTAATCTTCGTCGGGCTTGCTCCGCCTCGACCCAGGCCCTACTAAGAAACTCAAAACAAGACCGCCGAGGACGGACGTCCATTTGCCTAAACTTTACAGTGCATTTCGCGCTCGACTCGCGATTGAAGTAGCCGAATTCGCCAGAATTTGGGCCGAAACTCTGGCGAGCTCCCCTACAAGAACACGAAACGCGCTCTCGCAACGACCTTCATCACCCGACGATTAACTTGACATCCATTTCAAAGTCCACATCGTCAATGCATTGTTGTCTTTGATATAGATTCGGTTTCCGACGGGAATCGGGTACGCGTACGTCGGCGAGTCGGAAACTTTGTAGCGGGCAAGCTCCTGAAATGCATCGCCATTGGGCCGACAGACCAGCAGTTCTGAACTTGGCGTCAAACTGAAGAGCACGGAACCGGCGGACACGACAGAACCGTATCCACCTCAGCCGCCGCCGCCACGACCACCACGGCCACCGCGCTGACGACCGCCCCCCGGATCGCCGCTTTGAAGTTGCGCTTTTTGTTGGCTAGCAGGGAAGATTGAGGTTGCCATAAAAACGGATCCAGCCCATGACGAGTTCGTTGTGTTTTCACCCTTCACTGGTAGGATCCGCAATGATCATCGTCTCCGAATCCGC
>JBGTJE010000066.1:0-11747 GCA_041745295.1 Pirellulaceae bacterium | reverse complement strand
GGCAACCTGGCAACGCGGGTGCCGGTCAGCGACAACCCGGTAACGCCGTTGCGGGTCAACGGCCTGCTGGAAACATCGGGCAAGGAGCGCGTCCGTCGCAAGGCGATTTGAATAACTTCTTGAACTTGTCGGGCCAAAATGCTCCTGGTAATCGTGCCGGTGCTAGCGCTGCCACTCGGCCAGCCGGCGGAAATTCGGCCGTAGCGGATTTCTTTCAATCGGGTGCCGCGGCACAAAGCGCCGGCGGCGGATCCATTGCGTCGGGCCGAGCGGACAACATCTCAAACCGCACCGACGCGCGTTCGGATTTCCGCGACCAACGCGGCGAGCAACGTGATTTCGCCTCGGACAATCGCCAAGATCGAGTTTCGGACCGCGGTGATCGGCAAGCCGCACGCGTTGATAATCGCGGCGACATGCGATCGAGCCTCGCCGACGGCCGTTCCGATCGGCGCACCGATCGGCAACAACAACTCGGCGACCAAGCCGATCACATCCGCGGCGAATTGGAAAATGAGTTTGACGAAAACCATCTCTTCGACGATTTCTGGAAGAACAATCCCCAGGCCTATGTCAACTTTCACCAGAACCCCGTGTTATGGACTTGGGCGGCGGCCGCCACGGTGAGTGCGTTCATTCCTGGCTATCCGGCGAACCCAACCTACTACGACTACGGAACGGGCGGAGACGTCTATTACGAAGGGGACACCGTTTACACCGGCGATACGACGGTCCCCGCGGAAGAATACGCCCAGCAAGCGGCCGACATTGCGACCAGCGCTCCCCCCGTGGAAAATCCCGACGATTTAGAATGGTTGCCACTGGGCGTCTTCGTGTTGAGCCAAGACGGAGCCACCACGGCTCCGAATATGTTCTTGCAGATGGCCATTAGCAAGGAAGGGATCATCGCCGGCACGTTCCAAAACAAGACCACCGGGGAAACGCAATCGATCGAGGGAATGGTCGACCAAAAAAGCCAGCGGGCCGCGTGGACGATCAAAGGCAAGAGCACGCCGATCATGGAAACCGGCCTGGCCAATTTGACGCAGAATGAAACCCACGCGCTGTTGCACTTCGCCGACGGTACGACGCAACAATGGATGATGGCCCATTTGGAGAAACCAAAAAGCGACGCCAAGCCTTCGGAATGACGCGTCGCAGAACCACTGCGGATGCAAGCCCGAGGATTCAAGAGTTTCGCTACATCGTCATCAGACGCGCCTTAGAATTGCCGACCGATCCGAGCGTACGCAAAGAAATCTGCCGATTGGTCGTTGAGGCCCCAGCCGACACGCATTCCAATTTCAAGGTCGGGGGTAATCAGGTAATGAGCGCCCGGGCTAATGAAGTGCTGCGTAGTTTCAATTTCACGCCCGTCGCTCATGATTCCGAAGTATTCGACGTGGGCTTTCCAGCTTTCTCCCACAGGAATTTTCAGCACCGTCGACGGCGAGAAGGTATTGAATTGGTCCTCCTCGTTGCTTCCATTCGCGAATCCCAGAGCCAGTCGTCGCGCAGTGTCCATCCAAACACGTACGTGGCGGAACCGTACGTATCACTTGATTCGCCGCTGGTGGGTGTGTTTCCTTGGACGATGAAGGCACTTGCGGGTCGAGTCTCACATTGTTCGGTCAACAAAAACTTGGCGCCATAAAGTGCGCGGCCCTCATCTTCTTCCCCAATCGCCCGTGGGATAATTCCAAAGTCGGAATGAATATGCGAAGTTATTGTCCAGATCGCCGCTACTGCCGGTTTCCGCACCACCGGTGACCAACCCGTTGAATACTGCGGCCTCCCAGTGCAAAGGTTTTGGCAAAACGTGCGATGCGCCAAGTGCACCCCAAGCGAGACTCCGATTCACGTCAAAATATGTGCTGGCAACAGACCGTTCGGCAAACTGCAGTTCTTGTGCAGACAATTACCGCGCCAAGGAAAACGGCATCTTGTACATGCCCGTCTTTAGGACGAAGGTTCCCGGTTCATCAGCCCACAGATGGTGGCCGAGATCGTACCTCAAGTAATAATCTTTGAGCTGGACTTGGTCAGGTTAGTACTACAACGCTAGTTTGGTGGCCAGCCGCAACGCGGTAGCGTCCGGTTGTCCTAAGTGCTCAAACGACGCAGGTAAAGGAACCATTCGATTCCAACGACAAGCAGCGTAAGCGCGACGAGCCAGGGCCAGAGTTCGAGTTGGACTTCGCGAATGGTGGGCGAGCCGACGACCACTTGGTAGCTCACATCGATCGAGTCGCGCGGGCGTATGTCCGATTCGGCGGACCTCGTCAGGTTGACGGCGAACGCCGGATGCGTGCCTTGTCCGTCGATTAGTTGGTACAACCCCAGTTGATCTGTTTCCTCAAATGCGATTTCTTTCGACTCGTCGACGGGAACGACTCGGACCTGGGAGTCGGGTTGTTCGATTCGTGCTTCGCCTGCGCCGGCCGCGACCGGTAAGCGGACCATTTGTCCCGGCCGAATCGAATTGCTTTTGCGCCTCGATCCCTCGCGCATTTGATAGGCCATCAGATTGTAGAAAAAGATCGGAAAGCTTGGCCGCGTGGGCCAGTTTGTAATGACTTCGACGGCGCCTGCGGCAGTCTTTCGTTGCAGCGGAAATCCGACGACTAAGTCTTCAAATTCTCCGCGCGGCCCGATCGCCATCATCGCGCCAAACGTCGATTCGACGAGCGATATCGAACCCACCGGCGCGTCAATCGGCCGCGCCTCAAGCACCAAGACATCGTCCCATACCAGGTTCGAAACCAAGGGATGATGACGCGAAGTAACCACGATCGGCGCTGGGAATTTCGGTTCCGAAAGTGACCATTGCGAACTGGGGGGCGGCCGATCGAAAAAGACCGTGTTGCAATCCGGGAGTGTTGGCGGAGTGCACTGATCAAAAATGATCAAATCGAAATCCCGGGCCGCGACTTGTTGCCCGTATTCTTCGGTCTCGATCCAAACTGGGTCGACAATGCGAACGTCAACGAGTTCCTGAACTTTCGACGTCGTCAACACGTTGCTAAATAAGTCGGACGTAGAAGTTGCGATAAGCCATTTCAGTTTGTCGACTGGCGCAAGAATGGCAAGCGCCTCATTATCCTCAGACAAGTCGTCACCTGGACTGATCGCGACGCGAACGATTGCCGGTAAAGAGGCTTGGCTCACGAATGGGGCCAGGTCTAGAATTACCGTTGTCACTTCTTCGGGTTCTAGCGACATGCCCTGTTTGGCATCGCAAAGCACTCCATTGATTTCGACCGACACATCAAATTGCTCTGCCGTTTGCGAGTAGTTTCCGATCCGCACAAAAAGCGGAATCGGACCATCAAGTTTCGGCGCGGTAACCAGTTCGCAACCGATAATCCCGACATTCCGGCTAGACTGGGGATCGCCGATCGGCACGTATTCCAATTTGAGTTTGCCCAACAGCGTGTCGGGCAATCGTGGGAATCCGCCGTCGCTAATAACAAATGCTGTCGCGTCCAAAGACTCCGCAACTTGGATGTCAATATTGCTTTCGCGATCGCTCGTCTGCCCGACATTAGACAGACCCGTGGCCAATTTGAGCGCTTCGCCGAGGTCGGTGTAACGATCGACTTGGGACAGCGAGCGAATAGCGGTCTTGAGGAGAGTTTTATTGGTCGTATAGGACTGTTCGACGGTCGCCACGTCAGAAAAGCTAATCACCATTGCGACGTCGCCTGGTTTCATGTTGTCGACGATTCGCTCCGCCTCTTGCTTGGCCCGATCCAGTCGCGACGGCGCGACATCGGTGGCGGCCATGCTGGCGGAGTGATCGATCAGCAGCACGTACCGGTTGCCGCCCAAATCGGTGCCGCGACAGCCGGGGCGGAGCGAGGCAAGTACGATCAGCGCGACCGCCAGCAATTGCAACAAGAGCAACCACTGCCGGCGAAATTTTTGCCAAAGCGAATTGACGTTGAATTCCTCGATCGTTTGCGTCCACAGAATCGTGCTGGGGACTTGGATCGTTTGGCGGCGAATTTTCAAAAAATAGAAAAGCACGATCGCAACCGGCGGAATCGCCAATGCGAGCCAAGCTCCCCATCCCAAGCTCGGAAGCCAATTCATCGAACCAATCCCCGTTGCCGCAAGTATCCACCGATCATTTGCTCGATCGGCCGGTCGGTCGTGGTCATGAAATAAGAGATGCCGCGCCGCCCGCAATACTCGCCAGCCTTGCGAATAAACTGAGCTAGCGATTGCTTGTATCGATCCATGAGCCAAGCCGATACGGAGACATCCGTAACTTTCCCGTCCTCGCAATCCACGAGCCGAACGTCGCCCGCAACGTCCGGATCGACTTCCGCCCGCGCGAGGATTTGGATCACGAAAATGTCAAAGTCTCGCGCGACCAAGTACTTCAATGCCGATTCATATCCGCCGCGGTCCATCAAGTCGCTCAGCACGACCACAACTCCGCGGCTCGTGTTTCTCAAGACAAAGCTGCGCAGGCTTTGTTCGAGCGAAATCGCAGGGCCAGGCTGCCACGTCCGCAATTGCTGCATCAACCTCCAGAGCGAAGCCCGGCCACGGACCACGCCGGATGGCTGGGCAACTTCGGCGCAAATCGGCACGATCTTGACCCGATCCGATCGAATCAAACCGATGTATCCGAGCGCGGCTGCAAGTTGCCGTGCATAAAAATACTTCGACGGTTCGCCGAATTGCATCGACGGACTCACGTCGACCAGACAATAAAAATGCAAGTCCTCTTCCTCTTGGAAGATTTTCAAAAACAGCCGGTCGAGTCGAGCATAGGAATTCCAATCGATGAACCGCGGGTCGTCGCCGGGGACGTAGTAGCGAAAATCGGCCAACTCAACGCTTTGTCCTTTGCGCCGACTTCGCCGTTCACCGCGGGTTTGCCCGCGAAAAATCTTACGACTGACCAGTTCCATCCGTTCAAGCTGGCCGATCAGCTCGGGACTCAAGAGGCGTTCGGATTCGAGTTGGTTGCTCATGAGGATAAATTTCTCGCGGCGTCGGGTACATCCCCGTAGCGGAACTCGCCAGAGTTCCGGCGCATTTGGATGCGCTTCGCCCAAAGTCTGGCGACTTGGCTACAAACTAGCTCATCGCGCTGCCAATACAAAATCGTCGACGGCTTGCGGAACTTGGTCCAAAATGTGCAGCAAGACGTCGTCGGTCGAAACTCCCTCGGCTTGAGCCTCAAAGTTCAAGATGATCCGATGCCGCAATGCGGGGAGCAGGACGCGGCGAACATCTTCAAAGCTCACATTGAATTGTCCTGAGACGAGCGCGCGGACTTTGGAGGCGAGGACCATGGTTTGCGCGCCGCGCGGGCTGCTCCCCCACCGCAGATACTTATTCGCGAGTTCGGTTGCGTAACGCGACTGCGGATGGGTCGCCAACGTAAGCCGCACGACGTAATCCTGCACGTGGGGCGCGATGATGACTTGGCGAACGAATCTCTGCCAGCGCAGAATCTCGATGCCATCCATCACTTGTTGTAGGTCATCGCCTTGTGCACCCGTGGTCCGGTTCAAAATCTGCGTCACTTCCTCGCGATTGGAATAACCGACGTTGAGCTTGAAGAGGAACCGATCGAGCTGCGCTTCGGGCAGCGGATACGTGCCTTCTTGCTCAATTGGATTCTGCGTTGCTAGAACGAAAAACGGTTGAGACATTTCGTAAGTCACACCACCTACCGTAATCGTTCCCTCTTGCATCGTCTCCAACAGGGCCGACTGGGTTTTGGGCGTCGCCCGGTTGATTTCGTCGGCCAAGCAAATCTGCGTAAAGATCGGACCCCGTTGAAACTTGAATTCTCGGCCGCCGCCTGGCGACTCGACGATGATATTGGTTCCTAAAATATCCGCGGGCATTAGATCCGGGGTGAACTGGATTCGATTAAAATCCAAATGCAACACGCGGGCGAGCGTCCGGACGAGCAGCGTCTTACCCAATCCCGGCGCGCCTTCCAACAAGCAGTGTCCACCGATCATCAGCGCAGCGAGGACTCCGTGCACGACTTCATCGTGCCCTACGATGACCTTGGCGACTTGTTGCCGGATCGATTCGTATCGATCGCGAAACTCGCTTGCTTGTCGCGAAAAATCGTTCGAGTCGTTCATGATGTCGTTTCGGTAAGAGCGTGTATTTGTCGGGTGGTAGTTTAATGAATTGTCAACGATGAGTATTCGAGTCTGAGATCGAAGGTCTGGCTATTCTCTTGTAGTGTGGGACGAGTCTTCGAGTCCAGCCAATGACCTATTTCATTTTGTCATTTTGCACTTTGCATTTTTCAAGTTGCAATTCTCAGCATTATTTCTCTTCCCGATTTCGCCAATCGAAGATCGGTGGGACTCGAAGACTCGTCCCACCGTACTGAAGATTCCCTTCCTACGATTCGCTCGGCCCGTCGGGACCCTTCTTTTGAGCTCTCCGCTTCACCTCCAACAATTTCGAAGTAAACGACTGCTTGTCGGGCTCCGGCGATTCGACGGTCCGCGGGGGACGAGGTTCCTTGATTGTGGGCGCATGTTCGGCGAGCGCTGTTTTGAGTTGTTCCGCCCCTGTATCCGACGGGATTGCAGAACCCAGGTCCGTTCTTGGTGCGCTCGGCGATTGTTCGCGAATCTCCGCTTTTCGCGCTCGCAATCGGTCAAGATTCTGTTGGATCGCGCTCCCCTCGCTCGACTGTTCTCGAAAGCGCGCGGCAAATCGAGTCGCCAGTTGTCGGGCCCAAGCCCAAGACCAAGCCATCCGCCGGACGCCGACATCGGTGGCGAACAAAATTCCGAATAACAACAAGAGCAACGGCCAGACGTCCGAGATCATAAAACTGGTTTGCAACGTTCGCCGAAACGGATCGTACGCCAACAAACTGGGTAGCGCATCAGCGGCCAACGGGCTATCGACCAGCGTTCCACTGCTGCCGCCGCTCGGCTCGAGCCCCGAAAGCTCCGAAAGCAGCGCTACGTTCGTCTTTCGGTCGAAATACTCTGCGGACGCCGGGATCGTAACTCCGGAGAACACCGTTGCATAATCCTTACCTGGAAGCAACGAGAATAAATAATTGCCCGTTTGATCGACGGGGAAGTCGCCGGCATACCGCCCCGGAGCGACTTGGTCGAAACGGATGTCGAAACCGTTGTTGTTCGGATCGACTCCCCGACCCTTGAGATTGAGAAAGTTCAACGACTCGCCGGCGCCATCCATCGCCGATACGATCACTCGCGCCCTGCCTTGGTCGATGTCGGTTGTCACTAAAAAGTCGCCCGTATTGCCCACCGGCCGCATGAGGTATCGGATCAGCTGTGTGTAAAATTTGTCGTAATAGTCCGCTTGGACCCAAGAAGATGCCCACTTTTGACCACCGTCAGTGGTCACTACAGCGGTGCGGCCGGCCCCGTATTGCCAGACTGCGGCAATCGTCGAATGATCGCGCTCGGTTTCGGGCACCGCCGCCTCGATCAAGGTCTCGACCAGCGGGTGGTGTTTCTTAGTTGTTAAAACGTAACCCGTGATCGGGTCCAGCGACGCGGAGTCGATTCCGACAAGTGCCGGGTGGATCGCAGCGCCGGGGGATCGCCTCACCGGAAGGCCCGCGGGATTTTCTCGAATCAAAGGCTTTGCCACGCGACGAGTTTCTCGTTGAATGATCTTGGGCAGAGCCGCGCCGTCGGCATCTGGGACGTTGTAGAACTTTCCGCCAGTCGTGGCCGCAATATCTTGCATCGTTGTCGGTTGCGAATGCGCGCCGATGGCCACGGTGGAAACCGGGATCTTATTGTCGACGAAATCCTGGAGGATTTTGGGGCTAGGAGGTGTCGGATCGCCGTCGCTTACGATGACCATATGCCGCACCGCTGGATTAATGCGCCGACTGGTCAACCCATCGAGGGCCATTTGCATCGACGGTTCGAAATCCGGCATATCGCCCGGTAACATTTGACGCACGCGGGTCAACATGAACTGCCGATTGACACCGACGCGATCGACGCCGTGGGGAAGTTTCCAGAGCCATGCCGATCCACTGGGTTGCCAATCGATGACCCCGCAATAATCCGAACCGCCAAGCATTTTGATCGTCTCCAATACGACCAGCTGCTGCCAAAAGTTTGCCCGTCCGATTTCCGATGCATGCATCACCAAGACAATCGCCCCGGTGGCACGGACTTTGTCATTGTCGATCTGTAGATCTACCGGCAGGGCTTTCTCTAGTTCGGTTCCTGTCCAACCGCCGACGCCAAACGAGCGGTCGCCACCAATCATCAGCAGCCCGCAGCCCAACTCTTCGGTGTTGCGAACCAACTGTTGGATTTGGTCATCGGAGAATTCATCCACGCTGCCGCTCAGCGAATCGTTGCTGCGAGAAACGTTCGCCAAGACAATACAGTCGTAGGTCATTAAATCGGCGAGCGATGAAAAGAGCGATTCGGTGGTCGTGGTGTAGACTTCGATTTCGGCGGTCCGCAAGCGGTCGATCAAAGTAGTGAACTCGCCGGTTTGACTACCATCCTCGATGAGCAGAACCGTGGCCTGTCCGCGGATATGCGAGAACGCCGACGCCTCGTTGTTGTTCTGATTAAAGTCATTCCCATCGGGCGTGAACACAGCGCGCAGCGTATGGAGACCCGGTTGGACGAGCTTTTGGCGGAACGAAACGACGTTTTTTCCCGGACGCAGAGTAATGCGCTGCTCGACATCCGAGATCGCACTCGTATCCTGCACACCCGTACGTTGAATCAACCGCAGTTGGCCCGAAGTCGACTGATTCGGGTCGGGCGATGCGTCCCCCGTTTCATAATTCAGCACGACACGGACGTCGAAATCCTGATTGAGCCGGACATCGGATGGCAAGTCGACTTGCAGAACGGATATTTCCGAGCGAGCCAAGAGTTCGACGGGAATGACGTCGATCCCGATCCCGTCGCGAGCCATCGATCTGGCCAATCGCCGCGAGTTGCCGAGATTTTCATTACCATCGGAGATCACGACGATCCGCCGGGAAGTACCTTCCAAAAACGCGGCTTTGGCAATTTTCAACGCCGCTTCCAGATTGGTCGCATCAAATCGAACCGAGTTGGCCGATTCAAGCCGGCCCATGAGTGGGAGGTCGCCGTCGTACGGCGCAATTTCGATCCGCGCGTCATGGCCAAAAACCACAACCCCCGCCAGGTCGCCTTGCTCGGCCCGCCGATGTCGGGTCACGGCATTCGCGGCGTAGTCCAACATGAATCGGCGAGATTCAGCCGGGATGCTTTCGGATTGATCCAATAAAAAGAACACCGTCATGCGATCGGCGGCCTGCTTCCACTGCACGCGGGCCAATGCCAGAACCAGCATTCCAATAACCAGCGTCCGCAGCAACAGCGCCGCCCAGCGGCGAAAACCTCCCAGTCGACGCAGCGGATCGAGACCCACCCACCAAATCACCGGCAAGAATGCGAATAACCAAAGCCACTGCGGTTGTTCGAATTGCCAAGTCATGAGCGGAATGCAGGTGCTAAAACCGGTTTCAATACCTGTCGGAGGACGCGTTTGGACTTTGTCGCTGCAAATTTTTGGAGCCGCATGCGCGGACATCCAAAGCATAAAGCAAAAGTTTCGAAGTTACGCGCGTATTGTTCCTACTCCCCCGAGTTCAACGCGGAACAAACGCAACAATCAAAAAAATGTTTTCGCGCTGAATTTTGGGGGAGAAGGTTAGGATGAGGGGTGATCGGGGTTTGGCCCCTCACCCTATCCCTCTCCCCTAATCCGCATGCGGCAATGTCTCAAGTATTGTATCGCCCACATTCACTTGCGGATTCGGGGAGAGGGAACGAAAAATGCGCGACTTGCGAAATCGCGGCGGCAAACTTATCCTAGAGCATCGCCAAAACGGGTCTTTGCTGCGTCGGGCGTTTAGCTCAGTTGGTTAGAGCGCCATGCTCACACCGTGGAGGCCACTGGTTCGAGTCCAGTAACGCCCATCCCCCTGCATCGCGTTGCACTTTTTTGCGCCGCGTTGCAGGTTTTTTTGTTTCATCGTCTCCGTCTGCATCGCTTTGCTGCGCGTTGCTGATGCCATTATTGGCTACATGAGTCGCGGACGGCTTCAGCGCGGCCTCGAAATCGGCGTCTGTGACTTGCAAGTAATGTTCCTGAGCAACCTGCATTGAGTTGCCGATCCACGCGCAAACGACGTGTGCGGGGTGCTGGTGAGACAATTCCGTCTGCCGACTGGAGCGCATGTTCTGAAACAGTTTCGGCCATGGCTTGTGGCCGGCGCGATCGATCAGCTTTTCGAACGTCGTCCGTAAGTTGACTCGTGGATCGCTGCATCGTGGGCACACGAGCAGTTGGCCATCCGGAGCGATCTCTCGGGCGTCAGCCAAGATCGTTCGAATCTCGGGCCAAAGCGGAATCCACCGCGACGCCTTGCCCTCGTGATGCTCGGTCTTGGGTGACCGAACGAGCAGCCGTCCGCGGGCCCAGTCGACATCGTTCCACGTGAGCCCTGCCAATTCGCTTGGACAGCGAAGGCCCCCCCATCGGCAAAGCGCGACGATCGCTTTCCATTGGATGTCGGGGCAGACCTCCAGGATGTCATTGATCGTTTTGATCGGAACGAAGTACAGCCGGTCTCGGTTGCCGCGGACTGAGCTGGCGAGCTTGCGGAATGGGTTTTGAGCCGTCAATTCGTGATCGATCGCATAGGTCCAAATCAGCTTGCAATTCGAGATTCGCTTGCGGATTGTGTTGCTGGCTAGATCCTCCTTGGTTCGGAGGTTGCTTTCAAAGTTCACGGCATCGCCGGCAGTAATCGAGTCAATCGGCTTGGCCGGCCCGAAAAACTCACGCAAGTTTCGCTCGGTGTGCCCAAGATTCACGAGCGTTGATGGCTTCCATCCCGCGCGACGATCGGCCAGGAATCGCTCGAGCAAGCCGCCGACTGTTACCACGGCTGCCGTCTCGTCGTCGTCAATCAGTCCGAACCCAACGAGCGAGCCATGGAGACGGGGGTTGTCGGATTTGATCTTGAGGATCCATTCGGCCAGGTCCGACCCCGGAGCCTTGCCGGTTTTTTTGGCGGACAACAGTTGATCGACTCGATCGGCGATAACCGCGGCCCGCGCTTCGCTGGTCGTTCCGGCTGCGACGGATCGGCGTTTGCGAACCGGCCAAGTGAACCGCACGAACCACCGGTTTTTGTCCTTGCCGCGCTTGAATAATTCGGTCATCGCTGAATTGCCTTTTTTATGGTGTCCGGTTTTGTTGCGTTTTCGATTCTAGCTTGTACCGTTTCCTGGAGCTGTTGCCCGCTGTTTCGCCGATTGTTCCGCAATCCATTGACGAAGCTGGTCGGGGCAAAAGCGGATCGACCCGCCGATTCTAACGTAGGGAATTAATCCGGCGCTGCACATATCAAGTAGCTTTCGCCGGCTGATGGTCAACGCTTTTTCCGCGGCCTCGACGTTCATCAGCAAGAGCGGGATTGTTTGTAGCTCCCCAGCGCGGTCATCGATCGAGGGCTCTTGGCCCGTCGACGACTTTGATCGTGTGCCCTGAATCATTTCTGTGACTCCTGGGGTGCGTGGGCGTCGTCGGCCAATTCTGATTTCCATAGATTCACAATCGGAACGGTGTAGCGGCCGTGATCAAACTCAACAATCGCGTCGCATTCGCCGAGTTCAATCAATGTTCCGCGCTCAAGAAAATCGTCACAGTCGCGAAAGAGACAAACCGCGTTTGGCTTGCCGATCAGTTGC
>JBGTJE010000065.1:0-7639 GCA_041745295.1 Pirellulaceae bacterium | reverse complement strand
TGTTCGTTGAAGAGACATGGGTGGCGCGCGTTGAAGACACATAGGTAACAGATTTAGGGCAGACTAGCTCCTCTAAAGGGAGGTGCTTTATGCCCTGGGAAGTTACCCACATGAACGAACTACGTATGGCTTTTGCGAGTCAGGTGGCGTCGAACAAGCAATCGATTAGCGCCGTCTGTCGGCAATTTGGCATCAGCCGTAAAACCGGCTACAAGTGGCTAACTCGCGCGCGAGAAAGTTCCGATCTGCCCCTTGTCGATCGATCCCGTCGTCCTCACGGTTCGCCACGCCGCACGTGCGATGAACTGGAACAACGCGTCCTGGCAACCCGCCTCAAGTTCCGCTGGGGCGCACGTAAAATCCGCGCCTATCTCCACCGAGAGGGAGTCGTGCTACCGAGCATGCGAACCGTCCATCAAATTCTCAAGCGAAACGGGCAGGTGATTGCGCGCCAATCGAAAGCGATCGAGCCCGTCCAACGCTTTGAACGTTCGTCGCCGCATGAACTCTGGCAGTGCGATCACAAAGGGCCGCTCGAAGTCGAGCGGCGGCCCATTCACACCTTGAGCGTGATCGATGATCATTCCCGTTATCTGCTGGCCCTGCGCGTGTGCCTCGATCGCACGATGAAAACCGCCTTCAACATCCTCTGGGATGCGTTCGGCGAATATGGTCTCCCCGAGTCCATCCTGTGCGACAACGCCTTCGGAACCGCGCGTTTTAGCCCAAAATCCATCAGTTGGTTCGAAAGCCAACTCATCCGACTCGGCATTCGTCCGACCCATGGCAGACCCTATCACCCGCAAACGCAAGGCAAAGTCGAACGATTCCACGGATCGTTGGAACAAGAACTCTTGCCCACGATTCGACGGGACACGATCGAACACTTCACCGCCGACATGACACAGTGGCGCTGTCACGTTTACAACCTGATCCGACCGCACGAAGCGCTCGGCGATGAGCCTCCTATCCAACGTTTTCGACCAAGCCCTCGAAAACGACCCGACCGCGTCCCCGACGTCGTCTATCTCCAAGACGCCATTGTTCGCAAAACCGCCAAAGGGGGTGACGTCTCCTGGCGTGGCTTTCGCATCCTCGTCGGCGAAGGGCTTGCGGGACAATCCGTTCGCATTGAAGATCATGCCCACGAGGTCCACGTTTACTTCGACTGGAAATGTATCCGCGTGATCCCCAGTTCCCAACTCACCCGTGATAAAATCGTTTAGTCAGGCCGGAGGATAAGGCTCTGCTGGGAAGCAACCTGAGCGCCGGGCTTGACCTGAGGTCGAACGGCGGGCAGCTCCTCGCTGCCCGCCCCACTTCAACTTCGATCTCAGCCCCAACGCGAAAAATCCACTCTTTAAACCCACTTTCAACCACAATTCAACTGTTACCTATGTCCCTTCAACAACTGTTACCCATGTCTCTTCAGTGAACAGTCTTCGCAGGCCTGGGTTTCCTCGCGCTTCCAAAATCGGCTACGGTTCAAAAGCAATTCCTGGTAGCGGCCTTTCCGGCATTTCCAGTTTGGCGGCCTCCAACGCGGCGACCGGATACGAGCAATAGTCGGCGGCAAAATATCCGCTGGGACGATGATTGCCGCTGAGCCCACAACCGCCAAAAGGCAACTTGCCGCTGGCTCCCGTCGTCTGCCGATTCCAATTCACGACGCCCGCCCGAATTCGTGCGATGAACCGTTCGTAATAATCCCGTTCGTCGCACAGCAGCCCGGCCGACAATCCAAAGCGAGTTCGATTGGCCAGTTCGATCGCCTTGTCAAAGTCCGAGACGTGAAACAATTGGAGTAGCGGACCAAACCACTCTTCGTCCTCGACGTCGGCGCCTGTCGAATCAACCAGTGCGGGTGAGAGTAGCGCCGGACAATTGCGCAGAACAGTCATCGGCACCAGAGGTTTGGCCCCGCGCCGCACCAGCTCCTCGTAAACCGCCAGCATCTTGCGACCGGCGTCATCCGAAACAACCGGGCCCATGAATGGTTCCGGCTGATCGGTGTAAAACCCCACTCGCAACCGTCCGATCATTTTAATCAAAGCCTCGATAAAAGCTTGCTGATTTCCATCGTCGACGACAATCAATCGTCGCGCACAGGTGCAGCGTTGGCCCGCGCTCAAATAGGCCGACAATACCGTGTGATACGCTGCTGCCCGTGGGTCTTTCGCGTGAAAAACGATCAGTGGATTATTCCCGCCCATCTCCAGTGCCAAGATTTTTTCTGGATGATCGGCAAACGCACGATGCAGAGTTTTGCCGACTTGGCTGCTACCGGTAAACAGCAACCCGTCCAAATTGGGATCGGCCAAAAACGCCTGACCCGTCGTTCGCCCGCCTTGCACTAAGTTCATTACGCCGCTGGGAAGTCCAGCCGCGATCCACTGCCGAGTCATCCAGGCACCGACAGCTGGCGTCAATTCACTCGGCTTAAACACGACGGTATTCCCCGCCAAGATGGCCGGAACGAGGTGTGCGTTGGGCAGATGCGCGGGAAAATTATACGGGCCGAGCACACCCACGACGCCGTGGGGCTTGAATCGAGTCACGGCAAGCTGATCGCCCATTTCAAAGCTTGTCGCGTCGCGCCGCTTCTGCAAAGCGTCGATCGCGAGCACCGATTTTCCAACCACCGTTGCGACTTCCGTCTTGGCTTCCCAAAGCGGCTTCCCCGTCTCGCGGCTGATTAATAGTGCCAATTCGTCGCCATGCTGCTGCACCTGCTCGGCAAATCGTTGTACGATCCCGGCACGTGCGTTGGGTTCGGTCAACCCCCAAGTTTCAAACGCACGGCGAGCCGCCTGAAACGCCATCGCGACTTCTTCCGAAGTGGCGTGGCGACCGGAATACAGCACCGCGCGATCGGCGGAATCACGCGACTCCAACGGATTGCCGACCCCCGCGATCCAGCGATTATCGATGCAATGGCTGTCCACAACGAAGCCTTTTCAAAATTAAAACGTGTTCTTGTGTGCCACTGGCTTTGCCAGTGTCTTGTGAATGACCTTGCTAGGGCTCCTTTCCCGGGCGCAAATCGGCGGCTCGAAAGCGTTCGCCTGTTTTGACTTTGAGCCGCAAGGCTGTTACCTCGTCCACGACTGCGTCCTCGCCGCGCCACGCGACATGTCCCAAGCAGGCGCGAAAGTCCATCGATGTATTGGCGATTAGCGTTGGCGGCTCGGCGACCTGCCCAGCAATCTCGATGATCTTGCCGGCGCGGCTTTGCTTGACGGTCCGAATGTCCTTTGTCTCGCAAATGACCGTGGCCCCGCCATCGAAAATGTCGACCAAATTCGAAATTCGGAAACCCTCTTTCAGTAACATGGCCAACGCCGGCTCGGTATGCTGGTGGACTTTGCCGATCGCGCGTTGCGCTGATTCCGGCAATAGCGGAATGTAGATCGGATGCTCGGGCATCAGGTCGGCGATGATCGACTTGGATTCGTTGGTGAGCGTTTCGGCTTTGGGAAACTCGACTTGAAAGAAATGGCTGCCGATCGCGTCCCACACCGGCGATCGGCCGTCGGCGTTGACGACGCCGCGCAGCTCGGCGATCGTAAGCTTATCGAACCGGGCGGGGAACTCGGCCATGAATAAGAACCGCGCCATCGAGAGCAGTCGCCCGTGGCCGGCCCCCCAAAACTTGGGACTCAAGAACAAGCTACCGATTTCCGTGGGACCGTTGTGCTCTTTCTTGAGATGCAAGACGTCGATTTCTTTGCGAATACCCAATTGAACGGACTCGTGTACCGACTTCTTAATTTCGTACGAATAGAACGGTTCATAGCCGCCGACCTTGGAATAGATCGCACTCGTCCCAATGATCGATCCATCGGTCAGATCTTCGAGCACAAAAACGTAGGGTTGGCCTGCCGGTTTGCTCTTCGGGTTGGCAAATGACAACAGGCTGTTGCGAACGCGTTCCTCGAGCAGTTCCTGAGAAATCTGCAAGGTCGTCAAGCCGTATTCCGCTTGGCCAATCAGCGCATACAAATGGGCGGCGTCTTCCAGCCGAACGGGGCGAACGACTTGCATAGATTCGTCCAAACTCTCGTCGCCGTGCAATACCAATTATTCCTTGGCCCGCATGTCGGAGACGACATTGTCGATGATTTGGCAGGCGGCATCAACGTGCTCAAATTGGGTACTGCCCAGCGGAACCAAGAATCGAACGCGGGTCGGATTCCCGCCGGCGGTAAACGACATGACCCCGGCGTCGTATAACCGCTTGACGAATTCTTTGCCGGTTTCCGCGCTGCCGTTTCCCGGTGTAAAGGCCGTCATCGCGCCAATCCCATACGGTCCGCGAATCCAATTGTTGTGCCGTGCGGCGATCCCTTCCAAGCCGTCGACAAATCGCCGGTACAATTGCTGGTTGCGCCCCTCGGAACCAAAATGTCCCCCGCTAACAAGGCCATTCAAGATAGTTTGAGCTCCCAGGATGGCAAAACTACTTGCAGTAAAAGTTTGGCTGATCAAGCCGGGCTTGGGCTTGTATTCATTGGAGAATAGCGTGGCACAAACCTGCGTGATTTTTCCGATCGTGACGATATCGACCCAGCGATCTAACTCGAAATGCTGAAACGCGAATGGGCGAGTTGTTCGCGCAAACGTTTGAACTTCATCGACGACAACCGCGATGTCGTTTTCCTTGGCGAGATCGATTAGAGCGCGAAAAAACCGAGTATCCCCCGGATAGTATCCCCCTTCGCCTTGGACCATTTCCAGCCACAAACAGGCATGGCCTTTGGGAAACCGGGCCACGTACCGGCGCATTTGTCGCACCGCGTGGGCCGTGCTCTCCTCCGGACGTTGCCAATCAAAAAACGGTATCAAATCAACTTCCAAAGCGCGCGGCAAGCCAACCCGATACGCGGCTTTGTCGGTGATCGCCGCCAGCGCTAACGTTCGCCCGGCAAAACACCCGTCGAACGCTAAGACGCGGTCGGCGGGCGCATTCCGCTGAAACGCGATTTTGAGCGCGTTCTCGTTGGCCATCGCACCGCTCGACGACAAAAAGCAATGTGGCAGTCCCGCTCCGCTTTCGTTGGCCAGCTCGACCAGCATTTTCACCAACTGGAAACTCTCCAAGCCCTGCTGAAGGTTTCCCTGCATGAGCGTATCGCAAAGCGCCGCATCGATCCCTGATTCGATCATTCGCAGATCGCTATGGCCGAACCCATGCACGCCGATGCCGGTAATAAAATCCAGTTTGACGCTCCCGTCGGCAAGTTCAACGAACGGCCCTTGGCCCAGCCCGCTAGCCAAATAAGGAAAGTACAAACTGCCGCCGCGCAGTTGTCCAAAGGCGTCAAGCATTTCTTGATAGCGCGCGGCGCGCGCAGGATCGGCCGAACGAATAGCGTTCAAGTCGCTGGCGGCGTCTCGGACGGCTTGCAATATCAACCGTTTCGCTTCGGCGATCCGCGGGTCCGCCGCCAATCGCTCCGCCCCAAGTGCTCGAGAATTTGTTCCGGGCTTCGTCATTGTCTCGGCCATCGAGTATTCCAAATTAAAAGGTGTTTCCCTGCGATTGTGAGGCAGGCGCGATCCGATCTCGCCGTTCAACGTAAACGCCCCATCGCCCGAATCCTGAATCGACCGCCAATCAACATACCCTAAGCGAGTTATCCCGCAAATGACGATTTGAACGAATCGTTGACCGACAACGTTTGGCACTCAAGAGTTAACTCGATTTCAAATCGATGTCTTCGGGGACGCGCCCGAGTTCGAGTCGGAATAAGGCTGGTACGTCAGTAAAATCACGTGCGAACCATGGATCACGTAATACCACACGCCGCGCCAGCAAATATAACGCGAACGCAAGGCGCGGATTACGGCCAACGCGTAAACTCCAAAGGCCAGCGGGGTCAGCACAAGCAATCGGAGCAATCGTAACCAGCCAAGTCGGGGTAGGCGCTCGCCGCGTAATTTGGCCATTCGATCCACGGCCGTTCGAACCAGCAGATACGCCAGCCATAATAAAGTTGCATGTCCTGCGAGCCCTGCAATCAAGACCAACCCAGAAATCCAATCGCCTCGGGCGATCGCCAACGGCAGTAGTCCTATTGCAAAAAGCAACGGCGCTAAATTGACCAACAAATGGGCTACCGTCCAGCGATAGGCCGTTTCATAGATTCGTGACCAAGTCAGAATTCGAGCCAAATAACGCAGGCAATAACCCAACGAACAGTCCTCGCGATTGAGCATGACCAAGGTAGGCAAAAACACAATCCGGCGTTTCAATCGTGCGCAAGCGTGCCGAACGGGACCATCGTCGACAACGGAATTCCGCCACGCCTCGAGCAACCCGCTTTGCCGGATATCCGCCGACCGCATAGCACACGAGCCTCCCCAGGGATTGGCAAAAAAACTGGTCGGAATCAATGCCCCCGCATTCCACAAACTGCGCACCAGTGACCCGCAGTTCGCAGCTTTAGGCTCAAACCAATGATTGCCGGTTGAAACGCCGACGCTGACGTCGGCTAAGGGGGCGATCAATTCGCGGAGCCACGTCGTATGCGGCGCAACGTCGGCGTCGATGGTGGCCACGACTTCGACGGCACAGAGACTTCGCACGGCTTGCGCAATCGACGCGCTCTTGAGGCCGCCGTTCCTCGGCTGCTCCTCCAACGATTGTATGCGGCAACGCCCGCGCGAATCATGGTCCTTAATCGCGTCGCGAACCGCTGCCCAAGCCGGATCGGTTGAATGATCGACGACGATGTGGATTTGCAACGGATCGTAGTCCTGATTAATCAACTGGACCAAGGTTTGGCGCAAGCTAGGATCGCAGCCACGCACGGCTAGAATCACTGCCGCCGAAGGTCGGAAGTTTGGATCCAGCGAGCGGTGCGCTCTCCAGCGCAACGCGAACGCGGCGCAAACGGTGTGAACTGCCGCAAACGAAATCACGACAAGCACGGCGCCAAGCGAAAGAATGAACATCGACTCGATTCTTTCAAGGCCAGCCGAGCGATGCACCCCCCGCCGCAACCCATTCTGCGCATCGCCGGGGATCGCCGCCGCGTCGGTTAGCTGAACTCTCCTACACGTGTCCATCCTAATTCGGCGTCGCAGGGACAATACTGGACGCACATTCGGACCAGCCTATTTACGGATTTCGGACAACTTTGGGACGATGGCCGAAACCAGCCCCCTGCAACCGAATCATGGACCTCGTCCCAGAATTGTCGGCGAATTCTATACTTTTGTCGGAACGAGTGGCTAATCCTTACGGACGTTAAAGTTGGAATGGCCCGTTGTGGCACCCGGCGAATCACCGGAAAATCGAATTTCTTGCTCGTTCGACAAGCTTTAACTAACATAAATTTGATCCTTCCGATCGAACGGGTTGCGCACTTGGCGCAGCGGCAGGGCTGCGCTTTGGTCGGTTGACTTGGGCAAGCTAGATGGTCTGACCAACGATTGACGGGCTGGTTCGTTGTAAAGACCGATGATCTCAAAACAATTTTCGTTCTGGGGAGATTTCGAAATGATTCGCCAAATGACTCGCGGAGTCGGCGTCGGTTTCTCGGCCATGCTCTTGGCCATGATGATTTGCTCAACCGGGTTTGCCAGGCAGGTCGGCGGCGCTGGAGGGGCCGGAGGGGCCGGCGGTGGCGCGGGC
>JBGTJE010000064.1:0-13813 GCA_041745295.1 Pirellulaceae bacterium | reverse complement strand
TTCAATGCATTGTGTGCCACGGGCTATGCCCGTGTCTTTTTGTGCAAAGCCGGCTGACGCCCACCGCTCACCAAGAATGCAATGCTCACTCCACCGGCGTCGTGCGCCGGACCAGTTGGCTGATCTGCTTGAACTCCGGGGCTGCCGAAGTCTCGCACCACTCGAACAAAATGGATTCGGACGTTGTTATCGTGACACCGGATTGGGCCAGCCGATCGAGCGCTACCTCGCGATCGAGCTCAGTCCGCGAGCCAACCGCGTCGGCCGGAACAAAGACGTCAAACCCAGCGCTTTGCAGATCGAGCGCAGTTTGCAAAACGCAAACGTGAGCCTCAATTCCCGCGACGATGACTTGGCGGACGCCCGCCTCCATCCAGCCCGACAAAAGCGGCACGCACTCGCGGCAACTGAACATTCGTTTCTCAGCGATTCGTGTCAGTTGCGACTTGAGCGGCTCGATCGTGGTCCCCAAACCCGCGGGATACTGCTCTGATGCGAAGATTTCAATGCCCAGAAGCTTCGCTGCCGCAACTAATCGTTCAAGATTCCATTGAATCGTCGCTCGCCGTTGGATCTGTGGAAAAAGCCTTTCCTGGACATCGACGATCAACAGTACGGACGTTTTTCGATCCATCAACAAACTGCTGCGGAACAGTGAAGCGTCTGCCGGTCGAAGTTTCTCATAGGTTGTCATATCGGCAGCATACCGCGGCCAACGCAGCGGCTCAACGCCTGCCCCCTTCCGAATCCGACACGCATCTCGAAGAATACAACGATGAATACTTCCGTCTCAGTTCCAACGTTTCACGCCACCACGATTTTGGCTGTCCGCCACGCCGGAAAAGTCGCGATGGGAGGCGACGGGCAAGTCACCCTCGGTTCGGCGATCATGAAGTCCGATGCGGTGAAGATTCGCTCCTTGTTGGACGGAACCGTGTTGTGCGGGTTCGCTGGGAGCAGCGCCGATGCATTCGCGCTGCTGGAGAGATTCGAGGAAAAGCTGCGCGACTTTCCCTCCAATATTCCCCGCGCGGCGATCGAGTTGGCCAAGCAATGGCGGACCGATAAAGCACTTCGTCAACTCGAGGCCCTGTTGACGGTCGCCGATCGGCAAAATTTGTTGTTGGTCAGCGGTACCGGCGACGTGATTCAACCGTCCGACGGGATCGTGGGGATCGGATCGGGTGGAAATTACGCGGTCGCCGCAGCGCGGGCGCTCGTCAGCAGCAGCCAGTTGAGCGCTAAAGACATCGTTCTACGATCGTTGGAGATCGCCGCCGGAATCGACATTTATACGAATACGAATATTCACGTGGAGGAGCTTGAGTGCCTGAGTTGATTTCGCCGTCAACCGCCGAAGCCGCGATGACACCGCGGCAGATCGTCGAACAGTTGGATCGCTTCATTGTCGGCCAAGCAAAAGCCAAACGCAGCGTCGCGATTGCGATCCGTAATCGCTGGCGCCGCCAACAGTTGCCGGATGAGATGCGTCAAGACGTTGCGCCGAAGAACATCTTGATGATCGGCTCGACCGGCGTTGGAAAGACGGAGATCGCGCGCCGCTTGGCCAAACTGACCGGCGCGCCGTTCATCAAGGTCGAGGCCACCAAATACACCGAGGTCGGCTATTACGGCCGCGATGTCGAAAGCATGGTCCGCGAGTTAGTCGAGAACTCCATTGCCCTCGTTCGCGAGCGCGAACGGAGTAAGGTCGAAGCCGAAGCCCGAAAACGAACCACGAACCGATTGCTAGACCTGCTCTGTCCGCCGCCAGCTCGCTACCAACTCGATTCGACAACTGCTGCCCCGACACCGGAGAGTGACTCATTCGAGCGAACAAAGGCAAAAATGGCAGCCATGCTCGAAGCCGGCGATCTCGACCAGCGCAAAGTTGAAGTCACGATTGAAAACAAATCGAGCCCGGTCATGCTCGGCGGCATCGGCGTCGAGCACATGGACGTGGATTTTCAAGGCATGCTGGAAAAGATCATGCCCAAGACAACCGTCCGCCGCGAACTCCCCGTAGCCGACGCCCGCAAAGTTATCTTTGAACAAGAGTGCGAAGCATTATTGGAACCGGAAAAAATTAACGCCCGAGCCATCGAGTTAGCAGAGAATTTGGGAATTATTTTTCTCGATGAACTCGACAAGATTGTGGCCAGCGACAGCAAAGGGACAGACGTTTCGCGGCAAGGCGTGCAGCGGGACCTCTTGCCGATCGTCGAAGGGACCACCGTGCAGACGAAGTATGGCTACGTAAGGACCGACCACGTCTTGTTCATTGCGGCCGGGGCGTTTCACAAGAACAAACCCAGCGATTTGATGCCGGAATTGCAAGGCCGATTCCCGATAAGAGTCGAACTGGATGATCTGACCAAAGAAGACTTCGTCCGGATTTTGACCGAGCCAAAAAATTCGCTGACGCAGCAGTATCGGGCGCTTTTACAAGCCGAAGGGGTCGAACTCGAATTCACGACGGACGCCGTCGCCGAATTGGCTCATTTCGCCTATCGCGTCAATCAGACGAGCCAGAACATTGGCGCTCGGCGGTTGTACACGATTTTGGAAACTTTACTGGACGATGTGAGTTTTGACGCTCCCGATCGAAAGCAGACCCGGGTCGTCATCGACGCCGCCTACGTGCAGAAACGACTCAAAGCCATTGCGGAAGACGAGGACCTGAGCAAGTTTATTTTGTAACCTTCGAAAGTTGGCCTGGTCGGCCGCGAATACTTTGCGCCTCGGCCGTTTGTTCAGTTATCCCACACCGCAACTGAACTTTGCCCAAAAACAGCACTGGCAGAGCCAGTGGCACACAAGACAGAAGCGAATTTCTGTGTGCCACTGGCTCTGCCAGTGCATTGAAGCCACCTTTTGGGCAAAGCCCCGCAACTGGATGGAATAACAGCTGCGCATAACTAATCCGTCGCGCAACCTCTGACGCGGAATTTATGCTGGTTTCAGTAAGGATTGTGGAGAAGGCGGGGGGCGCGGAACCATCGCTATTTGGGGGACTCGACTTCTGGCGTCTCGGATTCCACTTCCAGCAATTCCGACGCCTCAAGTTTTAGAAGTTGGACCTCCAGGCGCCAAACCCAATTGAGGGAGCGCTCGTGCTCTTGCCCCTTCGCAGAGTTCAACTTCTCAAACCATTTCAGCGCTTCGTCCCGGTTCCCCATTTGGAAGTGCGTCATGGCCAGGATCATCCATTCCCAGGGGGAATCGCCAATACTGCCGGGAGCGACTGCTCGTTTCAGTCTTGCCAAGGCTTCCGAATATTGACCGTTGCGATATTGGATCACTGTCGTGGGATAGGACCAAGTCCAATCGTCGGGGAACACCACTTCAAGCGTTCGAGCGAGCGGCAGTAGTTTGGCGTTGCCTTCGACACCGCCGTCCTTGATTGAGCAGCACCACGCGACATGACATTGAAGCTTGTTATTGTCGCTTTGGGAGTACTTGGCGAGCAGTTCATCGCAGTAGGGCCGATAGGCGTCGGGCAGTCCCGTGGCGAGAACCACCGCCCGCTTATACCAATGCTCACTCTTCTGCGGCTCCAACTCGATCTGTTTGTCGACGGCATCGATCGCCTCTTGCCAGTGCCCCTGAGTGGCGTGGATTTCCGCCAAGAAGTCGTAGCTGATGACTTGGTTCGGGTTCTGTGCGACTAGTGCTTCCGCATCAGCCAGTGCCCGAACATAATCACCCTGCGCTAGAAACGCCCGTGCGCGTTGGAGAAGATACCGCGCGTTCCCGGGATCCTTTTCAAGCACGCTGGTGAAATCCGCGGCCGCCTCGTCCCAACGACGCTCCGCCAAGCGTAGCCCACCACGCCGCGCAATGAGTTGGCCATCATTCGGGTTCAATTCTATGGATTCCTCGATCGTCCTGTTGGCCATAACGATCCAGGCCAAGTCGATTCGCAATCCCGAGCGGTTCTCCGGATCGAATCGCAGACTTTGCAAATCGGCATCCGGGTTAACGAACACGCGATACACTTGCCATTCGCCTCCGCTGTCCGCGAGCTGGAAGTACTTCACCTGTTGTTCGGAGTACGTTGACTTGGACGTCGCCCAATACAGAGCTGCGGTATTAAGGTCGCCATAAACGCGGGCACACAAAGTCAACTCTTTCCAGCCAGGGGGCGCCCAAACATCACATCCTATTTGCGGGTCGTCGCCGGTTGACCTCACGGCCAGGATGCCGTCCGAAAGTTCAAACTGGCATTGGTTTCCGGACTGCCAACCATTCTCGGTTGCAGCGAAGTTCCAGCTTCGCAATACATGCGGAAGGCGCCTTTCACGAAGGAGCCCTCCAACGGGATGATCCGAAGGGCGTCCGAAAGCCTTGGTAAACTCAGCGACCGCCCGCTCCGAGTCCCCGCGATCGGCGTAGAAAGCGGCTCGAGCGTAGAGCACATCCGAGTCGTTCGGCTTGAGCTCCACTGCCTTGTTAAAATCCGCTTCAGCCTCGTCGAAACGCTTCAATTCAGCCAGGCGCTTGCCGCGGGCGACGTATGGCTGTAGAAAGGCAATGTTGGTCGAACCATCGGTTGCCGTCGTGTAAACGGCAAGATCTTGGATCATGGTCTCGGGGGACGTCTGCCACCAATCGGCAAGTTCCCGTTCCACTGCGAGCATTTGAGCGCGGCTGCTGGGTTCGTCAGGATCAATCGCGGCTTCCGCCTCCAGCAGCAAGACCTGGAATTGAATCCAATGCATCCAGGACAACGGCCCCAAAGGTTGGGGCCGTGCCTGCTGCAGTTGCGCGCGCAACGCGATCAACTGGACGCGCAGGACTTCTCTCGCCTCCGCCAGGAGGGCCTTGGCAGTCGGATGGTCGCCGGCCTGATGGGCGAGCAATGCCTTAATCGGTTTAGCATTCAAGTCCGAGGGGACTTTGTCGATCCATTGGCGTGCCACGGCGAACCGCCTGGCGCGGTAATTGGCCAATGCTGCATCTCCCTTGACTTCGTAATACTCCGGATGTGCAGTGGCGAAGTCCTCCGTAAGCTTGATCAGGTCATCCGCACGCTTGTCAAATCCTGAATTCGGTCGCAGCGCCAACACCCTGGTGATCCAGAATTTCGTCCCTGGATCGGTCTGCGCATCACATTCCCTGATCAACACGGGAATTGCCCGCTCGTAACCCGCGGAGTCCTGGGAAATCGCCAGGGGCAAGTATTTCATGATATGACAAAAGGTCGATTGCGTACGCCAGTCTGCCAATTGATCCTCCACCAGCGGCGCGACGATCGCTGCCGCCTCGTGAAAGCGACGTTGCTCGCACAAGAAGAGCGCCTGGTCCAACGGCGTGGTCGCCGCCCTCAAGTAAAATGATTGGGCATTGGCCTTGACCAGTATCTGATTGCGTCCGCTCCGCAGCGTGATCGGAATTCGCCGATTCTCATACCAGGGCTGGACGGGGGAATTGCCCGGCGATTGTTGCTCGACAAATCGCCCATTGACCCATAACCGGATCGGCAGATCATGTTGGACCAGGAGCATCACGGAGCGTTCGTCGGGCGAATACACGTAGGCTTGGGCGTAATACGACATTTTGTCCTGTGCCGCGGAGGCACCGGGAAGATTGACACGCCCGCCTATCTCCGTAGCGACCTTTTGCCACTTGACGGTTCCATCTGACAAATGCGACTGGTGATAGACCAGGTGGACCGGAATCGACGGATCGGCAGCGAGTTCCGGTGGACAGACCTTTTCCAATTCGGCCGGGTACGGTCCCGCCACCCACCAGCCAGCTTCGAGGAATTTGCCGAGATCATTCGATGTCAGTGACGCGGCCTTGGCGAAGTCGGCATCGGCTTTCGCTTGCTCCCCGCGTTCGACATATCTGTGGCCGCGTTCGATCCAGAGCAACGGATCATTGCCTGCAAATTCGACGGCTTTTGACCAACTTACATGAGCGGCCACGGAATCGCTTTCCCACGATTCTTGAAGGTGGGCGATCGCCTTCCAAACCACAGGATCATCGGGAACAGCCGCAGTCGCTGCGGCGATTTCTGCGTCAGCCTTTTCATTCTCACCGATGAGGCGGTAGCCGCGGGCTTGAATGAGATGGGGCCAGGGATCATCGGACACGGGCTGACCTTCGGCCAGGACTTCTGCTGCAAACTGCCGCATGGCCTGTCCGTACACAAACTGCCACCAGTGCTCGTTGTACACGCCGGTCGAATAGACTCCCTTTTCGACATCGCTCAATGGAGATCGGCTGAGTGCCTCTTGACATCGGCGCTGATACAACGCTTCCGCCTGCGACCAGCGCTGCTGGGCACGCTCTTGGTTTCCCAGTTTCCAGGCGACCGCAGCATCCAGAAAGGCCAACTGTGTCCAAGTGCTGGTCGCATGTCGCTCCATCGTCTGGCCTGCCCCGGTGAAATCTCCTGAGCGAAACTCAAACATGGCGATTGCTGGCGCGATCCACCCATTCATACTCTGTTCATAGGTCTGACGGACCTTTCGGATCACATCCTCGTCGATCGTAAAGTCGCCTCCCAAAAGACACGCGCCGCGCACTAAATGAACCAGCTCGAACTGGAGAGCACGCGAGTCACCTTGGTCGATTGATTCCGCCAAATACTGGAAATAATCGCGCGCCGCCTCGCGATCGCCTGACAGCAGCATGGCCGCAGAGAACTCGCCGTCCGTAACGAAACCGCCGGCGTCAACCGCTTGCAACGTCAGGCGCCGTACATTTGCCGCGGTAAATTTCTGGACTAATGGCATCAGGCCAAGCGTTCCATAACGTTCATAAATCGGTCGTTCGAGAGCCACAACATTTGTTTGGAATAGTTTGTCCTCGGGGGCGGGATTCATCAGTCGTTCTGTCTCCGCCAAACATTCCTGCCAAATTTGATGGGCTCGCGGATATTGCTCCATTTGCCAGAAGAGTTGTCCCAACGCAATTCGGCTGGAAAGCCAGTCGAGCGTCAATTCCGGATCATCGACTTTGGTATCCCGCACCTTCGCGCGCACGTCGATGGCCAAGTTAAGCGACTCTTCAGCCTCTTTGAACTGTTTCAACGAAGTCTGGACGACGCCGATCGAGTGACGAGCGGCCGCGAGCGAACGCTGGTGCTGTATTTGCTGCGGGTGTTCGCCAGCAAGTTTGCCCAAGATATCCGCAGCCTTCTGCTGATCGGTCAATTTGGCATCATCTGTTTTTGCCTGGGAGGCGAGTAGTTTGTTGGCCTCGGCAGTCGATTCGACAATTCTTGCGAGCTCCTTGAAGGTTTCGTTCTCGCGGAGTGGATCGAAGACTTTATAGTTCTTGAGCGCCGCTGGATCGGCCCAGCCTTTGTCGACTGCCAGTTGCAACGTTTGCAAAGCGAGTTCGGAATTCCGCAACCGCTCATCCGCTGCTTCTGGATCGTCCTCGGTCACCGCGACAGTGGATTCCGGGGGAGACGCCAGCGATGCGTAGACTACGGACAATTGAAAGAGTTCTGCCGGAGTCTCGCGGGGTATCTGGGTCATCACCTCGCGCGCATCACGGTAAGATCGGTTGGCCTCGGTAATCGACCCGATCAGCTTCTGCTGATCCGCCAACGCAAGCAGGCCCTTAAAAAGATCACTCCGTAGCGAGCTGACGGCAGGATTCTGAAAGACTAGTCGCCGTAGGACTTCCACCGACTTTTGAAAGTGATCCTGTGCTTCGATTTGTTGTCCTAATTCACGATACTTGTAACCGACATTTCTCAGACCGTTTGCATGCCAGCGCCCCCATTGAATCGAGAGGGGCGCAAGCTGACAGGCCTTGGCGTTGTAGGTCGAGGACAACTGGAACATCGCGAGGGCATCCTGCGTCTTCTTCTGGTCACCTAAGAGGACGCCGATGTTGTTGATCGTGGCTGCCAGTTTCGCGTTGTACTCGGCATTTTCGGGGTGTTCGATGACCAGCTGTTGACGGATCTCGAACGCTTGCTGGTGGTAGTTCAGCGCCGTCGCGGCATCCTGATCATTCTTCTCATCAATCGCCAATGAGTTGTACGTTTCGGCCATTGTGCTGCGAATTTCAACTGCCTCCGGATTCGTCTCCAGTACCTTCTTGCACAGCTGTATGGTGTCCTGGAAGCGTGAGGCCATGAAGTAAGCCTGTGCCAGAATCGTTTGAACCGACACCCCGCCCAGATTGCGTTCTTGAAGCGATTCCAGCTGTCGAATCGCCTCCAAATTGGCGGTCTGAGCAGCCTCTTTGCCGACCAATTCCCGCTGGATGCGCCCCAGCCGGAACTGTGCCGTGGCAAGTTCGATTTGCAATTCCGGATCATCCGTCCGCTCTTGAGCGAATTCCGCGTAGAACTTTAGTGCTTCCGCCAGAAGCTCCTGCCGCAGTGGCTGGAGCCCGGGCACTGAAAGCAACTCATCGTCAGTGACCTTGTTGAGGTAGGCGTCAACCGCGCGCCTCGCCCGCGCGAAATTGGTGTTCGCCCTGTCGCGTTGGAGTTCGGCTTCTTGACGCAAGGTCCGTTCCTGCTGAGCGGCTTGAACAGCTTGGTTGCGCGCGATATCCGCGTCGGCTTTCTCCCTTTGAGCATTGGCATTGGCTTTGTTTGCCTTGCCCAGCGCATGCTCGCGATCCTTGACGAGCGATTGAAAATAGGTCGCGGCGAATGTCGATCCGATCGTCGCCACGAGCAACAAGGCAGCAATGGCGCTCGTAAGACTTGCCACCGCCGGATTGCGTTTGCACCAGCGAGTAAATCGTGTGGCGGGGGAAATGCGCCGGGCATGCACGGGTTCGTCGTGAAGAAAGCGATAAAGGTCGTCCTTCAGTTCGCCTGCTGTCTGATAGCGGGCCCGCGGATCACGCTCGATCGCCTTGTGAATGATCGTCGTTAGGTCGGTGGGGAGTCGTCCATCGAGCGATCTCAGCCGTTCAGGTGAACCCTGAATGACCTGCTTGATCAACTTGTGCCGATCTTTTTCCGCAAACGCCGGCCGAAACGCCAACAACTCGTAAAGAGTCAAACCCAACGAATAGACGTCGCTGCGGAAATCAGCGGTTCCCTCGAATTGCTCGGGGGCCATGTAACGGAGTGTTCCCAGCACATCACCGGTTTGGGTCAAGTCCCGTTGGTCGGACGCTTTGGCAAGTCCAAAATCCGTAACCCAAACGTTTCCTCGGGTATCGAGCAGCAAGTTAGACGGTTTAACGTCCCGGTGGATGATGTTCTGTTGATGCGCGTGTTGCAGCGCATCGGCGACTTGCAAACCGATATTGGCGACGCTTTGATAGTAGTTGCCAGGTTTGGCGTTTTGCGAAGTCGCTTCCGACCGGCCGGGCAGAACGAGCGGCCCCGATCCCGCGGTTTCGGAGTTGGCCTTGGCGATCGTATCCGCGCGCGACGTCAACGGGGCAAACGCTGACGGACCGTCCGGGGGGAGCTGCGTCTCGCCTCTGTCTGTTTCGGATCCAACGCGGCCCGATCCTGCGCCGCCCAACGAAGGATTTTCCTTCGGGGAACGTCGATGGTCGCGATCCGTGGCTTGGTTTGTGACGTTGGAGCTCGAATCGAAATTCTCACTCTCTTGCATCGAGCTCTTTGGCGGGTCGAGCGAAAACCGTCCTTCCATCAGCGACTGAACGGCAATCTCGACGGAGACTTGCGAGGGCTCGTGAAGTGGCCGCGCGTGCGGTGGATTTGCAGTCGGCTTGGTCGTTTGCGGAGTTGGCCCCGCGGTCATTTGCCCAAGAGGGGCCACATTAAATGTCTTGGTCAAGTTTTGATCGGTTACCG
Source organism: Pirellulaceae bacterium (assembly GCA_041745295.1). Classification (GTDB taxonomy): domain Bacteria; phylum Planctomycetota; class Planctomycetia; order Pirellulales; family Pirellulaceae; genus JANMEB01. Next base: position 4,056 of record JBGTJE010000064.1, on the reverse strand, counting down.
CCACCAAATTTCTGCCGTTAGTCCCTGCGCGTTGTTGCCGTCGCAATTCTTCTAAGACTTCGTCCAGCCCCAGGCCCTGGATGAACTGCATCACGTAATAGTGCAAGCCATCTTCCTCACCGACGCCAAAAACGGGGACGATATTGGTGTGATGCAATTTGGCAGCCGCTTTGGATTCGCGTTCAAACCGCTGGCGGATTTTGCCGCTGGAAAACAAGTTCTTGGGGAGAATTTTTACCGCCACTCGCCGTCCCAGCGATATTTGCTCGGCTTCGTATACGATCCCCATTCCCCCCCGGCCCACTTCGCGAATGATGCGATAGTCTCCTATTTGCGTCAGACCTTGCGGAGGTGCGCTATTCTTGGCAGGTTCTTTGTCCAACGACTCGTCGTCGAGCGCGATATGCTCGACCATTGCCATTGCCGGAAAGGTCTCGCGGATTTGTTCAGCTAAGATTGGATGCCGCTGGACATACTCGGCAATCGTCGGCCGCTCGCCCCGGCGAAAACGCTCGATGAATTCTTCAGCCAGCTCGATGACCAATTCAGATTGTGAATGTTCTTTGGACATGATTCTGATGGAACTCCTTCCCTCACACATTCGGCGCGTGGCTTACGATTCAAACTCCGGAAGATCCTTGAGGACGACTCGCAATCGTTTAATGGCTTGCAAATAATGCCGTCCGGCGGTGGCTCGCGACAACTCAAGGACTTGGGCGATTTCACTGATCGTGAGCTGTTCAAAATGCTTAAGTGCGATGACTTCGCGATCCAAGGGATCCATCTCATTCAACGCTTCTTGAAGGGCCACGCGCTTTTCCGCTTTGATCGCCGCTTCCGAGACGCTCGTCATGGTTCCTAAAAGAAATGCCGCCAAAGAGACCGAGTTGGCGCCCGGCAATCCGCCGCGATGCAACGAGACCTCTTGCTCGGCGTCACGCAGCTTCGTTCCCAAATGCCGCCGATGTACCTCGACCAGTTTCAAGCCTGTCAGATGGCGCAACCATAAATAGAACGGCAGAATTGGCGCTTGGGCATACTCGGGGAGCTTTCGTGCCCCTTCTGCAAACGCCTCTTGAATAATGTCGGAATCGTCGACGCGGCCCTGTAATCGCCGGTTAAGGCGCAAGTGGACCATTCGCTTCAGCCGCATACGGTACTTAGTAAAAAGCGTTTTAACCGCCAGTGCATCGCCACGTGCCGCCCGCTGCAACATTTCCTGCGAAATGCCTTCTTGCGAGCCCGACGAATCATTGCGCGGTTCGGCCATTATTCCAATCATTCTTACTTATGTGCGCATTGGGCTTCGGCGTCTCAGAAGCCTCTGCCAAATAAACCACAAAAGTCAAAAATTGCAGACCCCTTGCATTCTGGAGACGAAATCGTCCCGCTTCGAGGACGTCACTCGCCCCTGAGTCTAACAAATTTGCCAAGAAATCACTTTTCGTGCGAGACGGGATGTCCGCGTTTGCACTTGTTTAGGTTGTTTCGCGGACAGCAGTAAAAACAGTAGTCTGCACATGTTCTCATTTGCACGTTTGACGCTGTGTTTGGCAATGGCCGCGACGGCCTTCTGCGACAGGACGACCTTCGCCCAGGGCAAGAAGGGTGGCGCCACGACCACGAACAACGTGGCAACTGCCTTCGACACTCAGTCCAACACGTTGTACATCTTGGGAGACGGCGGCAATAACATGATTTCCATTACGTTGTTGGGAACCAATGCTGTCGTAAGTCCGGGCATCTGGGGACACACGTCAATTGACGGGCAGAGCAGCGATAGGTCATTTGTCACCGATTTTTCCAATACGTTGAACGTTGTTGTCGATTCCGCCGCTGGCCAAGATCGCGTTTGGATTACGGTTTCTGTGCAACAATTGCTGGTCAACCTATCTCTCAAGGCCGGGGACGGCAGCGATGACATTGCGATCAGTCCTTCCAGCTTCAATCCTGGTTGCCAACTTGCCAGCGGTGTCGAAGTGGTTGGAGGCAATGGGGACGATTCGATCTACCTCGGAGCCCTGAATGTTTTTGGAACGGTGGCCATGGATACGGGAGATGGAAACGACAGTGCCAACGTGCACGTCGATGCAACTCTCTGGAGCACCGCGACGTTCCAAGGTGGCAAAGGACGTGATGACCTCACCGCACCCTGGGTCATATTAGCAACTGCAATTGTGAGTGGCTTTGAAAATGTGATCGGCCGATGAATTGTTGCGATCGTTGATGTTCACACCACCAAACAATGGTAACAACGAACAACTTCAAATAGGATTTGAGGTCGTTGTGCTGGTGCGAGAGGATTCCCCGCGAAGGATTACGACTTTCGGTGGACCTTGAGAACGACCTCTCGTTGGTTGATAACAAATGTCACAAACCGACCCCGAAAATCAGGCCGAGCGTTTCGACTAGGTCTAGCAGGAAAATGAGGAGACGTATGGCACAGAACCGTCACAAGAATTGATCCGCTATGTGGATCAAGACGTGCGCGGCGGCGGACATGCCTTGGACTTGGCTGCAGGACTCGGGCGAGATTCGCTGGCATTGGTAGAACGTGGCTTATTCGTAACTGCCCTGGACGTTGCTGAGGAAGCTCTACGCTACTTGGCGAAACACGCCCGGCAGCGGGGCATGGCGGATCATGTGGCCTGGTCGTCCAAGATATAACGGCCCATGAATTTCCGAACAATGCATTCGACGTCATCGTGGCCACGACCGCCTTGGACCACAACGCGCGCGAAAAGTGTCGAACCATATTGCCGAAAATTACGGCAGCCCTCACTAATTCGGGCATCCTATTTGCCGAGGTGCAGACCACTGAGGATCCCGGTTCGCCGACTGGCATTGGACGCGAGCTGAACGCTTCATTCAGCGAGACCACCGACGCCATCGCGCATTACTTCGAGCCCAACGAATTGTTAAGTATTCTTGACAAGCTCCTGCGCATTGTTCATTACGAGGAGCGACGCGAGTGGGACCGCACGCATGATCGACCCAAGGAAGCGCTGCTTCTCGTCGAATTGCTGAGCGTGTAATTTGCATGCGCAACGTTGCCAAATCTGAACTTGGGGGCAACCTCGTGATCATTCGTCGCTTTACACTATTCCATTGCATGGGTCTGAACCTGTCTAATTGCAAACGCAGTTGGACAATGTGAGCTTCGACGCTACAGACAATAAATATGGCCTGATCGTTGTCGACGCAGCGAATGTGCAACAGTGCTCAAAACGATTGCGGAAGACGAAGGCCTAAGCAAATTCATTTTGTAATAGAACTGCGACGCTATACCGGGACCTACCGCAACCAGGCTAGAGCCATTAAACTTTGTGACCATCCGGGGGCGTAGCTCAGTTGGTAGAGCAACGGACTTTTAATCCGTAGGTCGTGGGTCCGAGTCCCACCGCCCTCACTTGGAGTCGACATGGAAACCGCCAGGCTCAAACAGGCGCCGGTTGCAAAAACGGGGATGCTCATCCGCAGGCCCGTTGCGGAGGTGTGCGACGCCTTCCTCAATCCCGAGGTCACGACGAAATTCTGGTTCACCAAGGGAAGCGGAAAACTCGAGTCCGGCAAAAAGGTGCAATGGGATTGGGAAATGTACGACATCTCCGTCCCGGTGACCGCGAAATCCGTAGAGCCAGACCAGCGGTTTGTCATCGACTGGCCGGGTCAAAAGAATCCTAACACCGTGGAATGGACTTTCACGCCCTAGAAAGTCGGCACGACATTCGTTGGCATTACCGAGGCGGGTTTTTCAGTCAGTACAGATGAACTTGTAATGCAGGTCGCCGACTCGACTCAAGGATTCTCATTAATGCTCGCGGGTCTCAAGGCATTTCTTGAGCATGGCATCCAGCTCAATCTTGTGCTGGATCGTTTTCCCAAAGGAATCGTGGAACACTAGAGCGCGTTCTACGTAGGTCTAGCGCCATCTGCGTCGGATAGATAAACTGCATAAAGCCCCAACACCAAGGAGGTTTTATGGAGCCCTATTCGAAGGAGTTTCGTCGGGATGTTTTACGAGCCTGTGATTCAGGAAAGGAAACTCGTGCGGTT